>JAWKQJ010000017.1:0-91854 GCA_041390205.1 Gemmatimonadales bacterium
GAGGCCGCCCCCGCCTCCGCCCGCTCCAGCGCCCGGAGCCAGCGCTGGCCGTAGAGTAGCGCCACCATGTCGTAAAGCGCGTGCCCGACGATCGGCGGCCAGATCGATCCGGTCGCCAGGTAGAGCCATCCGAAGCAGAGACCGAGCAGGGTCACCAGGGTCGCGTACCGCCAGGAAATCGCGTGGGCGAGACCGAAGACGGCCGCGGCGGCGACCAGCGCGCCGGTCGGGCCGACCCAGCCGGCGAGCCAGCCCTGCAGGAAGCCGCGGAAGAGCACCTCCTCCGCCACCCCGGCCAGGACGGACACCGCCAGGACCACCGCGAAGGGAGCGCTCGCGAAGGTCTCCGCCAGCCGGCGAACGTCCCGGCGGAGCGGCGCCAGCCAGGACCACTCGAGCTGAACGAGGGCCGCGACGGCGCCCGCCAGGAGCAGCCCGAGCACGACCCCGGCGGCGAGCTCGGACGCCGTCACGCGCCAGACCAGCCCGAGGCCGGCGAGCCACAGGAAGAGGAGCCCGAGACCGAAGAGGGCCCCTTCGAAGAGGATCGCGCTCACCAGGAGCGCCCGCGGCGACGGCGCGGCGGGCCGGGCGGGGACACCGGGCTGGCTCATGGGTGGCGAGTTAGCTAAAATGCTAACTAATGTCAACCGCGCTTCAGGTGCTCGCCGCGCTGGCCAGCGACAAGCGGCTCGAGATTCTCCGCTGGCTCGAGGACCCGGTCCGCTTCTTCCCGAAGCAGGTCGACGGCGACCTCGAGACCGACGGAGTCTGCTCGGTGCTGATCGCGCGCCGCCTGAAGGTCAGCGAACCCACCACCTCCCGCCACATGCGGATCCTGCTCGACGCGGGTCTGGTCAAAGCCAGGTCGGTCAAGCAGTGGACGTTCTACCGCCGTGACGAGCGAGGCATCGACCGGGCCCAGACCCTGATCGGTCGGGCCCTGAAAGGAGTCGCCGTCCGATGACCGAGAAGCAACCCGAAGCGCGCCTTGGCGAGCTGGGGATCACCCTGCCCACGGTAGGCCCGTCGGCGGGCAACTACGTGCCCTACGTGCGGAGCGGGAACCTGCTGTTCATCTCGGGCCAGGTCCCCATCGGACCGAGCGGCCCGCTGGCTGGTCGGGTGGGCGAGACGGTCTCGGAAACCGACGCCAAGGCCGCCGCCCGGCTGGCCGGACTCGGCATCCTGGCCGTGGCGAGACAGGCCCTGGGCTCGCTCGACCGGGTGAGCCGGGTGGTCAAGCTGACGGGCTTCGTGAACGCCGTGCCCGGATTCGCGGGCCAGCCCGGCGTGATCAACGGCTGCTCCGACCTGATGGTGGAGGTGTTCGGCGAGCGGGGGCGCCACGCCCGCGCGGCCGTCGGCGCCGGCAGCCTGCCCCTCAACGTCCCCGTGGAGGTCGACGCGGTGCTCGAAGTGCGCGACGAGTCGTGACCGCGCCGACGGGCGTGGCCATCTCCCGCGCCGAGATCGAGCGGGTCCACCGCATCATCGCGCCGGCGATTCGACGCACGCCCGTGCTCCGGGTGAGCGGCGCCGATCTCGGCCTCGAGCTCGAGTCGCTGACCCTCAAGCTGGAGACCACCCAGCGGGCCGGCTCGTTCAAGACCCGCGGAGCCTTCACCCACCTGCTGACCCGTGAGGTGCCGGCCGCCGGGGTGGCCGCCGCCTCCGGCGGGAACCACGGCGCGGCAGTCGCCTTCGCCGCCGGACGGCTCGGAGTGCCCGCGAGGATCTTCGTGCCTCGCACCTCGTCGGCGATCAAGCTGGAGCGGATCCGCTCGTCGGGCGCCTCCGTCGACGTCCACGGCGAGGGCTACGCCGACGCGCTGGCCCGGTCGGAGGCGTGGGTCGGCGAATCGGGCGCGATGGTGGTCCACGCCTTCGACCAGCCGGAGACCATCCTCGGCCAGGGCACCCTCGCGCTCGAGCTCGACGAGCAGGTCCCCGACCTCGACACCGTGCTGGTCGGCGTCGGTGGCGGCGGGCTGATCTCGGGCATCGCCACCTGGTTCGAGGGCCGCGCCCGGATCGTGGGCGTCGAGCCCGAGCTCGCGCCCACCCTCACCCGCGCGCTCGCCGCCGGCGAGCCGGTCGACGCCCCGACCGAGAGCCTGGCCCGCTCGCTCGCGCCGAAGCGCGTGGGCACGCTGGTCTATCCGATCGTCGCGCGACGGGTCGAGCGCACCGTGCTGGTGAGCGACGACGAGATCCTCCGAGCCCAGCGGGTTCTGGGACGCGATCCGATCTGGCCCGAGCCGGAGGCTGCCGCGGCGTTCGCCGCGCTCGCGAGCGGCCGCTATTGTCCCGCGCCGGACGAGCGGGTCGCCGTCGTGGTGAGCGGGGGCAACGCGATCATGGAAGCGGAGCTCGCGGGGTAGCGATCTGCCGCCGGTCCGGCCGGCGGCGCGCATCGGGCGCCGATCCCGCCCGGTGCAGACCGGTACGTTCGGGACGCTTGCCGGGCGGGCGCCGGGCCCTTACCGTGCAGCGCCGATGACCGTCTATCCCCGTCTTCTCCAGATCGGCCGGCTCGAGATCACCGGCTTCGGGCTGATGATGGCGGCCGCCTTCGTGGTGGGCGGCTGGCTCGTGAGCCTCGAGCTCCGCCGGCGCGGCTGGCACCCCGACTACACGGCCGATCTGGTCGCCGCCGCGGTCGTGGGCGGCCTGCTCGGCGCCAAGCTCTGGTACGTCGCCCTGACCGGCGACCTGAGCGCCCTGCTCTCCCGAAGCGGGATGGTCTGGTACGGTGGCTTCATCGGCGCCACCATCGGCGTCCTCCTGAACGGGGTGCGGCTCGACGTGCCGACCCGGGCCACCATGCAGCTGGTGGCGCCCGCGCTCGCCGCGGCCTACGCGGTGGGCCGGGTGGGCTGCTTCCTGGTCGGCGACGACTACGGCCGGCCCACCGACCTCCCCTGGGGAATCAAGTTCCCCCAGGGGATCCCGCCGTCGACCGCCGCCAACCTCGCGAGCCAGTTCGGGGTTCCGATCGCCCCGGAGCTCGCGCCCACCGCCGTGCTGGCCGTCCATCCGACCCAGCTCTACGAGGTGGCCGCGATGCTCGCGGTGTTCATGCTGCTCTGGCGCTGGCGACTCGGCGGGAGACCGTTAGGCTGGCTCTTCGGGGCCTACCTCGCCCTCGCGGGCCTGGAGCGGTTCCTGGTGGAGATCCTCCGCGCCAAGGACGACCGACTGCTCGGCCCCTTCACGCTCGCGCAGCTGGTGAGCGTCGCGATCGCCGGGATCGGGATCGCGGTGATGCGCCGGCTGGCGCGCGCGCCCGACCCAGCACCGGGCGCCTACCTGGTGCCGGACGCCGAGGCCTGAGCGAAGCGCGTCCGGCGCCGTATCTTCTCCGTTGGCGCTTCCCCAGTCAGGCCAGGAGGCCGACCCATGCAGGCCATCTCCGACGCGCTCGCTTCGCTCTCCCCGACCGTGCGCCTGCTGCTGTTCGTCGCGCTCGCGGTGCAGCTCGTCGTCCAGATCTACTCGCTGATCGACCTCGCGAAGCGGCCCGAGGTGGCCGGCGGGCGGAAGTGGGTCTGGGTCCTGATCATCGTGGCCGGCAATCTGCTGGGCGCCCTCATCTATCTGGTGCTCGGCCGCCGCGAGCCGCTGGTCGAGATCGCCACGCACGCCGGGGAGCGCGACGCACGGGACCGCGCCCTGGACCGTCTCTACGGGAAGTCCGATCGGCCGTGAGCGCGCCGCCGCCGATCCAGATCGAAGAGGTCAGCAAGCGCTTCGGAACGCACCTCGCGCTCGACCGGGTCTCACTCACCGTTCCCGCCGGATCGGTGTTCGGCTTCCTCGGCCCGAACGGGGCCGGCAAGACCACCACCTTGAGGATCCTCACCGGTCTGGCGGCGCCGACCAGCGGCACCGCGCGAGTGCTGGGACACGACGTCCGGACGCTCCGGCCCGCGGATCGCGCCAAGCTCGGCTTCCTGCCGGACGTCCCCGGCTTCTACGACTGGATGACCGGCGCCGAGTTCCTCCGCTTCGCGGGCCGGCTCTTCGGACTTGGCGGGGCCGAGCTCGAGAGCCGGGCCGGCGCGCTGCTGGAGATGGCGGGCCTCGCCCGGGTCCGGGGCCGGATCGGCGGCTACTCGCGCGGAATGAAGCAGCGGCTCGGCGTGGCGCAGGCCCTGATCAACGCCCCCGATTTGCTCTTCCTCGACGAGCCGACCAGCGCCCTCGACCCGATCGGCCGGCGCGAGGTGCTCGAGATGATCGTCTCGCTCCGCGGCCGGACCACGGTGTTCTTCTCGACCCACATCCTCGCGGACGTCGAGCGGGTCTCGGATCACGTCGCGATCCTCGACCGGGGCCGGGTGGCCGCCAGCGCCTCCGTGGCCGAGCTCAAGCGCCGGACCGGGGTCGAGCGCCTGGCGCTCACTCTGGACGTCGCGGCGGACCGGTTCGTCGGCGCGCTCGACGGGGCGGCCTGGATCACCGCGCTCGAGGCCGACTCGAATCGGCTCCGCGTCACCGTGAACGACCGGGCCACCGCCGCCCGGGAGATCCCCCGGCTGGTGGCGGCCGCCGGCATCGGGCTGGTCGCGCTCGAGCCCGAGGAAGTGACGCTGGAGGAGGTCTTCGTCGATCTGGTCGGGCGGGAGGTCGGATGAGCGGCTTCGCCGCGTTTCTCGCCAAGGAGCGGAACGAGATCTTCCGCACCTGGAGGATCTGGGTCATCCCGGGCATGCTGCTCTTCTTCGGGATCACCAGCCCCCTCGTCGCCCTGGTCGCGCCGAAGCTGATCGGCTCGCTCGCCGGCTCCCAGCCGGGTGTAGTGATCCAGCTGCCCGATCCCACCGGGCTGGACGGCTACGCCCAGTTCCTGAAGAACCTCTCCCAGATCGTGATCATCGCGGTGATCATCGCCGGGGCGGGCGTGGTCTCCTCGGAGCGCTCCTCGGGCACGGCCATCCTCGTGCTCACCAAGCCGCTCTCCCGAGCCGCCTTCGTGGGCGCCAAGCTGATCTCCTTCCTCGGCCTGATCCTGGTGCCGACGGTCGTCGCGGCGATCGTCTGCGTGGCGGTCTCGCGGCTGGTGCTGCCGCCGGAGCCCGTGGGCGGCTTCGTCCGCGCCGTCGCGATCTGGCTCGCGTTCGCCGCGCTGCTGGTGAGCGCGATGACCTTCTTCTCGGTGGTGCTCCCGTCGCGCGGCGCGGCGGCCGGCGCCGGCCTGGCCCTGCTCTTCGTGATGCTGCTGGTGACGATCTGGCCGCCGGCCGCCCGGTACTCGTTCGCGGCGCTCCCGGGCTCGGTCGACGCCGCGCTCACGGGCCGCGAGCTCCATCTCGGCTGGCCACTCTTCACGGCGGGGCTCGCGTTCGGCGGGTTCGTCCTGGCCGCGATCGCGCGCTTCCGGCGCCAGGAGATCTGAGACTCGGGCCTGCCCGGGAACGCTTGCCGAGGGACCCGTCGGCCCTTACCCTCCAGCCAGCGCGAACCCCCTCCCCGACCCCTCGAGCTCACGGATGACCGTTCACCCCCTGATCTTCCGGCTCGGTAGCTTCCAGCTCACCGGCTTCGGCCTGATGATGATGCTGGCCTTCCTGGTCGGCGGCTGGCTGGTGGCGCTGGAGCTTCGGCGTCGGGGGTGGCGGGAGGAGTACGGCGCGGACATCGTGGTGGCGGCGGTGCTCGGGGGCATTCTGGGCGCCAAGCTCTGGTACGTCGCCTTGACCGGCGACCTCGGCACCCTGCTCTCGCGCGGCGGTCTGGTGTGGTACGGCGGGTTCATCGGCGGCGTCGTGGCCGTGCTGCTGAACGGATGGCGACGCAACGTGCCCACCCGCGTCACGATGCAGCTCACCGCGCCCGCGCTCGCCGCCGCCTATGCGGTGGGGCGCATCGGCTGCTTCGTGGTCGGCGACGACTACGGCCGGCCGACCACCCTGCCCTGGGGCGTGAAGTTCCCCGAGGGCGTGCCGCCGTCGACCGCGGGCGCGCTGTCCTCGCAATTCGGCGTCGTCGTGCCACCCGACACCCCACCGCTCACGGTGCTGGCGGTGCATCCGACCCAGCTCTACGAGGTCGCCCTGATGCTCGGCGCCTTCATGCTGCTCTGGCGCTGGCGGCTCAACGGGAAGCCGCTCGGGTGGCTCTTCGGGGCGTACCTCGTCTTCGCGGGGGTCGAGCGCTTCCTGATCGAGATCCTCCGCGCCAAGGACGACCGCTTCCTCGGCCCCTTCACGCTGGCCCAGCTGACCAGCGCCGCCGTGGTGGCGATCGGCTTCGCGGTCCTCGCGCGACTCAACAACGCCCCGGACCCGAGCCCGGGCGCCTATCTGACCAGCCAGGCCGGAGCCTGACCCAGCGGCGTCGCGTCAGTTCGCGACGCCGGCCCACCAGGTCAGTCCGACGAAGACCGCCTGCATCGGGGTCCGCAACCACAGCGGAGTCACCGGCCGATCGCCGAGCGCGATGCCCTGCCGCGCCGCCCGCACGTTCGCGGGGAACACGGCGACGAAGAAGACGATCAAGGCCTTGGCGGCGAGCCCGC
Organism: Gemmatimonadales bacterium; assembly: GCA_041390205.1. Classification (GTDB taxonomy): domain Bacteria; phylum Gemmatimonadota; class Gemmatimonadetes; order Gemmatimonadales; family GWC2-71-9; genus SHZU01. The sequence goes on from JAWKQJ010000017.1 coordinate 6,524, forward strand.
GGGTGATCGGGACCAGCAGCCCGACGGCGGCGAGCACCTCGCACACGCCGGTGAACGCCACCACGGCGGCCGGCCGGGGAATCCAGGTCGGCACCATCTTGGCGAGGTCGTGTCGGAGGCTGGTGAAATGCGCGGAGGAGGTGGCCAGGAGCATCGCGGCGATGCCGAGGCGCGTGGCGCTGGGCCACGAGTCCAACATCCCGACCCCGAAGATGCCGAGTGAGCGCGCGAAGAGAGCGGTTGCCAGGAGCACGCCGAGTGGAACCATGCCCGGGCCTCGGTGAGGTTGGCTACGCCGCGGCGCGGCTCGCGCGGCGAGGGGTCACCACGAAGGTCCAGACCAGCGCCAGCGCGGCGAGGGCGAGCAGCAGCGCCTGCGCCAGGGTCGACTCCATCGTGGGATAGAGACCGAGCACGGGAACCCGCGGCAGCCATTCGACCGGGGTCAAGGGCAGGAAGCCGCCCTCCTGCAGCTCGGCGATCGCGGTGCCCGCGAAGTTGAACGCCATCAGGTAGAGCAGCGCGCTGGTGACCGCGAAGAAGGGACGGAGCGGCAACCGGACGCCGAAGCGGTTGATCGCCACGTAGACCGCGGTCAGGACCACGAACCCGACCAGGATGCCGAGCCCGACCGGGAGCCCCACCGGGCCCTCGCCGCCGGACACCAGCAGCGCCTTGTAGAAGAGCACGGTCTCGAAGCCCTCGCGGTAGACCGCGAGGAAGGCGACCGAGCCGAGGGCGAAGCGCGAGCCGTGGCCCAGCGCCTCGCTCAGCCGGCTCTTCACGAACCGATTCCAGCGGGCCACCTCGATCTTCGAGAGCAGCCAGTAGCTCACCCAGAAGAGCATCACCGTGGCGACCACCATGGTCGACGCCTCGAGCGCCTCCTGGTGCTGGGGCGAAGCCGGAAGACGGTCTCGATCAGGACCGCCGTGACCAGGCTGGCGCCCAGCGGCGGCGAGCACGCCGAGCTGCAGGTCGCGACGCCGGTGGCCCGCGCCGAGCTTCACGAGGAAGGCCATCAGGGCGCCGACCACGAGGATCGCCTCGAGCCCCTCGCGAAGCAGGATCACGATCGACTGCGCGAAGAGCGAGACCGGCGAGAGCGAGGTGACGACGGCGCGCTCGGCGCGCTCGAGGCTCTGGTCGAGCGCGACCCGCACCGGGGCCAGATCCTCTCCGCTCACCGCGGCGACGCGGAGATCGGCGAAGGCCTGCTCCAACGAGGCCACCAGGGCCGGATCCTTGACCCGGAGCTCCCGCTCCACCGCCTCGAAGGCGAGGTAGGCGTCGAGGGCCCGGCTCCGCGCCGCATCCGACTGCCCCTGGGCCGCCAGCGCCAGCGCCGAGTCGATCCGCGCGCGGACGGTGGCGATGATCTGGCGATAGTCGCGGGCGACGGTCACGCCGGCGTGGGTGCGAACGGCGGCGATCCGATCCAGCGCCCCGTCGGTGCCGAGCGACTCGGCGATCGCGGCGTCGCTCAAGCGCGCCGTGAGGGGGAAGTCGGCCAGGCGGACCGGGGCGTCGCCCCGCGCGGGCGGCAGCCGGAGCACCGAGGCGTAGAGCGCGACGGCCCAGCGGTCGTCGACGGAGTAGCGGGCCTCGAAGGACGGCATCGCGGTGCCGGCGACCCCGATGGTCACCCGGCGGTAGAAGTCGAGCGGGCTGGCGTCGCGGAGCTGCTCGGCGTCGGCGAGCTTGGTCGGGACCGGATCGAGGCCCACCGCGGCGGGGCCGTCGCCGCGCCCGAGGTTGCCGTGACAGGAGGCGCATTCCGCGCCATAGATCTCGGCGCCCCTCGCGAGCGAGGGCAGCTCGCTCGGCAGCTCGTCCATGTCGGCGCCGAGCGCGCCGGCCAGCCGGGCGACGACCCGCTCGACGCCGGCGCCTAACGAATCGGGATGCCCTACCCGTCCCACCAGCCCGGCGAGCACCTCGAGCTCGCCGGCCAGCTCGGGGCCGAGCGGCGCCGGCAGGCCGAGAGCGACTCGGCGGGCCTCGCCGAGAAAAAGGGCGGCCTCTTCGACTTCCGGCTCGAGCACCACCTTGCCGTCGACCACGCCAAGCCGGTACTCGGAGGCGGCGAGCCGCGCGGTATTGGCGAGCCGGCGGGCGGCGACGAGGGTACTGTCGGCTGGGGCGGCCGCCTGGGCGGGCCGATCCTGAGCACCGACCGGGTTGAAGGCGGCCGCCACGACGGGGGTCGCGTAGATGAGAATGAGACTCAAGTAATTTCGCGACATCGCCACCAAACTAGGGGCCGGATACCGGCTACGCTAGGGGCGGATGTCGATGGCAGGACAAAGAGCCGCCTCGCTCGACCCGGCCTCCACTCACGAAGCGCCGGGAACCGCTCCGGGCGACCCGGTCTCCAGCACCGCCATCGCCACACCAGAGAGGTCGGAGTGGCTGAGCGAGAGGTGGATCCGAGCCTCGGTCAGGCCCGCGAAGAGCGCCGCGGCCAGCCCGGTCAGCTCCACCATGGGCCGGCCATCGGCGCTCCGGCGAACCTCGATGTCACGCCATCCGATGGCCCGCGCCTCCGGCAGCGTCTGGAAGGCCTTGTAGACCGCTTCCTTGGCGGCCAGCCGGACCGCGAGGTGCCGGGCGGGGTGGCGCATCTTCGAGACGTAGGCGCGCTCGTCCGCGGTGAGCAACCGCTCGAGCACCCGGCGGCGGTGCGGTGTGAGCATCGCCTGCGCCCGGGCCACGTCCACCACGTCGACCCCGATCCCGATCACGGCCATGGCAGCCCCCAGAACCAGTCGGCGAACGGCGCGAGCCAGGCCGGCGCGGGGAGATAGCCGCCCAGGGCGAGCCCCAGCCATCCCGCGCCGGCCGCCGCGACGCCGATCGAGGTCCACCAGAGCAGCCGCCGCGGCTCCGACCGGGCCACCCGATCGATCGCCGGCCGGCGGGCCGCGAGCTCGCCACGGGCGGTCGCTTCGAGCTCGTTCCAGCTCGCCTCGAGCGCGTGGCAGGCTCGGCGAATCTGCGCCAGCCATTCGGACCCGCGAGCGGGGGCCCGGGCGAGCTCGCGCTCGAGCGGAATCGCGGCGGCGTCCAGCTTCGCGCGGAGCACCGCGAGGTCGTCGTCGTGGAGCACGAGGGGCTCGAGCTGGCGCGGCGACGCCGCCGAGACCCGCGCCGCCCGCGCGACCCGCGCGGCGAGCGCCGCCTCGATTCGTCCGGCGACATGGCCGACGACCGGGCTCCAGACCGCGAGCCAGGCCGCGCGATCGAGGGCGGTCCTGGCGCCTTCGGCATCGCCGGCCAGCAGGAAGTCGCGGGCCGCGTCGGCCCGCTCGAAGAGCTCGCTGACCATCGCCCAACGCACCGGGTCGAGCGCGAAGTCGTCTTCGGTGTCCCGGCGGGCCACCTCGGGCAACCGGCCGAGCCAGGGCCCCAGCTCGGGCAGCTCGAGACGCGCGGGCTGGTCCTTCACGCAACCCCCGCCCAGCCGGGAGGATCGCCGCGGAGGCCCGCCTCCGAGACCACCGCGCGACGACCGGTCCGCGCCTCGTAGCGGATCACGAACGCCGGCAGCGCCTCGGCAGAGAAGCGGTCACGCGGCAGCTCGAGCGCGACGATCGCGCTCTCGATCTGTTCGGGCTCGCCCTCGACCTCGAGCAGGCAGTCCATTCGCGGGTACCACTCCATCCTGACGGTCGCGCCGCGAAGCCGGTAGTAGGCGACGAAACGATCGATCGCCTCCACGACGCCGTAGCCGAGCGCCACGAAGACCTCGTCCACCGGGCCTTCGCTGACCCGATACTCGAGCTCGGGCCGGCGCTTGTATCCGCCGGCCTCGACCGAGACCGGGCCCTTCCAGCTCACGTGCACCCGGCTGCCCTCGCCTCCTTCGTACGCGCGGGTCCGGAGCACCTCGTCGCGGTCGCGCAGCGTGGTCCCGCGATCGTACCGCCGGTCGCGCATCATGCCGCGGAAGCCCGGCTCCGCCTCGAGGGTTTCGAGCCGCGTCAGCAGGGCGGCCGGATCGACGACGACCGCCTTGACCTCGAGCTCGATCATCCGGTCAGCGAGAGCAGCGTGTCGCGAACCCGGAGGGGCTCGCTGAAGTCCTGGAAGGTGGCGTGCGCGCCGGCCGCCTCGAGCACCTGCGTGCTGTAGGAGCCGGTGGCCACGCCGATGCTGACCGCGCCGATCGAGCGGCCGCAGGTGACGTCGGCCGGGGTGTCGCCGATGATCACCACCTCGCGCCCGCCGGGCACCCGCCCGAAGAGCGGCTCCGCCCGGCGGGCCGCGATCGGCGGCAGCGCGGCGCGATCGGCGTGGTCGGAGCCGTAGGCCCCGACCCGAAACCGCTGGGGCTCGATGGCGGCCGCCTTGAGCTTGAGCGCCGCGCCGGCGCTCACGTTGCCGGTCAGGAGCCCCAGCACCGCGCGCTCCTCCGCTTCGACGAGGTCGAGCAGCTCGAGCATCCCGGGCATCACCGTCACCCGGGCGGCGTTCAGGCTGAGATCGCTCTCCAGGTGGACCAGGTAGCGGGCGATCAGGCTGGCGATCAGCTCCTCGGCGATCGGGCCGGCCGCACCGACGGCCCCGAGCAGCTCGAGCGCGATCTGAGGATCGGTCTTCCCGTCGAAGCGGATGTGGTCGAGCGGCGCCTCGCTCACGCCGGTCTCGTCGGCCAGCGCCGAGAGGATCGCGCGGCGTCCGGCGCCGCCCGAGAGGAGAATGGTGCCGTCGATGTCGAAGAGGACCAGGAGCCGCTTCACGCGTCGGTCGCTCCCTCGGGCGCCTGCCCCGGCGGCTCCTCGCCCGGACCCGGCACGCCCAGACCGCGCGCCTCGCCCTGCTGGGCGCCGCCCCCGCCGCCGCACTCCTTGCACTTGGTCTCGCCGCGGAAGTTGCAGATCACGCAGATGAAGGTGCCGCAGCTCTCGCAGGGGTAGCCCTCCGACGCGCGCTCCTCGCGACCGCAGGAGCGGCAGCGCATCACGTCGGCCGGCTTGGCGTCTGGCGAGTCCATCGCGCCCTCCTAGTCGGCGATCGAGTAGAGCTTGATCTTGTTGATCAAGGTCGCGCGCGAGATCCCGAGCTCCTTCGCGGCGCGGGTCCGGTTGCCGCCGTGGAACCGCAGGGTCTTCTCGATGTGCTGATGCTCGAGCGAGTCGAGCGTCATCGGCGTGTGGCGCCGGTCGCCCAGGCCGGCCCGGGCCCGGAACTCGCCGGGCAGGTGCTCGACGTTGATCGTCACCTGGCCGCGGGCCATCAGCATCGAGCGGTCCAGCACGTTGAACACCTCCCGGACGTTGCCCGGCCAGGCGTAGGCCTGGAGCCGATCCATCGCCTCCACGGAGATCGCCGAGGGCCCGTCGGGGTAGAGACGGGTCACGTCCTCGTGCACCTGCTTGATCACCAGCTCCCGGTCCTCGGCCGCGCGCTCCCGAAAGGCGGGGATCTCCAGGGTCATGACGTTGAGCCGGTAGAAGAGATCCTCGCGGAAGCTCCCGGCCTCGACGTCCTTCGCGAGGCTCCGCCGGGTGGTCACCATCAGCCGGGTGTCCACGGTGATGTCGTCGCCTCCGCCCATCCGGCGGAAGGCCCGGGTCTCCAGCACCCGGAGGAGCTTGGGCTGGATCTCCTCCGGCAGATCGCCGATCTCGCGGAGCAGCACGGTGCCCCCCTCGGCCAGCTCGAGGAGCCCCCGCCGCCGCTCGGTCGCCTCGACGAAGACCCCGACCTCGTGGCCGAACAGCAGCGACTCGAGATAGGCCGGGTTGGCGCCGCTCAGGCGGACCTCGAAGAACGGCTTCCTGGCGCGGCCGCCCAGCCCGTGGATCACCCGCGCCGCCCAGGCTTTGCCGGCGCCGGGTTCGCCGGTCAGCATCAGGGTGGTGCGATCGCTCTGGGCGAGGAGCCCGATCTGCTGGGCCAGCTGCTTCATCGACGCCGAGCTGCCGAGCAGCTCGAGGCCGTGCTTCGGCGCCGTCTCGGCGAGCGCCCGCTCGGCCACGCGCCGCATCCGGGTGCCGGCCGCCACCTGCGCCGCCACCGGGATCAGGACGCCGCCGTCGGCCGCGGTGTCGATCACCTGGGCGGCGCCCGCGCTCAAGCCGGCGACCTGGTCGGCCGGGGAGAGCCCCGCGCCGAACAGCACCACGCCGACCCCGCCCGCGCCCAGCTCGGCGATCGCCTCCGCCGAGGCCAGACCGGTCGCGAGCAGCACCGCGTCGGGACGGATCCGCGCCAGGGTTCCGACCCCGGTCTCCACGCTCAGCTCGCGGATCACCTCGTTGCCGGTTTCCTCGAACCGCGCGCCCACGCTCCGGAGCACGCTGGGGTCGTCATGCACGATCAGAATCGAGTCGGTCATCGCACTTCCCGATTGAGGGTTGTCGATCAACCACCGTTGCCCGCGAGGGCCGGCGCCATCACCCGGATCGCGAGCGGCTCCACCGTGATGGCGAGGGGCGTGCCGCCCGCCATCAGGTCACCGTCGAACTGCGTCGGCTGCTCAGGGTCCATCTCGATCGTGATCTCCCGGCCTCGCGCGTAGCGCAGATAGGCCGTCTCGCCAGTGCCCAGCACCACGTTCTGGAACACCCGGAAAAAGCCGCGGGCGCATTCCCACGGCGTGTCGGCGGCGATGACGATCAGGTCGAGCTGGCCGTCGTCGAGCCGGATCTCGTTCCCGATCCGCGCGAGCGGCGGAATCATCTCGGGACAGTTCGCGACCAGCGCGAGCGCCGCCCGGCCCTCGAGACGGGCGCCGTCCACGGTCACCACCGTCCGCGCCGAGCGGATCAGCGAGAGCGAGCGGAAGAGCGAGGCGAAGTACCCGCCGATCCCGAGCCTCCGCTTCTCCTCCGGCGGCGTCCCGCTCATCACCGTCGCGTCGGCCCCCGCCCCGCAGGCCACCGCGAAGTAGTATCGGCCGTCGGGCCGATCGATCCGACCCAGGTCGATCCGGCGGGAGCGGCCGCGGGTGATCAGCTCCGCGGCCGGCACCGGTCGCCGGGGCAGACGGAGGTTGCCGGCCAGCACGTTACCGGTCCCGCCCGGCACCAGGCCGAGCGCTACCTCCGTCCCCACCAGCGCCGCCGCGGCCTGCATGGTGGTGCCGTCGCCGCCGAAGACGACGACCGAGTCGACGCCGTCGCTCACCCCGGCGGCGGCGAGCCGGCGGGCGTCGCCCGGGCCTTCGGTCTGGGCGACGTCGACCCGCCAGCCGTTCGCCCGAAACACCCGCTCCACCGCGACCGTCCGCGCCGGGGTGGTCCGGCTGGCCACCGGATTGGCGATGATCAACGCACGGGCCATCGGCTCCTCAGTACTCCCGATCCCACCGGAGATCGGTGGCGAACTGGTAGATGCTGCCCGCGCCGAACGCCTGCGCGGTCTGGCTGAGACAGGACTGCACGGGCTCCGCCGAGAGCTGGAACCGAAGGGTCGGATGGAGCCGATATTCGAGCGACGCCCCAAAATACTTGTACGAGAACGCATCTCCACTGAAGCAGGCGCCGGCGCTGAAGATCGCGAAGAGCTTGGAGGCGAGCTGCCGGCCGAAGGCCAGGGTGGTGACGTTGCCGCTGCCGGCGAAGAGCGAGTTGCCCTGGGCGAAGCCCGGACGGATCTCGACCAGGTCGAAGACCCGCCCGCCCCCGGCGTCGCCGATCAGGGCACGCTGCAGCTCGGAGGAGAGCACCGTCGAGCCGATCGACCAGCCCACCTCGTCGGCCTGGAGCGACCCCTGCGGCCGGAAGAGCGATCCCGCCGGCGCCCCGGTGATCAGGAGCGCGAGCAGGTCCCGCTCGGAGAGCGGGGCCCGGTCGGCGGGCAGGGTCAGCGCGAGCTTGGGCGCGAGCAGGGTGCCGGTCACCTTGGCGATGATCGGATACTCCTCGCGCTCGCTCCCGACCGCCCGGACCACCCGACGCGCCTCGATGTCGATCTGGGCATCGAGATCCGCGGTGTTGAAGTAGCGGAGGGTCCCCTGCTCCACCGTGAAGGTCCGGAACACCGGACCGAGCTTGAGGGTGTAGGTGCCGCGCGGGGTCTGGAACTCGCCGCTGACCCGATACTCCCGCGCCCGCGGCGTCCAGCGCTCCTTGTTGACGGTGACCCGCCCCTCGAGCTGGAGGTTGGCCTCGTTCGAGCGGAGCCAGACGCCTTCGCCCACCCGGAAGCGGAGATCGCGGATCTGGAGCGAGTCGAGGAAGCGGCTCTGGAATTGGGCGCCGAGGTCCTGGGCGCGGAGCATCGTCGTGTCGACGAGGTCCGCGTTCATCGGGTCCTCGAGGTTGACGATGTCCTTGGCGATCAGGTCGGCGAAGTAGAGCACGCTGTTGGTGGCCGTCGCGCTGCCGGTGAGGACCGGCCGCTCGAGCGGACCGGTGAGCGCGACCTCGGTCGCCGCCTCGAGGGTGAGGTAGTCCCGCGCGTTGATGAAGCGGAAGTCCTCGCTCAGGATCCTGAGGTCGAGGATCGGACGGGTGAGCCGCTCCAGCTCGATCCCTCCCGTCACCTGGAGGAAGCCCACGCCGTCGTCGTCGCGGACTCGCAGGGTGTCGGCGATGAGCGAGTCGCCCGAGAGTCGGACCCGGCCGTTCAGGTCGCGGTAGCGGACCCCGAGGCCGGGGACCCGGGCCGAGCCCTCGCGGAAGGCCACGGCGCCGGCCAGCCGGGGCTCGTCCCATGACCCCTGGATCCGGACGTCGACGGCGGCGGTGCCGCCCACCGAGCGGAGGTTCTGGGTGAAGGCCTCGATCACGGCGAGGTCGACGCTGTCGGCCTGGCCGCGGATGGTGAGCGTGCCCGGGATCTGGCGGCGGGCGACCGCGCCGAAGCTCAGGTCGAGGGGCAGCGAGGCGTCGACGTTCAGCACCGGGTCGCCGGTGCGCCAGAAGGTGAGATTGCTCTGGAGCCGGCGCTCGTCGTAGTTGAAGACGCCGCGCACCAGCGGCGCGCGGAACTCGCCGAGCACGGCGCCGGTCACCGCGCCCGAGCCCCGGAGCCGGGGGGCGTTCTTGGTGCCCTCGATCCGCCCGTCGAGCGCCACCTGCCCCGCCACGCCGGTCGTGTCGCGCTGGGCGAGGGCGTAGAGCTCCTGGAGCCCGATCCCGAAGGCGTTCACCTGGAGCCGGGCCGCCTGACGCCCGGGGAGATCGCCGTAGAGCCGGATCACGCCGCCGCCGTCGTCGGTCACCAGGCGCATCGAGTCGATCCCGATCGCCTCCTCGCGCATCGCGAGGGTCACCGGCCGGACCAGCCGCCAGGGACGATCGAGGATCCAGGCGCTGGCCGAATCGATCGCGATGGTCGAGCCGCTGTCGCCCAGGGTGCGGACGCCCGAGAGGGCCACGCGCCGAACGTTAGGCAGCGCCGCCGCCAGCCGCCACAGGGTCCGCTCCCGGTCCAGGCTCTCAGCCGCGCCGTCCACGCCGAGCACCACGTAGTCGCCGACCGCCACCGAGTCGACCATCGCGGTGGCCCGGTAGCGGAGCGGGTCGAGCCGGCCGCCGCTCGCCACCACTCGGCCGTTGCCGCCCCGCGCGAAGTAGTCGAGCCAGCGCACCGAGTCGGCCTGCGCGGTGGTCTCGAGACCCCAGCGGTCGAGCGATCCCGTCAGGGTGAAGCGACCTCTGGCCCGCCCCGCGAGCAGGTCGCCCTCCGCGGCCTCCTCGCGCGAGCGGCCCGCGACCCGGAGCGCGAGGGTGTCGAAGGCGCTGAGCGCGAGCGCGATCGCCTCGCCCTGGATGGTGCCCTCGCGGGACTCGTCCCAGCCGAGACTCCCGTTGGCGAAGGCCTCCCCGGCGGGCCACCAGACCCGCGCGGTGTCGACCGTGAGGAGCCGGTCGGCGACGGTGATCGCGGTGCGCGCCGAGTCGAGCGGGGCCTCGCGGATGCTGCCCCGGCCGAGGGTCAGGACCGCGGCCCCGCGCGGCGCGGCGGAGTCGATCACCCCGCTCACCCGAAGGTGTCCGGCGAGAACGGTCGCCGGCCAACCGGGCTTCAAGGCGGCGAGATCGGCGCGGGAGAACTCGAGGTCGAGCGCGTCCGCCTCGAACCTCGGCGATTGCAGGGCCACCGCGCCGCGCGCGACGACCTGCCCGATCTGGCCCCCCACCTCCGCGTCGACTTGGAGCCGATCGAGCGTGCCGACCAGGCGCGCCCGCCCACCGAGCGAGCCCTGCAGGGTGGCCTCTGGAAAGGTGCCCCGGATGCCGTCGAAGGCGAGCGAGTCGAGCGTCAGGCTCGCGTCGACGCCGAGCACCTCGCCGCGGGTGTCGAGGGTCGCGGTGCCGGTGATCCGGCTGGGTGGACGCCCCAGGTCGGAGTGGATGGCCTGGCCCTGGAAGGTCACCAGCCGCCAGGGACCGTCGAGTCTGCCGCCGAGCACCAGGCGGCCGTCGAGCCGCACCGCGGGCGCCAGCAGGCGCACGGTGCGAAGATCGAGGTCCGCGTTCTCGAGCGTGGCCTCGTGGAACTCGACTCCGTCGGGCCCGCCGAGCCGCACCGGCCCGGAGAGCGCCAGCCAGCTCGACGGCTCGCCCTCGACGCGGGCGTCGTCGAAGCGCCAGTCGAAGTCGACGGTCATCTCGTCGAAGAAGCCGCTGGCCCGGAGCGGGCCGGTGATCCGCCCGTAGACCGGCAGCGTGTCGAGGAAGGGCCGCACCGTCTCGAGGTCGAGATCGGTGAGCACCAGGTCGAGTCCGCGAAAGCCCAGCCCGCGATAGACGTCGACGATGGCGACCCCGCCACCCTGCACCCGGGAGCCGCCACCCGCCAGGTCGAGATTCCGCAGGTCGAACTCGGCCCGGCTCCCCGCGATCGACCTGGCCGTGGCGCGCCCGCGGCCGGTGAGCGCGGGAAAGTCCGGTTGGATCCAGCGCAGGTCGACCAGGTCGACCTCGCGGGCGTCCATCGTGAAGTCGTAGAGGATCGTGTCGCGCGGCCAGTCGATCCGGCCGGCCCCGCTCAACCGGGTGTTGGGCAGCGCGGCGTGCTCGAGCTCGAAGACCAGGCTGTCGGCGCCCTGCTCGATCGAGCCGCCCAGGTCGATCACGGTGACGGCCGGGTCGCTCACCCTGACCGACAGCGTGTCGATCGTGCCGTGGAGCGGGCGTCCGTCCGGACTGGAGACGGTGAGCTCGGGAAAGCGGAGGTGGACCTGCTCGAAGAGCCGGACCTGCTGGTACCCTTCCGCCGGCGGTCCCGCCACGATCCGCCGGCCGGGCCGTCGCCGCTCCGCCGCCAGCGCGGAATCGCGCTGGCGCTCGGTGTGGAGCCGGCCGTCCGGATTCCACGGCGTGTAGAGCTCGATCCGCCCGTCGACCAGCTCGAGGCCGTTGAACTGGATCAGCGGCGACGGCCCGCCGCCGCCTTCGCCAGTACGCTCGCCCAGGCGCAGCACCTCCTGGAAGTTCATCCGACCCTCGCGATGCTTGATCACGTGGATCTCGGGACGGATGGCGCGAATCGATGAGAAGACCACCCGGCGGGCGAGGAACGACGCGAGGCTGAACTGGAGCTCGATCCGCTCCACGTCGGCCAGCAGCACGCCGCTGGTGTCCCGCACCACGACCGAGTCGAGCACCAGGTGGCGGCGGAAATCGCCGTCGATCCGGGCGATGCTCACCGTGCCGCGCACGAAGCGTCCGGACTGCTCCGTCACCAGCCGGGCGAGGAGATCCCGGCCGGGCGCGGTGCTGACCAGCGCGGCCAGGGTGCCGAGCGCCGCCGCAAGCACCGCGGTCAGGCCGACGAAGAGCACCCGGGAGACGAGGCGCCGCATCAGAAGGCCTGCCCGACCGAGAGCTGGAAGTTGAACTCGCTCCGCCCGCCCGCCGGGCGGTAGTCGGTCCGGAGCAGGGTCAGCTCCCGGGTGGCCGCGTCCGCGGCGTAGAGCGCGCCGCGGGGCCGGGAGTAGCCGTTGTAGGCGACGTCGAGCCGTGCGGGGCCGAGCGGGGTCGCGATCCGCACCCCGAAGCCCGGAGTGAAGCGGATCTGGGCGTTGGCGCCGAAGCGGCTGCCGCGATCCCAGACCCCGCCCGCGTCGAGAAAGGCCGCCCAGCGCACCCGATCGGGCAGCACCGGCGACGGCAGCCTGAGCTCCAGGTTGCCGACCACCAGCGTGTTGCCGCCGGTCGGCGCCACCCGAACCTCGCCGGGGTCCGTCGGCAGGCCGGTCGAGTCGACGAAGGTGCTCGGCACCACGTACACCGAGGGGCCCAGCTCGTTGCGGTCGAAACCGCGCACGTCGTTCGCGCCGCCGGCGTAGAAGCGCTGCTCGGGCGGGACGAAGTTGGCGCTCTCGGCGTCGAGATCGAGCTCGGGCGCGATCACCAGACCGCCGCGGAGCGCCGCCGCCAGCACCACGCCTTCGCCGAGCGGCCGGTACCAGGACGCCGAGCCGACGAAGCGGGTGAACTGGCTGAACCGGGACGAGCCGATCAGGCGCGAGCTGAAGGTGGTCTCCAGCGTATAGACCGAGCCTCGGCTCGGGTCGAGCAGGTTGTTGACCCGCTGCCGGCTCACGGTCCCGGTCAGGGTGGCGAGCACCCGCCGCTCGCGCAGCCGATCCACGTCGCTCTGGAGACAGGCGTTGAAGACCGAGCAGAAGCTCACCGCGTCCGCGTCGGTCCGGCCGTAGGAGACCCGATAGGAGAGCGCGATCGGCACCCGCCTCAGGGTCTCCCGGTTGAAGGTCAGGCTGGCGCCGATCTCCTCGCGCTGATAGACCCGGAACTCGCTCCGCCGCTCGGCGAAGAGCGCCACCGTCATCGCGTTCGACGGCGAGAGGAAGGCCGGCCGCCGGAAGGAAGTGGTGAGCGAGTAGTTGAGCTCCCGCGAGCCGATCGAATCCGTGGCCAGCGAGCCGCAGACCCAGGAGCGCTCGGCGGAGAGCCCGAAGGGCGGCGCTGTGCCCACGCCGATCTTCGAGAGCCGGCCGAAGACGTCGAACGTCTGCCCCCGGCCGCCGACGTTCCGGGCGGTCCACCCGGCGTTCATCCGGAAGCAGTCGTTGGTCCCGTATCCCAGACCGGCGCGCGCGCGGTAGAGACCGCCCTCCTCCACCCGCACCGCGATCGGCACCCGCGGATCGCCGATCGTGAACGAGAGGGTGTCCATCTGGACCGTGGCGTACCGGAAGAGCCCCGACTGGTAGAGGTTGACCTGGCTGCGATAGAGATCGCTCTGCCGGAACGGCCGGCCCGTCCTGGTGGTGAGCAGCGCCCGCACGAAGGAGGTGTCGACCGCCTGCGTGCCCGTCACCGTGATCGGCCCGATCACCGCGGGGCGGCCCGGGTCGACCACCAGCTCGAGGTTGGCGGTGTACTTCTCGCGGTCGACGGCGCGATTGCGGGCGAAGACCGCGGCCGTCGGATAGCCGCGATCGCGAAGCCGGTTCTGGATGGTGTCGGCGGTCGCGACGAGGAGGTAGCGGTTGTAGGGCATCCCCACCCGGAGCGGCAGGTCCCGGGTGATCAGCTCGCGACGCGGAATCGAGTCGAGCCCTTCGATCGCCAGCCGCTCCACCAGCACCGGCCGGCCCTCGTGGACGATGAACTTGATGAAGACGTTGCCGCCGCCGCGACGGACCACCGTGTCGACGGTCGCCTCGAGGTAACCCGTGACCTGATAGAGCAGGCGGATCCGCGCCGCGTCGGCCCGGAACTCCCGCTCGTTGAACCGACGCTTGTCACCCAGATTGATCCAGCGCAGCAGCGGCGACGACGCGAAGAAGCTGCTCTCGGTGTTGACGATCGCGGCCCGGAGCGCGAGATCGCTGATCGATTCGTTCCCCTCGAACTTGAGCGAGCGGATGATCAGATCCTGATCGGGGTCCTGGGCGGCGCCCGGCCGCGCGGTCGCGAGCACGGCGACTGCGACAATCGCCGCCAGTCGACCGACCGCTCGCCATCCGCGCACTGCCAAATTCTGCAACATCCGTCGAGGCACTGCCTCCCGCCGAGTTTCGCCGTCGCCTTCGGCTTGACCGACTTTTCTAAATCTAGTAACCTGATTGCGTTACGTCACCCGGCCCCGGCCGGCCTGCGGCTCCCGGGCCGCCCCTGGTCGATGGCCGGCCATCCGAGCTTCGGACACTGAAGCCAATTCCGTCATCCCAGGTCGATCCCCGCGCGTGAAAAACTCCGAGACACCCGACTCCGCTCCGCAGCCACACCGTTGCTCGGGCGTCGTCGGGAGGCTCGTCGCGCTCGGCCTGTCGCTCGCGATGGCGGCGCTCGCTCCGGCGCCGCTGGCCGCTCAGCCCTCGCTCTCGACCCGCCTCTCGCGGCTCCTCGACGAGGCCCCGCTCGACCGCAACCTCTGGGGCGTGGCGGTGCTCGACGCCCGCGGGCGGCTGCTCTTCGGCCGGAACGCCGAGCGGCTCTTCATGCCCGCGAGCAACGCGAAGATCCTGGTGAGCACGGTGGGCGCGGCCCTCTTCGGGCCCGAGGAGCGGGTCCGCACTTCTCTCTACGCCGCGGGGCCGGTCTTCGACGGCGTCCTCGAGAGCGACCTGGTGCTCTACGGCCGGGGCGACCCGACCTTCGGCGCCAATCGGTGCTTCGCCCTCGACACGCTCCCGGCCGGGGCCTGCGACCGCGACCCGATGACCGCCGTCGCCCGGCTCGCGAGCGCGGTCAAGGCGCGGGGCATCGTCAGGATCGCGGGCGACGTGGTCGGCGACGGGAGCTACTTCGAGCCGGCCGCCGTCCATCCCACCTGGGAAAACGACGATCTGCTCTGGTCCTACGGCGCCCCGGTCTCCGGCCTGGGCTTCGCGGAGAACACCATCGTCCTGACCATCCGCCCCGGCGACACGATCGGCGCGCCGGCCGCGATCGAGGTCGAGCCGAGCTTCGCGGAGATCGAGATCGACAACCGGACCACCACCGTGTCCGGCGAGGCGGAGCCGGTCACGATCGAGCGCGCCGGCCCGGGCTGGCGCTTCGTGGTCCAGGGCGCGGTGCGCTCCCGCGCCCGCCCCGATCGCGAGGCTCTGGCCGCGCCCGACGGCAACGCCTTCGCCGCGATGGCCCTCCGCCGCGCGCTGCTCGACTCGGGCATCGTGGTCGAGGGCCGCGCCCGCGGGACGGCGGACTCGCTCGCGACCCTGGCGGCGCGGGCCACGGCACCGCTGGCCGAGGCGGTGTCGCGCCCGATGAGCGACTGGATCTTCGCGATCCTCAACGTGAGCCAGAACTGGTACGCGGAGACCCTGCTCAAGCAGCTGGGCAAGCGCTGGGGCGCGGAGGGCAGCTGGGCGCGCGGGCTCGCGATCGAGCGGCGTTTCCTGATCGACTCCGTCGGGGTCGACTCGACCCAGTTCCTGCTCCACGACGGCTCCGGACTCTCGGCCAAGAACCTGGTCACGCCGCTCACCCTCGCGAAGTCGCTCGCCTTCATCCGGAAGCACCCGCGCTATCCGACCTTCGAAGCCGGACTGCCTCGGGGCGGCTCCCCGGGCACGCTCCGCAATCGCTTCGAGGGCTCCGACCTCGCCGGCAGGGTCCGAGCCAAGACCGGCAGCATCGGGCAGGTGAACACGCTCTCGGGCTTCATCGAGCAGCGCGCCGACACGGGACGGGTCAGCCGGCCTCCGGGCCGGGTCTTCAGCGTCCAGGCCAACCACCACACCCTGGGCGGGCGCGCCATGATCCGCGCGATCGACAGCCTGGTCGTCGAGATCGCCCGGCCGACGCCCTCGGCCCGCCGCCGCCAGGACCGCTGAGCCCCACTCGCAAATCCGAGAAACCCCGCGCGGCGCGGGCTCGTAGGCGCCAAGACGGGAGGAGGAAGCCGGGACCATGGAAGAAGAGCTGATCGCGCTCGGACTGTTGCTGATGGCGCTCCTGTCGAGCGCCGCCGCGGGCATCGCCATCTACGCCTGGCGCCGTGCGGCGAAGCGCGCGGACCGGCTGGAGCAGCACCTCCTTGCCGGCCAGCGGTTGCCCAATCCCGCCGACGTCGAAGCGCTGCTCTCCCAGGTGGACGCCCTGGCCTCCCGGGTCGACCAGCTGAACGAAGGGCACCACTTCCTCTGCCGCCTGCTCACCCGGCAGCAGGGCGTCGTGCCTTCCGAGTCGCGGAAGATCGGAGCCCGCACCCCGCACTGACGGTGGCCCATGGACCCAGGCTGGCGACGGGGTGACGGTCGGCTCTTCCGCGCCACACTGGTGGCGCTCACGGTCCTCGGCGCCATGGCCGGCGAGGCTCCCGCGCAACGCCTGACCCTGGTGATCGTCGACGCCAACACCCGCGCGCCGCTCGAAGGCGCGCTCGTCACCATCACAGACAGCGTCGGCACCAAGCTGGCGAATCGAACCACCAATCACGACGGGCTGGTCACGGGCTCGGTCTACGACTCCGTCGCCTTCTGGTTCACCGTCACCCGGATCGGCTTCCACCCGCTGGTGACCGGACCGGTGATCCTGAGCCCGGTCCGCGACACCACCCTGGCCTTCGGTCTGGCGCCCGTGCCGGTCGAGCTCCCCGCGATCGTGGTGGAGGCCGAGCGGGCTCGGCATCTCGATCGCATCGGCTTCACCGACCGCCGCAAGCTGGGCCAGGGCGCCTTTCTCGATCCCGAGGAGGTCGAACGCCGCCAGCAACGCTCGCCCCGGGACATCGCGGCGCTGCTCACCACGATCCCCGGGGTGACCATCGTGCCCGGCGATTTCCGCGACACGATCGTCTTCACGGGCGTGTCGTCGCTCAACCGCGGTTGCGGGGGGCCGCGGATCTTCGTGGACGGGCAGGAAGTCCGCGACGGCCCGCTGGAGGCGGCGGTGGCGCCTAACGACGTCCTCGCGCTCGAGGTCTATCGCCGGCCGGCCGAGGTGCCGGCGCAGTGGGGCGGGGCGACCTCCGCCTGCGGCGTCCTGCTGATCTGGACCAAGCGCGGCGTCCGCTGAGCGCGCGCCGCGGGACGGGGTAGTCTCGACCGGCGCGCCGGCCTAAGTTCCGCCGAACCCACCCCACCTCCCATGATCCGTCGCCTCAGTCTCGCGCTCGCCCTCTCGCTCACGGCGGTCGTGGCCGTCGCCCAGCCGCCGGCGGACCTGAGCAGCCCGCGCGCCACCATGCTCACTTTCCTGGGCGCGGTGAACGCCGTGCGGGACGGCGACAGGGCGGCGCTCGAGCCCGCGATCGACGCGCTCGACCTCTCGGCCCTCGGTGTCGACCGCTCCTCCGAGGCGGCCCGCAACGCCGCCCGACAGCTCTGGGCCGCGCTCAACCGGATCCGCCTGGTCGAGGCCTCCGAGCTGCCCGGCCAGGCCGAGCTCCGACCCGGCGACTCGACCTTCGTCTACTTCCCCCGGCCTTTCAATCCGGCCGACGAGGCGATCCTCGAGCGGGTCGAGCTCGGCGACGAGGTGATCGCGCTTGCGCGCCAGCCCGACGGCCGCTGGCTCTTCTCGGCGGCCACCGTCGCCGGGATCGCCCGGCTGGCCACCGCGCTCCGCGCGCTGCCCGCGCAGGTCAAGGTCGACGAGGAGTCGCTGGTCACGCCCGGTTGGGTCCGCACCTTCGTGCCGGTCCCGCTCCGCACCGGCGCGTTCGCCGGGCTGCGCTACTGGCAGTGGGCCGGCCTGCTCGGGATCATCTTCGTGGCGCTGGTGGGCGACCTGATCGCCAGGACCCTGCTCCGCCCCGTGGTGGCGCGGACGGTGAGTCGCTTCGGGGTCGAGGTCGATCCGCGCGGCGCGCGCGAGCTGGTCCGCGGGCTCGGGCTCTTCACCGGCGCCGTGCTCCTGCTCGCGCTGCTGCCCGGTCTCGCCCTGGTGGACGTGATGGGCGACGTCGCCCGGAGCGCCGCCGGGGTGCTCACCGTGCTGGCCGGAACGCTCGCCGGCTGGCGGCTGACCGACCTCGTCGGCCTGGTGCTGCTCGAGAAGTCGAAGCAGACCGAGAGCAAGTTCGACGACGTGCTGGTCCCGCTCTTCCGGAAGACGCTCAAGATCTTCATCGTCGCCGGGGGCCTGATCTACGGGGCGCAGTTCCTCAACATCGACATCGTGCCGCTGCTCACCGGTCTCGGCATCGGCGGGCTCGCCTTCGCCTTCGCGGCCAAGGACACGATCGAGAACCTCTTCGGGTCGGTCGCCGTGATCCTCGACCGGCCCTTCGAGGTGGGCGATTGGATCGTCACCGGCGATGTCGAGGGCACGGTCGAGACCATGGGCTTCCGCTCGACCCGGGTCCGCACCTTCTACAACTCGCAGGTGACGGTCCCGAACGCGGCCCTGGTCCGCGCTACCGTCGACAACTACGGCCGCCGCCGCTACCGGCGCTGGAAGACGCTGCTCGGCGTGCAGTACGACACCTCGCCCGAGAAGCTGCTCGCCTTCACCGAGGGGCTCCGCGAGCTGGTCAAACGGCACCCGTACACCAGGAAGGACTACTACCAGATCTGGTGCAACGACTTCGCCGACTCCTCGATCAACGTCCTGCTCTACGTCTTCTTCGAGGTGCCCGACTGGTCGACCGAGCTCCGCGAGCGCGAGCGCCTGCTGATCGACGTGGTCCGGCTGGCCGACCGGCTCGGCGTCCAATTCGCCTTCCCGACCCAGACCGTCCACCTCTTCAAGGAAGAGCACCGCGAGCCCGAGCCCGCGCACCCGGTGCCGGCCGGCGACCACGACGACCGCGCGATGCGCGAGGGGGCGGACGCGGCGGGCGCGATCGTGCGCGACCGGTCCTGGCGCCGGGAGCGGCCGGGGCCGGTGGACTACGGCCGCCCGGCGGGCCAGGCCGATGGCGGCGACGCGGGCGAATAGCCGGGCGCTCCTTTTGGAAAGCTCCGAAGTCGGCTACCGTTGCGCTCTGGACGGACGCCGTCCCCGAACCCTCCACCGCCGCCCGAGGAGATACCCATGGCCGAGTTGACGCGCCGCCGCTTCCTCGCGGACGCCGCGAGCTGCGCCGGACACCTTTCCCTCGCGATGGCGGTGTTGCCCCGCTTGGGCCGCGCGGCCTGGACCCGGCCGCGCGCGGGACGAGTCGTGGCCGAAGAGAAGTTCGGTCGGCTGGAGGAGCTCGCGCCGGGCGTCTGGGCGATGGTGTCGACCCCGCTCACCGGCGACTACACCACCCTCTCCAACGGGGCGATCATCGCCGGTCGGAGCGGGGTGCTGGTGATCGAGGGGTTCGCCCAGCCGGCCGGCGCCGCCTGGGTGGCCAAGCAGGCCAAGACCCTCGCCGGACGCTGGCCGACGCACGCCCTGGTCACTCACTATCACTCCGACCACGCCAACGGCCTGGCGGGCTACGCGGGCGAGGACGGGACCCCGAGCATCCGGGTCACCACCCGCACCGCCGAGCTGGTCGGCGAGCGGAATCGCCCGGCCGACGAGAGCCGCGCCAAGCTCCTCGCCGGCGCCGTCGCGATCGCGCCCTCGGCCGCGACCACGCTCGATCTCGGCGGCAGGACGGTGACCATCCACCCGGCCTCCGGCCACACTCCGAGCGACGTCTGGGTCTCCCTCGACGAGCCGGCGATCGTCTTCGGCGGCGACCTGCTCTGGAACGGGATGTTCCCCAACTACGTCGACGCGACCCCGTCGGTGCTGTCGCGCGCGGTGCGAGGGCTGACCGGCGGACCCGGCACCGTCTACGTGCCCGGCCACGGGCCGGTGGCCAAGCAGGCCGACTTCGATCGCTACGTGGCCATGCTCGACGAGATCGAGCGGGCCGCCCGCGACGCGCACGGGCGGGGCAAGAGCGCGGCCGAAGGGGCGGAGGGCTATCGGCTGCCGGCGAGCCTCGGCGAGTGGACCCTCTTCAGCGAGCGCTTCATCCCGGCGGCCTTCACGGCGTGGTATCGCGAGCTCGGCCAGCCGGGTTGAGCCGCCGCCTCCATCCTTCGCGGCCATCGTCGAGCGAGCGAACCCAACGGTGAAGATCTACACCAAGACCGGCGACAAAGGCACGACCGGCCTGTTCGGCGGCGGCCGGGTCTCCAAGCATCATCCGCGCGTCGCCGCCTACGGCGAGGTCGACGAGTTGAACTCGACCATCGGCTGGGCCCGCGCCGTCCCGCCGACCGACGCCTGGGACGACGCGCTCGATCGGATCCAACGCGATCTCTTCTCGATCGGCGGCCAGTTGGCCTCGCCGGCGCCCGAGAAGGTGGAGGCGGCGCTCGCCAAGGCGGCCCTCGACCCCGCCCGCGTGGCCGAGCTGGAGCGGCTGATCGACGAGGCGGACGCCGAGCTGCCGCCCCTCACCGCCTTCGTGCTGCCGGGCGGGAGCCCGAAGGCGGCCGCGCTCCACGTCGCCCGCACGGTGTGCCGCCGGGCGGAGCGCGCGGTGGTCGCGCTGGAGGAGACGGAGCGGGTGCCCGACGGCTTCGTCGAGTACCTGAACCGGCTCTCCGATCTGCTCTTCGTGCTGGCCCGCCTGGCCAACCTCCGGGACGGTCGCGGCGACGTGACCTGGTGACCGTCGAGCTCTCGGTCTCCCACGCGCTCGGCAGCTATCCGGTGCGGATCGGCGCCGGGAACCTCGAACGCCTGGCCGAGACCCTCGAGGAGCTGGCTCCGTCCCGTCGCCCGGTCGTGATCACCGATCAGAACGTCGGGCGGGCCGTGTCGATCCCGCTCAAGCCGCCGACGCTGGTCGTCCGGCCTGGCGAGGGCTCGAAGACCCGCAACCGTTGGCGGAGCCTCACCGACCGGATGCTCGACCTGGGCTTCGGCCGCGACACGGTGGTGGTGGCGCTGGGCGGCGGCGTGGTGGGCGACCTGGCCGGCTTCGTCGCCGCGACCTACCTCCGTGGAGTGCCCTGCCTGCAGGTGCCCACCTCCCTGCTCGCCATGGTCGACGCTTCGGTGGGCGGGAAGACCGGGCTCAACACCCGGCACGGGAAGAATCTGGTCGGCGCGTTCCATCCTCCGGTCGGCGTGGTGATCGACCCCTCGGTGTTGGCCACCCTCCGCTCGCGGGACCTTCGGAACGGCCTGGTCGAGGCCGTGAAGCACGGGCTGATCGCGGACCAGGCCTACTACGACTGGATCGACCAGGAGCGCGACTCGCTGCTGGGTCGGGACGAAGCCGCGTTGGCTCGACTGGTGGAGCGGAGCGTCGCGATCAAGGCGGAGGTGGTCTCCGCGGACGAGCGGGAGACCGGCCGGCGGGCCGTCCTGAACGCGGGGCACACGGTGGCGCACGCGCTGGAGCGGCTGGCTCGATATCGCCTGAGCCACGGCGAGGCCGTGGCGGTCGGGCTGGTGGTCGAGGCCGAGCTGGCGGCAGCGGTCGGGCGGGCGCCGGCGGGACTCTCGGAGGATCTGGAACGGCGTTTGCTGGCGATCGGGCTCAGGCTCAGCCTGCCGCCGGCGGACGCCGACGACCTGGTGCTCCAGGCGATGACGCACGACAAGAAGTCGAAGGGCGGCGCGCTCGGCTTCGCGCTGCCCGGGGCGCCGGGCCGCCAGGCGGCGACACCGCCGTGGACGACGGCGGTCGACGGCGACGACGTTAGGCAAGCGTTAGGCAGGGTTCGCCGCCGCCTCGCGGGCACGGCGTCCACATGACGTCCACATTTTCCTTCCCCGCAACCCCAGCTCCGGCAACGGGTTAGACGACGTTCTCCACGCCGTCCACAGCCGGGGTTTCCACGCCTGTCGACAAACACGCGAACTACAACACGCCTAACGTTTTGGCGTGTTGATGTCGAAAAATCGTTGACGCGTACCTAACGCCTTCCTAGCTTGGATGCAGTTCTCGGCATCGTATTTCATCGCCGGTTCTCGCGCCTCGCGACGACGAGGCCATCTCGCACCCAACCGATCACCTTTTCGGAACCTCTCTCGACGGGGTGTCATGCCTACGCTTCGTGACCGCCGGACCCGTTCGCCGGGGCGCATGTCGGCCTCAAGCTCGTTCGACCAGTATCTCCTCGACATCCGCAAGCTGCCGATGATCACCGACCCCAAAGAGGAGGTGCGGCTCGCCAAGCGCGCCCGCAAAGGCGACCAGGACGCGATGGATCGCCTGGTCACCGCCAACCTCCGGTTCGTGATCTCCTACGTGAAACGCTTCCAGGGTCACGGCCTCGACCTGGCCGAGCTGGTGGCGATCGGCAACGAAGGCTTGCTGAAAGCGGTGCGGAAGTTCGATCCGGCGCACGGCGTCAAGTTCATCAGCTACGCCGTCTGGTGGGTTCGGCAATGCGTCCTCAAGGCGCTGGCCGAGCAGACCCGCACCGTGCGGATCCCGCTCAATCAGAACGCCGCCCTCCTCAAGATGGCCCGGGTCGAGGCGCTGCTCGCGCAGGAGCTCGGCCGCTCCCCGACCGACGCCGAAACCGCCCAGGTGCTCGACGAGTCGGTCGAGACCATCCGCGCGGCGCGGCTGGTCTCCTCCGTCGAGGTCTCCCTCGACGCCCCGGTCGAGCGGCACGACTCCAACACGCCGAGCTACGGCGAGCGGGTGGCCGGCGCGGGCGGCGGGGACATCGAGGACTTCGTCGACGCCGGTCTCCAGCGCGACTTCCTGACCCAGCTGTTCGACCAGTACCTCACCCCGCGCGAGCGCCGGATCCTCTCGCTCTACTACGGCCTCGAGGAGGGCTCGGAAGCCCTGACCCTCGAGGGCATCGGCGCGCTCCTCGGCGTGACCCGGGAGCGGGTCCGCCAGATCCGGGAGCGGGCGTTCGAGAAGCTCCGCAGCTCGCCCGAAGTCCGCTTCCTCCAGGACACGGCCCTGCCGGCCTGAGGCACGCGGGATCTGCGCCGGGGCGACGACGCCCCGGCGGTCGAGGGCGGGACGCCGAGCCGGGCTTCCCGCCCTTTCCCTTGCCCGCGATCGGTCCCCCCGGGGATACTGTTGCCATCATGGAGCTGCCGCTCTTCCCGTTGCCGGTCGTGCTCTTCCCGGGCGCGCTGATGCCCCTCCACGTCTTCGAGCCCCGCTACCAGGCGCTGCTCGCCCACGTGGTGGAGCACGAGCATCGTTTCGTCCTGCTCGAGCCGGGCGAGGACGGAGCGCCCGCGCCCGGCACGATCGGCTCGGTGGCGAGGGTCCGCGCGGTCCAGCCGCTCCCGGAGGGCCGCTCCAACGTCGTGGTCTCGGGCGAGCAGCGGGTGGTCCTGGACCGGCTGGTCCCCTCGGAGACCCCGTACCTGGTCGGCGCGGTCTCGGCGCTCGCCGACGACACCGACACCCAGGTCGCCTCGCCGGCCGAGCTGGGCCGGCTCCGCGACCTGGGCGAGCGCTACGGCGCCGGCCTGGCCGCGCTCAACGACGTGGAGCCGCACACCGAATTCGCCGACGACGGCGCCACCCTGAGCTTCCAGGTGGCCGCGCTGCTCGACTGGAGCCTCGAGAGCAAGCGCCGCTTCCTGGCGATTCGCTCGCCGCGGGAGCGGGTGGTCCGGCTGCTCGCGGCCGTGCCCCGGCTGCTGGCCGACCTCGACGGCCGGGTGACGGTGCACAAGCGGGCCTCGAGCAACGGAACCGGCCACCGCGGATGAGCCAGGCGGGCGGCGAGCTGGTACGGGCGTTAGGCGCCATCGTCGGCCCCCGCTGGGTCCGCACCCGGTTGGCCGAGCGCCGGGCCTACGAGGCGGACGGGCTCCCGACCCACCACTCGGTCCCCCGGGTGGTGGTGCTCCCCGGAAGCCGCGACGAGGTGGCCGCGATCCTCGCGCTGCTCGCCCGCGGGCGGATCCCCTGGGTGGCGCGCGGCGCGGGGACCGGACTCTCCGGCGGCGCCCTGGCCGATCCGGAGACGGTGCTGATCCCCCTCACCCGCTTGAACCGGATCCTCGCGGTCGACGGGGAGTCGCGTCGCGCCCGGATCGAGCCCGGGGTGGTCAACGCCAAGCTGGGCGAAGCGGTGGCGCCCCTGGGCCTGCAGTACTGCCCCGACCCCTCGAGCCAGGCCGCCTGCACGGTGGGCGGCAACGTGGCGGAGAACGCGGGCGGTCCCCACTGCCTCAAGTACGGCGTCACCACCAATCACGTCACGGCGCTCGACGTGATCCTGGCGGACGGGAGCCTGGCCCGGCTCGGCAGCCCGCACGGCGATCAGTGGGGTCCCGACCTGGTCGGCCTCTTCGTCGGCTCGGAGGGGATGTTCGGCGTGGCGGTGGAGATCACGGTGCGGCTCGAGCCGCTGCCGGCCACGATCCGGACCCTGCTCGCCGACTTCTCGTCGGTTCGCTCGGCGAGCGAGGCGGTGGGGGCGATCATCGCCGCGGGCGTGGTGCCGGCGGCGCTCGAGATGATGGACCAGGGAACCATCCTCGCCGTCGAGGCCTCGATCTACGCCGCGGGCTATCCGACCGACGCCGCAGCCGTGCTGCTGGTGGAGCTCGACGGCGCGAGCGAAGCGGTCGAGATCGACGACCGCACGGTGACCGCGATCCTCAGATCGGCCGGCGCGCGCGAGATCCGCTCCGCGTCGAGCCCCGCCGAGCGGGCGCGGCTCTGGCAGGGACGGAAGAAGGCGTTCGGGGCGATGGGGCGGGTCGCGCCCGACCTGGTGGTCCAGGACGCGGTGGTGCCGCGCACTTCGCTGCCCCAGGTGCTCGAGGAGATCGGCGCGATCGGGGCCCGCCACCAGCTCACCGTCTGCAACGTGTTCCACGCGGGCGACGGCAACCTCCACCCCAACATCTGCTTCGACGGGCGCGACCGGGCGCTCGCGGAGCGGGTCGAGCGGGCCAGCCGCGAGATCATGGAGGCCTGCGTCGGGGCGGGCGGGTCGATCACCGGCGAGCACGGCGTCGGCTCGGACAAGCGGGAGTACATGCCGCTGATCTTCGACGCGCCGACCTTGGAGACCATGTGCGCGGTGCGGCGGGCCTTCGATCCGACGGAGCGGGCCAATCCCGGCAAGGTGATCCCGACCCACTACTGCCGGGAGTGGCGGGAGACGAGAGCGCGATGAGCGACGCGATCGCCGAGCGACTCCGCCAGGTGGCGGGTCGAGTCGAGCACGACGAAGGCGGCATCCCGCGTGCCCTCCCCAACGACGGCGCGGAGGCGGCCGCCGTGCTCGGTCTGGCCCACGCCGAAGGCTGGCGGGCGCGGGTGGAAGGCGCCGGCACCTGGTGCCCGACCGACGCCCCGGCCGACCTGGCCCTCGCCACCACCAACCTCACCCGGATCAAGCAGCTCGCGCCCGGCGACCTGGTGGCGACGGTCGAGGCCGGCCTGGCGATGACCGACCTGGATCGAGCCCTCGCGCCGCACGGAGTCGAGGTGGCGCTCGATCCGCCGGGCGCGCCGGAGCGCACGTTAGGCAGCGTGCTCGCCACCGCCACCGCCGGTCCGCGGCGCCAGGCCGTCGGGCCGACGCGCGACCACGTCCTCGGCCTGGCCGTGGCCACCGGCGACGGCCGCGCCGTGCGGGCCGGCGGCACCGTGGTCAAGAACGTGGCGGGCTACGACCTGGCCAAGCTCGCCGTCGGGAGCTTCGGCGCGTTCGGAGTGATCACCGAGGCGAGTCTCCGACTGCGGACCCGTCCGGCGCGACGGCTCTCGATGCTGGTCACGGGAGGATTCGATCCCCTGTTCGACGCCGGGCGCTCGCTCGCCGGCCTGGCGATCGACTTCGGGGCGATCGAGCTCGCGTCGCCCGGGCTCACGGGAGGCCCGGACTGGACCCTGGCGATCCAGCTGGCCGGGACCGACGAGCTGGTGGCCTCGATGGCGGAGCGGGTTCGCGCGGCCACGCCTGCTCTGTCCTGGCTCGAGGCGCGGGACGACGCCGCCCGTCAGCTGGCCGATGCGCTGGCCCAGGGCGCGCTCGACGGACCGGTGACCCTCCGCCTCGGCGCGCTGGCCGACGCCATCCCCGAGCTCCTCCACCAGCTCGGCGAGGTGGTCCCCGAGGGCCGGCTCTCCGCCGGGCTCGGCCGCGGTGGAGTCCGCTGGACCGGCGAGGCCCAGGCGCGGGCCATCGGGGAGCTCCGCCAGCGCGCCGCCGCGCTCGAAGTCCCGATCACGCTCGAGCGCGCCCCATGGCCGGTGCGAAGGGCGGCGGGGCACTTCGGCGCCTATCGCGAGGGCGTGGGACGCCTCACGGCCAAGCTCCGCGACGTCTTCGACCCGAGCCGGGTCCTTCTGGTGCCGCTCGAGGCCGGGGATGGCTGAGCCGGCGTCGCGGGGCGGCTTCGCGGCGCTCGATCCGTGTGTCCACTGCGGCTTCTGCCTGGGCGCCTGCCCGACCTATCTGGCCACCGGCGACGAGAACGCGAGCCCGCGCGGGCGAATCCTGCTGATGCGCGCCCTCGAGCGTGGCGAGCTCCTCGCGACCGACCCCGCGCTCCGCGAGCATCTCGACAGCTGTCTCGGCTGTCGCGGCTGCGAGCCGGTCTGCCCTTCGGGGGTGGGCTACGGCCGCGGACTGGAGGAGGCCCGGGTGCGCCTGGCGGACGCCAACGGCCTCGGCTGGCGGCTCCGAGCGGCGCTCGCGGTCTTCGGCCGGCGGCCACTCTGGCGCCTGACGCTCGGCCTGGGTCGCTGGCTCCGCGCCACCGGATTGCCCCGGCGGCTCGGGCGGCGCGGCGTCGGGCCGATGGGTCTCCTGGCCGGCTCGGCGCCCGCGACGGGTCTCAGGGCCGCCGGAACGGCTGCCGACCCGGGCGTCGGGGCGGTGGCGACGGCGACAGCCGAGACGGTCGCTCTTTTTCGGGGCTGCGCGATGGACGCGCTCTTCGACCACGTCCATCGGGCCACCCGCCGGACCCTCGAGGCGAACGGCTACCGGGTGGTCGAGGTCCGAGACCAGGGTTGCTGCGGCGCCCTGCACGAGCACGCCGGAGACCGCCCCGGCGCGGCGCGGCTCGCCCGGGCCAACCTCGCCGCCTTCGACCGGGCGGAGATCGACTGGATCGTGGTCGACGCCGCCGGATGCGGCGCGCTGTTCAAGGATCTCGGGCATCTGCTCGGGAGCGAGTCGGCCCGTCGGGTCGGGGCCAAGGTCCGCGACGTGACCGAGCTCCTGGCGATGCGCGGCCCGCGGCCGGGCGCGCCGCTCCGGATCCGGGTGGCCTACGACGCGCCCTGTCACCTCCAGCACGCCCAGGGCGTTCACGCCGAGGTGCTCCAGGTGCTCGCGGCGATTCCGGAGCTCGACCTCGTCACGCTCCCCGGATCCGACCGCTGCTGCGGCAGCGCCGGGCTCTACGGCGTCTTCCATCCCAGGCTCTCGAGCGACGTGCTCGAGGCGAAGGTCTCCACGATCGCCGCGGCGGAGCCGATCCCGGACGCGCTGGCCACCGGCAACCCAGGGTGCCTGATGCAGATCGGCGCCGGGCTCCTGGCGCGCGGTCTCGCCACCCAGGTGGTCCACCCGGTCGAGCTGCTCGATCGCTCCTACGAGGGAGCCGGCTACTACCCGGCGTGAGCGGGCCGAGCTCGGCTCCCCGACCGGGTCGCGTCGCGCCCGCCGGCATTCGAGCGGGAACCAGCAACCGATCCCAACGGCCCCGGGGGGAGCTCTCGTCGGGGCCGTCGTCTCTACCCGGTTAGCTTCCCGGCATGGATCGAATCGAGATCTCGGCCGAGCTGCTCCACGCGCTCCAGGACGGCGCCGTGGCCGTGGTGGCCAGGGGGAGCGTGTTCGAGGTGAGCGGGCCGGGCGCCGGCGCCTGCCTGCAGGGACTCCACACCAACGACGTCGAGCGCCGCGGGCCGGACGCGCTGGTCTACGGGGCGTTCCTGACCCCGAAGGGGATGATCGTCGCCGACTACTGGGCGGCCCGGTCCGGAGCGGACTACATGCTCTTCGGCGACCGCGCGGGACACGCGGAGACGGTCGAGCTCTTCCGCCGGCGGTTGCCGCCGCGGCTCGCGAAGGCGACCGACCGCTCCGACGAATGGGCCATCCTCTACCTGCTCGGCCCGAAGGCGCTCGAGCTCGGCGGGGCGGTGCTGGCGGCCGCGGACGCCGGTGGCCTTGCGACGCCGGCGGCGGGTCGCGCGGCCAGGGCGGCCGACGGGTCGGTCTGGGTGGGCCACGGACCGAGCGGCGCGCCGTTCGCCCTGGTGGCGGTGGCGCGGGCGGAGACGATCGAGTCCATGGCCGAGGCCGCGACCGGGGGTGGGGCGCGGCGAGGCGGAGACGAGGCGCTCCGGGCCGCGCGGGTGCTGGCCGGCGCACCGACGTTAGGCGCGGAGATCGGCGAGCGGACCCTCCCGCAGGAGGTCCGTTACGACGAGCTCGACGGGGTCTCCTACGAGAAGGGCTGCTACGTCGGCCAGGAGACCGTGGCGCGGGTCCACTTCCGGGGCCATCCCAACTGGGTGCTCCGCGGGCTCCGCTTCGCCGGAGCGGCGACCGAGCCGGGCGCGGACGGAGCGGAGGTCCGCGCCGGCGAGAAGGAGGTCGGTCGGGTGACCCCGCTCCTGGGACGGGCGCTCCCCTCGCGCTCGCCATCCTCCGGCGCGAAGTCGAGCCGGGGGCGGCGGTGGCCACCGGAGCTCGGTCCGGCGGAGGTGACGGCCCTGCCCTTCGGATGACGCGTTAGGCAGGCCAGCGCGGCGCGCCGAGACGACGACGGCCCCGGGGGAACCCCCCGGGGCCGTTCGATTCGGACAACCGCCCGCCTCACATGCTGTGGGCGGTGTCGCTCGCCATGGCGCTGTCGGGCATCGCGGTCGAGTCCGCGGGCGCCGGGGCCTCGGTGGCGGGGGCCGGCGCGGCGGCGGCGGCGGTGTCAGCCATCGGGGTGTCGGAGGCCGGCTTCTCTCCACAAGCGGCAACGGCAAACAGCACAGCGGCTACGGCAACGACCTTCTTCATACGACACTCCCCGGGGCGAGTTGTAACGGTGGTCCTTCGGAATTCGGCGGGCGCCGTGGCGTCCGCTCGAGTCACCCTAACGTTAACGGGCCCGCCACCCTACGTCAAACAACGGCAACGACTTACGGCGCAGCGAGCGAGTGCCGAGAGGGGCGGAGACCGGTGCGGCGAGCCGCGGACGACCTGCTTCCGGGCCTGAGAATCGGCCGGACCAGCTCACCGCACGGAGGAGGGCAACTGACGCGTAACGAGGCATCGGAGCGCCGCCTTCGACTTCTCAAACGATTGAGGTATAAAGACTTACGATCGGCATACCGATTGCTGTTCCAGACTGGTCATCATGGCACCGTCGGAGCCCAACGGCTGCCGGCCTCGGGGCGTCCCCGACCGGCGTGGCTTCACCCTGATCGAGCTGCTCGGGGTGGTGATCGTCTTGGGCATCCTGCTCGCCCTGGCGATTCCGCGATACAAGACCGTGGTGCGTCAAGCCAAGATCGCCCGGGCCATCGGGGACATTCGGGCTCTCCGCAACGACATCCTCTCGTACGAGGGCACCAACCAGTCGCTGCCCCCGGACCTGGCAACGATCGGCCGGGCCGGCCTCAAGGATCCCTGGGGCAACGACTACGTCTACTTCAAGTTCCCACCTGGGCCCGGGGTGCCCGGCGCGGCTCGCAAGGACCGCTTCCTGGTGCCGGTGAACTCCGAGTTCGACCTCTACAGCAAGGGCCAGGACGGCGCCTCGGTGCCGCCTTTCAGCGGGCCCGGCCTCGACGACATCGTGATGGCGGCGGACGGCGGCTTCATCGGCCTGGCCAGCAAGTTCTAGGGGCTCGGTGCAACTCCAACTGCTGCTCCCGACGAAGGTGGCTCGACGGATGGTCGGGCTGTTCGTCGCCTGCGTGGTGCTGCCCGCCGGGCTGCTCGCCGGCATCGCCTACGTCCAGGTCTCGCGCCACCTCCAGCGTCAGGCCTCGACGCAGCTCGAGGAGCAGGCGCGGGCCGCCGGCCAGTCGCTGATCGAGCGGTTGCTGCTCGCCACGGCGGAGCTGAGTCGGATCGCCGCGGGAGTGCCGGATTCGGTGGCTCGACCCGCCGGTCGCGCGCCCGCACCGTGGATCTGATGCGGATCTCGCCGGACCAGCCGGCCCCCGCGGGTTGACGCCCCCAGTTGGCGGAGCGCCTCGCGACGGGCCGACCGGTGCTCGTCATCGAGCCGTCGAGCGGCGAGATCCTGATCGGCGCAGAGTATCCGACGCCGTCGGGTCGAGAACGGCTGATCGGTCGGGTCAACCGCGACCGGCTCTTCGGAACCGAGGAGACCGGGCAGCTGGTGCCGTCGGCGCTCGAGATCTGCGTCAGCGTTCGGTCGACGCGGCTCCATTGCTCGGACCAGAGCAGCATGCCGGACGGCGGCGACGACGAGTCGACGCTCGAGGGCGGCGGGCTCAGCTGGGCGGCCGGGGGCGTCGAGATGATCGGGGCGCAGTGGGACGCCTTCCTCGGTTTCGAGTTCGGCAGCCCGAACTGGCGGGTGACGGTCTCGCGGCCCGCGAAGGCCGTGCTCGAGCCGCTCCAAACCTTTCGAGCCACCTTCTGGTTGGTCGCGCTGCTCCTGGTGGTGGCGGCGTTCGTCGCGGGCAACGTCACGATTCGGCGAGCCCTGGCGCCGCTCGACGACCTGGAGCGAGGCACGGTCCGGCTCGCGCGCGGGGATCTCGGCCACCACATCGAGGTCGCCACCGACGACGAGTTCGGCGCGCTGGCCGGGTCGTTCAACGTGATGGCGTCGAGCCTCCGCCGGCAATTCGGCGCGCTCTCGGCGCTCAACCACGTCGGCAGGACCGCCCTCGCCACGCCGGATCTCGAGGCGATCGCTCGGGCGGCCGGCCTGGCCGCGCGCTCGATGGAGGCCGGTCTGGCCACGCTGGCCACGCCCCGCGGCGACGTGGACGGCCCCTGGGTGGCCGTGGCGGCGCTCGACGAGAGCGCGCCAGCCTTCCTGCTGGAGAGCGTCCCGAGCGCCGAGGAGCTGGAGCGGCTGCTCGGGCACGAGGAACACTTCGAGGTGACCAACGGCCACAGGCTCGGCTTGCTTCCGCCCCGGATCGCCGAGGCGGCTCGGCACGTGGTGTTCCCGCTTCGACGACAGGGGATGCTCTCGGGCGCGCTGGTGTTGAGCGAGAACGGCCGGCGACTCGACGACGCGGCAATCACGCACGGCCGGCTCCTGGCCGACCAGGTCGGCGTCGCGCTCACCAACACCCGGCTGCTCGACGATCTCGAGGACCTCAGCAAGGGCGCCCTGATTGCGCTGGCGCGAACCGTCGACGCCAACTCGCCCTGGACGGCCGGCCACTCGGAGCGGGTCACCTCGGTGGCGATGGCGCTTGGTCGCCGGATCGGGCTCCCGGCGAGCGCGCTCGACGTGCTCCGCCGCGGCGGTCTGTTGCACGACATCGGGAAGATCGCGGTGCCGGCGGTGGTGCTCGACAAGCCCGACAAGCTCACGCCGGAGGAGCGCACGATCATCGAGCGGCACCCCGTCACCGGCGCCCGGATCCTCGCGCCGATCACCGCCTTCCGCGACGTGATCCCGCTGGTGCGGTGGCACCACGAGAAGCTCGACGGCAGCGGCTATCCCGACGGGATCGGCGGGGCGGAGATTCCTTTCCTGGTTCGGGTGCTGACCGTGTCGGACATCTTCGACGCGCTGGTCTCCGAGCGGCCCTACCGTCCGGCGTGGTCCGCCGAGCGGGCGCTCGCGTTGCTGCAGGCTGGCCGCGGCTCGCGGTTCGACCCGATCGTGGTCGACGCGTTGGCGGATCACCTCGCCACACCGCGACCCTTGGAGGCCCATCGGGAGGTCGATATGCTTCGCTGACCGACTCTCCCCCCGACGTGAGCCGCTCCGTGACCCGCAAAGCCCTTCCCACCACACTCGCCGAGCTCGAATCCAGCCCCTGGGGTGCCCCGGACCGTCGCGGTCGCTCGGTGCGGGACGAGATTCGGGCCAACGTCCTCGCGGCCCTGGAGCGCGGCGAGCCGCTCTTCCCGGGCATCGTGGGCTACGACGACACCATCGTGCCGCAGATCGTCAACGCGCTGCTCGCCAAGCAGGACTTCATCCTGTTGGGCCTCAGGGGCCAGGCCAAGAGCCGGATCCTCCGCGAGCTGGTGCGCTTCCTCGACGAGTGGATGCCGGTGGTGGCCGGGAGCGAGGTGAACGACGACCCCTTCCATCCGATCTCCCGCTTCGCGCGGGAGCGGCTCGACGAGCTGGGCGGCGACACGCCGATCGCCTGGGTCGCGCGGGACGCGCGCTATGTGGAGAAGCTGGCCACCCCGGACGTGACGGTGGCGGACCTGATCGGCGACCTCGATCCGATCAAGGCGGCGCGCGGGGGCCACCTGCTGAGCGACGAGCTCACCATGCACTTCGGGCTCCTGCCGCGCGCCAACCGCGGGATCTTCGCGATCAACGAGCTGCCCGACCTGAGCGGCAAGATCCAGGTGGGGCTCTTCAACATCATGCAGGAAGGCGACGTCCAGATCAAAGGCTACCCGGTCCGCCTGGCGCTCGACGTGCTGCTGGTGTTCACCGCCAATCCCGAGGACTACACCGCCCGCGGCAAGATCATCACCCCGCTCAAGGACCGGATCGGCGCCGAGATCACCACCCACTATCCCAAGGACGTCGAGCTCGGTGTGGCGATCACGGCGCAGGAAGCCTGGACCACCCGCGACGGACCCGAGACCCGGATCCCGGAGTTCGTGCGCGAGGTGGTGGAGCGGGTGGCGTTCGAGGCGCGGGGCGATCGCCGGATCGACAAGCGCTCCGGGGTGAGCCAGCGGCTCCCGATCAGCCTGATCGAGAACGTGGTCTCCAACGCGGAGCGGCGGAGCATCGTGGTGCGGGAGGCGCCCGTGGTGCCGAGGATCAGCGACCTCTACGCGGCGCTGCCGGCGATCACCGGCAAGCTCGAGCTGGAGTACGAGGGCGAGCTCCAGGGCACCGAGGCGATCGCCCACGAGCTGATCCGGCGCGCCGCCAACCGGACCTTCCTGGAGCGGGCCCAGGACGAGGACGCCGAGCGGATCGAGACGATCGTGAGCTGGTTCGACGGCGGCCAGGCGCTCAAGGTGGCCGGCGACGAGCGGAGCGACGCCGCGGTGCGGGCGTTCGAACTGGTGCCCGAGCTGCTGCCCCTGGTGCGCGAGCTCTCGCTGGGCGACCTCTCCGACGACGGCACCCTGGTGGCCGGCGCGGAGCTGGTGCTCGAGGCGCTGGCGGCGCAGAAGCGGATCAGCCGGAGCGACGACATCGGCTGGTCCGCGGCGCGACCCGGACGCGAAAAGCGGCGAGAGATCGGCGACTGACGCGAGCGCTCAGCCGGAGGCGCGGCGCTCCGCGGTCGCGTTCGGCCAGAGCGTCTTGGCCCGTCCGACGATGGTGTTGACCACCGCGTCCACGCCGAGCGCGGCCGAGTTGAGCACCAGGTGGTAGTTGGCGGCGTCGTCCCACGAGCGATCGTAGTAGCGCTCGTGGTAGCGGCGCCGATTCGCGTCCGACCGCTCGACCGCCTCGCGCGCCTCCTGCTCGTCCGAAGCCTCCCGCCGGCGCACCTCCCTGACCCGGACCGCGAGTGGCGCCACGATCTTGACGTGCAGCGCGTCGCGCTCGCGGGAGAGCACCGCCGGCGCGGCGCGGCCGACCAGGACCACTCGTCCTTCACGCGCGGCGTCCTCCACCACGGCCTCGGTCACCTTCACCAGGTTGGCCTCTTCGAGCTCGGGCACGTGCTCGGAGGGGGCGGGCTGGATCTCGGGTGCCGCCGCGGTGAGCGCCCGCACCAGCCGCTCGAAGAAGCTCGGTGCCCGCTCCTCCAGCGCCTCCACCTCCGACGGCGAGAGATGGGCTCGCGCGGCGACGCGGTCGACCAGCTCGTTGTCGACCAGCCGCCAGCAGAGCGCCTCCGCCACCCGTCGCGCCACCTCGGCGCCGCCGGCGCCCTTCTGCCGCGAGATGGTGATGATCATCGGACCTCCGTGCGGGTCATCGGGGTCGGGAGCGACTCGGCGGGGGCCGGCCCGGCCGCCGCCACCGTCGCGCGACCGGTGTGGCGCCAGCCACGCCACGCGACCACGGTCGCCCCGATCAGACAGATCGCGCCGCCCACCGCGACGGCGGTCGAGGGGCCGAAGCGCTCGCCGACCCAGCTGGCCTGCGCCGAGCCGAACGGAGCGAGGCCGATCACGATGAAGGCGTAGAGCGCGACGACCTGGCCGCGGAGGTGGTCGGGCGCCTCGGTCTGCAGCACCGTGTTGGTCATGATCGCGTTCAAAGCGAGGCAGAGCCCGATCACCGCCAGGAGCCCCAGCGCCAGCGGATAGCTCCGCACCAGGCCGAGCAGCAGGACCGCGGTCCCGAGCCCGATCCCACCCACGAAGGCCACCCGCTCCTGGGGAAGCGATGTCCGATCGCCGCGAGGGTGACAGCGGCGACTGCCGCGCCCACGCCGAACGCGGTCATCAGGCCGCCATAGCCGCCGACGTCGGTCTGGAGCGTGATCCCGGCGTAAGCCGGCAGGATCGCGAGCAGGCTGGTCGCGAAGAGCGTGAAGGTGGTGGTGAGGGTGACCAGTGCCCGCGGCACCGGCGCGCCGAAGACGTGCCGGATCCCGTCGCGAAAGTCGGTCCGCCGCTTGACGGGCAGTCCCGCCATGGTGCGGGGATCGATCCGGTAGAGCCCGTAGAGCACCCCGCCGAAGCTGATCGCGTTCGCGAAGAAGCACGCGGCGGCGCCGAACCCGGCGGTGACCGCGGCGGCGAGCGCGGGCCCGACCACCCGGGCGAGGTTGAAGGCCGAGCTGTTCATGGCGATCGCGCTCATCAGGTCGGGCTTGCCGACGAGCTCGATCAGGAAGGCCTGGCGGATCGGGATCTCGAAGGCGCTCACCAGACCGGTGAGCGCCGCCAGCAGGTAGATCAGCGGCACGGTGATCCACCCGCCGGCGGTCAGGACCCCGAGCGCGATCGCCTCGAGCAGGAAGAGGGTCTGGAGCAGGATCAGCGCGCGCCGCTTGTCCACCCGGTTGGCCAGCACGCCCCCGTAGAGCGTGAAGAGCAGCACCGGCAGCGAGCTCAGGGTGGTGACCAGGCCGGTCTGCAGGGTCGACCCGGTCAACTCGAGCACCAGCCAGCCGAGGGCGACCGACTGCATCCAGGTGCCGGAGAGCGAGATGAACTGACCGCTGATGAAGAGACGGAAGTTGCGGTGCCGGAGCGCACCGACCGTCATCACCCTCCTGAAGGCCGTCCGAGCGGTCGTCACCACTGCAAGATAGGCGGCCGCCCTTGCTGCCGCTGGTCGCCACCTCTACCGTTCATGGATGCGGTACACGACGTACACGAAGTACACCCCCGAGCTGGCCGACGCGATCAACCTGCAGGCGCTGCTCGATCGGCTGGGCGACTTCCTCCTCCAGAGCGGCTTCGCCGGCGACGCCTCCGAGTGGCCCTGGTGGGCCGACCCGCCCGCCGACGGTGACCGCTCGCTCGACTCCCTCCGCGAAGCGATCCTCGACGCGCTGCTCAACACCGGACAGCTGACGCCCGAGATGGTCCGCTACCTCCGGGGCGAGTCCACCGGCGACGAGGCGAAAGACCTCGAGATCGAGCGCCAGCTCGCGAAGCTGCTCGACCAGGTCGTCGAGCGGCTGATCGAGGAGGGCTACCTCAAGACCAGCCAGGCTCCCCAGGTGCCGGCCGGCTACAGCGCGGTGACGGGCCCCGGCGGCGAAGCGCGAGCCGCGGCGCGCGACGTCCAGTTCGACCTGACCGACAAGGGCCTCGACTTCCTCGGCTATCGCACGCTCAAGAACCTGCTCGGCACCATCGGCCGGGCCAGCATCGGCGCGCACGAGACGCCGCACCTCGCCACCGGGGTCGAAGCCGAAGCGGCGAGCAAGCCGTACGAGTTCGGCGACACCCTGAACCTCGACGTCCCCACCACGCTCTCGAGCGCGATCGCGCGGAACGGGCTCCAGGTCCCGATCGACCTCGACTACCGCGATCTCCACGTCCATCAGGCCGAGTACCGCTCGTCGGCCGCGACGGTGCTGATGCTCGACTGCTCGCACTCGATGATCCTCTACGGCGAGGATCGCTTCACCCCGGCGAAGAAGGTCGCGCTGGCGCTGACCCATCTGATTCGGACCCAGTATCCCGGTGACAGCTTGAAGGTGGTGCTGTTCCACGACTCGGCCGAAGAGATTCCGATCGCCACCCTGGCCACCGCCAAGGTGGGCCCCTTCCACACCAACACCGCCGAGGGCCTCAAGCTCGCGAGGCGGCTGCTGCAGGCGCAGAAGAAGGACATGAAGCAGATCGTGATGATCACCGACGGGAAGCCGTCGGCGATGACGCTGCCCGACGGACGGATCTACTTCAACTCGATGGGCCTCGCCCCGGAGATCCTGAAGGCGACGTTCGCCGAGGTCGCGGCCTGCCGCCGCGCGGGCATCATGATCAACACCTTCATGCTGGCCCGCGATCGGGCCCTGGTGGAGTTCGTGATGAAGGTGGCCGAGATGTGCCGCGGCAAAGCCTACTTCACCAACACGATGACGCTGGGGCAGTTCCTCCTGATGGACTTCCTCAAGCGGCGGACCACCCGCTCCTGACGGCGGCGGCTGCCGCGTTCTCCTCTGCAGAAAGTTGCATCTGACCGGGGGCGGGGTGACCGCCCCCTCTTCGTGTCGGGTTCCGGCCGTCGCGCATCATCCGGTCGACCCGGCGGCCCTGACGAATCCCCGAGCGGCCGCCCGTCCTCACAGGAAGGGGGCACATCCCTTGCCCCTCGAAAGCGCCGGGAACACGACCATGCTCAAGCTTCATTACGCCGCGGGCTTCGCCTTCCTCGCCCTCTCGGGCTCCGCGGTGGTGGCCGCGAGTCGGCGGGCGGGCCACCCCGTCGACGCGACGTCGATGCCCGACCCGATCGCCGACTATCGCGGTCCGGCGGCGGGCTGGTTCCGTCTGGTCAAGCCATACTGCAACACGGTCGAGGCCGAGACCGTGATCGCCCAGCACGAGCCACCGGAGGGCCTCGACGGACTCGGCTACGCCGCGGCCTGCTTCGCCTTGGCCGGGCGGATCGAGCGGGCGCGCGAGTACCTGCTGCGGGCCGACCCGGCCGAGCGCTGGCAGGCCGCGGGGATCGTGTTCGAGGTGGGCCACCCCGTGGCCGACGCGGGAGACGATCGCTCGGCCGGGCCGATCATGGAGCTCGTGGTCGAGTTCTGGCCCAACCACTACGGCGCAGCGCTCACGCCGGCGTGCGCCGCCCGCGCTCGGCCGGCGCGACCTGGCCAGAAGCACCCTCGAGAGCTTCCTCCGCGACTATACGACCGAAGACGCCCGCTGGCGCAGCTCCGCGCGCGGGGATGCTCGACCGACTCGGCCAATGAGCAACCTCGACCCGATCCTGGCCGGCGCCCCGCCCTCGGCGCCATCCCTCGGCAAGTGGTTCGTGCTCCTCAAGGAGATCGGGCGGGGCGGCCACTCGCTGGTCTACGCGGCGCGGACACCCAGCGCCTGGAGGAGGTCGCCGTCACCCGTGGTGCCGCCCGGGCCGGGCGGAGGAAGCGCGCCAGCGTCTCCGCCACGAGGTCCGGACTCTTCGCGAGCTCAAGCATCCCAACATCGTCGCGGTGCGCGACTACGCGGAGGACGGCGGGGGCCGCCTACGTGGTGATGGGCTGATCGACGGCTCCGACCTCGCAGCAGTGGCTCCGCTGCACGGCGAGCTTCGGCCCTGAAGAACGCCCGGGTCGCGAGCGACGCCTGCGGCGCTCGACACCGCGCATCGCGCCCGGGTGCTCCATCGCGACGTGAAGCCCGCGAACGTGCTGCTCGACCGGAACGGGCGGCCCACCTCGCGGACTTCGGCCTGGCCCGGAACGAGGGCCACCCCGCGCTCTCGGCGACCGGCACGCTCGCCGGCACGTTGGTCTACGCGGCGCCCGATGTGCTCGCCGGCCAGCGGGGCGACGCGCGCAGCGATCTCATGCCCTCGGGATGACGTTGTTCGAGTGCCTTCACCGGCCACCTTCCGGGATCATCCCTGCCATCTCCCGCCGCTGCCGCTCGCCGGCGGCTACCATCCTCGCGAGCTCGCCCGCAGGTGCTGGACTGGCTCGACGACCTGGCGTGGCGCGCGCCACCGCGGCGAGCCCGGCGGACCGCTACCTGACCGCGTCGCTGATGCGGCAGGATCTGACGAGACGCGAGGTGATGAGCGGCGCGCGCAGGGAGGCGACCCGCCGGAGCTGCCTGGTCTGCGAGACCCCCACCTTGCCCGGCTCACCCCTCTGCCGGGCGTATCCGCCCGGTGGGCGGGTCGCGATTCTCCTGGTGCGCCAGCCCGGGCCCGAGTTCCGCCGGGCGGTGGCCGAGCCTCCTGGTGGTGATCTCGGTTTGGTCGACCAGGGCCATCTGGCCGAGGCGGAGGCCGGCCGCCGGGCGCTGATCGAGGTGCCGCTGGCCGCCGCGACCGGCCTGGCGCCGAGCGGTCGGCTGACCGCCAGTGGCGCGACGGATCGCCATGAGCCGGGCGACGATGTGGTCGGCGATTCCGTCGAGCTACCTCGTGCTGGTCGCGGGCGGGCCTGGGCTGGTCTCTTCGCCGGAGTGGTGGCCTCGCCGCTCTTCTTTCGGCCAGCCCTGGTGGCGGGACTGCTGCTGGTGTCCGACCTGAAGTCACCCGCCCTGCCCTGGCGCGGCCGAGGCCGAGGCGACCGACGGCCCGATCGCCCCCGGGCTGATCGCCGAGCTCCGGTCGTTGGGGCCGGGCCCGGCGAGCTCCCGTCCGAGGTGATCCGACTCGCCCGCGGGCCGATCGAGCGGAATCGGATCCGACCGCGCGAGCGGCGCCAGAGGAGCTGGCGCCGATCACCGAGGCGGCCGCGCGCGCGGCCCGCGAGCTCGCCGGAACCGACCTGACGCTGGCGCGACTCAGGTCCGAGGCCGACGCTCTCGCGAGACTCGGACGCCTGGTGGAACACCGTCGCGCGGACGGGAGGAGAGCTGACCGGCTCTCCAGTCGCTGCTCGAGCTGATCGCGGAGCTGGGCGCGGCGATGAGCGGCGGCACTCTCCTGCCTGGCGCGCCGCTCGAGGGACTCAAATACCGACTCTCGACCAAGGACCTGGCCGAGACGGCGGCGATCGACCGGGCGTCCGGTCCGAGCCTCGCCGCCGAAGGGATCTAGCTCACCCGACGTAGCTGCCGGCGGCGAAGGTGTCGGTGACGGAGTCCTTCGCGTTGATCAGCGCGACCTGCTCCACCGGGATCGCGCTCGGATACTGGCGGTGGAAGTCCTCGACCGTCATCGCCCGGCTGATCCGCACCCAGCCGAACCCGGACCGGTTGCTTCGCGAGCGCCGCCTGGTCGGTGAGTCGGGCGAAGCTCCCGATGGTCTGATCGAACTGGCCTCGGGTAGCTCGCGAGCTGGCTGACGGCGTGTAGCCGAGGATCTGGATAGGTATTGGAGCCGTAGGAGATGAACGCCACTGGCCGGAGAGGGTCTGTCGTCCTGGCTGCTGGTGGCGGTGAAGTCGCCGGTGGCGCCGGGAAGCTGTTGATGGCCGAGCGGGAGACCACCCGCTCCTGATGCCCGCTACGGAGGAAGCGCCAGCGCGGCGTCGGGGGCGTCCTGGGTCGGAATGTTGAGCGCCACCAGGGCGTCCTGCGCTCGGCTCCACCGACCACGGCGGAGGGCTGGTTCTGGGTCTGCCAACCGTCCGGAAAATCGAGCCGGAAGGCAAGGTCGGGGTGGTTGAAGCGGCTGCCCTCGAAGAAGCCCTGGCGCGGATTTTCGCCGAAGACGACCCCGTCGAGCTGCTGGAGGAAGCCGCTCGCGTTGAGCCGCTTCGAGCTCAGGTCGACGGTGACGGTCGCGAGCCGCTCGTCGGTCTTGGTGATCCGGTTCTCGGGATCGGGGTGGGTCGAGAGCCATTGCGGCAGCCGGCCGCCTCCGCCGCCCGTCGAGCTGACCCGCTGGAGCATCGCGAACATGCTCTTCATCGCGCGGACGTCGTAGCCGTCGTCGAGCGCGTAACGGAAGCCGAGGTCGTCGGCCTGGGTTTCGTCGTCGCGGCCGTACTTGAGCATCAGGAGACCGAGACCGCTGGAGAGCACGCCGCTCAGCGCCGCGACGTCGCTGCTCAGCACGCTCCCGACGCCGAGCCCCAGCTGGAGCACCTGAGCCCGACTGATCTGTCGGACCGAGTGCTTGGCGGTGACGTGTCCGATCTCGTGGCCGAGCACCGAGGCGAGCTCGGCCTCGCTGTTCATGTGCGCCAGGATCCCGCGGGTGACGAAGATGAAGCCGCCGGGCAGGGCGAAGGCGTTGACCGCCGCGTCGTCGACCACGTCGAAGGACCAGGGCAGCTGGGGGCGCTCCGAGGCGGCCGCCAGCCGGAGCCCGATCCCGCGGACGTAGCGCTGGAGCGCCGAGTCCGGCACCAGGCCCATGCTCCGGCGGACCTCCACCGCGGCCTCCCGCCCCATCTCGATCTCCTGGGACTCCGAGATCAGGGACAGCTCGCGCCGCCCGGTGACGGGGTTGGTGGCGCAGGCGGCGGCCGTGAGGAGCAGCAGGACGGATGACGAGCGGGCGCGCATGGATTCTCCCGGCGAGCGCGAGTGAGCGGGGTTCGAGTTCGCGAATCTGAGACGACGACCAGGCCGTACGTTAGCACACCGGCCCGGCGAATGGCCAGCCGGCCCGCGGCACGTTATCCTTGTCGCCCCCGGGCGTGGCCCGGGAGGGGACCCGCGCACCGGAAGGAGTCCTGCATGACCGCCCGCACGATCCCGCTGTTCCTGGCCGCCCTGGCCGGCCTGGTCGCGAGCCCCTCGCCCGCGATCGCGCAGACGGCCGAGCCGGTGACCGTGTTCGTCGTTAGGCACGCCGAGAAGGGGCCCGAGAATCCGGACCCGTCGCTCACCGACGTCGGGCAGGCGCGGGCCCGGGCGCTGGCGGAGATGCTCAAGGACGCCCGGGTGTCGCGGGTCTTCGTCTCGCAGTTCAAGCGCACCCAGGAGACCGGTCAGCCGCTCGCCGAGCGGCTCGGGGTCGCGCTCAGCACGGTCGACGCGCGGGACGTCGCCGGCCTGGTGGGCACGCTCAAGGGCCTGCCGGCCGGGACCCGGGCGCTGGTGGTGAGCCACAGCAACCTGGTGCCGGCGATCGTGAAGGGCCTGACCGGTCAGGACGTGGGCGAGCTCACCGACGAAGACTATGACCGGATCTACGTGGCGTCGGTGCCGCCATCGGGACCGGGAGGCGTGCTGTACCTCCACTTCGGGGCGCCGGCGGGGCACTGAGCGGCGTCGGAGCGCTGCGCGCGGCCACGATCGCCTTCACGAAGCTCCGCTGCCGCCAGTAGAGCACCGCGCCGAAGATCGGCGCCGCCATCACCAGCACCAGCTCGAGCGGCGTCACCGGAAGGCTCCGGAAGCAGCCTCGCAGGGCCACCAACCCGATCCCGGCGCCGAGGGCCAGCAGGGCGCCGAGTTTGCGGTCGGCGGCAGCGCCCCGATTGGCGCGGCCGCCCCATTCCGCCACCAGATACCCCAGCACCGTCGTCGCCGCCGTGAGCTCGAGCAGTCGGAGGATCGCGGTCTGTCCCGAGCCGCCGGGCAGGGTCGCGAGCGCCAGCGGCCAGCGCCAGGTCGCACCAAGCTGCTCCATCGGCCAGACCGCGACCAGCACGAGATAGGCGACGAGCGGAAGCATCACCCGGCGCACGGTGAGCAGCTCGTACCGGCTGCCTTCGCGCTCCCGCCAGCGCAGCAGATCGGCGAGGAGGCGTACCGCCACTCCCGCGAGCAGCGCGGCGGCCGCCACGAAGCCCGGACGACCGAACCAGCCCGGCCCCAGCCCGACGATCGTCCAGCCCGCGGCGAGCGCCGGCCCGGTCCACCCGGTGGATCCTCGGGGCGCGAGGTGGTGCCGGGTGACGGCGCTCCAGACCGGGAGCCCCGCGACGATCACCAGCAGAGCCAGCCACTCTCGGCCCGGCTCGCCGGAAGCCGCGAGCCCCGAGAGCCAGAGCAACGGCACCGCGAGATAGACCAGCCCCATCAGCGGCAGGTCGAGGGCGAAGACGCCGCCGCGCCGATTCCGCTCGAGGGCGCCGGCCAGCGTCGTCTCGATCACGCCGCCCAGCCAACCGCCCGCCGTGTTGGTCGCCACGTCGATCAGCGACGGGGCTCGGCCCGGAAGCAGCTGTTGCAGCAGCTCGACCGAGAGGCTCACCGCGAAGGCGACCACGACGGGCCGGCCTCTGCCCCCGAACGCGACGAAGAACCCGAGCGGCACGAAGAAGAGGACGTTCGCGAACAGGTCGGCCAGGCCGCGAAACCCGACCAGCCTGAATCCGGCCGGCCGGGTGAAGTCGAAGGGCACCAGGGTGACCACGACGATGACCAGGCCCAGATAGAGG
The DNA here is from genome assembly GCA_041390205.1 of Gemmatimonadales bacterium. GTDB lineage: Bacteria > Gemmatimonadota > Gemmatimonadetes > Gemmatimonadales > GWC2-71-9 > SHZU01. Next base: position 48,780 of record JAWKQJ010000017.1, read on the forward strand.
ACCAGCGCCGCCGCGAGGCGGCGGCGGTCTTCGTCGAGCGAGGGCGGCGAGACAGGCATGGCGGACCAGGGGCAGTATCGGCAGCCCCGGCCCACCACCTGAGCGTCAGGGCTCGAGTCGGAGCACCGTGCGGTTGGTCCCCACGGCCGTGATGCCGCCGACGCCGGGGGAGAGGCTCAGGAGATAGGCCGTCGAGGGCGAGTCCAGGCCGATCCAGGCCGAGCCGTCGAAGCGGAGCACGGTGCCTCCGAGACCGACCGCGTAGACCTCGGTGGGGCCGGTGCCGTAGACGGCCCGAAGCTCCAGATCGGTCGGCGTCGGCAGCCGGTACCAGCGACGGCCGTCGAAGCGAAGGGCCACGCCGTCCTCGCCGACCGCGTGGACGTCGTCCGGGGCCGAGCCCCAGACGCCGCGCAGCGTCACCGTGGTCGGGGCGGCCATGGTCTCCCAGCGCCCGTTCTCGCCGCGGAGCACCGTGCCGCTGTCGCCAACGGCGAAGAGCAGCCCGCGCGAGATCCCGAACACGTGGCGGAGGAACTTGGCGGTGGGCGACGCGACCGGCGTCCAGGCCCCGGCCCGGCGCTCCATGATCAGCCCGCCCTCGCCGACCACGACCGCGTAGTCCCGGTCGTCCGGGTCGGTCCAGATCGAGCGCAGCAGCCTGGTCTCGCCCAACCCGACCAGCGACCAGCGCGAGCCGTCGTACTCGAGGATGGTGCCGGTGTCGCCGACGGCGATCAGCCGATCGCCGGGACCTCGGGCCACTCCGTAGAGGGTCCGGTGGGTGGGGCGCTCCAGCAGGCTGGTGGCCGCGGCCTGGATCGCGAACGCGCTGCCGACCCCGACGGTCACCTCCTGTCCGCCCGCGCGCTCCGCCGCGGAGAAGAGCACCGGCGAGGTGAGCTCGGTATGCCAGCCCGTCGGATCACGGCGGATCACCGTGCCGGACCAGCCCGCCACCCGCATCACGCCCGTCGGGTCGAAGGCGATGGCGCGGAGGTTCTCGCTGGTGGCGATCGGGGGCACGAAGGTCCAGGTGCCGCCGTTCCTCAGCATGATCGCGCCGTTGTTGCCGACGACGGTGAGCAGGTTGCGGCCCCGCCCGGCGAGCGCGAAGAAGTCGGCGCCCGAGGGAAGCGGCGCGGGCGACCAGGCGTCGCCGTCGAAGTGGAGGAAGGTTCCGCGTATCCCGGCGGCGTAGACGTCGTCGGCCGCGCCGCCATAGAGGCCGAAGAGGATCCGGTTGGTGCCGCTGGTCATCGCCCGCCAGCGCCCGCCGTCCCAGCGGAGGATGACGCCGTTCTGTCCGCTGGCGAAGAGCGTGTCCGGATGGGTGCCCCACACGGCCCAGAGCTCGGCGCCTTCCGCGCCGCTCATCGGTCGCCAGGAGACGCCGTCGTACTGGACCGCGCCGCCGGCGCCCACCGCGTAGACGTGATCGGGACCGAGACCCCAGACCTCGAGCAGCGTGAATCCCGCGCCGGTCTGTTGCCTGGTCCAGGTCGCGCCATCGAAGTGGTAGGCCGCGCCGGCCTCGCCGACGGCCCAGACGTCGTCGCGGGAAGAGGCCCAGATCCCGACCAGGTCGTCGTCGGTGCCCAGGGGGACCCGATGCCAGCTGGCGCCGCCGTCGGTGGTCTCGAGCAGCACGCCGAGGATGCCGACGGCGTAGCTGACCGTCGCGTCGACGCTCCAGATGCCGAGCAGGCTCACGTCGGTGAGCCCCGAGTCGACCACCGTGATCCGGCGGCGGGGCGTGGCCGGGAGCACGCTGACGCTGGCCACGCTCCGCCCACCGCGGGTGAAGGCCCGGAGCTCGGTCCGGCCGACGCCCACCGCGCGGATCCGACCGTCGCGCTCGACCGCGACGACCGACCGGTCGCCGCTCTCCAGCGTGAAGGGCTGGTCGTCACCGAGGGTCATCGTGAGCGTGCCACCGACCTCGAGCCACGCCGTCGCGGGGACGAGCTCGCCCGTGACGTCGGCGCCGGCCGGATCGGTCGGGGTCGAGTCGAAACGCGGCGAGCCCGAGCAGCAGCGTCGCGACCACGGCCTCCAGACCTCTCACCACCGGCGGCGCTGCGCGCGGCGAACACAGTCAGGATCGCGTCGCGCCAACGGTCCAGGGCAGCCAGCGCGCAGCGCGGAGTCGCGTCGGCGCCACCAGGCCGGCGAATACCAAGGCGCTCGGCCGTGAGGGCGTGCTCGGCAGCGCGTCAGCCACCAGCTCAGGCGGGCCTTCGCACCGGTCGTTGGCCGCAGGCAGCCGCAGCGAGATGCTGCGCCGTGAGCTCCAGGCGCTCGCCGGCGGCAGGTCTCCAGGCCGATACGGCGATGCCCGCCTGTTCAGATCGGTCTTCACCGCGCCGCTGGGGCGCCGACCGAGATCTCGATGCCGCTCTCGGCCAGCTCGACCGCAAGACGTCGAGCGCCCCTGTGGCGTGCTTCCCCACGACATGCGGTACAGGCTACCTCGGCGCCACACTGACTTGCCCGGCGATCGACCCCGTCGGCCGACGATCCGGCCGCGCACTCGCTGGACGGCAGCGCCGCCTGGGTGACGGCAGAGACCGGTGACGTTGACCTCGAGCTGACGGCGGTTCGTCGGCGAGGACGGAGCTCGAAGCAGTCCGCCGACCAGTCCCCGCGTTGTTGACCCGGCGCGCATTCAGGCCTGCGCCACGCTCACCCGCGATCGCGTGGGCCCGCGCGCTCGACCTGCTCCTGGTCGGTCACGTCGAGGATCAGCCACGACGCCCGGTCGGACCAGGCCAGCCACGAGGCGCGCTCGCCGTCGGCCTCGCCGTCTGCCCGGCGTGAGCCGGTAGCCAGGCCAGTCAGGTCGAAATTGGCGATCGAGGCGCCGATTCGGTCAGAGCACCGGTCCCACCAACGCGGCAGGGACGGGTCTGGCTCGACTGGACCCGGAAAGGTGGGTGGCCCGACGCTCCCTGTCCGTCGCAGGACGTCGAACCACTCGGCCAGTCCTGGCGCAGCGACCGCCGCCGGGCGCCCGTCCGAGAAAGTCACGGTCACCGCCCGGTGCGGCTAGACCCGCGCCCGGCCGCCCCGCGCGAAGGAGAGCACTCGCCGGTCGCCTCGTCGCGCACTGCATCGCCGTGGATGGGTGGCGGCGTCCCGGCCAGTCGCTTGAGCCCGGGTTCGGCCGGGTGAGCTCGCCAGCGGGTCCCTGGCAACAGCTGCTGCGCCGGAAGGCGGCGACCGCCTGTCTGCCAGGAACGGACGGTGCTCTGGCCCCAGCGTCTGGGCAGACCGGCGAGCGCCCTGCGGCGGGGATCTGACCGACGGCTGCCGCCGTGAGCCTCCTCGGCGTTCCGGTCATCCACCGCGCGCGCAGTGGCAACCCGTATCGGAAGGCACCTGTCCGTCGATCGTCAGGCCTTCTACCGCGTAGCCGCTGGTCAGGATCCGGTCCCGCTCACCAGGGTCGAAGCACCGGGCCCAGGCCGAGCACGAGACCGGAGGCAGTTGCCCGGCCGAACACCAGCAGGCTGCCGGTCGCACCAGTACCGCCCGCGACCGGCGCGTTGTTGGGTCCGGCCTGACGGTATTGCACCATCGCGTTTCCAGTTGCTTGGTCGCTGACCCATTCGGGGCTGCAGTAGCTCATCAGGTCGACGTAGGTGGCCGGCGACTTGAGCGCGAGGGTCGAGAGGTCGAGGCCCCAGACGCCGATCTTGGCCCCGGCATACGGATACGACGGATCGGGGCTGGCCACGCCGCCGCAGGCGCGGAGCGGCCCATGGTGGCGATGGCTCGTGCCGCCATCACCCCGGAGCCGCTCGGCAACTTGTCCCAGCCGAGCGCGGTGCGAGCGCCGCCGCCGACGTAGTCCAGCCGCCGCTCGAGTAGGAGGTACCGACCACGCCGTATTGGTACTTCGAGCTGCCGTCGACGCTCTTGAGCGCGAGCACCTCCGGAGAGGATCGTGCCCAGGCGCCGTTGCCGTTCGGCTCTGGAGCGGCTTCGCGGCGAGCCAGGTGGCCGCACCCGACCGGATGTCCGCGCTCACCGCGCCGATCGGGAGCAGCTTCGAGGATCGATGGGAAGGGTGGCCTGGTTGCCACGGTGACATTGCCGGTGAGTCCGTTGGAATCCTGGTGCACCGGGACGAATCAGTTGAAGGTCGGGGCGAGCGCACGTCGACCGCGCCCGGCGTTCCGGAGACGGGGAAGGCGTTGTCGGTCTCGTTCGCTTCGGCCACGGCGTTGCCCGGATCGACGTCCGCGAGGATCGTCAGGTTGGGCTGCACCAACGCCGCCGGGACCAGCATGTTCCACGAGGAGGAGAGCGAGCTCTCGTTGGCGGCGGTCGGCACGCTCGCGCCCGGCGCGTTGATGGTCGACGTCTGGACCAGGGCGCCGCTCGAGTAGAAGCGCACCCTGACGGTCGGCGTGTCGCCGTTGGCCTGGTTGGCGAGGACGAAGACGCGGAGATAGGCGTCTCGACCGGCCACCAGCGGCACGGTGCCGTCGTAGCGCTGGATCGCCTGCGTCAGGTAGAGCCCGTCGATCGAGAGATTGAGGGTCGCGGCCGGCCCGGCGGCGTAGGTCACCGTCGCCGAGGCCGAGCCGCCCGCGGGCACGCTCGGCGACTGGCTGGTCGGGGTCGGATTGTAGTTCTGCGCCCCGGCCGTCACCGGCGCGGCGCTCACGGTGTAGCTGCCGGCCGTGAGGCCGGTGAGCGTCTGGGTCGTCGTGACCGAGGCGTTGTATCCGCCGGGCCCGGTCACGGTGACGTCGCCGAGCGCGCCGCCGGGCAAACCGGCGATGGTCACGGTGAGCGATCCCGGCGACGGCACCAGCGCGTAGGTCACCGTCTTGTTGGTGGTCGCGCCGGAGCTGACCGTGGCGGACTGGCTGGTCGGGCTCGGAGCATAGACGCTCGCGCCGACCGTCACGTTGGCCGCCGCGACGGTGTAGGACCCCGCGGTGAGCCCGGTCAGGGTCTGGGTCGCGGTGAGCGCGGCCGAATAGCCGGCTGGGCCCGAGACGGTCACGTCGGCGAGCGTGCCGCCGGGAAGGCCCGCGATCGTCACCGCCAACGACCCCGGAGCCGGCACCAGGGTGTAGGTCACCGTCCGGCTCACCGTCGTGCCGACCGTGACCGACGCCCCCTGCGAGGTCGGCGAGGGAGCGTAGGTATTCCCGCCGGAGCTGACGCTCACCGCGGCGACCGTATAGGTGCCCGCGACCAGGTTGTTCAGCGTGGTCGTCGCGGTGACCGCCGCCGAGAAGCCGGCGGGGCCGGTCACCGTCACACCGGCGGGCACGCCACCCGGAAGACCATTGACCGTCACCGTCAGGGTGCCACCCACGGCGCCGTAGGACACGGTGGCGTTCGACGTGGCGCCGGTGGTGACGGCGACCGTCTGGGCCGAGGGCGTCGGCACGTAGCTCGTGGCCCCCGAGGAGACCGCGGCGGAGGTCACCACGTACGAGCCCGGGTCGAGCCCGGCGAGCGTGGTGGTCTGGGTCACGTTCTGACTGAAGCCACCTGGTCCGGCCACGGCCACCGACGCGTTCACGCCACCCGGCAAGCCGTTCACCGTCACCTGGAGCGAGCCGGTGGCCCTCGTGTACGTCACCGTGCGGCTGACCGGCGTGGAGCTCGGCGCCAGAGTCACGCTCTGGTCGGCGGGGCTCGGGACGTACACCGCGGACCCGTCGTTCACGAGACCAGCGGCGATCGCGTAGTCGCCGGCCGCGAGGCCGGTCAGCGTGGCGCTCGCGGTCACCGGTTGGGAGCCACCGGGGCCGGTCACGGTCACGTTGGCGCTCACCCCGGCCGGCAACCCGACCAGATCGAGGCTGAGCGAGGCGGTGGCCAGCGCGTAGCTCACCGAGCTGCTCGCGGGCACCGGGACCGCGGCGACGGCGACGTTGGCCGGCGCGATCGTGGGCGCGTAGCCGTCGCCGCTCACCGAAAGTGACTGGGCGGCGATCTGATAGGTGCCGGGCACCAGGCCGGCGAGTGTGGTCGTCGCCGAGAGCGTGGTCTGATATCCGTCCGGACCGGAGACCGTGACCTCCGGGGTCGCCCCCACGGGCGCGCCGCTCACCTGGACCTCGAGGCGGCCGGTGGTGAGGCGGTATCCCGCCGTCACCGGACTCGCCGCCGTGCCCGGGGTCACCAGGATCAGCTGGGCGCCGCCGGTCGGCTCGTACTGATCGCCGTCGAGCTCCACCGGCTCCGCCGTGACGGTGTAGTTGCCGGGGGGAAGACCGGTCACGACGCCGCTCGCCGTGGCCGTCGTCGTGAAGCCGCCCGGACCGCTCAAGGAGACCGAACCGCCCTCGCCACCAGGCAGTCCCGTCAGGGTGAGGGCGATCCGTCCGGTGACGATGCCGTAGCTCACCGCCGCGCTGGTCACGGTCGGGCCCTCACGCACCGAGATCAGCTGGGTCTCGGGCGCGGCGCCGTAGCCGTCTCCGCCGGCCACGACCGGATTGGCCGTCAGGGTGTAGCTCCCCGGGGTGAGGTTGGCGACGGTGCCCGCCGCGGTGATCGATCGGCTGGAGCCGCCGCTGCCGGGGCCGGTCAGCGTTAGGTTCGCCGCGGCACCCCCGGGCAGCCCGCTGATCGCGATCGCCAGGGATCCGGGGGTGACCGGATCGAGGCCGCCGGTGGTCGGCTCCCCCTGGCAGCCGGCGAGCGCGAGCAGCGCCACCGCAAGCTGCGAGAGCGGCCGTTGCAGACGGGACGTGCAGGCCCTTGCAGCGGCCGCCATAAGTCGCGAGAAGACATTGCCCTCGGAGGGGCCGCCGAGCCTCAGGCCTGGAGTCGGAGTCATCGGAGGGCCGGAAAAGGCAGGACATATGCCCGCCTTGCCCGCGCCCCGTGCCCGGGGGAGATTTGACGGTATCCCCGATCAACGAGCCCGCCCCATGCCGACTCGCCGTCAGTTCATGGAGACGCTCGTGGGCGCCACCGCCGTGGCTCCCGCGTTTCGCCCCGATTCGTTCCGACAGATCCTCAAGGCGCGGGAGCGTGGCTCCGGGGCGGTGGAGGACGAGGCCTACTGGGGAGAGATCCAGCGGGCCTTCGACACCGACCGGACCCTGGTCAACCTCAACAACGGCGGCGTCTGTCCGACGCCGACCCACGTCCTCGAGGCGATGATCCGGGACCTCCGCTTCAGCAACGAGATCCCGGTCAACCACATGTGGTCGGTGCTCGAGCCCAGGATCGAGAGCGTCCGCCGCGATCTGGCCCGCGATTTCGGCTGCGACCCCGAGGAGATGGCGATCACCCGGAACGCCTCGGAGGCCAACGAGACGATGATCCTGGGCCTCGACCTCGCCCGGGGCGACGAGGTGATCGTCACCAACCAGAACTACGGTCGGATGCTCACCACCTGGGACCAGCGGGCCCGCCGCGAGGGGATCGTGATCAAGTCGATCTCCTTCGAGGTGCCGCCGCGATCACAGCAGTATCTGGTGGATCGGTTCGCGGAAGCGATCACCCCGCGGACCAGGGCGATCGAGGTCACCCACATCACCAACCTGACCGGCCAGATCATGCCGGTGAAGCAGCTGGTCGACCTGGCCCGGCCGAAGGGCATCCAGGTCCTGGTGGACGGGGCCCACGCCTACGCCCACTTCCCGTTCACGCGGGACGAGCTGGGCTGCGACTACTACGGGACCAGTCTCCACAAGTGGCTCCTGGCGCCGGTCGGCACCGGCTTTCTCTACGTCCGGCGCGACAAGATCAAGGGCCTCTGGCCCCTGATGGCCGCGCCGACCTCGATGAACGAGAACGTCCGGAAGTACGAGGAGATCGGGACCCACCCGGCCGCCAACCACAACGCGATCTCGCTGGCGCTCGCCTTCCACCGCTCGATCGGCGCGGAGCGGAAGATCGCGCGGCTCCGCTACCTCCGGGACCGCTGGGCCAAGCGGCTGCTCTCGGAGAGCGACCGGATCCGGATCCCGACCCAGCTCGACACGCCGTACGCCGGCGCCATCGCGCTGGTGGGGATCGACGGCATCGACCCGGTCAAGCTCCACGGCTGGCTGCTCAACGACCATCGGATCCAGACGGTGGCCATCGTGCACCCGGAGTTCAGCGGCCTCCGAATCACGCCCAACGTCTTCACGACAGTGGACGAGGTCGATCTCTTCGCCGACAAGATGATCGAGGCGATGCGGAGCGGCGCGCTCGCGGGCGGGTGAGAAGCGCGCGAGGCGCGGGTCTCGAGCCCGCGCCTCGCGATTCTACAGATGGTCCGCCCCGATCGACGCGAGCGGCCCGCGCCCCCGTCAGGCCGAGCGGGCCAGATCGAACGGCATCTGCCGGAGGCGACGCCCGCTGGCGCGGGCGATCGCGTTGGCGAGCGCCGGGAAGAAGGGCGGCACGGACGGCTCGCCGAGCCCGGTGATCGCGACCGAGTCGTCGGTCACCCAGTGGCACTCTACCACCGCCGGCTCCTGGCCCATCCTGAGCAGCTTGTAGCGATCGAAGTTCCCCTCGACCACCCCACCCCTCTCGATGCTGATCGCCTCGCCGAGGGCTGCGGACAGGGCCTGGACCACGCCGCCTTCGAGCTGGGCGCGGGCGCCGTCCGGATTGACCACGCGGCCGCAATCGACCGCGACCACCACCCGGTGGACCCGCACCCGCGATCCCTGGAGCGACGCCTCGACCACGACCGCCGCATAGGTCAGGTGGTCGGGCACGTTCTGCGCGATGCCCCGGCCCCGCCCCGCCGGAAGCGGCGAGCCCCAATCCGCCTTCTCGGCGGCCAGGGTCAGGACCCGGCGGAAGCGGCTCGGGTCGAACGGGAAGTCCTTGTTGTCGCGCGGCTTCTCCACGACCCAGCGATCGATCAGGTCGAGGCGATACTGGTAGGGATCCTTGCCCGCACGGTCCGCGAGCTCGTCCATGAAGCTCTCGAGCGCGAAGGTCCCGTGGGTCGTGTTGACCGCGCGCCACCATCCACGCGGCACGCCGGACTGGAGCAGGGTGTATTCGGTGGAGCGATTGGGCACCCGATACACGTGGTTGCCGATCCCGTCGGACTCGCCGGGTCCGAACTCGCCGGTCTGTCCGCCGGTCGCGTCGATGGCCGGGGAGCAGAGTCGGTGGCGCATCGCGGTCGGGTTGCCGTCGGCGCCGAGCACCGCGTCGAGCCGATGGACGGCACACTGCCGGTAGAAGTCGTGCCGCATGTCGTCTTCGCGGGTCCAGACCACCTGTACCGGCGCGCCGCCCTCGACCTGGCGGGCGATCACCGCGGCCTCGATCGAGAAGTCGGGGTTGATCCGGCGACCGAAGCCGCCTCCCATGAGCGGCGTGACGTGCACCTTCACCTTGCTCCGATCGAGCCCGAGCTCCTCGGCCACGGCGATGGTGGCCCAGTCGGGGAACTGGGTCGGCGACCAGAGCTCCATCACGCCGTTGCTGAACTGCGCGGTGCAGTTCTGCGGCTCCATGGTGGCGTGCGAGAGGAAGGGAAAGACGTACTCCGCCGTGACGACCTCGGACGCCTTCGCGATCTCCGCGTCGGGGTCGCCGATCTTGTTCACCAGCTCGGCGCCGGTCTTCCCGACGGCGTTCCGCATCGTCTCCAGGTAGCGGGCGCTGTTCTCCGAGGCGTGCTCGCCCTGGTCCCACTCGATCTCCAGGGCCCGACGCCCCTGCATCGCCGCCCAGGTGTTGGTGGCGATCACCGCGACCCCCGCGTGGAAGCCGTCCGAGCCGGGCGCGCCCGCCTTGCTCGGCTTGACCTCGACCACCTGTTTGACGCCCGGCACCGCCAGCGCCTTCGACCCGTCGAACGACGTGACCCGCGCGCCGAAGGTCCGGGCCCGCTCGACCGAGGCGAAGAGCATCCCCTCGCGCCGGACGTCGAGGCCGTATCGCGCGGTGCCATGCGTGATGGCCGGGACGTCGATGCCCTTGATCCCCTCCTTGCCGAGCAGCTTCCACTGGTCGGGGGTGCGGAGCGGGACGTCGGCGGGAATCGCGAGACCGGCGGCCTCGGTCGCGAGCTCGCCGTAACGGAGCGAGCGGCCGCTCCCGGCGTGAGTCACCCGGGAATCGGCGGTGGTCAGCTCCGAGGCGGGCACGCCGAGCCGCGTGGCGGCCACCGTCACCAGCATCTGGCGGAGCGTGGCCCCGGCGGTTCGGAGGCGGGTGTGCGTGTCGAGCACCGAGCCGCTGCCGCCGGTGCCCACAGCTGCCGAGCCTCGGGTCGAAGGAGGCGGCTTCGGCCAACGCCGCCTCGACCAATCCGCGTCGAGCTCCTCGGCCTGGGGCGGAGAGCGTGGTCGGACCCCCTGCCCCATCTCCGACTTGGGGATCGTGACCGAAATGGTGTCGTCGGGCGCGATCGAGACGAAGAGCACGTCGGGCTGTCCGCGGCTTCGCCCGGCTCACCTTCGCGGCGGCGGCCTGGCCGCGGCTTGCAGGCCACCTGCATCAGGATGCCGCCGCCGATCGCGGCGCTGACCACCAGGAACTGGCGTCGCGAGACGCGCCTGACGTCTACGTTCGCGCAACTCTGTGCCGCACCTCGCCGGATCGGCACGCAGTGGTGGCGCGCGAAGATCACGTAGGTGCCGCAGCGGCAGAGATTGCCCTGCATCGCGCGATCGATGTCCTGATCGGACAGTTCGCGTTGCTCCTGATCGCGCGGCGGCGCTCATCAGCTGGCCGGCCTGGCAGTAGCCGCACTGGGGCACGTTGAGCTCGGCCAGGCCGCGCTGGACCGCGTGGCATTCCGCGCCCTCCAGGCCAGTCCCTCGATCGTGGTGATGGCCTTGCCGGCCGCCGCTCCCACCGTGATCGAGCAGGATCGCGTGGGGACGCCGTCGAGGTGGACGGTGCAGGCGCCGCATTGGGCGATCCCGCAACCGAACTTGGTGCCGGTGAGCCCGGCGACGTCCCGGAGCGCCCAGAGGAGCGGCATGTCCGCCGGCGCGTCCAGAGACACGGTCCTGCCGTTGATCGAGAGATCCATCGTCGTGTACCGCCCGTGGGTGGAGACTCAAAGGTACGTCGGCCCCCGAGCGCCTGCTATCGAGCGGGACCGACTCTTACAGCCGGACCAGGCCGGCCCCGGAGACCGTCCCGGAGCCGGAAACGCCGCCGGAGCCTGTCGAGAGCGTTAGGTAGCCGCGACCGCCGGACCGGCGCTCGCCGCGCGGGCGCAGGACCAGGCCGCCGGAGCTGCCGATAGTGCGACCGGACCGCCGCCATGAAGGTGGGCTGGCAGAGGTGGGGCACCCCGTGCCGCTTGGCCACCCAGCTCCACGATCGGACCAATCGCGGGATAGTGCTCGCTGCAGATCTTGGGAAAGAGATGGTGCTCGACCTGGTAATTGAGGCCGCCCACGTACCAGGTGAGCAGTCGATTCTCGCGCGCGAAGTTCGAGTCGTCTCCATCTCGTGGAGGAGGGAGCCACTGGTGCTCCATCCGGCCCTCGCCGTCCGGGAGGGGATGCTCGGTGCCTTCCACGACGTGGGCCAGCTGGAACACGATTCCGAGAATCGCGCCGGCCGTCAGGTGCATCACCAGATAGGCGATCGCGAACTGCCACCATGGGAGGCTCAGCACCATCAGGGGCAGCACGATCGACCAGCTGTAGTAGATCGCCTTGGTCACGAAGAGGTTGATCCACTCGCCGGTCGGATGCCGCTTGTCCTGGTAGGGACCCAGATTCCGCTGGAAGAAGTACTTGAAGTCCTTGACGAAGACCCAGAAGACGGTGGCCATGCCGTACGCGAGGAACGCGTAGACGTGCTGGAAGCGATGGACGCCCCGGAGCGGCGCCCCCGGCGAGAGGCGGAGCAAGGGCGAGACCGTGAGGTCCTCGTCCACGCCGTCGATGTTCGTATGTATGGTGGATGACGTTGTGGGTGATCTTCCACATGTATCCGTTGGCGCCCAGGATGTCGAACAGCCGACCGATCAGGTCGTTGACCCACGGCTTGTCGGAATAGGCGCCATGGAGGGCGTCGTGGGTGACGGCGAAGCCGATGCCCGCGAAGCCGATTCCGGTGAGCACCATCAAGCCCAGGGCGCCGAGAAACAGCGGATCCAGGAGCAGCAACGCCGCGTAGCTGCCGAACGTCAGGGTGACCAGCAGGACGGTCTTGACGACCATCCCTGGCGTCGCCTTGGTGGACAGCCCTCGGGAGTCGAAGTACTCCGCGACTTCCCGCTTGACGTCTCGGACGAACGCTTCGGCATCCCTCGCGGGAAAGGTGATCCCCGAGCTGGTCAAGGTGTTACCTCACTTGGGCTTGGAGCGCGAAGCCCGGCTCCTGCCAAAGGGGCCCGGCCACCCTCAAAGTGCCGCCGGGCCCGAGCCTTGGCAAGGGAGTGCAGATGTCGATTTCTTCACTCGCCGTTCGTCAGGAAGCGGACTCCACGACGGGGTCCCGGCCGCCCTGGCCGTAACCGAACCGAGAGGACGAATACCGCCATGCCCAAGTTCCTGATGCTGGCCCGCGACGACGGCTCCGCCTTCGCCGCCTTGAGCCCCAAGGAGGCGGAAGCGATCATCGGCCGCTACATCGCCTGGAGCAACGGCCTCCAGGAGAAGGGCCACCTGCTCGGCAGCGAGAAGCTGCACGACGAGACCGGCAAGACCGTGTCCCGCTCCGGGGGCTCGCTCGCGGTGACCGACGGGCCCTACGCCGAAGTGAAGGAAGTCGTCGGCGGGTTCTGGCTCCTCGAGGCGCCGGACTACGACACCGCCGTCCGACTCGCGAGCGACAGCCCCCACCTCGACTTCGGCACGCTCGAGGTGCGACAGATCCACGAGCTCGACCGCGGATGAGCGACGCGGCGCCGGCCAGCGGGGTGGTGGACGGACTGTTCCGCCGCTCCGCCGGTCGTCTCGTCTCGATGCTGGCCGGCCGACTCGGCGCCGACCGGCTCGACCTGGCGGAGGAAGCCGTGCAGGACGCCCTCCTCCGGGCGCTCGAGCTCTGGCCGCACCGGGGCGTCCCGGCGGATCCGGAGGCCTGGCTCCACACGGTGGCCCGGAACCGCGCCCTCGACCTGCTCCGCCGGGAGACCCGATCCGCAACCCTGCTCGCCGCCGCCGATCGTGAGCTCGCCGCTCCGGCCGAGCCGACCACGGCCGCCCGGGACGAGGTGCGCCTGCTGCTGCTCGCGGCCCATCCCAGCCTGACGCCCCGCGCCCGCGTGGTGCTGGCGCTCAAGCTCGTCGCCGGCTTCGGCACCCGGGAGATCGCGCGGGCGCTCTTCGCCGACGAGGCCGCCGTGGCTCAGATGCTGGTTCGCGCCAAGCGCACCATCCGCTCGAGCGGGATCGCCCTGGCGCCGCCGACCCCGGCCGACCTCGAGCAGCGGCTCGCGAGCGCCCTCGACACCGTCTACCTGATGTTCAACGAAGGTCACTCCGCGAGCGAAGGCGAGCTGGCGATCCGGGAGGACGTCTGCGTCGCCGCGATTCGCCTCGGCGAGCTGCTCGCGGCCGACCCGGACACGGCCCGGCCCGAGGTGTTCGCGCTGCTCGCGCTGATGTCGTTCCACGCGAGCCGGCTGGCCGCCCGCATCGGTCCGGCCGGTGAGCTGCTCACCCTCGAGCGGCAGGACCGGTCCCGCTGGGACCGCGCCCGGATCGACGCGGGGCTCCGCTACCTCGACCAGGCCGCCGTCGGCTCGCGGGTCACGCACTGGCACCTCGAAGCCGGGATCGCCAGCCTGCACGCGGTCGCGAAGCGGTCCGACGAGGTCGACTGGCGCACCATCCTCCAGCTCTACGATCGCCTGCTCGAGCTCCGGCCCTCGCCGATCGCGCGACTCAACCGCGCGGTGGCGCTCGCTCGGGTCGAGGGACCCGAGGCGGCTCTGGAGGAAGTCCGGGTGGTGGCCGGCCATCCGGCGCTCGCCAACTACTATCTGCTCGCCGCGGTCGAGGCCGAGCTTCAGAGCGCCCTGGGTGACTCGGCCGCCGCGCGAGACGCCCTCGCGCGGGCCCGAGCCGGGGCTCGCACCGCGCCGGAGCGGGCGCTGCTCGACGCGCGGATCGCCGAGCTCGGCAGCCAGGCCGAGCGGGAGCCACCGTCGCGCGAGTAGCTTTCGGAGATGACTTCGACCGCCCGAAAGCGCGCCGCGTTCCGCCGACTGCACGAGACCGGCTGCTTCGTGATGCCGAACGCCTGGGACCCGGGCTCCGCCCGCTACCTGGGAGAGCTGGGATTCGCGGCGATCGCGTCTTCGAGCGCGGGGCTGGCGTTCACGCTCGCCCGGCCGGACAACGGCGTCGATCGGGACGCGGTGCTGGCCCACCTCGAAGCGCTCGTGTCCGCGACCCAGCTTCCCGTCAACGCCGACTTCGAAGGCGGCTACGCCGTCGAGCCGGCCGGGGTCGCAGAGAACGTCGAGCTCTGCGTGGCGACCGGCGTGGCCGGTCTCTCGATCGAGGACTCGACCGGCGATCCCGCGAGCCCCTTGTTCGACTTCGAGCTCGCGGTCGCGCGGATCCGCGCGGCGCGCGAGGCGATCGATCGGACCGGGCCGGATCTGGTGCTCACGGGACGCTCGGAGGGCTTCCTGGTGGGTCGGCCGGACCTGGACGAAACCATCCGCCGCCTCCGGGCCTACCGCGAGGCGGGCGCCGACTGCTTGTTCGCTCCGGGGATCAGCACTCCGGCTCAGATCCGGGCCGTGGTCGAGGCGGTCGCGCCGGCGCCGGTCAACCTGCTCGCGTCCTCCATCCCGGCGATCACCCGCGACGAGGCGGAAGCGGTCGGCGTCCGACGGATCAGCGTCGGCGGGGCGCTCGCCAGGGTCGGCTGGGGCGCGGTGGCGCGGTCGGCCCGCGAGCTCCTCGACGGGCGGTTCGCCGGTCTCGCGGAGGCAATGCCGCACAAGACCCTGAACGAGCTCTTCCGCGACGGCCGAGGCTCGGAGTGACCCGCCGCGCGGTCCTCGCCCTCACGCTCGGCCTCGCCCTTGGCTGCGCCGGCCGAGACCCGCTGCTCGAGCCGGCGCCCAAGGACCTGGCGAAGGTCGCGCCCGACAGCTTCGACGTCCGGATCGAATCGAGCCGGGGCCCGTTCGTGATCCGGGTCCACCGGGCCTGGTCGCCGCTCGGCGCGGATCGCTTCCACTATCTGGTCAAGAGCAGGTACTACGACGAGGCCCGCTTCTTTCGGGTGGTGGGCGGCTTCGTCGCCCAGTGGGGGCTCTCGGGCGACTCCGCCGTGAACGCGGCCTGGCAGGGCAAGAGCATTCCCGACGAGCCGGTGCGGACCTCGAACACCCGCGGGCGGGTCTCCTACGCCCGGGGCGGGCCCGACACCCGCTCGGTGCAGCTCTACGTCAACCTGGTCGACAACGTCAGGCTCGACACCGTGAGCACGTTCGGGTTCCCACCGATCGGCGAGGTGGTGAGCGGGATGGACGCCGTCGACTCGCTCACCTTCGAGTATGGCGGGACGTCCGGCCAGCGGCTGCCGGGTCCGTCCCAGGACTCGATCCGGCTCCAGGGCAACGCCTATCTGGCCCGCCAGTTTCCCAGGCTCGACTACATCCGAGCCGCGCGAATCGCCCGGGAGTGGCGTTAGGCGGTCCGCTCAGGCGGCGAGACCGGCGGGCCCGGCGCCGAACACCTCGGCCACGGCCCGGCGCCGGTAGTCGAAGATCGCGTCCAGCTGCCGGCGCACCACGAGCGAGTGGGCCAGCGCGCCGATCGGTCCGAGCGGCAGGCGGTAGCTCACCACGTCCCGCATCTCGACGCCGCCTTCCACCGGGGTGAAGAGATGGCGGTGGTGCCAGCGGGCGTACGGCCCCGTGGTCATCTCGTCGACGAACTCGCGGTTGTCGCGGTAGTCGGTGATCACCGACTCCCACCGCATCGGGATGCCCTGCCAGGAGAGCCGGTAGCGGATCCGGGTACCCTCGCGGACGCGGGCGTCGCTCGCCTCGCGGACCTCGAAGCGGAGCCACGGCGGGGTGATCCGCTCGAGGTTGTACGGATCCTCGAAGAACTCGAAGACCCGCTCGATCTGGCCCGGCACCAGCTGGCGCCGCTCCAGCACGTGGTCGCTCACGCGGCCTCCGACGCCCGGGAGGCCCGGGGAACGAAGCGGGCGTGACTCACCATCCACTCCGATCCCCCCGCGTAGCCGAAGAGCTCCTCGCACGCCAGGAAGAAGAGCCGCCAACGGTGATACCACCGCCCCGCGTCGGCGCCGTACACCGAGCGGAGCACCGGCATGATCGAGCGGCGACGCCGCTCGAGGTTCCGCCGCCAGGCGGCGGCGGTCCGCTGGTAGTGGGTGCCGTCCAGGACCCAGTCCTCTTCGACGACCAGATCGTCCGCCAGCTGCCGAAAGAGACCGGCCGAAGGCATCAGGCCGCCCGTGAAGAAGTGGCGGCCCATCCAGTTGCCAGCTCCCTCGGTCTCGAACGGATAGGTGAACCGGCGATGACAGAAGACGTGCGTGAAGAGCGATCCGCCGCGGGCCAGCCAGGACGAGAGCCTGGCGAACAGGACGCGATAGTTGCGCACGTGCTCGAGCATCTCGATGCTCACGATGCGATCGAAGCGCCGGCCCGGATCGAACCGGTTGATGTCGTCCGTGAGGACCTCGAGGTTTCGGTGTCCCTTCGCGCGGATGAAGGCGGCCTGACTGGCGGAGTTGGACACCGCCACGATCGAGGCGCTCGGGAAGCGGGCGGCCAGATAGCCCGACAGGCTTCCCCAGCCGCACCCGAGATCCAGAATCCTCTGCCCATCCTCGATTCCCGCCCGCTCCACGACCAGAGCGAGCGCCGCCTCCTCCGACCCGGCCAGTGTGTCGACCCCGGTCGGCCAGTAGCCTGCGCTGTACTTCAGACGCGGTCCCAGCACCTGCTCGAAGAAGGCGGCGGGCAGCTCGTAGTGCTGCGCGTTGGCGCGAGCGGTCTCGATCGCGACCGGACTCCGCCCGAGCGCTTCGATCGTCCGCTCCTGATCCGCCGCGGCCGAGGTCCTGAGCCGCTCGCGCAGCAGACGACGGATGCCGACCCGGGCCAGCTCGAGCGGCATCAGGCCCCGCTCGGCCAACGCCATCCCGAACCCGAGGCTCATCGCTCCTCCCGGGGGAACCAGGGGACGAACACCGAGGTGCTTCGCTGGTAAGCGCGGTAGCGTTCGCCACGCCGGCGGAGGGCCTGCGCCTCGGTGTAGGGAATCCCGCTCACTCGGAAGAGGAAGAGGAGCATGACCACCGGGCCGATCCAGGTGAGCGGCGCCCCATGACCGATCAGGACGTAGCTCCACCAGTGGATCCACTCGAAGAAGTAGTTCGGGTGGCGCGAGTAGCGCCACAGGCCTTCGCGACAGACCTCGCCCCGATTCGCGGGGTCGGCCCGGAACCTCGCCAGCTGGCGGTCCGCGACGCCCTCGCCGAGCACAGCCACGGTCCAGACAGCCGCACCCGCCAGCGCCCACCCGTCGAGCGGCCCACCCCGCATCGCCGCCAGGATCGGCAGCGAGAACAGCACCGCGACCGCCGCCTGCGCCTGATAGAAGAGGAAGAAGTTGCGCGGCGCCGATTCGCCCCACCGGGCCCGGAGCTCCCGATAGCGGCCGTCTTCCTCGCGCTCGCCGAGGACCCGGCTCGTCAGAAGAAAGCTCCCCAGCCGAACGGCCCAGACCACGGCGAGCAAGCCCACCCACCCGCGCCGGAGCGGGTCGCCATCCGACAGGACCGCGTAGTAGACCGTCAAGGCGGCGAGCGAGAACGACCACGCCACGTCCACGCTGGTGGCGTTCCTGGTGGCGAGCTGCCGCCACCAGAGCAGGGCCAGGACGATCGCCGTCACCAACCACCCGACCAGCACCAGACCCGTCATGCGACCTCCGCCAGCGCCCCGATGGGCTCCGGCACCGGATCGACCCGAAGGGGGCGGGCCAACTTGAGCTGGGACACGCCGAGGGTCCCCTCCGCGAAGCCACCCTCGCAGTAGGCGAAGTAGAACCGCCAGAGTCGCTGGAACCAGCGATCGAAGCCCAGCGATTCGATCGCGGCTCGATTCGCGTCGAAACGCTCGCGCCACTCCCGCAGGGTGCGCGCGTAGTGCGGCCCGAAGTCCTCGGCCTGGAGCAGCCGGAGATCGGTGCGCCGCGACGCCTCGAGCAGGACGGAGACCGCCGGGATGCACGACCCCGGGAAGATGTACCGCTTGATGAAGTCGACGTCGCGGCGGGCGGCGTCGTAGAGCCGGTCCTGGATCGTGATCGCCTGGATCGCCGCCACGCCGTCCGGCTCGAGCAGCCCGGCGATCCGGGCGAAGAAGGTCCCGAAGTACCGGTGTCCGACCGCCTCGACCATCTCGATCGAAGCCACCCGATCGAAGCGGCCCTCGAGGTCGCGATAGTCCCGACGCAGCACGGTCACCCGATCGGCGAGGCCTGCCGCCGCCACCCGCTCGACCGCATATCGGTGCTGCCGCTCCGAGATCGTGGTCGTGGTGACCCGACAGCCGTAGCGGGAGGCCGCATGGAGCGCGAACCCGCCCCACCCCGTGCCGATCTCGAGCAGGTGATGATCGGGCCGGAGCTCGAGCTTGGCGCAGAGCCGCTCGTACTTGGCCGTCTGCGCCTGAGCGAGCGTCATGCCGGGCCGCTCGAAGTAGGCGGACGAGTAGGTGAGCGACCCGTCGAGGAACTGGGCGAAGAACTCGTTGCCGAGATCGTAATGAGCCGCGATGTTCCGCCGGCTGCCGGATCGGGTGTTCCGCCGGAGCAGGTGGCCGAGCCAGCGAGCCGGCTGGGCGAGCCGAGCCAACCCCGACTCCATCCCCTCCAGCACCGGCCGGTTCCGGAGCAGCAGCCGAATCAGGGTCGGCAGGTCGTCCGAGTCCCAGAGCCCCTCGGCGTAGGCCTCCGCCGCGCCGATGTGTCCGCCCAGGACGAGGGCGCGGTAGAAGCCCGGATCATGCACCCGGAGCCGCGCCTCGAGCGGGACCAGCCGCGCGGCACCGAATCGCCGGGCGGGCCCGGCCAGATCCTCGCCGAAGGCTCGCTCCACCCCACCGTCCTCGATCAACAGCCTGCCCGTGGCCAGCCGGCTCAGCTGCCGCTCGACGAGTCGACGCGCCCACCCACCGACCGCGCTCACGCCGCCCTCCGGTCGGGGTGGGAGTGGAACGGCGCGCCCTTGATCCAGAGAGCGGCCGCCTGCCAGTAGATCCCGGCCACGACCGTGAGCGTCATCGCCGGGTACTTGAGCAGCGCCCCGCGAAGCGCGCCCGCCGTGATCGGCCGGCGGCGAAGCGCCAGGGTGGCGTCGAAGACTCTCGCCCCTTCGGCCAGGCTCTCCATGTGGACGACCAGGCCGCGGCCCGGTGTCGAGAATCGCCAGCGATAGTCGTGACCCATCGGCATGAAGGGCGAGACGTGGAACCGCTTGGTCAGCCGATGGCGGGTCCCACTCCGATCCCGCGTCGAGCGACCGTCGAGCACGTAGGCGTGTCGCTCGTTCCACGGCGTGTTGGTGACCTCCGCCACGATGGCTTCGACCTCGTTGGCGGTGGGCTCGAAGCAGTAGTAGAAGGTCACCGGATTGAACACGAAGCCCCAGTACCGGAGATGGGTGAGCATCCGGATCGGCCCTGCCGGACGGCGTCCGAGCCGCCGCTCCACCAGGTCGCGCACAGCGTGGTCGAGCGGCTGCCCGGAGGGTCCGAGGTAGTCGGCGCGCCGAAACCGCGCGGGCGCGGCCCGCTCGGCGGACCAGAGCCTGGTCCCGGCAAACGCCCGGGGCAGCTCCTCCAGGTCGAGATACACCATGAAGAGCCGCTGCCGGAACCGGTGCGGCGCCGGAGAGAGCCGCCGGTGGCGGACGATGCCCTCGTAGAGCGCGCTGTTCATCCCGCCACCAGCGAGCGCGCAACCCGCAGCGCGCTGCTCACCCCGTCCTCGTGGAATCCGTTGCCCCAATAGGCGCCGCAGTAGTGGGTGCGGCGGGCGGGGCCGCTGACCTCGGACCAGCGGAGCCGGGCCTCGATCCCCTCGCGGGTGAAGACCGGGTGGTGATAGCGGAACCGCCCGGCGATCCGCGAGGGGTCGATCTCCTCCGTGGCGTTGAGCGTGACGCACCAGTCGTCGGCCAGGGCAAGCCCCTGGAGGTCGTTCATGTAGTAGGTGATGGCCACGGGTCGAGCGGGGTCCACCGCGTGGTAGTTCCACGCGCCCCACGCGGCCCGCCGACGCGGAAGCAGGGTGACGTCGTTGTGCAACACGACGTCGTTCGCCTGGTACGGAATCGCCCCCAGCACTTCGCGCTCGGCGGGCGAGGGGTCGGTGAGCACCCCGAGCGCCTGGTCCGAATGGCAGGCCAGGACCACGTGATCGAAACGCTCGCCGTCGACCTCGACCCGATCGGGATGCCGGCGGACCTCCTGCACGGCGTGCGCCGTCCGGATCCGGTCGACGAAGGGCGCCACCAGCCGCTCCACGTACCGAGCCGAGCCGCCGACGACTGTCCGCCATTCGGGGCGATCGTCCACCGTCAACATCCCATGGTTCTCGAAGAACCGCACGAAGAACCCGGCCGGCATCCGGAGGACCTCGTCCGGCGCCGCCGACCAGATCGCCGCGCCCATCGGGACCAGGTAGCGATCGCGGAACGCCGCACCCAGCCGGAGCGAGCTCACCAGCTCGCCGAGGGTCGCGTCGCGCGACCCGTTCCGGACCGCGAGCGGCGCGCCGCGGTTGAAGCGGAGGATGTCGAGCAGCATCCGGTAGAACCAGGGGCGCGCCACGTTCCGTGGCTGAGCGAAGAGCTGGCGGAGGCTGCTGCCGTTGTACTCGAGATCCGGCTCCGCCAGGCGCACGCTGAAGCTCATGGTGCTCGGCTGCGTTGCGACGCCCAGCCGATCCAGCAGTCGGGTGAAGTTGGGGTAGTTGCGCTCGTTGTAGACGATGAAGCCGGTGTCGATGCCGACCGGGCCATCCGCCGTCTCGACGGGGACCGTGTGCACGTGACCGCCCACGGCCGATCCGGCCTCGAAGACCGTGACCTCGTGACGCGGGTGGAGCAGATGGGCCGCCACGAGCCCCGACACGCCACCCCCCACGATCGCGACCCTCATCTCACGCCCCCTCGAGCACCCGGCGCGGGACGGGTCTGAGCTCGCGAATCAGGCCGATCGCCTGGAGCAGGCGGAGGCCGTAGTAGGTGAAGTCGAGCTCCCACCAGAAGAAGCCCTGGCGCGCCGCGCCCGGATAGCGGTGGTGGTTGTTGTGCCAGCCCTCCCCGAAGGTGACCAGCGCGAGCAGCCAGTTGTTGCGGCTCTCGTCGCCGGTTCGATAGCGGCGGCTGCCCCACACGTGAGCGAGCGAGTTGATCAGACAGGTGGCGTGGAAGAGCACGACCGTGGAGACGAAGAAGCCCCAGATCAGCCAGGGCCAGCCCCCGACCGCGAAGAGGGTCACGGCGAGGAGCCCCGGCACCAGGATGTCGAACCGATCGAGGAAGCGAAGCTCCGGATACCGCGCGAGGTCGGGAACCTGGTCGTAGTCCGTCGGGAAGTTCGACGGTGCGGTGATCCACCCCATGTGCGCCCACCAGAAGCCGTGCTGGTGGGGAGAGTGCACGTCGGCCGCCGTATCGGAGTGGCGATGATGCTTGCGGTGATGCGCGGCCCACCAGAGCGGGCCGCGCTGGACCGCGCTCGCCCCGAGCACCGCGAACAGCAGCTGCCCGAGCCGACTGGTGTGAAACGACCGATGGGAGAAGTAGCGGTGGTAGAACCCCGTGATCGCGAACATCCTGACCGCGTACAGCACGACCGCGAGCGCCACCAACCGCCAGGACCAGCCCACCACCAGCACCCCGAGACACATCAGGTGCATCCCGATGAAGGGGACCACCCGAATCCAGTCGACCGCCTTCCGGCTCCCGTGCCCGAGCGCCTGACCGGGGGAGGCGTCGAACCAGAGCCGAAGGGAACGACCGAGCGCCGCCCGAGCTCGGGCGACGCTGGTCGGCGTCTCGGGTGCCGTCACGGTCGAGAGCGGCCGCGGTGGGCGCCGGGCTCAGTTGCCGCCGTGGGTCTCGGGGGGCAGGATGACGGCGTCGATCACGTGGATGACTCCGTTGCTCGCCGCGATGTCGGTCTTCACGATGTGCGCGCCGTCGATCATCGGCTTCCCGTTCATCACCGCGATCTTGGCGGCCTGGCCCTGCACGGTCTTGGCGGTCTTGAGCCCGACCACGTCCTTGGCCATCACCTTCCCCGACACGACGTGATAGGTGAGAATCGCGCGCAACTTGTCGCGGTTCCCGGGCTCGAGCAGGGACTCGACGGTGCCGGCCGGGAGCTTGGCGAAGGCCTCGTCGGTCGGGGCGAAGACGGTAAACGGACCGTCGCCCTGCAGCGTCGAGACCAGGTCGGCGGCCTTGAGCGCCGCGACCAGGGTGTTGAACGAGCCAGCCGACGCGGCGATGTCGACGATGGTGCCCGGGGCCTTCTGAGCCTGAGCGGGCTGGGCCAGGACCATGGCGGCGAGCGTCCCGGCGGCGGCGATGGTGCGAGCGAGCATGTCCTTACTCCTTTGTCGAGGTGGTTGCTGAGATCCTGGGTCAGTGCCTACAGGCGATTTTGCGTTCAGCAATTGTCGAGCAAAATACGCACAGAAACGCCGTTGTCAAGCATTCGTCTAAGTATTTGTCTTGATTTTGTCTAGGAAGCGCTGTATTCTCGCCAACATGCGAAACGACCCGCCCACCCAGGCAACCCCAGGCAACCATCCGATCCAGGTCGCCGCCCAGCGGGCCGGGATCTCGGTCCACCTGCTGAGAGCCTGGGAGCGCCGGTACGGCGCCGTGGTGCCAGAGCGGTCGCCGACCGGCCGCCGGCTCTACTCCGACGCGGACATCGAGCGACTCCGGCTGCTGCACCAGGCCGTCGACGGGGGCCGCCGGATCGGCGATGTCGCGGACCTCACCACCGAGCAGCTCTCGACGATGGTGAACGAGGACCGGGTCGAGCGCCGCTCCCGTCCGGCGGCAACGGCTTCGCCGATCGACGGCCGGGACCCGGTCGAGATCGCGTTCGACGCGATTCGCCGGTTCGACCACGACACCCTGCGATCCGTGTTTGCCCGCTCGCTCGCCACGACGAGCCTGCCCGAGTTCGTCGATCGGATCGCCCGCCCGCTGATGCAGCGGGTCGGCACCCTCTGGGAGCGGGGCGAGCTGTCCCCCAGCCACGAGCACCTCGCGTCGGCCACGCTCCGCTCGGCGCTCGGCGACCTGCTCGAGCGAGTGACACCGGCCCGCGACGCGCCCGCGGTCATCGTGGCGACCACGGCCGGGCAGCGACACGAGCTCGGCGCGCTGCTCGCCGCGCTCACCGCCGCCCTGGCCGGCTGGCGGCCGATCTACCTCGGCGCCGACCTTCCACCCGACGACATCGCCAGGGCCGCCAACGAGAGCGGCGCCGTCGCGGTCGCCCTTTCGATCACCGAGCCTTCGATCAAGCCGGACCTGTCCCGGCTCCGAGAGCGACTCTCGGCGGAGGTGCCGATCCTGGTTGGAGGCCAAGGGGTGAGGTCGATCGACACCCCGCACCCGGCCGGCACTCGCCGGCTCGACTCCCTGGCCGACTTTCGCTCAGCGCTCCTCGCCCTCGCCGGCTGAGCCCCGACGCCTCTCCAAAATCGGAACGCCGGCCCCGCGGCGATCGGGATCCGCGCCGGAACTGCCTCGCATCAGCCCCGCTTGGCTCCGCCGGCAGCCCCCGCTCGCCTCGGAGGCCCTCCCGGGCGCCCGCCTCGTCCGCTCCCAGCCCCGTCTCGTCCCTGTCCAGTAGGCACGAGCGCTTGTCTATTTTTTGTCTAGTTATTTTATTAGACATTGAGTGGACGACGCACGGCTCGCCGACCCCTGGCGGCGCGCCGATGAACCATCAAGCATGGAGGACAGGATGTCGGCAGGACGAGTTTCCGTGATCGGTGCAGCTCTGCTGTTCGCGCTCACCGCTGCCGCCTCGGCGCAGGTCGAGCGGCCCACCTCGATCGAGCTCCGGGCCCTGGCCATGGTCCCGACCTTCTCGATCGCCGACGCGGCCAACACCGGGCCGGGCTTTGGTATCGGCCTGGGCTACAGGCTCAGCCCCAAAGTCAGACTGATGGCGGACTTCGATGCCGGCTTCCACCCGACCCCGAGCCCGACCGTCGACATCAACACCTATCACCTGATGGGCAAGGTCGGCTTCGACGTCGTCAGCAACGACCGGGTCACCGTCACCCTCAACACTGGCGCCGGACTCGTCCAATTCGCGGGTGACCTGGCGGAGTCGAAGAGCTACTTCGCGATCAACGCGGGCGCCAAGATCGGGATCCGGCTCGCCGACGCCGTCGAGCTCCTGATCAGTCCCCAGGGCGACATCGCCTTCTCCAAGGAAGCCGACGTCGGCACCTCCAACTCGTGGGTCTGGCCGATCGGCGCGGGCCTGCGCTTCAAGTTCTGACCCCACCTCACCGAAAGGCGGCGCGAGCGCTTTGCTCCGCCGCCTTCCCACCTCCTCACAAGTCAACCCATCGGCTCTCGCTCGATAACGGATCTCAACTACAGCGCGACCGCAGGCGCTCTTCGACACTCGCTCGCTCGTTCCTCACGAGAACAGAGTGATGCACTGTCTTGCGCTCGACGACTGTGATTTGCTATGGTGGAAATCGAAGTCCTCGGGCGGCGCGAGGACGTTTGGTCTCGGATCCCCGATCAGGAAAGCGGAACCCGATGCAGGTGCTTCGGATGGATGCCTCCACCCTGGATGGAGGCTTGGCTCGCGTCGCCCTCGACTCCGATCTCTCGACCGAAGTTCAGGACGTGCTGGCGCGCGGAATCCCAACGGCCTTCGTCGTCTCGGTTCACGACGCGGGCCGTTTCCTGTCGCGGCCCCACCAGTTCGTGGATCGAGGCCGGAAACACCAGTCGAAGCCGCTCAAAGACCTGCTGCTCAACCAGGATCGCCGCCCCTTCATCCAGACGAGCTATCGAAAGCCCGGCAGAGTTCGCCGGGGGGTCTCGTGTCTGCTCCGGAAAGCCGTCGAGATCGGCGAGTGCAACCTATACGTCGTGGCGGTGCCGGATCACCTCCACCGTCTCATGCTGGAGCGAAGCGGTCCCGCCGCGACGGGGGCTCCGAGCACCGCCCTCGAGCGGCCGAGCCCGGCGCCGGCCACGATGGAGCCGCCGGAGCGGCGGCTGAGCCAGCTCTATCGCCTGCCGGTTTCCGCCCGGATCCGCGAGACCTACGTGGGCCGCTCCGACGTGGTCGAGGCCGTCTGGCAGCAGATCGTCAAGGCGGCGCCGGCCCCGATGCCCGCCTGGATCCTCGGACCGTCCGGGAGCGGGAAGGAGCTGATCGCCAATCTGATCCACCTGGAGAGCGGGCGGCCGGGACGGTTCGTGGCGGTCAACTGCTGCGAGCTGACCCGGGAGCTGGCGCCTCCGGAGCTGTTCGGGCACGTCGAGGGGCCTCACCGGGGCGATCCACGCTCACCGCGGCTTCTTCCGCGACGCTCACCGGGCACGCTCTTCCTCGACGAGATCGGCGACCTCGCGCTCGGGGTCCAGGGAATGTTGCTCAGGGTGATCGAGGAGGGGACCGTGACCCCGGTCGGCGCCACGACGGCGACCGCGGTCGACGTCCGCCTGGTGACGGCGAGCCACCGCGACCTCTCGCAGATGGTCCACGAGGGGACCTTCCGGGAGGATCTCTTCCAGAGATTGCGCGGCTACCTGATCCGTACCCCGGCGCTGAGCCAGCATCCCGAGGACGTGCCCCTCCTGGCGGCGAGATTCTGGGCCCTGGCCTGCGGCGACCGCCCCGGCCGGCTTCCCGACGACGTGCTCGCGCTGCTCGAGCGGACCGACTGGCCCGGCAACGCCCGCGAGCTGAAGAGCTGCCTGGGCGGGTTGCGTTTCAACTATCCCACCATCGACGTGCCCGACCTCGCGCTGGTCCAGGACTGGCTGGTCGAGTGGAGACAGGGACACCCCGAGCGCCGGCGGAGCCGGCCGCGACAGATCTCGACCTGGCTGGTGGCGGAGCAGATCGAGCGGCTCGAGGTCCTCGGGGTGTCGAACAAGATCCTTCGCGACTGCAAGGTCGCGGTCCGCCCCTTCGCCGTGCACCATCGCGCCGACCCGGCGACCCTGGCGAACATCCGGGCGTCACTCACCAAGAGTCTCGACGAGCTCGAGCGCCTCACCAGGGACCCGAACTGGTTCCGCAGCTGGGAGGCCTTCGACCTGGTCCGCCACGTGAAGGGCCAGTACACCACCTTCGTCTCGTTGCTCGAGCGGCATCCCCGGAAGGCGCTCAAGCTCTGGGACGAGGAGCTCCTCCAGGAGCAGGCCGCCGCTGCGCGCAAGCTGAGCGACGTGCGCCGCGAGGTCGAGGAGATCGTGCTGCGCCACGGCGAGCGCGGCGACGAGCGCCCCACGCTCGACTAGCCCCGCCCTCTCGACCCAACTCAACCGACAACTCGACCACCGGCCCGAGCGGGCTCGGCCGGCCTAACGCTATCGGCCGGGCAATCACCGCCGCCCGAAGGTCTTAGCGGCCGTCGTCTTCGATCGGCACGAGTCTTTCCACTCCCTGGTCCCGTCCGCGCGCAACTCCACCGGAAGGGAACGATGGCGCATCTCTGGCTGCACGACGACGGAGGCTGGGCCGCGCTCGTGCTCGAGCCTGGCACTGCAGGTGCCGCTCGCGCGCCTGCCGGTCGCTCGCCGGGCCGCCGGCGCGCCGCTGCCGCCTCGCCGGCGGCCGGGTCGAGCGCTGGGCCCTGCTCGCGCCGCTCGCCGGCGGGGTCCGGATCAACGGGATCCGACTGACCACCGGCTTCGCGGTGCTCGAGCATCGCGATCAGGTCCGGCTCGCGAGCGAGCTGGCCTTCTACTACTCGACCGAGCGCCTGGCCCGCGCCGAGGCGTTGCCGGCCCTGGTCGGCCCGACGGCCTGCGCCCGCTGCCGCACGCCGATCCTCCACGGCACGCCCGCGATCCGTTGCCCCGGCTGCGAGTCGTGGTACCACCAGTCGAGTGACTTCGGCTGCTGGACCCATCACGAGACCTGCTCGGTCTGTCCCGAGCCCACCGACCACCGCGAGAGCTTTCGATGGATTCCCGAGGAGCGCTGACCCCGAGGGTCGTGGTGGTCGGCGCCGGCGGCACGATCGGCTCGCACCTCGTGCCGCACCTGGCCCGCTCCGGCTCGGTCCGCCACCTGGTGCTGATCGACCGCGACCGCTACGACGCCGGCAACCTGGCCAACCAGAACATCACCCGGTCCGAGGTGGGACGACCCAAGGCCCGAGTCCAGGCCGCCCGCGCTCGGAGGATCGCGCCGGACCTCGTGATCACGGCCGTCGTCGCCGACGTCGAGCGGCTTCCGCTCGGGCTGCTCCACGCCGATCTGATCCTCGGTTGCGTCGACAACCGCCGGGCGCGGCTCCGTCTCAACGAAGCCGCCTGGCGGCTCGGCGTGACCTGGATCGACGCCGGCGTGCTGGCGGACGGCGGGCTCGCCCGGGTCTCGATCTACGCCCCCGGCGCCGACGCCGCCTGCCTCGAGTGCGCCTGGAGCGAGCAGGACTATCGGCTCGTCGAGCAGGACTACCCCTGTCGTCCGGCCACCGCGGCCGCGACCGGCACACCGTCGGGGATCGGCGCGCTCGCCGGCGCGCTGCTCGCGACCGAGGCCGACCAGCATCTCCGGGGCGCGGCCGAGCGGCTCCCGGCGGGCTCCGAAGTCGTGGTGAGCGCGCACTTCCACCGCCACTACCTGACCCGCGGCGTGCGGCGATCGGAGTGCCGCTTCGACCATCGGACCTGGCCGGTGGAGCTCGAGCCCGGCGCTCCGACCCGTGAGCTGGGTCAGCTGATCCGATCCGCCGGCTTCGACCTCACCCGGACCCGGGTGACCGTGCCCGGCCACCACTTCGCGCGGCGGCTGGAGTGCCCGGGCTGCGGTCGCTCGCATCCGGTGGCCCGGCTGGCCTCCCGACTCGGCGCCGCGCGGAAGCGCTGCCCCCATTGCGCCGCGGAGCGGGTCCTCTCCGGCTTCGCGATGAGCGACGCGCTCGGCCCCGGCATCGACGGCGCGTTGGCGCGGCGCTCCCTCGCCGGGCTCGGCCTCACGATCGGCGACTTGATCCATCTGAGCGACGGCGCCCGGGAGCGCTACCTGGAGCTCGCCCCCACCGACGGAGACCCGACCGGATGAGCCACCCGCCGATGTTCGACGCGTTCCTGAGAGCTCAACTCGAGGCGGGGCTCGCGCTCGCCGAGGCCAGCGACCTCCTCGACCTGACGCCACTCCCCGACGACCCGCCGTGCCGCTTCGTCGCGCGATTCCAGGCCGCCGGCCTGGTGCTCGACGATGCGGGTCTGATCCAACGGGCCGAGCGGTTCGAGGTGGGCATCTGGTTGCCGCCGGACTACCTCCGCCGGGCCGAGCCCTGGCAGGTGCTCACCTGGCTCGGGCCCGTCCAGGTCTTCCACCCCAACATCAGCGCCCGTGGGCCCTGGATCTGTCCCGGGGTGCTGCATCCAGGCACCCCGCTGGTCGACCTGCTCTACCAGTGCTACGAGATCATCACCTATCAGAAGGTGACGACGGCGGAGCACGACGCGCTCAACCCGGCGGCGTGCGGCTGGGCGCGGGACAATCGACACCGCTTTCCGATCGACCGCCGCCCGCTCAAGTGGCGGCGGCCACGACCCACGCCCCCGACCGCGATGGAGACCGCCGAATGACCGCGACGCTCGCCTCCGACGATCGAGCAACCCGACCGGCTCCACCCGACGATCCGACCCGCGACCAGGCCGACGCCGGCTCTCTGGCCGCGCGGCTCGGCGAGGCGGGTTACCAACCCGTCCGCGAGACCGCGATCGGTCTGGTGATCGCGCTCGGCAATCGTGGCCTCCACCACGCCACGGCTCGGCAGGACGGCGATCGGCTCCGGATCGAGGTCGGCGTCGCGAGCGGCAAGCCGCTTCCGGCGCCCGCGCGGGTCGCGCTGGAGCGCTACCTCGGGCTCGGCGCCGCCGGTTTCCGCCGGCTGAGCTGGCGCCTGGAGGACGAGGACGGACGCCAATCCGCCGTGCTCGCGAGCACCGCTCCGGACGACGCCGACGTCGACGGGATCCGCGAGGCCATCGAAGGCCTCGGCCTGGCGTGCGACCACCTCGGGCCGGCCGCGCGGGCGCTGGCGGCCGAGCCCGTGGCTCGCCGGTACCTCACCCATCTCACCCCCAACGAAGGAGCAGCCTGATGTCTCAGTTCTCCGAAAGCCCGATCGCCCTGCTGGAAGTGAGCGACGTGACCGGCCAGCGCGCCGTCGACATCGAGGAGGTCGACGGCGAGGCCACCGTCGGCGAGCTGGTCGATCGCCTGCTGGCCGATCTCGAGCTCACCCGGGACGACGCCGACGGGCGCCCGATCACCTACCGCGCACGGCTGGAGCGGGAAGGGCGCCATCTCCACGCGGCCGAGCGAGTCGGCGACGCGCTCCAGACGGGCGACCGACTGGTGCTCCAGCCGAACATCGACGCCGGCGGACCGGCGGACCGCCGCTGATGCCCGACGGATCGACGTACGCGTTCGGGGTCGCCTTCGAGCGCCTCGACGGCTCACCGATCGAGCGGGTCGACCTGACCCCGGATTGGGAGCCGGCCCGCGAGCGGTTTCGGCTGCTCGTCGCGGAGCGCGGCGTCGATCCATCGGTGGCCTTCGCGCTCGACCCGCTGGTCGAGCCGCGGTGGAGCCGGCTCCGGGGCGCGCCCTTCGTGAGCGCCTGCCGGCTCCGCGCCGACGACCGCTCGGAGCCGGCGCTCGACCTCGGCATCGGCTACTTCGCCGGCCCGGTCCAGCAGCTCTCTTCCGAGCTGGTGACCCGCGGGTTGCTCGGCGAAGGCGAGCGCTACTTCGCGACGCTGATCGCGCGGCCACACGCCCGGGTCGAGAGCGCGCGTCGCGGCGCGCTCCGGCGCCGGGCCCGAGTGCCGATCCGCGCCGCCTCCCTCCCCGCCCTCGAGCGCCGCGCGGTCGCCCACGACGAAGCGAGTGACGGCGGCGACCCGCTCTGGTTCGTGCCGAGCGAGCTGCTCGAGCAGGCCCGGGAGCGGGTGGCGAGCGACCGGGAGCGCGAGACCGGCGGCGTGCTCGTCGGCCACCTCTGTCGCGACCCGGCGCTGGGCCGGCTCTTCGTGCTGGCGACCGCGCAGATCCCCGCGCTCGCCGCGGCCGGCGACGCGACCAGCCTCTCGTTCACGGCGGAGACCTGGACCGAGACCCGCGCGGCGCTCGACCGGCGCGCCCGAGGCGAGATCATGGTCGGCTGGTGGCACTCCCATCCGGTCCATCTCTGGTGCCGCGACTGTGCGGTCGAGTGCCGGCGACTCTGCGCCCTCGACCGCGGGGTGTTCTCCGAGACCGACCGGCGGCTCCACCGGACGGTGTTTCCCCGGGCTTTCACGGTGGGGCTGGTGTTGAGCGACGCCGGCGACGGCCCACCCGGTGTGGCCGCGTTCGGCTGGCGCGACGGGCTGATCGCGCGCCGTGGCTATCACACACTTCCGGAAGGAGCGATCGATGTCTCTTGAGACCGAGGCGGCCGCGGCCACGCTGGCCAAGGAGTTCGACCGGCTGATCGGGCCGCCGACCGCGTTGCCCAATCTGGCGGCGCGGACCGAGCTCGCCGCGTCGCTGCGGGGTCGGGGTCAGGAGGTGTCCCGCCAGCTCGACGGCTTCCTGATCGACCAGGTGATCCGCGGCCGGCGAGCCGTGGAGCGGGCGGGCGCCGAGCAGAAGCGGCTCCGCGCGACCTTCGAGCGCCTCACGGCGCCGCCCTGGTTTCCCGCCGTGTTCCTGGGAACGGTGGAGAGCGGCTCCTTTCAATTGGCGCTGGTGGCGCACGGGCAGTCGCGGCGGGTGGTGAGCGTGGTCGAGGAGATCGACCTCTCGGCGCTCGCGACCGGAGACGACGTGCTGCTCGGGCCCGAAATGAACCTGCTGGTGGCCCGCGGCGGCGCGGCGGGCGCGGCCACCGGCGAGACGGCCACCTTCGACCGGGCGCTCTCCGACGGACGCGTGGTGGTGCGGCTCCGCGAGGCCGAGTGCGTCGGCGTCCCGGCGAGAGAGCTCGACCCGACCGCGCTCCGCACCGGCCACCTGGTGCGGTTCGATCGGGTGACCGGCGTGGTGCACGAGCGGATCAGGTCGGCGGACGGCTCCCACCTCTTCCTGGAGGATACGCCGGAGGACACCATCGACCGGATCGGCGGGCTGGACGACGCCTTCGGGCTCCTGACCCGACAGATCCAGCTCACGATCACCCATCCGGAGATCGTGGCCCGGTATCAGTCGCGCCCGAAGCGATCGGTGCTCCTGGTCGGGCCGCCGGGCAACGGCAAGACCCTGCTCGCACGGGCTTTCGCCAACTGGGCCGGCTCGCTCTCGGCGTCCGGGCGCTCGCGCTTCATGCACATCCCGCCCGCGCGGCTCCACAGCATGTGGTACGCCCAGAGCGAGGCGAACTACCGGGAGGCCTTCCGCACGGCGCGGGACGCGGCGCAGGCGGAGCCCGGGGTGCCGGTGGTGATGTTCTTCGACGAGGTCGACAGCATCGCGACGGCTCGGGCGCCGGGCGGCCATCGGGTCGACGATCGGGTGCTGACGGCGTTCATGGCCGAGCTGGACGGTCTGGAGGACCGGGGCGACGTCCTGGTGCTGGCGGCGACCAACCGGCTCGACGTCCTCGACCCCGCGATCACCCGCCCCGGACGGCTCGGCGACCTGATCGTCGAGGTTCCCCGCCCCGGTCGCGCGGCCGGCCGCGCCATCCTCGGGAAGCACCTGCGCGCCCACTACCCCTACCGGGCGGCGGAGCCGGGCACCGACTCGCCTCGGGACGAGCTGCTCGACGCCGCCGTCTGGCGGATCTACGCGCCGAACGGCCTGGGCGACCTCGCCACGCTGGTGCTCCGCGACGGCAAGCGACTGCCCGTGCTGGCCAGGGACCTGGTGAGCGGAGCGATGCTCGCCAAGATCGCCGCCGACGCCGTCGACCGGGCCCAGCAGCGTGAGCTGGGTGGCGGCGGGATCGGGATCGGCGAAGCCGAGCTCTTCGCCGCGATCGATCTCGCCTTCGAGGCGGCGGTCGCGGCGCTCACCCCGCTCAACTGCCGCCAGCACCTGGATCGTCTTCCCCACGACGCGCTGGTCGCCCGGATCGAGCGGCCCACCCGTCCCTCGACCCGAACCCATCGCCATCTCGAGCTCGCATGAACGGCCATCGACATCGCACCCCGAAGATCTGCGGCGCCGACATCGAACTCGGCAACTTCATCGTCGGCTCGGAGCAGGGCGGCCGCGGCGCCGAAGCCGCCAGCGCGCTGCTGGCGGCGCTCCACGACCAGGTCGGCGCCGTGTCGGATTGGCGGAGCGCCGCCACCGGCGCGGACGGCGGGCCGCGCAACCGGCGCGACTGGCGACGGAGCCACTTCCCCAGCAACGGCGCCTGCGCCTACATCGACCTCGAGCACCTCGAACTCTGTCTGCCCGAGGTCGGGAGCGCCTGGGACCACGTCGCGGCCTGGCACGGGATGCTGGGCCAGGTGCAGCGCGCGCTCGTGGCGGTGAACGCCGCGCGGGCACCCGAAGATCGGATCAGGGTCACCGTCAACAACGGCGACGGGCTCGGCAACTCCTGGGGCAGTCACCTCGACTTCCTGGTCACCCGCGAGGTCTTCGACGACGCCGTTCATCGCCGGCCGCACTATCTCGGCTGGCTGGCGGCCTTCCAGATCTCGGCGCTGGTCTACACCGGCCAGGGCCGGGTCGGCAGCCATCTCGACCCGACCGTCGGCTATCAGATCGGGCAACGCGCCGATTTCCTCGAGACCATGATCGCGCCTCAGACCACCTTCCGCCGCCCGGTGGTGAACACCCGGGACGAGGCGCTCAGTGGCCGCTCGGCGCTCGGACCCGACGGCGTCCCGCTGGCCCGGCTCCACGTGATCTGCTTCGACAGCGCCCTCGCCCAGGTCAGCTGTCTCCTCCGGGTCGGCCCGATGCAGCTCGCCCTGGCGATGCTGGAGGCCGGCGCCGTGAACCCCGAGCGCTGCCTCGACGACCCGCTCGGCGCGCTTCGGCGCTGGAGCCACGATCCGACCCTCGCCGCGAAGGCCACGACGATCGGCGGCGCGTCGCTCTCCGCGGTCGACCTGCAGCGCCGCTTCTTCGAGGATGCCACCCGCTTCGTCGAGGCGGGCGGCGCGGAGGGTCAGGTGCCTCACGCCGAGCGGATTCTCGCGATCTGGGGGGAGACCCTCGACCTGCTGGCGCGTCGCGACTGGCCGGCGCTCGCCTCGCGACTCGACTGGGTGCTCAAGCTCACGCTGCTCGAGCGGACCAGGCGGCGGGCCGGGCTCGACGACTGGAGCTCGCCCGTACTCAAGCATCTCGATCACCTCTACGGCGAGCTCGACCCCGAGACCGGGCTCTTCTGGGCGATCGCCGGGCAGGGCGGACTGGATCGGGTGGTGACCGAGCGCGAGATCGAGCATCTGACCAGCGAGCCGCCGGCCGACACCCGCGCGTACGGCCGCGCGATGCTGCTCCGCCACGTGCCCGTCGACACCATCGACAGCGTCGATTGGGACAGCCTCCGCTTCCATCTGCGCCGCAGGCATCGGGTCGAGCGCTGGAAGCTGGACCTGGGCAGCCCGTTGGACCTGACCCGCGACTCACTCGGTGGTCGGCTGACCGGCCCGATCGATGGAGACCGGCTCGAGGCCTTGCTGCTCTCCCTGGGAGGAGAGCCCGACCCGTGGCGGGTCTCGAGCGCCGGAACCGTCGCGGTCAGGGTGACGACGGGCGACGACCCGTACGACGGCTACACCACCACGATCTGAACCCGAGAGCAGCGAGGCAAGCCATGCGTACCAGACAGGACCGCGAGCATCCCGACGACTCCGAGAGGCAGGGCGACGACGACGCCAACCTCGAGCGACTCAGGCAGCAGGCCGACGACTTCCTCGCGGCCGGCGACGCCGCCATCGAGCGGGCGCTCTCCTCGGACAGCGAAGCCTTCCTCCGTTCCTCACGACAGCTCGGCGGGCAGTGAGATGCTGGCGATGCTGATGGGAGCCGAGACCGAGTATGCGATCGCCGGCCTCGACCACGTCGGCCGCGGTCTCGACCTCTCGGGAGCGGCGCAGGCCCTGGTGGGGGAGGCCAGACGACACCGCTATCTCCCCAGCATGCGGGGCTCGGCGCTCTTTCTCGAGAACGGGGGCTGCTTCTACGTCGACCGCGGCAATCATCCCGAGTACGCGACGCCCGAGTGCCGCGACCCGTGGCAGCTGGCGCGCTACGTCCGCGCCGGCGACCTGTTCCTCGAGGGGCTCGCGGCGGAGGTCATGGCCCGGCATCCGACCATCCGGCAGCTCACCGTGCATCGGGCCAACGTGCACTACCGCGCGCCGGACGCGGTCTGGGGCAGTCACGAGTCCTACCTGAGCCGCCTCGACCCGCGCGAGATCGGATCGCACCTGGTGCCCCACCTGGTGAGCCGGATCGTGTTCGCGGGGGCCGGCGGCTTCGTTCCCGGTCCGACCGGTCTCCTCTTCACCCTCTCGCCCCGGGCCTGGTCGCTCGGCAAGGAGATGAGCGGCGGCTCGACCCACGAGCGCGGCATCGTGCACCTGAGGGACGAGACGCTCTCGCGGGGACCGTACCACAGGATTCACGTGATCGCGGGAGAGAGCCTCTGCTCGGAGCGGGCCGCCGTGCTGCGATACGGCTCGACCGCGCTGGTGGTCGCGGCCGCCAACCTCGGAGCCGATCCGACGGCCGGGCTCGCCCTCGCCGACTCGGTGGGCGCGCTCCGGACCATCGCCGCCGATCCGACCTGCCGCGCCACCGTCGAGCTCGATCGGACCGGCGAGCGACTCACCGCCGTCGAGATCCAGCGCCGGATCCTCGGCCGCATCGAAGGCGCGCTCGGCGGCCTGCCGGGTTGGGCGGTGCCGCTGGCCGAGCTGTGGCGCGCGGAGCTCGACCGGATCGAGCGGGCCGCGCCCGACCTCCACCTGAGTCTCGACTGGGCGCTCAAGCTGGAGCTCTTCCGCCGCCGCGCCGAGGGCCGACTTTCCTGGGAGGCGGTGCAGAGGTGGGCGGCGCGCGGCGAGCGCACCGAAGCCAAGGGGCCGCGGGGATCGGGGCCGCTGATGGCGAGTCTCCCCTTCGAGCGTCTCGTCGCCCTGGCGCAGGGCGGCGAGCAGGCCAAAGTGGCCGACTCGCTGGTTCGACCGGCGGCGCACGCCGTGCTGATGCTGGAGGCGCTCACCGAGTGCGGTCTCGCGGCCGACGACCTCGCGGCGCTTGGCGCGCTTCGGGCCAAGCTCCATGAAATCGACTTCCGCTTCGGTCAGCTGGGCGGCGAGGGCATCTACCAGCAGTTGGCGGGGGCCGGCCTGGTCGCGGGCGCGGGGCTCGGCGAGGTCGACGCCGCCATCTGCACGCCGCCTCCCGATACCCGCGCCCGCTTTCGCGGCGAGGCCGTCACCCACCTCGGCGCCAACCCCGGCGCGCTCGGGAGCAGCGCCGAGTGGACCCACGTGAGACGAAAGCCGGACGGGCGGGTGCTCGATCTGCGCGACCCGTTTCCCGGCGAGCCGATCTGGGAGGATCCGGGCGTGACGATCGAGCCGATGCCGACCGGAGACGGGCTGCAGCTCACGCTGCCCGAGTTCATCCGTCGTCACACCAGGCGGTCGGGCCAAGCCGCGGCCGACCGCCCCCCGAGCCTCAGCGAGCCCGGAACCTGAGCGCCGGGTTCTCCTCCTGCTCGACCGACTCGAGGTTCACCACGCCGAGCGCCCCCATCTCGTAGAGATACTCGACGTGGGCGCCGACCTCGGTGAGCGCGAGAAACGCGTTCCAGTCGGTGGCCCGGGGGTACATGGTGGTGGTGAGCTCCTGGATGGTCGCGCCCGCGGGGTCCGCGAGCAGGCCGACCATCCGGTCGAGCTTCCGCTCGTGATCGACCCGGATCGTGTCGACCCGCTCGTAGAACCGCTCGATCGGACCCTCGTGGCCACCGAGCGCCAGCCTGACGCCGTCGACCCGGGCGATCTTGCGCAGCGCGTCCAGGTAGTGCCCGAGACCGGTCCAGGCCGTGATGCTCTCCGGCGACTGGTGCGGCGTGGTGACCGGCAGCACGTGGTCGGCCGAGAGCAGGACGTCGCCGATCTTGATGCAGACCTGGCCCGGGCAATGGCCCGGCGTGTGGATGAACTCGAGCCCGTCGAGCTCCTGGCCGTCGGACAGCGTGAAGTCGACCGGCACGCTCTTCAGATGCTGCTTGGCGAAGCCGTGCATCCGGATCAGCTCGGCCTGGCGCTCCGACGCCACCCCGGCCTGCACCAGGAACGCGCGGAGCGCCTTGGTCGCGACCAGGATCCGCTCCTCGTAGGCCACCAGCACCCAGCGGTCCAAGGAGTGGATCCCCACCTCGGCGTGGATCGGGTCCGTCGCCTGCGCGAGGCCGCCGAAGTGGTCGACGTGGCCGTGGGTGATCAGGATCCGCTTGATGTCGCCGAGACCGACCGGCTCGCCGAATTCGCTCCGCACCTGTCGGATCCCGTCGAGCAGGTGGCGGGTCGAGTCGCCGTAACCGCTCCCGGTGTCGACCAGGGTCACCGGACCGGCGCCGATCAGGAGATAGGCGTGGGCGACGAGCGGCGGAAACGCCTGACAGGAGATCCGGTAGATCCGGACTCCGGTGTCGGATTCGAAGCGCGCGACCGGCGGGAGGGGCCGGCTCACGTGCCGGGCCTGAGATGCTCGACGAAGTACCGCGCGCGCGCCTCGAGGTAGTAGGCCCGAGCCGGCGGCGAGAGCGTGTGGCTCTCCTCCGGCAGCACGATCAGATCGAAGTACTTCGCGGCCCGGAAGAAGGCGTGCGCCATCCGCATGGTGTGGTTGAAGGTGACGTTGACGTCGCTGGTGCCGATCGCGATCAGGAGCTTGCCCCGGAGTCGATCGGCCAGCCGCAGATTCGAGCCGCGCTCGTAGGCCTCGCTCTCGTCCTGCGGCATGCCCATGTACGGCTCGATCGGGCGCGGGTCGGCGAGGAAGTCTACCACCGGCGCGCCCGATACGCCGACCGAGAAGACCTCCGGCGCCGTGAGCAACGCCCGGATGGTGAAGTAGCCGCCCCAGGAATAGCCCGTGATCCCCACCCGGGTGGTGTCCATCCAGGGCCGGGTGGCCGCCAGGGCCCTCAAGGTCGCGACGTGGTCGGGAACCTCGATCGCGCCCACGTTGCCGAAGGTGAAGTCCTGGAACGCCTTCCCCCGCCCCGTCGTGCCGCGCCCGTCGACGACGTAGACGATGAAGCCCAGCTGGGTCAGGGCCTGCGCTTCGTCGCCGAGCCAGGTGCCGACGAAGCGGTGCGGCGCGGACTGGACGAAGTTCCCCATGTACTGGAGATCGATCACCGGATAGCGGCGGCCGGGATCGAAATCGAACGGCCGATAGAGCACCCCGTGGAGATCGGTGGCGCCGTCCGCCGCTTTGACCGTGAACTCCTCCGGCGCGCGCCAGCCGAGCGCGGCCAGCTCGCCGACGTCGGCGCGGGAGAGCACCCGGACCAGCGCGCCGTCGGCGGAGCGGAGCTCGACCACCGGCGGCTTGGTGACGGTCGAATAGCTGTCGACGAAGTACTCGAAGCCCGGCGCCATCGCGATGGCGTGCTCGCCCGGGGCCTCCGTGAGCCGGGTCGGCCGGCCGCCACCGAGCGCGACCCGCATCAGGTGCACGTCGTAGGGTCGGGACCGGTCGGGGCGGGCGAGGTAGTAGACCCATCCCGCCTTCTCGTCGACGCCCAGCAACCGGTCGACCGGGTAGGCCCCTTGGGTCAGCCGGCGCTCGAGGACGCCGTCCATCCTATATAGATAGAGGTGGCTCCAGCCGTCGCGCTCGGAGCGCCAGACGAATCGCTCGCCGTCGGCCAGCGGATGGAAGAGCGTGGCCGGCGCCATGGCGAGGCCTTCGATGAAGGTCTCCCGCTGGTCGGTCACCAGGATCCGGGTGTGGCCGGTCTCGGGATCGGCGGCGAGCAGATCGACCCGCTTCATCAGCCGATCGCTCTTCAACAGGTAGACCTCGCGACCATCGCTCCGCCAGGTGAGCGGCCAGAGCAGCTGGTCGCGCTCCGACCCGGTGTCGAGCCGGGTCGTTCCGCGACGGCGCACGTCCACCGCGTAGAGCTCGGCCTGCTGGATCGCCCCGCCGGTGCGGGGGTAGCGCACCCAATCGACCTGCTCTTCCTCCGGCTTGAGCCAGTGCACCACGGGGATCCGGCCGACCCCACGCAGGTTGGCCTTCACCGCCAGCAGCCGATTCCCGTCGGGCGACCAGGGCATCGGCGCCACCAGTCCGACCAGCTGACCGGGGAGCCAGGCGTTGTCGTCCACTCCACTGGTGGTGATCTGGATCGAGCGGCGATCGAGCGTCGAGCGGAGCCAGAGGTTGTGCTCGCGGAAGTGGGCCACCCAGCGCCCGTCGGGAGACGGGAACTCGGGCTCGGCGGCCGTGGCCGGTCTGGCGGCGGCCGATCCCACGGAGGACGGACGCCGTAGCTGCCGAGATCCAGCTGCCAGCGCCGGTCGTCGAGCTCGAACTCGATGGCCCGGCCGTCGTCGATCGCTCGAGCTCGCTGAAGGAAGCCCGCGATAGCGGGCGAATATCCACCGCTCCGGCGACGGCCCGGCGGACCCTCGCGACGTCGACCATCGGCTCGACCCGATTGGCCGCCAGGTCGACCCGGAGCGCGACAGCTGCTATCCAGACCGCCC
The DNA here is from genome assembly GCA_041390205.1 of Gemmatimonadales bacterium. Lineage (GTDB taxonomy): Bacteria > Gemmatimonadota > Gemmatimonadetes > Gemmatimonadales > GWC2-71-9 > SHZU01. The sequence continues at coordinate 87,660 of JAWKQJ010000017.1, forward strand.
GCCAAGTACCCGAAGGAGCGTCCCGTCGCCAAGCCAGTGCGGCGTGACGACGCCTCCTTCACCAGCGACGGGGAAGTCGAGCATCCGCCGGTACACGCTGTCGCGATCGGCTTTGGGCGTGCGAAGGGCTCGCCCCTGCCGCCAGCCCGACCGCGCAGACGATCGTCGTCAGCCGGCTGATGTCCTGCCACTGCCCCATCGTTCCGCCTTGAAGATCTCCGGCCCTGCTCAATCGTACCGAGCGAGGCGGATCGGTGCCAACCTCCGCTCGCGGCCCGTGCGCCTCGTGGAGCTGGACCAGTGTCGCTCGACCTCGGCCGCAATCCGGTTACCTTCGGTGGTGCGGCCCCGCTCCCAAGGACCCCGCTCACCCCGATCGGCGATCAAGCAATGAGATACCGGCGCATCTTCCGCCCCGTTCTGCTCTCGCTCGGCCTGCTGGCGCTCAGACCGGCGGGCCAGGCACCGTCCCCGATTCGGTTGCGGTCACGAGTGCAGCGCGGTGGAAGGCAAGCTCCGGGCGGTCCGTCGACCGACAGCCTGCGCTCCTACCTCCGGGCGGCTCGCCGCGGCCCTGGCATCTCGGGTCGCCCTACGGGAAGGACCAACGCCGAGTGGCTGGTCGGTCTCTTCAAGAGCTGGGGGCTCGACGCCTCGATCGAGACCTTCGAGGTGCTCTTCCCGACGCCCAAGACCCGCCGGCTGGAGATGGTCTCGCCGACCAGGTTCGTCGCCAAGCTCGCCGAGCCCGCCGTGGCCGGCGACCGCTCCTCCCAGCAGCGCGAGCGGCTGCCGACCTACAACGCTTACTCGATCGACGGCAACGTCACCGGACCGCTGGTCTTCGTGAACTACGGGATCCCGGCCGACTACGAGCAGCTCGAAGGCGAATGGGGATCTCGGTGAAGAGGCGCCATCGTGATCGCCAAGTACGGCGGGTCGTGGCGCGGGATCAAGCCCAAGGTGGCCGCCGAGCACGCGCGATCGGCTGTCTGATCTACTCGGACCCGGCCGACGACGGCTACGCCCAGGGCGACGTCTATCCCAAGGGCCCCTACGCCCAGCCGACGGCGTTCAGCGCGGCAGCGTGATGGACATGCCGCTCTATCCGGGCGATCCGGAAACCCCGTTCGTCGGCTCCACCAAGGGCGCCAGCGGCTGCCGCGCGAGCGGATCAGGGTGCTGACCGAGATCCCGGTGCTCCCGATCTCACCACGGCATGACCGCAGAGCCGCTGCTCGGGCGCTCGACGGTCGAGTGGTCCCCGAGGAGGTGGCGCGGCGCTGCCGATCACCTACGAGACTGGCCCCGGCCCCGCGCGGGTCGGCTCGAGGTCGCGTTCAACTGGGACCGCGTCCCGCTCTACAACGTGATCGTCCGGATTCCGGGCAGCGACCTGGCCGACGAATGGGTGGTACGCGGCAGCCATCGCGATGGCTGGGTCAATGGCGCCACCGACCCGCTCTCCGGCCTGATCGCCGAGATGGAAGAGCTGCGCGGCACGTCGCGCTCCTCCACCAGGGCTGGAAGCCGCGACGGACCATCGTCTACGCCGCGTGGGACGGAGAGGGCGGGGGCCTGATCGGGGCACCGAGTGGGCCGAGGCGCATCGCGGGCTGCAGGCGCACGCAGCGGTCTACCTCAACACCGACTCCAGCAGCCGCGGCTACCTCGGAATGGGCGGATCGCACTCGCTGGGCACTTCATGAACGAAGTGGCCAGGGAGATCTGCCGATCCAAGACCGGCCTGACGGTCTGGAAGCGCCTCCAGCTCGGCTCGCTGGCGAACCCCGGAAACGCGGCGATTCGGAGCAGATCGGAGCAAGCCCGACCTCCGGCTCTACGCCCTCGGCAGCGGCTCGGACTACACGCCCTTCCTCCAGCACCTCGGCATCGCCTCGCTCAACCTGGGCTTCGGCGGCGAAGGCGGCGACGGGATCTACCACTCGATCTACGACAACTACGAGCACTTCACCCGCTTCCAGGACACCAGCTTCGTCTACGGGCGAGCGCTCGCCCAGACCGTCGGGACCGCCGTGCTCCGGCTCGCGAACACCGACGTCCTGCCGTTCAGTTCACCAACATGAGCGGCGACCTATCGGCGCTATCCCCGGACGAGATCGAGTCTCACCGGAAGAGACACCGGCGGGAGGAGCTCGAGCGGAACCAGCAACTGGCCGAGGGCGTCTTCGACGCGACGGTCGACCCACGGGAGCCGCTCTCGCCGCCGACGGCCGGGTGCCGCCCTATCTCGGCCTGGCGCCGATCGAGAGCTTGGGCTGGTCCGTCTGTCGAGCGCCGCGGAGGCTTCTTCGAGACCGCGCTCGGATCCGGGGCCGCAAGCGCGGGAGCGGCCAAGGCGGTGAACGAGCGCTCGTCAGAGGTCGACGCGCTCACCAGCAGTTCGGGCTGCCCCGCCGCCCCTGGTTCCGGCACCAGATCTACGCCCGGAAGCTACACCGGCTACCGGGGTCAAGACCTGCCCGGCGTGCAGGAAGCGATCGAGCAGGGCTTCTGGGAAGCCGGGACCCAGGCGGCACCCGGATCGCCGAGTCGCTCGAGGGCGCCGCCCTCCGGATCGAGACGGCGACAGCCGCGCGCTCGGACGTTAGGCGCCGGCCGGGCGAGCCCGCAAGAGGCAGGTCGTGGCCTCGGACGGAGTCTGAGGATCACGACCTGCTTCATATCGGCGTCCTCGGCGTGGCGACCCAGCCGGCCTTCCAATAGAGCGAGTCGAGGTGGACCACGGGATGGCCGGTCGTCTCGGAGACCTGGAGCGCCAACGTCGTCTTGCCGGAGCCGCCGGAGCCGAGGATCAGGATCCGACGCATCGCCGACGACGCCATCAGCCGGTGTGGATCGGCAGCTCCGCCGTGTCCCAGTCGCGCCAGCCCGCTCGGCGGAGCAGCGGCCGGAAATCGGGATGCGAATGGAACACCCGGAACATCGGGAACACCCGGATCATCATCATCGACGGATCGTGCTCGTCGATCGCGCGCTCGAGCAGGGCGATGCCGGTGTCGAGATCGCCGATCGCCGCGTGGGCCTGGGCCAGCACGCTGGCCTGCACGTAGCCGGTGGCGGCGCGCGCGGCGAGGGTCTCGAGCAGGGTCTCCGCGCGGCGGTGCTGGCCCGCGGCGGCCGAGGCCACGACCAGGCTCATCAGCGACCACGGATGCCGGTCCGAGAGGCTGGCCTCGGCCACGGCCGCCGCGAGCGCCTCGGGGCCCTGGCCCTTCTGCACGTAGGCCACCGTGAGCCAGTGGTAGGCGAGGAAAGACGGCGCCTCGATGTCGATCGCCGAGAGCAGGGCTTCGATCGCCTGGTCGAAGCGACCGGCCGCCAGGAGCTGCTGGCCGAACATCACCCGTGAGAGCCCGGTCGCGCCGGCCATCAGCGTCGCCCGCTCGGCCGCCCGGCCCGCGTCTCCCGGTCCGTCGTGACAGAGCCGCACGAAGGCCAGCCGCGCGTGCGCGGTCACCAGGGTGGGGTCGATCGCGAGGGCCCGCTCCAGCTCCGCGATCCCCTCCTCGAATCGCCGCTCGACCCAGAGCAGACAGGTCCCGCGCGCCAGCCGCGACTCCGCCCGGTCTGGCGCGAGTCGGATCGCCTCGTCGGCTGCCCGCACGGCGAGATCGGCCGCGCGAGTCGCGGGCAGGAATCCGTAGAACGCCAGCTGGGTGTAGGACTCGGCGAGCGCGGCGTGCGCGGCGGCGTGGCCCGGATCGAGCGCGATCGCCTGACGGAACTGATCGAGCCCCTGGCCCAGCCCCGCGCCCTGCGGGCTCCAGGCCCGGACGCCCTCGGCGTAGAGCCAGTTGGCCTGCTCCCGGCGGCTCGGCCGTGGCGCGAGCCCCGCCGCCCGCCGGAGCTCACGCTCGACCTCCTCGGCGATCGCGAGCGCCAGCTCGTCCTGGAGCGCGAGCGGTGGCCCGAGCCGTCGATCGTAGCGTCCGGTCCAGAGCAGCTCGCCGCCCTGCACCCGGAGCAATCGGGCGCTGACCCGAACCTGATCCTCGGAGCGTCGGACGGCGCCCTCGACCACGAAGGACACGCCGTAGCGGGCCCCGAGGGTGGCGAGATCGAGCTCGCCCTCGACGACCCCGCCCGCGGGGGTGAGGGGCGTGCGGCCCGACACTCTGAGATCCGGCACCCGCGCCAGCACCGAGATCAGCTCTTCGGTGAGACCGTCGGC
>JAWKQJ010000018.1:0-89206 GCA_041390205.1 Gemmatimonadales bacterium
CAGCGCCTCTGCAGCGGAAGTGTTTGCTGTAAAAGGCTTTGCGGCAACCAAAGTGAGCGAGGTCGCCAGGAAGGCCCGGGTCGGGCCGGGGACCGTGTACCTGTACGCCGCCGACAAGGAGGCCCTCTTCGAGCTGGCCGTGCTCCGTGCCTGCGAGAGCCCGCTCGTAGCCACCGCCAAGCCGCCGTATCCGGGCACGCCGGCTCGAGAACGGCGGGCACTATTCCGGAGCGCGGTCGAGGCCATCGCCCATTTCCCGCAGCTCTGGGTCGGGCTCCAGCGGAGAGTCGTCGACGAGTCCATAGGTGAGTATGAGGCAATACTACTAGAAATAGCCGCCTGGCTGGCCAGGTATCGCCAGGCCATCCTCATCGCCGACCGCAACCGGGTCGAATGGCCCGACCTGGCCAAAGCCTTCGACGAGCTGGTCTGGGCGGACCTGGTGGGGCACCTCGCCGCCTACCTCGGCACGAGGATGAAAACCGGACACCTTCGCGCCGTCGGAGACAAGAGCCTGGTCGCTCGGGTCACTCTCGCCTCCCTGGCGGGGAATCTCCTCGGATCGCCGATCTGGCCGGTTCCACCGGAGCCTGGCATCACCGCCGCCGCGGCCGCCCATCTGTTGGTGCCCGTGCCGGGTCGCTGACCGGATCCCTTCGGAGCCGGCAAGGCTACGGCTGGGGGGCCCAGGTGGAGCCGAGCCGGGCCAGGACCCCGGCGTAGAGGTCGATCCCGTCCCAGAGGTTGGCGAGTCGGATGTTCTCGTTCTCGCCGTGCTGGTTGTTGTCGTGGTTGACGATCGGGAGCAGCACGAACGGGCTGCCCAACGTCTCCTCCAGCAGGTAGAGCGGCAGGCTCCCGCCGAGCATCGGCACCCGCACCAGAGGCTTGCCCATGGAAAGGTCGGCCGCCCGGATCACCGCGCGGGCCGCTGGCGAGTCCATGGCCGTTTTTGCGGCCGGGTAGCCGCTTCCCCAGGCCAGCCGGATCACCTTCGGATGGGAGCGAAGGGTGGCCGAGTCGGGCTCCTCGGCCACGAGGTGGAAGCCCTGCCGGGCGATGTGGCGCTCGATCAGGCGACGCACGCCCGGAAGGGTCTGGTTGGGCACCAGCCGGAGGTCGAGGAACGCCGTCGACCGGGGCACGATCAGGTTGGCGGATCCCTGGCCGGTCAGGCCGCCGGAGAGCCCGCTCACGTTGAGGGCGGGCCGCGCGATCTGCTCGAGCAGGGTCGCGTCCGGCCTCGGTGCGTCCTAGCCGGAGCTCCCCGATCAGCTGGCTTCCACCGAGGGAACGGCCGCGATCGCCTCTCGCTCGGTGGGCGAGATCGGAGTGACGTCGTCGTAGTACCCCTCGATGGTGATCCGGCCGTCCTCGGCCCGCATCGACGCGAGCAGGTGGATCAGCTCGACATTCGGGTTGGGGGCCCAGTTGCCATAGTGGCCGCTGTGGAGCGGCCGACTCGGTCCGTAGACGGTCAGGTCGAGACCGACGTCGCCTCGGGCGCCGAAGACGATCTGCTGGGCCCGGCTCTGATGGATCGGTCCGTCGCCCATGATCCAGAGGTCGGCCGCGAGCAGCGAGCGGTAGCGGCTGAGCATCTCCCGGAGGTTGGGGGATCCGGCCTCTTCCTCGCCCTCGAGGAAGAATTTCAGGTTGACGCTGGGCTTGCTCCCGGCGGCCCGCAGTGCGTCGAGCGCCCAGAGCATCGCGACGATCGGCGACTTGTCGTCGCTGGCCGAGCGCGCGTAGAGCCGGGCCTCGGGGTCGTAGCGTCCGGTCGGGCTCTCGAGCGGGATCCGTTTCCCGCCGCGCTCGACGGGCCCGTCGCGTAGCAGCGGCGTCCAGGCCGGCGACGCCCAGCGTGCCGAATCGACGGGCTGGCCGTCGAAGTGGGCGTAGAAGACCACGGTTCGCGTGGCACCGGGCACCAGCAGCTCGCCGTAGACGGCTGGGGCCGCATTCGGCAGCTCGAGCTTGCGGGCGGCGATTCCCCGACGCTCGAGCATCGTGATCAGGAGCTGGGCGTTGCGATGGATGTCGTCCAGATTGGTGGCCAGGTTGGGCAGCTCGAGCAGCGACGCCAGCTCGGCCACGATCCTGGTCTCGTTGGCCTCCCGAAAGGCTCTGATCTGCTCCCGGGTCGGCTGGGCCTGGACCGTGCTCCACCAGGGAGCGGCGAGCAACGGCAGCAGCACGGCGAGCAGCCGGATCGGGCACTTCATGAGGCCTCCGTGGAATGGTTGGAGCGCCGCAGCAGGTCCACCAGCGATTTGAGCAGCTTCACCGCCACGAGTCCGCTCCGCCCGGACGGGTCGAGCCGGGGATTGAGCTCGACCAGGTCGACACCGACGACCCGAGCCTCGAGCCCGCGGAGCTGAGCCACCAGCTCGGCCACCGAGAGGCCACCCGGCTCGGGGTGCGCGATCCCGGTGACGAACGCCGGATCGAGCACGTCGAGATCGAGCGAGAGGTACACCGGATCGTCGAGCCGGATCGGCTCCGGACCGCGCCAGTGGCGCATCTCGCGGAGATCGACGCCGAAGCGCTCGGCCTGTTCGCGCTGGTCGGGGCTCAGGGTCCGAATGCCGACCTGGATCAGACGGTCGGCGAGACCCTCCTCCATGATCCGGGCCATCGGGCAGGCGTGGGAGTACGGGTCGCCGTCGAATCGGTCGTAGAGGTCGGCGTGGGCGTCGAAGTGGAGCAGGGTGAGGCGAGGGTATCGTGCCCGCATCGCCCGGAGCACGGGGTAGCTGATCGAGTGATCCCCGCCGAGCACGACGGGCAGGCGGCCCGCGGCGAGCAGCTCGGACACTCTGGCGGTGATCGAAGCGCGGCCGGCCTCGCCGGGGGCGGGGGTGAGGTCGCCCGCGTCGTCGAGCACCGATCTCGAGCCGAGGTCGGCGCCGGCTTCGGTCCAGGGGTTGCTCGAGGGCGCCGAGATCGCCTCGCGGATCGCGAGCGGGCCGTCGGCGGCGCCTCTGACGAAGGACGAGGAGGCGTCGTATCGGACTCCGAGCAGCGTGGGGAGTCCGGGGCGCTCGGTCAGGCTTCGGGAATCCACGCCGGACGCCGCCAGGGCCGCGGCTCGAAGATCGACGGGTCGATCGTCGGGTCGGCCTTCATGTCCCGGTAGATCTCTCGCATCGTCTCCTTGCCGTCGGTCATGAAGACGACTTCCGGCGCGATCCAGCCGCCGCCGAGGCGCTGGTACCGATTGAACTGGATCTCGCTGGTCGCGCCGCTCGGGGTCTTGTTGATCAAGCGGACGAAGAGCAGCCGCTCGCGATCGATCCAGAACTGGTGGTCGGGGCCGCCGACGACGTAGGTCGGGCGCCCCTGCCAGGTGTCGGTCCGGAGCTGGCTCAGATCGAAGCCCTGCTCGCCGAGCACCTTCGCCGTCGTCCCCGGGGCCTGTCCGTAGACGTCGAAGCCGAGGATCAGGAGCGGGTTGGCGCCCTTGCTGGCCTGGACGGCTTTCCGGTTGAAGCGATAGAGCGAGTCGCCGCGATAGACGATCCCGTTGCCGCTGTCGACCGGCGCGATGTCGATCCGGAGCTGTCCGGGGATGATCATCGCCTCCCACCACTCGCCCTCCGGGCGCCCGTCGCCCCAGACGACCCGCTGCACGAAGGTGAGGCTCCGATACCAGGAGCCCTGGTAGCGGCTGTGCATCGCGGCGACGAGCTCGTGGCCGTCGCGCACCGTGTCGGCGGGTTGGGGACCGACCAGCGAGGTGACCAGCGCAAGGATGCCGAGCATGGGGCGTCGCCTGGAAGGGTGGACTCGGAAGGTAGCGACGCTAGGTTAGGTGTCGACCCCTGCTCCGAGGGTGAGCGATGGCCCCACCGTCAGACAAGTCGCGCGCGGTCGCCCTGGTGCTGGCCGGTGTGCTCGGAGTGTTCGGCGCCCACCGGTTCTACGTCGGGAAGGCCGGCACCGGCATTCTGATGATCCTCACCGGGGGCGGGCTCGGGATCTGGTACCTGGTCGACGTGATCATGGTCGCCGCGGGCGCCTTCCGCGACGCGGAAGGGCGGCTGGTCTCGCGCTGGGACGCGCACGAGCACGATCAGCTGGGTGTCCCTCAGGAGATCATGGACGAGATCTACTCCCTCCGGCACGACGTGTCGGAGCTGCAGGAGCGGGTCGACTTCGCCGAGCGGCTGCTGGCGAGCAAGAGCGAGTCCGGCGACTCGGGCGTCTCGGGGCACACCCTGCGAACCCCCTCCTGAGCGGCCGCTCAGCCGACCAGCACGGCATCGCCGGCCGCGATCGTTCCCCTGGCGCGGTGCACGACGTTCATCCCGAAGAGAGCCCCGTGCTCGCCGCGGCGCAGCTTCGAGAGGGTTCGAAGGGGCTCGTCGTGGCGCATGGCCGACTGCTGATCGACGGTGGTCACGACGCAGCGGGCGCAGCGCTTGACCCCGTCGAAGGGCAGCCCGCCGATGGTGAAGCGCCGCCACTCGTCCTCCTCGTAGGGTGCGGTCCCCGAGACCACGACGTTGGGCCGGAAGCGATTCATCGGGACCGGCTCGACCAGGGATCCGTTGAGCGCGGTCAGCGAGGCCTCGCCGATCAGGAGGATCGGATAGCCGTCGGCGAAGCTCACGGGGCTTCCCGACGGATCGAAGGTCGGGTCGGTCCGGCGCGCCTCGCCCTCCGGCAGGTGGACCAGGCGCACCGGTCGGCCGAGGAGCTCGGCCAGCCACCGGGCCGCGGCGTCGCCCTGGTCCTGGGCGTCGCACTCGCTTCCCCAGACTCGGACTCGGCGCGGCGGCCGATCGCCCCTGACCGGGACGACCAGCTCCGGCAGACCGGGACCCCGCAGGGTGAGGGCCTCCGCCGTGGGGATCGCCTCGACCAGGCAGAGCTCGGGCGTCTCGCGCTGGGTCAGGAAGCGCCCGGCCTCGGTGATCGCCATCCAACGACGATCGAAGCGGGGGCCGTAGCGATCGAGCTCGAGCGTGGGGGTCGCGATGCCGCGGGCCCCCTTGAGCGGGTAGAATGTCAGCGCGCTGACGGTGATCACGGGCGTCTCGCGAAACCGGGTTCGGCGGTCCGACGTCGGTTGAGTGTGGCACCGGTAAGGTACCTGGCTCCAACCCCGCACGATGAGGTGCAACGATGAGGATGGCGTTCGCGACGGTGGCGCTGGCGCTGGCGTTTGCCGGGCCGGCCCGGGCGCAGAGCGAGGAGAAGGCCGTCGTCCAGGCGATCACGAGGCTGTTCGACGGGATGCGGACCCGGGACACCGCGTTGATGCGCTCGCTGATGGCGCCGGAAGCCCGGTTGCTCGGCATCGGCACTGAGAGCGGCCAGCCGAAGCTGCAGACGATCGACCCGAGTCTCTGGATCGCGTCCGTCGGACGGGGGAGCGGGCCGGGGGCGGACGAGAAGATCTTCGACCCGATCGTCCACGTCGACGGGAACATCGCGCAGGTGTGGGTCTACTACGAGCTCTGGCTCGGGACCCGGCTGAGCCACTGTGGCTACGACGCCTTCTTCATGGCCAAGCTGGCCGACGGATGGAAGGTGGCGCAGGTGGCCGACACCCGTCGGACGGACTGCACGCCGCGCGGCTGAGGCTCAGCCGACGACCCGGTCGATGATCATGATCTTCTGCCAGATCTTCCGGGAGAGCCCCGTGGTGAGCGACTCGATCTCGTTCACCGTGGCGATCGCGACCGGGTCGTCGAAGTCCTGGAGGTAGAGCGCGGCCGCCTTGCCGAGGAGCGAGAGCATCTCGCTCGCGTAGTCGAGGTAGCGGGACAGCTCGAACGCCGTCATCGTCCGCGCGGGAGACGACGGCGTGTCGGGTCCGGAGTCGGGGCTGACGACCCGCTCCGGATCCTTGGTGAGCTGGTGCATGTCGATGATGTGCGCCATCGCCCGGAGCCGGTGGAGCGAGTCGAGCGCCCGGCGGCGCTTCCAGCGGGTCTCGAGCGACAGCAGGAACCAGACGGCGATGCCGAGGAAGACCAGGTCGTTGACGGCCGATTCGACGGCTTGCAGCACCTCGGAGAGGGTCGCCCGACCCGGCTCCGGCAGCAGGGTCACGGCCGCGCCGATCACCGCGATCAGCAGAAACCCGATCAGAATCCAGATGCCGATTCGGAGCCCGCGATGGGGGCGCCCGAGCCACCCGGTGTCGGCCGCTGCGCGCTCGGTGACCTGAACGAGCTCGGCGGAAACCCGTCCCAGCCCCGAGTCGGGGAAGCGCTCCTCTACGCGACGAGCCAGCTGTCGCGCGGTGGCGACGATGCGATCGGGATCGAGGCGCTGGTACACGCCTCCAAGATTCCTCCGGCTCCCCCTCGAGGGAAGGGTCGGCGGGTCAGGAGCCGACGGCGAGTCGCACGGCGACCCGGCCGGTGATCGCGTCGCTCGGCGCCGCGTAGAGCTCGCCGCTCAGCCCGAGCCGACCGCCGGCGGGCCACCAGGTCGCGCCGCCGAAGAGCACCGCGCGATCGAGGTCGACCTCGACCCGTCGCTCGTCGAGCTGACCGGCCACGTTGGTGAAGTGGACCTGGAAGCGAGGCATCAACCGGTTGTAGCCGGCGCCGAGATAGGGCTGGACCCGTCCGCCTCCGAGCGACCAGCTCACCGTGGCGTCGGCCCCGACGATGTTGGGACGGTAGCGGTCGTCTGAGCGGGTGCCCTGATAGCATTCGCTCAGCGGATCCGCGAGGGCCTCGTCGTCGCAGGTGATCGGCGCGCGCACCCGCCCGAAGCTGCCGTGGCCGCGGAGGGTGAGCCGATGGGCGTCGCCGAGGGCGGTGGTCCAGCCGAGCGCGACGCCGAACAGATTGGCCGAGACCTGGTTCAGCCGGATCGGCGGAATCCAGCTGCCCTCGAGCGTGAAGCCACCGCCCAACGCCACAGCGACCCTCGGTCGGGGAGCCGCGAAGAGCAGATCGGTGTTCTCGGGGCCCTTGCCCGGACGGCAGACCGTGGGCGTGGCGACGGCGGGATCGACGTTCGGGAGGTAGACCGCTTCGATCCCGACGGAGATCCGACCGCGGGTGAATGGAGCCCCTGCCGGCCCGAACGCGAGCGGCACGGAGAAGATCGCCAGCGTCTTGGCCTCGTTCGACTCGGGGCCCGGGAAGCAGTCGCCTTGAGCGAGCGCCCGGCCGCCGAGCGCGATCGAGAGCGCCCCCGCGATGGCGGCGGCCCTCACGGGATCACGAGGATGCGGCCGTACATCCCGCTCCGGGTCGAGCCGTGCACGCTGCAGTGGTAGAAGTACTCGCCCGCGGTCGGGAACTGGAAGGCGACGGAGAAGACGCCGCTGCGGATCGCGGCCTCGTTGGGGACCGTCTTGCCGTCGTCGGGAACCAGGTTGTGCTGCAGGGAGCCGGCGGGCCAGTTGAAGGTCACCGTGCCACCGGCAATGATGGCCAGGTCGTCCGGGTCGAAGCGGTTGTTCACCACCTCCACGATCGCGTTCTGCGCCGCCACCGTCGCCGAGAAGCTCAGGGGGCTCCCGGTGGCGTTGCTGGCGGCGGCCGTGATGGTCAGGCTCCCGCCGCCCGGCAGCGTGACGGTGGTGGATGCGATGCCGTCGGCGCCGGTGGTCGAGGTGGTCGGATCGACCGAGCCGGCCGTCGGCGACCAGGTGATCGTCTTGCCGGAGACCGGCGCGGAGCCGTTCCTCACCACGACGCGGATGGGATCCGCGAGCGCGGTGTTCGGGCGGCCTGCTTGGGCGTCGCCGCTGGGATTCGCCTTCTCGATCCGGTCGCTCGCGGCGGGTGGCGGTGGCGGCGGCGGCGGAGGATTGGGACCAGAGTCTCCGCCGCCGCAGGCGGCGAACAGCAGGATCGAGGCGACCAAACCGGGCGCGTTCGCGACAGCCGTTGCGATACGCGACAATGGGTCTCCGCTCATTTGGCCTCCGGCAGAGGGTGCGATATGATTCGCCAGCGTGCCACGATCGCCCGCGGCTCGGGCGCAAACGTCGTTGATTGACAAGGCGTTGCGAACGGAGTTGCCGGCGGCGGACCGGGCGCGACGTCGCCCCCGGGCTTTCGCCGCCTTGGGCCGAAGGACAGACCATCACCTCCGACACCCCGACAACGCATGCGGCCAGAATCGGTCCGATTCCTCACCACACTGCTCGAGTCCCCCGGTCCCTCCGGCTTCGAAACCGGACCGGCCGGGGTCTGGCGGGCGGAGGCCAAGCGCTTCGCCGATCGCGTCGTGGGAGACGTGAGCGGCAACTCGTATGCCCATCTGGACTCGAAGGGCTCCGGACCGAGCGTGATGTTCGCGGGGCACATCGACGAGATCGGCCTGATGGTGGTCCACATCGATGACGAGGGCTTCCTCTGGTTCGATCCGATCGGTGGCTGGGACGAGCAGATCTTCGTGGGACAGCGGGTGCTGTTGCTCACTCGGGGAGGGCCGGTCCGCGGCGTGGTCGGCAAGCGAGCCATCCACCTGCTCGAGAAGGAAGACCGGGACAAGCCGAGCAAGGCCAAGGATCTCTGGATCGACATCGGGGCCGCGGGCAAGGCCGAGGCGGAGGAACGGGTGCGGGTGGGCGACGCCGGGGTGCTCGACTGCGGGATCGTCGAGCTGCCGCACGAGCGGATCGTGAGTCGGAGCCTCGACAATCGGATCGGCGCGTTCGTGGTGCTCGAGGCGCTGCGCCGACTCGCCGCGGATCGGCCGGCGGTGGCGGTGAGCGCGGTCGCGACGACCCAGGAGGAGATCGCCTTCTCGGGCGGCGGGGCCCGCACCTCGGCCGCCGGGCTCGAGCCCGGGGTCGCGGTGGTGGTCGACGTCACCCACGCGACCGACACGCCCGGTGTCGAGAAGAAGCGCTTCGGCGACGTCAAGCTCGGAGGCGGGCCGGTGATGAGCCGCGGCTCGTCCGTGAACCCGAAGGTCTTCGACCTGCTGGTCGAGACCGCGGAGGCCGAGGGGATTCCCTATCGGTTGCACGCCGCGCCGAGGTTCACGGCCACCGACGCGGACGCGATCTTCACCGCCACTCGTGGGGTCGCGACCGGCCTGGTCTCGGTTCCCAATCGGTACATGCACAGTCCCAACGAAATGGTGGCGCTCGAAGACCTCGATCGCGCCGCCCAGCTGCTGGCCGGATTCGCGCGGCGGGTCGCGGCCGACACCGATTTCCGCCCCTGATGGCAAGGCTAGACGTGACGTATCGATCGCTGCTGTCCTTCTTCACCTTTCTGGTTTCCGTCGCGAGCGTGGCCTCGTGTCAGCGCGCGGGTGCGCCGGTCGGCGGCTCGGTCGCCGGGCTCGAGCGCGACCTCGCGGTGCTGGCCGCCGACTCGATGAAGGGCCGTTTCACCGGGACGCCCGAAGCGACCGCGGTGGCCAACTACCTGGCGCGCCGCTTCGCGGAGGTGGGCGCCGCTCCGGGCGTGCCGGGTTGGCTGCAGCCGTTCAGCATCGATTCGCGGGCCCCGGCCGTCGCCAGCATCGCCGAGGCGCACCGCCCGAGCTCCGGCGCCAACGTCGTGGCGCTGGTGCGCGGCTCCGATCCGACGCTCCGGGACGAGTACGTGATCGTGGGCGCCCACTACGACCATCTCGGCTTCGGCTACACCGGGATTCGCGGCCCCGAGCAGGTCGGTCAGATCCACAACGGCGCCGACGACAACGCGTCGGGCGCCGTCGCGCTGGTGGCGATCGCGCGGGAGCTCGCGGCGAAGCCGCCGCGGCGGTCGGTGTTGTTCCTGTCGTTCGCGGGGGAGGAGTTCGGCCTGATCGGCTCGGACGCCTATGTGAAGGCGCCGGTCGTGCCGCTCGATCGCACCGTCGCGATGATCAACCTCGACATGGTGGGGCGGCTCCGGAACGACCGCCTGCTCGCCTTCGGCAGCGAGACGGCCACCGAGCTGCCGGCCCTGCTCGACTCGCTCAACCAGTCCGCCGGCTTCGACCTCCAGGCCTCGGGCGACGGCTACGGCCGGAGCGACCAGCAGTCGTTCTACCTCGCCAAGAAGCCGGTGATCCATCTCTTCACCGATCTGCACGAGGACTATCATCGGCCGAGCGACGACGCGGAGCGGATCAACGTGGAGGGGCTGGCCCGGGTCGCGAGCTTCGCGTCGTCGCTGGCGCGCGCGCTGGCCGATCGGCGGGCGCCGCTCACCTTCGTCGACCATCCGCCGCCGGCGCAAGCCGCGGCGCCGGCCCGGACCGGGGGCTACGGGGCCTACCTCGGCTCGATCCCCGACATGAGTGGCGGCGGTCCGGGCGTCCGGCTGAGCGGGGTGCGGCCCTCGAGTCCCGCGGACCAGGCGGGTCTCAAGGAGGGCGACGTCCTGCTCAAGATCGGCGAGCACGAGGTGCCGGACCTGCAGGGCATGACCAACGCGCTCAGGGCCCATCGTCCGGGCGACACGGTGACCGTGGTGTTCCGGCGCGGCGCCGCCACGGACTCGACGGTCGTGGTGCTCGGCAGCCGGGGCTCTTGATGCCGGTGCTCGACGGAGACCGGATCGTCGCCGCGCTCCGCGGCGGGTTCGCCCACGATCTGGATCGGGCGGCCCTGCTCTCGCTCGCGGCGGAGCGGATCCAGGCTGCGGGCCCGCCCTACACCTCGGTCTACCTCTACATGCTGCATGGCGACGAGCTGGTGCTGGAGGCGTTCGCCGGACGGGAGACCGAGCACACCCGGATCCCGGTCGGGAAGGGCGTCTGCGGCAGCGCGGTGGCCCAGGGCGCCGACCAGAACGTGCCCGACGTGCGCGCGATCGACACCTACATCGCCTGCAATCTCGACACCCGCTCGGAGCTGGTGGTGCTGATCCGTCGCGGCGACCTGATCCTCGGACAGATCGACGTCGACAGCGACCTGCCCGATCCGTTCACACCCGAGGAAGAGGCCGAGACGCGCAAGGTGGCGGACGCGCTCGCCGTCTTGTTGTAGGGAGCGGGCTTCTCGGTGCGGGCCTGGTCGTCGGCGCGGTGGTCGATCCCTCTTCCCGAAGGGCATCGTTTCCCGATGGGGAAGTACCGGCTGGTGCGCGACGGCGTGCTGGCCGCCGGCCTCCTGGCGGACGGCGCGATCGACGAGCCGGACCGGGTGCCGATCGACTGGCTCACGCTGGTCCACTCGTCGGCCTACATCGGCGCCGTGATCGACGGCGCGCTCGAGCCCGCGGCCGAGCGACGGCTCGGCTTCCCCTGGCGACCCGAGGTGCCGGAGCGCTCGCTCCGAACCGTGCAGGGCACGGTGGAGGCGGCCAGCGACGCCCTCGAGCGCGGTGCCGGCCTCAACCTGGCCGGCGGCACCCACCACGCCTTTCGTGACCACGGCGAGGGCTACTGCGTCTTCAACGACATCGCGGTCGCGATCCGCGGGCTGCAGCGCGCGGGCCGGATCGAGCGGGTCGCCGTCGTCGACCTCGACGTCCACCAGGGCAACGGCACGGCGCGGATCTTCGAGGGCGATCCCGACGTCTTCACCTTCTCGATGCACGGGCTCCGCAACTATCCGTTCCGCAAGGAGCGGAGCCGACTCGACGTCGCGCTCGAGGACGGGACGGACGACGCCACCTACCTCGGGCTGGTCGACGCCCATCTCGACGACGTGCTGGCGGAGGCCCGTCCCGATCTGGTCTTCTACATCGCCGGGGCCGATCCCTATCGCGGCGACCGGCTCGGCCGGCTCGGTCTCAGCGTGGAGGGTCTCCGCGCCCGCGATCGCAAGGTGATCGACGCGTGCGCCGCGAGGGGGCTGCCGTTGGCGGTGGTGTTGGGCGGAGGCTATGCCGACGACCTCACCGATCTGGTCACGATCCACGGCAACACGGTCCGCGAGCTGGTGGCCCGACATGGCTGAGCGCATCGCGACGAGGACGGTCCGGGGCGTCGAGCTCTTCGAGCGCCGCGTGGGGGCCGGGCCACCCACCGTGGTGCTGCACGGCGGGCCGGGCGCGCACCATGACTACCTCCTGCCCGGCTTCGATCTCCTGGCGACCGATCGGGAGCTGATCTACTACGACCAACGCGGTGGGGGCCGCTCGCCGGTTCCCCGCGAAGTGGAGGTCGGCTGGCGGGAGCAGGTGGAGGACCTCGAGGCGCTCCGCGCGCTCTGGGGCCTCGAGCGACTCGATCTCGCGGGGTATTCGTGGGGCGGACTGCTCGCGATGCTCTACGCGACCGAGCATCCGGGGCGGGTGGCGCGGCTGGCGCTGGTGTCGCCCGCGCCCGCGTGGCGCGCGGGACGGGAGGAGTTCGAAGCCCGATTCGCCGAGCGGAGCCGGCGGGACGAGATCGCCGCGGCGCGCCGCGCGCTCCAGGAGAGCGGCCTCAAGGAGCGGGATCCCGCCGGTTATCAGCGGCGGACCTTCGAGCTCGCGGTAGCGGGATACTTCCACGATTGGACCCGGGTCTCCGACCTGACCCCGTTCCGGATCACGGGCCGCACTCAGACCGCGGTCTGGGAGAGCTTGGGCGACTACGACCTCCGGCCCCGACTGCGGGGCCTGGAGCTGCCCGCGCTCGTGGTCCACGGCGAGGACGATCCGATCCCGATCGAGACGGCCGAGGTCACGGCCGGCCTGCTCGGGGCGCCGCTGGTTCGGGTAGCCGAGTGCGGGCACGTGCCCTTCGTCGAGCAGCCGGCGGCCTTCGTCGCCGCGCTCGATCCCTTTCTGCCGCGGCGGGACCCGTGACCGTCCAAACCCCGACCGAGCTGGTGCTCGGCGCGCTGGCCGAGGAGCGCTTTCCCGCCCTCCGAGAGAGCCTCGCCGGGGCGGGCATCGACGCGCTGGCCCGCGACGCGTTCGTCCTCGATCGCGCGGTGGTGGAGCTGCTCCGCGACCTGAGGCCCGACGAGGGGGTGGGCGACGGGGTCGACGAGCTGGTGTCGTTCGTCCACGCGGCCTTCCTGCATTGGCGGGACGGGAGCGCGGCGGTCGCCCTCGACCGGGACTCGCTCGATCGAGTGGTGACTTCGGAGGCGCCGGCTCTCCCGCGCGGACCCGGCGGGACGCGCTACGTCGCGCTGCCGGCGCGGCGGGTTTGGGCCGAGCCCGTAGTCGGCGCGCCGCCCGAGCCGCTCGACGGCTGGTACGCGCGCGTCGGACCGGGTCGGGAATCGAGCTGCTCGCGGTGTTCGGTCTCCATCCCAACCGGCCGGGCCTCACCGCGGCTCAGCTGAGCGGCCCGCGGCCGGGCCGGCTCGGCCGAGCCGACGGCTCCGCCGTGTTTTCGCCCACGGTCGCGGGCGGCCGGGAAGCGGGGCTCTGGTCGCTCCAGGGCGCCGAAGAGCTGCTCGAGCTGGCTTTCCGGGTCGAGGCGTGGCTGGGCGAGGCCGGCCCGGGGCCCGAGGGCCGACTGGTGGTCGCCTAACGACGAGCGCCCGGGCCGCCCGTGCCGCCTGGGCCATTGGCGGATCGTCGCGCCCGCCCCGATCGGAATCGGCACGGACCCGCCGGTCGCTCCCCGCTCTCGGGCGCGAGTATTATTCCGACCTCCATCACCACCGTCCGGATCCCTATGGCCGCCGACCGGAGCACCGTGGCACGGGTGCTCGATCAGATCGCCTCGCACCTCGAGCTCAAGGGGGAGAGCCCGTTCCGGATCCGCGCCTTCCGGAGCGGGGCCCGGACGGTTTCCGCCCTGGCGGGGGATCCGGCCTCCTGGCTCCAGGACGGGACGCTCGACCAGGCCCGGGGGGTGGGCCCGGCGATCCAGAGCGTGATCCGCGATCTGGTGGAGAGCGGCCGCTCGCAGCTCCTCGACGAGCTCCGCGAGCTGACCCCGCCCGGTCTGGTCGAGATGCTCGACATCTCGGGGCTCGGCGTGGCCAAGGTCAAGCTGATCCACGATCGGCTGGGGGTCGACTCGCTGCCGGGGCTCGAAGCCGCGGCCCGCGACGGCCGACTGGCAGCCCTGCCGGGCTTCGGGCAACGGACGGCCGAGAACGTGCTTCGCGGAGTGGCCCGGCTCCGGCGGGCCACCACCTACCGGCTCTCGCACCATGCCCGTGAGGAAGCCGAGCTGATCCGGGGCGCCCTGGCCGCGGTGCCCGGGGTGCGGGAGGCGATCGTCGCGGGCGAGGTCCGTCGGGCGATGGAGCTGGTCCAGGAGATCGTGATCGTGCTGGTGGCCGACGCGCCGAGCGAGGTGCTCCGCTCCCTGGCTCAGGTGCCCGGTCTGGACGAGTTCGGGGGTCTGGACGAGCGACGGGCCACCCTGCGCTTCGCGAGCGGCGAGCGCGCCAGCGTGGTGATCACGCCGCCGCCCAATCTGGGGCCGGTGCTGATCCACGCGACCGGGAGCGACGCGCACCTGGCCGGTCTCGAGGCCTGGGCGGCCGAGCGCGGGATGGCGTTCCGTGGCGCCGCGCTCTGGACCGAGTCCGGCTTCGTCGCCGCGCCGACGGAGGAGGCCGTGTATCAGGCGCTCGGTCTCGCGTGGATTCCGCCGGAGCTGCGCGAGGGCACCGGCGAGATCGCGCTGGCGGCGGAGGGGCTGCCTCCGTTGGTCGAGCGTGGGGATCTGCGCGGTCTGCTCCACTGCCACACCGAGTACTCCGACGGCAATCTCTCGGTCCGCGATCTGGCGCTGGCTTGCCGGAAGGCCGGGTACGAGTACGTCGGGGTGACCGACCACAGCGGGTCGATCGACTTCGTCGGCGGCGTGAGCGACGCGGAGATCCGGCGACAGTGGGCCGAGATCGAATCCACCAACACCCTGCTCGAGGGGATTCAGGTCCTCAAGGGCATCGAGGCCGACATCCTGCCCGACGGCCGGATCGGCTATCCGGACGAGTTGCTGGCCGAGTTCGACTTCGTGATCGCGTCGGTCCACAACCGCTTCCAGATGAGCGAGGCGGAGATGACCGAGCGGATCCTCCGCGCCATGGAGAATCCCTACGTCACCATCCTCGGCCACCTGACCGGCCGGATGCTGCTCACCCGGGACGGCTTTCCGCTCGATCTCGACCGGGTCTTCGAGGGCGCCGCGCGACTCGGCGTGGCCATCGAGATCAACGCCGACCCGCAGCGCCTCGACCTCGACTGGCGGCACGTCCGCCAGGCGCGGGACGCGGGCGTGGCGATCTCGATCGGCGCGGACGCCCACACGGAGGCGGGGCTCGACAACATGGAGCAGGGCGTGCGGATCGCCCGGAAGGGCTGGCTCGGACCGGGCGACGTGCTCAACACCCGGTCGATGGAGGATTTTCTGGCGTTCGCGCGGAGGCGGCGCGGTGCCGAAGCCTAACGCCGCGCTCCGCGCCCGCGCCGAGCGCGCGGGCCTGGTGATCGCCCGGCTCAAGCGGGCGTACCCGGACGCGAAGTGCGCCCTCGACCACCGGACCCCCTACGAGCTGCTGGTGGCGACGATCCTCTCGGCTCAGTGCACCGACGTCCGGGTCAACATGGTGACGCCGGCGCTCTTCGCCCGGTTCCCGACCCCGGCCGATCTGGCCCAGGCCGACCCGGCGGAGCTGGAGGAGATGATCCGCTCGACCGGCTTCTTCCGGAACAAGACCCGGAGTCTGCTCGGCATGGCCCAGGCGCTGGTGGAGCGGCACGGCGGCGTGGTGCCCCGCACCATGGACGAGCTCAAGGTCCTGCCGGGCGTCGGGCGGAAGACGGCCAACGTCGTGCTCGGGAACGCCTTCGGGATCGACGAGGGGATCGTGGTGGACACCCACGTCACCCGGCTGAGCCGGCTCCTGGGCCTGACCCGGGAGACCGACGCGGTCAAGATCGAGCAGGATCTGACCGCCGTGGTGCCTCGGAGCGACTGGACGATCGTCTCGCACCTGCTGATCTACCATGGGCGGCAGGTCTGCATCGCCCGGCGCCCGCGGTGTACCGAGTGCGTCCTCAACGACACCTGTCCCTCGGCGGAGCTGTCGGGAGGGGCCGCTCGGAAGACGACGAGCAGCCCGGCCGGCGGGAAGCCGGTCAAGAAAGGCGCCAGGCGGCGCTAGTCGGAAGGCTTGCCCAGGAGACGCTGGAGGAAGCCCGATGCGCCGCCCTTGGCGCCGGCCGGGAGCTTCTCTTTGATCTCCACCGACCCGAGCAAGGCCCGTCCCCGCAACCGGACCAGGAGGCCGTTTGGCTCCACCCCGCGGCTGGCACGGGTGGAGTGGGTCGAGCTGGAGAGGGTCTCCTCGATCTCGTTCTCGATCTGGGTGCCGGCCGGCACGATCAGGGTGAACGACCCGAGCGTGCAGCTGACGTCGATGTCGACCAGGTCGGAGCCGAAGACGGCGTCCCGGAGGTCGAGGGTCAGCTCGCCCAAGATCACCAGGCCCTGGATCTCGTGCGGGACGGTCCAGGAGCCGGCCCGCTTGGTACTGGCGAAGACGCTGGTGAGCCGGACGAAGTCGGCCGGCGCGACGGGGGGCGGCCCGTGGTCGGCGTGCTCCGCCCGGATCTGGCCGGTGCGCTGCGGCACCAGGTCGGCGGGCGGGGCGAGCGGGTCGTTCCAGGGCTCGAGATCGGCGAGGATGGCGTCGACAGTGGCCCGATTGGGCGCCTGCTTGAGCCGCTCGAGCCGCGATTCGAACTGATCGAGGCTCAGCTCCTCGCGGGCGTGCGCGTCGCAGAGGAGGCGGATGGCGTCCTGGCGGCTCCGCTCGAAGTCGTCCATAGCGGTCCAATATGAGGACCGCCCAGCCCCGAGGCCAGCCGACCGAGCGACCCGACCCCGCCGATCGTTCCCGCAACTCGCTCAGAGCAGTACCTTTGGACGATTCAACCAGGATTCGAGACGTGAAGACTGCGACGATCAAGACCGACAAAGGCACCATGGTGGCGGAGCTGTTCGACGAGGAGACCCCCAAGACGGTCGCCAACTTCGAGAAGCTCGCCAACGAGGGCTTTTTCGACGGGACCCGCTTCCACCGGGTGATCGCGAACTTCGTGATCCAGGGCGGCGACCCGCTCTCCCGCGATCCGAACGACCCGCGGGTCGGGACCGGCGGCCCCGGCTACACCATCAAGTGCGAGACCCACCTCAACACCCACAAGCACGTCGAGGGCAGCCTGTCGATGGCGCACGCCGGCAAGGACACCGGTGGGAGCCAGTTCTTCGTCTGCCATTCCCCGCAGCGGCACCTGGACGGCAAGCACACCGTCTTCGGCCAGGTGACCGAGGGGCTCGACGTCGTGCACGCGATTCGCCAGAACGACGTGGTCGAGTCGATTCGCGTGGCCTAGTGCAAGTCGACTTCGCCGTTCTCGCCGATTACGCCCTGATCGACCAGCAGGGCAAGCTGTCCGTGCTCGGCATCTTCCAGCACGTCTGGGTCGCCAGCTTCCCGGCGGTGCATCCGCGCACCCACCTGGTGCTCCGGGTGCGCGGCCGACGGACCGAGATCGGCGAGCACCGGATCCGGATCCGCTTCGTCGACGATCGCGACCAGGAGCTGATCGGCGGCGACGGGACGGTCCAGTTCGGCGAGCCGCCTGCGGGCGTCACCGAGGTGGAGGCGGGCGCCGTGCTGGTGTTCGACGTCCCGCTGCCGCGGGCCGGCCCGTATGCCTTCGAGATCTCGCTGGGCGAGCAGACGCTCCGCGTGCCGCTCTCGGCGTCGCTCGTGCCGCAGTCCGAGCCCGACGCCGACGGCTGAGCGCGCGCCCCTCCCGTCACACCCCGGATGGACCATCGCATGCTGAGCCGAGACCAAGCGATCGCCCTGATGCACGAGTACACCGAGTCGGAGGCGCTCCGCCGGCACATGTACGCGGTCGAGCTGGCGATGCGGGCGATGGCCGAGAAGGAAGGCGCCGACCCGGATCGCTGGGGCGTGGTCGGCCTGCTCCACGACTTCGACTACGAGCGCTTCCCGAACGAGGCCCGATCGCCGACGGCGGAGCACCCGAGCGAAGGAGTCCGGATCCTCGCCGAGCGGGGACTCGACGAGGAATCGCAGCGCGCCATCCTGGGACACGCGGCCTATACCGGCGTGCCGCGCGAGACCCCGATGGCGCGGGCGCTCTTCGCGGTCGACGAGCTCTCCGGCTTCCTGGTGGCGTGCGCGCTGGTGCGGCCCTCCCGGTCGCTCAAGGACCTCGAGGTCAAGAGCGTCAAGAAGAAGCTCAAGGACAAGGCGTTCGCGCGCGGGGTCAGCCGCGAGGACGTCTACCTCGGCGTGGAAGAGCTGGGTGTGGAGCTCGACCAGCACATCGGCTTCGTGATCGAGGCGCTCCGGCCGCACGAGGCGCTGCTCGGGCTCGGGGGGGTGTGACCGCTCTGCGGCCCGGTCGGCTCGAGCAGGACGCTCTGGTCCGCGCGCTCGACCGGGCGGCGGGCGCCCGGTCGATTCCGGGCAATCGGGTCGAGCTGCTCTTCGACGGTCCGGACGTGTTCGCCGCCATGCGCGAGCTGATCGCGGCGGCCACCAGCTGGATCCATCTCGACAACTACATCATCCGCGACGATCACACCGGCCGCGGCTTCGCCGCGCTCCTCGCCGAGAAGGCGCGAGCGGGCGTCTCGGTCCGGGTCTCGACCGACTGGCTCGGCTCGTTCTCGACGAAGCGCTCCTACTGGTCGGCGCTCCGCGAGGCCGGGGTGGCGGTGCGGATCTTCAATGGGCCGAGTCTGCTCGACGTCCCCTCGCTGCTGAGTCGGAACCATCGGAAGATCCTGGTGGCCGACGGCACCAGCGCGGTGATCGGCGGTCTCTGTCTCGGCGACGAGTGGGCCGGTGACCCCGAGCGGGGCCGGCTGCCCTGGCGCGACACCGCCGTCCGGATCGACGGCCCCGCGGCCACCGCGATCGACCAGGCCTTCGGCGTCACCTGGAGGCGATCGGGCGGCGAGCTCGGGAACGACGAGAACGCCGGCACGGTCGAGTCGCGGGGCGACGCGGCCGTGCGGGTGCTGGTGGGCGAGCCGGCGCGGGAACGGGCCTACCGGGTGAGCGAGCTGCTGCTCGCCACGGCGGCGGAGCGGGTCTGGATCACCGACGCCTATCTGGTGGCTCCCCGCCGGCTCTACCGCTATCTGATGGACGCCGCGCGCGAAGGCGTCGACGTCCGGCTCCTGGTGCCGGGCTCGAGCGACCTGCCGGTGGTCCGCAACCTGACCCGGTTCGGCTATCGCGACCTGCTCGCGGCGGGCGTCCGGATCTTCGAGTGGCAGGGGCCGATGCTCCACGCCAAGACCGTGGTCGCGGACAATCGGTGGGTCCGGGTGGGCTCGAGCAACCTCAACCACTCGAGTCTGGTCGGTAACTACGAGCTCGACGTGCTGGCCGACTCGGTCGAGCTGGCCGATCGGATGGAGGCGCAGTTCCGGCGGGACATGGACCGGAGCGCCGAGGTGATGCGCCGGCCCCGCCGGGTGCCGCCACGGCTCCGCCGGGTGGTGCCGCCGGCGCTCGAGATTCCGCGGGCGCCGGCCTCGCCGCCGCACCGCCGGGGGCTCCGGGAGCGGCGGGGCGGCTCGGTCCTCGCGCTCCGGACCCTGGCGGCGAGCGCCCGGCTGGCGATCTTCGGCCCGCTGGCGATCGTGCTGGCGTTGCTCGGTGTGCTCTTCTTCGTGATTCCCGGCATCATGGCGATCGGGTTCGGCGCGCTCAGCCTCTGGCTGGCGCTGGTGGCGGTCGGCGAGGTCGTCCGGCGCCGCGCCGACCCGCCCAACGACCGGTCCTGAGGAAGTCTTCAGATGCTCAACGAACCCGGGCTTCCCGCCGTAGTAGCGGGCGTGACCCAGTCCCGACTGGCCGAAGCAGCGAGCCGTGGCGACCGGGAGGCGTTCGGCCGCCTGGTGCTCGAGCATGCCCTGACCGCGCGTCGGGTGGCGTATTCGGTCCTGGGCAACTGGGACGAGGCGGAAGACGTGGTGCAGGACGCGGCCCTGGCCGCCTGGCAAGCCGTCGAGCGCTACGATCCGGCGCGGTCGTTCCGGCCCTGGTTCCTGCGGATCGTGGCCAACGCCTCGCTCGACCAGCTGCGGCGGCGGCGGGTTCGGAAGGCCGAGCCGCTCACCGAGGCGGAGCCGCACCGCGGTCCGATGCCGGATCACGAGGCCGAGCGGGCGGTGCTCAGGGATCATCTGGACCGGGCGCTCGCGACCCTGCCCGAGCGACAGCGCATCGCGGTCACGATGTTCGACGTGGAAGGGCTGTCGCACGCGGAGATCGCGCAGTCGCTCGGGGTGCCGGAGGGAACGGTGCGGTCCTATGTGTTTCACGCTCGACGGGCATTGCGTCGAGTCCTGTCGTCAGTGATGGAGGGTACGCCATGAAGCGCGATTCGTGGTCGTCGGAGAGTCCGGACGAGGAGCTCGGCGCGCTGCTCCGAGAGCGTCTGGCCGGACCGGACGACGATGGTTTTCTCGATCGGATGGGTCGTCTGCTGCGCGAGCTGCCCGAGGCCACCTCGCAGTGGGACGTGCTCGCGACCTGGGCCCGACCGAGCGTGCTGGCCGCGGCGATGGCGGCGGCCTTCCTGCTGGGCGCGGCCCTCTACGTCAACTGGGGGCGGCGCCCGGCGGTCACCGCCGCGACGGTCCCGGCGGCGGCCCTGATGGCCCCGACGGGCTCCGACATCGGCCCGATCACCTTCGCCGTGATGGAGGGACGATGAGCCGCTCCCGCATGATGGCCACCGGGCTGCTCGCGCTGGCGTTCGCCCTGGGCGGGCTGGCCGGTGGAGCCGCCACGATGCTGGCCGACCGGTCCACCGGCCGCCATCGCGACCCGTATTCGCCGCAGTCCTACGCCGAGCGGCTGGCCGTCGACCTCAACCTCGACGCGAGCCAGCGCGAGGCGGTGGCGGCGGTCCTCCAACGGCACCAGCCGGTGATGGATTCGATCTGGGCCACCGTGCGCGAGCAGTTCGCCGCCGAGCGCCAGGCCACCCGACGGGACATCCGGGAGGTCCTCACGGCGGAGCAGATCGAGACCTACAACGCGCTGGTTGCGAAGTACGACAGCCTGCGACAGGCACGTGGAAAGCGACATGGCCGACGTTAGCCCCCGGTTGACCCTCGTTCTCGGATTCCTCCTGCTGGCCGGTCCGGCAGCGGCTCAGGATCGCCCGGTCATCTCCCTCGAGGAGGCGATCGAGCGGTCGCAGCGGGTCCAGCCGCGCGTGGTCCAGGCGCTCGGACAGGTGAGCACCTCCGACGCCCGGATCCGCTCGACCAAGGGCGCCTGGCTCCCGAACCTCTCGTTCTCGAGCTCGGCCAGCAACTTCTTCTCCGAGGGGCAGCGGATCGATCCGACCACCGGGCAGCTGGTGACCTCGAACTCGTCCAACACCTCGATCAACGGCACGGTCAGCACCAACATCGAGCTCTTCGACGGCTTCCGCCGGAGCGCCGACTCGCGCGCGGCGCGGGCGTCCCACGAGTCGGCGCTGGAGGGTCTGGACGACGCGCGCTTCCAGCAGCAGCTCCAGACCACGAACCAGTTCTTCGACGTGCTCGCGGCCGCGCAGCTGGTGCGGGTGCGCGAGGCGAGCGTCCGGCGCGCGGAGGAGCAGCTCAACGTCTCGATCGCCCGGCTCCGGGCCGGGGCGGCGATCCGCTCCGACTCGCTCCGCTCCCTGGTGACCCTGGGCAACGCGCAGGTGCAGCTGATCCAGGCGGAGACCCAGCTGGCCACCGCCGAGGCCAACCTCGGCCGGCTGGTCGGCTACGAGGGGCGGGTCTCGGCGCAGGACGACTCGACCTTCTATCGGGTCGTGACCGACGTCGAAGGCGACGCGCTCCGGATCGAGGCGCTCAACCGGTCGCCCCAGGTCCGAGCCGCGGAGGCGGCCGCCCGCGCGGCGCAGGCGAGCGTCGGGGTGGGGCGCTCGGGCTACTGGCCGACGGTGTCGCTCTCGGGCTCGGCCTCGCTCAACGGCAGCCAGCAGAACGACTACAATTTCCTCCAGCAGCGGAACGTCTCGCTCCGGCTCTCCTGGGACATCTTCAACCGCTTCCAGCGGGAGCAGACGATCGCCAATCAGGTGGCCAACGCCGAGAGCGCGGAGGCGACCGCGTCCGAGACCCAGCGCCTGGTGCAGGCCAGCCTGACCACCCGGCTCGCGGAGCTGGACGCCGCCGAGACCCGGATCGGGATCGCCCAGACCAGTCTGGCCGCCGCGACCGAGGATCTCCGGGTGCAACAGGAGCGCTACCGGCTGGGTGTCGCGACCATCGTGGACGTGCTGACATCGCAGGAGTCGTTGACCCAGGCGGACGTCGACCTGGTCACGGCCCGCTTCGACTATCTCCGAGCCAAGGCGCAGATCGAGGCGCTGATCGGACGGGATCTATGAGCGCGAGCATCGAAACCACCGCGGAGCGCATGGCGCTCCTGCCCCCCGACGTGCCCCGCGACGCGGTCATCGTGGTGCGGAACCTCCGGCGCGACTACGAGATGGGCTCCGAGACCGTGCGCGCCCTCCGGGGGGTCGACCTGACGATCCGGAAGAACGAGTACGTCGCGATCATGGGGCCCTCGGGCTCGGGCAAGTCGACGCTGATGAACATGATCGGCTGTCTCGACACGCCCACCGAAGGCGAGTACTGGCTGAACGGCTACCGGGTCAGCGACCTCGAGGACGACGAGCTGGCCCGGATCCGGAACAAGGAGATCGGCTTCGTCTTCCAGACCTTCAACCTGCTGCCCCGCGCGACCGCGCTGCAGAACGTCGAGCTGCCGATGGTCTACGCCGGCGTCGGCTCGAAGGAGCGGCGCTCGGCCGCGATCGAGGCGCTCGGCCGGGTCGGGCTGGGCGAGCGGATGCACCACCGTCCGAACGAGCTCTCCGGCGGCCAGCGGCAGCGGGTGGCGATCGCGCGCGCCCTGGTCAACAGCCCGAGCATCCTGCTCGCCGACGAGCCCACGGGCAACCTGGATTCCAAGACCAGCATCGAGATCCTCAAGCTCTTCGATCAGCTCCACACCGAAGGGCACACCATCGTGCTGATCACCCACGAACACGACATTGCCGAACACGCGCACCGCCAGGTCCATCTCCACGATGGCCAGGTGGCGCGCGACTTCATGACGGAGAAGTGACGATGGCACGGATGGTTTTCCTCGGCGCCCCGGCGCTGTTGCTGATTGCGGCGGCGTGTGCCAAGGAGGAGGCCCCCTCGGTGCCCTATCAGGCCGTGGCGGTCGAGACCCGGAACATCGTGGTCTCGGCGCGGGCGGCCGGAACGGTGCAGCCCGACACGGTGGTCGAGGTCAAGTCGAAGGCCTCGGGCGAGATCCTGGAGATGCGCGCGGAGACCGGTCAGCTGGTGCAGCGCGGCACCCTGATCGTGCGGGTGGATCAGCGAAGCCCGCGCAACACGCTGAACCAGGCCGAAGCCAATCTCGAAGTGGCCAAGGCGCGGCTCGGCAACGCCGAGTCGCAGAAGAACCGGGCCGACGAGCTCTTCAAGTCGCAGTCGATCACCCAGGAAGAGCACGAGAACGCGATCCTCGCCCTCGCCAACGCCAAGGCGGAGGTGGTGCGGGCGGAAGTCGAGGTCGAGAACGCGCGGATCCAGATGGAGGACACCGACGTCCGGGCGCCGATCACCGGCACGATCATCGCCAAGAACGCCGAGCGCGGCCAGGTGATCTCCTCGCCGACCCGGGACGTGGGCGGCGGCACCGTGCTGCTCACGATGGCGGATCTGAACCTGGTGCAGGTCCGGACGCTGGTGGACGAGACCGACATCGGCAAGATCAGCGAGGGTCTCGACGCCACGGTCACGGTGGACGCCTATCCGAACCAGCCGTTCGAGGGCAACGTCCTCAAGATCGAGCCGCAGGCGGAGACCGAGCAGAACGTCACCAAGTTTCCGGTGCTGATCCGGATCGACAATCGGCGCGGCCTGCTCAAGCCGGGCATGAACGCCGACGTCGAGATCCACATCGGCCAGCGCGACAACGTGCTCGCCCTTCCCAACGCGGCGCTCCGGACCCAGCGCGACGTGGGCTCCGCGGCGCAGGTGCTCGGGATCAGCAACGAGGATCTCCAGAACATGCTCGCGGCCCAGCAGGAGAACGGCGGCGGGCGGCCGGCGGCGGCCGGCGGCGATTCGGCCAAGGCCGGCGGGGAGGCCGCGAAGCCGGCGGGCAACACGATGACCACCCCCGACGGCCGGACGATCCAGCTGCCCGAGGGCGTCACCGAGACGCAGGTCCGGGAGATCTTCCGCAAGCGCTTCAGCGGCGGCCAGTTGAGCGCCGAGGAGCAGGCGGTGATGCAGCAGCTGCAGCGCTCCATGGGCGGGCGCCGCGGGGGCGGTCGGGCCCGCAGCAGCGGCAACAGCTTCGAGTTCGGCGGCAACTACATCGTCTTCGTGCTGCGCGACGGCCAGCCGACGCCGGTGCCGGTCCGGACCGGGCTCACCGACCTCGACTACAGCGAGGTCGTCTCCGGGCTCACCGCGTCGGACTCGGTGCTGATCCTCCCGAGCGCGAGCCTGGTGCAGTCGCAGCAGGAGTTCCGGGATCGGATCGGCCGGATGACCGGCGGCGGGGCGGTGCCGGGCATGCAGAACCAGAGCGGCTCGAACACCCGCGCGGCCGGCTCGCAGCGGGGCGGGCAGACGCGATGATCACCACCGAGACGCTCAAGGTCGCGCTGACCAGCATCCGGGACCACAAGCTCCGGGCCGGGCTCACCATGCTCGGCATCATCATCGGCGTCGGCGCCGTGATCGCGGTGGTCGCGCTGGGGTCCGGCGCGCAGCGGGCGATCGAAGAGCGGATCGCCGCGATGGGCGCCAACGTGTTGAGCGTCTACCCGGGCCAGTCGTTCTTCGGCGGCCGCTCCTCGGACGTGCGGGTCAGCCTGACGGTCGACGACGCCGACGCGCTCCGTCAGGACGCCAGGCTGATCGCCGACGTGGTGCCCGAGGTCAGCCGCAACATGACGTTCGAGTACGTCAATCAGAATCTCAACATCCGGGTCCTGGGCACCACGCCGAACTACCTCCGGGTCCGGAACTACAAGCTCGCCTACGGGCGGATGTTCACGACCGGCGACGGCGCCGGCCGGCAGCGCTTCGCGGTGCTCGGCGCGGCGGTGCCCGACCTGCTCCAGGTCAACCCGGCGGCGCTGCTCCAGCAGACCGTCCAGATCGGCGGCCAGCCCTTCGAGATCATCGGCATCCTCGAGGCCAAGGGCGGCCAGATGTCGTGGGAGAATCCCGACGAGCAGATCCTGGTCCCACTGGAGACGGCGCAGTATCGGCTGATGGGGTCCGACCGGCTCCGCCAGATCGCGGTGGCGGTCAAGGAGGGAGTCACCCTGGAGCAGGGGATGGTCGACATCGAGCGGATCCTGCGGCGCGAGCACAAGATCCTGCCCGGGGCGGACAACGACTTCCAGATCCGCAACCAGCAGGAGATCCTCGCCACCCAGCAGCAGGCCACCGAGATCTTCAAGTATCTGCTCGGCAGCATCGCCGCGGTCTCGCTCGTCGTGGGCGGCATCGGGATCATGAACATCATGCTGGTCTCGGTCACCGAGCGCACCCGCGAGATCGGGATCCGGCGCGCCCTGGGCGCCACCCGGAGCACGATCATGGGGCAGTTCCTGGTCGAGGCGGTGGTGCTCTGTCTGGTCGGCGGTCTCTTCGGCGTGATGCTCGGCGCGGGGAGCGCCAACGCGATGTCCAACTTCCTCGGTTGGAACACCTTCATCTCGCCGACGGCGGTCGGGGTCGCCTTCGCGTTCAGCGCGCTGGTCGGACTCTTCTTCGGGCTCTGGCCGGCGCGGCGCGCGGCCAATCTCGACACGATCGAGGCCCTCCGCTACGAGTAGGATCGCGCGCGGAGCGACCCCGGCCCGGTGACCACGGCGAGGATCGTCGGCACCGGCCACGCGGTGCCCGACCGGATCGTCACCAACGACGAGCTGGCCGGGCTGATGGACACGTCCGACGAGTGGATCCGCACCCGAACCGGCATTCGGGAGCGGCGCTGGATCCGTCCCGGCGAGACCGGGCTCGAGCTCGCCCGCCGCGCCTCCACTCTGGCGATCGAGATGGCCGGGCTCCGTGCGGACGACCTCGACGCCATCGTCTACGCCTCGATCAGCTCCGACCACTTCCTTCCCGGCAACGGCGTCCTGCTGCAGCACGCCCTCGGCATGGGCACCCGCCCCGCGTTCGACGTGAGACAGCAGTGCGCCGGCTTCGTCTACGCCGTGGCGATGGCCGACTCGCTGATCCGGAGCGGGCTCTACCGCACGCTGCTGGTCGTCGGGCAGGAGCTCCAGTCGACCCGGATGGACCTCTCCGATCGCGGGCGCAACACCGCGGTGCTCTTCGCCGACGGCGCGGGCGCCGTGGTGATGGTCGCGAGCGAGGTGGCCGATCGCGGCGTGCAGAGCGTCGACCTCCACGCGGACGGCGCCCACGTGGAGAAGCTCTGGGTCGACGAGCCCGGGGCGCTCCACAACCCGGTGGTCAGCGAGGCGCGCTACGCCGAAGGCCGCTACTTCGTGCAGATGGACGGGCGGGAAGTCTTTCGCCACGCGGTGACCCGGATGCCGGAGTCGGTGCGCGCCTGCCTCTCGGCGATCGGGCGCGAGCCCGCCGAGATCGATCTGCTGATCCCGCACCAGGCCAACCTCCGGATCTCGGAGGCGGTCCAGAAGCAGCTGGGATTGCGCGACGATCAGGTGGCGAACAACATAGAGCGGTACGGCAACACCACCGCGGCGACGATCCCGATCGCGCTCGACGAGTGCGTGCGCGCCGGCCGTCTCGACGACGGCGACCTGCTCGTGCTGACGGCCTTCGGGTCGGGCTTCGTCTGGGGCTCCGCGGCGATCCGGTGGTGACCCGGATCGAGGTCAGCTCGGAACCAGCGGATATTTCCTGAGATAGTATTGCCGATCGCGGGTCGCGACGGCGTGGAAGAGCTGCTCGTCGGGCTCGTCGATGTCCTGGACGAACAGGTGGAGCGACCCGGGCCACATGGTGGCCTGCACCGTCCAGCCGTCCTCCGGCGCCACGAACACCCACTGGAGCGCGCCGCCGCCGGCGTCGGTCATGTGCACCCGGCTGGCCCGCTCCAGGGTGACCTCTTCGGGCAGCCCGGCGGCCGCGGCCCCCCAGGGCTCGAGCTCCAGCGTGGCCTCCATCCAGCTCGAGACCTCGAGCCGACCGGCGATCGGGTCCTCCTGGAAGGGGGCGTCGAGCTCGATCTGCCATTCACCCAGGGCATCCCAAGCGTGGTCCATCGGACCGATGTTCGGGATGTCGAGCGTCGGGTGTTTGGACATGCCTCTGGCCTCCGAGGTTGGGCGCGGGATCCTCGATCTCGACGACGACGCGCTGTCGACTTCGCCTGGGAGTATCGGCCGGGGTGGGGGTAGTCTTAGGGCGAAACTGGCCCTGCGACTGTTCCGTACTGGAACGGCACGGAAGATCTTGGGGCAAAGGCCCCCATCGTGAGGAGGGACAGCATGTTGCAGCTCATCAGCCTGGCGCTCGCCTTCGCGGCCGGCGTCTTCGCCTTCGGCTTCGCCCGTGGGTTCGTTCGCCGGAGGCTTCGTTTCGTGGACGCCGTCAAGTCGCCCCTGGCGCCGATCGTGGCCGGGGTGGGCGCGGCCCTGGTGGCCAGCCCGGTGGCGGCGATCCTGCCTCTGGTGACCGGATTCACCGCGGCGGTCTTCGGCGCGGGGATCGGCTTCGGCACCGCGAGTGGGGTGAAAGCCCTCAAGCGCGGCGACTGAGGGCTATCTTCCTGGATGAGCACCGTCACCTGTCGTCGTTGCGGGAGACCTGGGCCCTGTTCCCTACCGGCCGTTCCCGAACGACCTCGGGGCGCGAATCCTCGCGGAGATCCGCAACGTCTGCTGGGAGGACTGGCTCAAGCTCCAGCAGCAGCTGATCAACCACTACGGGCTGAACGTCAGGGAGCCGAACGCCAAGGAGTTCCTGACGGGGCAGCTCGAGCAATTCCTCTTCACCACCGCGCGCCAATCCTGAAGGAGAGGTCGATCGCGGGGCCGTTGGGCTCCAGGTCCTCCGTCATTCCCAGGAACCACTCGGGTCCGCGCCGGGCCTTGAGCAGGAAGCCGTAGTCGATCGTCAGCTCCCGCTGGTCGAGCGGCCTGAGCGTGGTGCCCTGGTAGTTCGACGACTGATAGAAGACGTTCACGAACGCCGCCTGCTTGCCCCAGAAGCGGAGGCGCGCGCCGAGACTCGCCGAGTGGAACCACTCGCGCTGCAGCTCGGCCAGGTCGCCGTGCGCCGGGGTGTAGCCGAGCCCCATGCTGCCCTCCACCACCACCCGCCGATCGGACCGGGAACGGAGCGTGGTGACCGCGCTCAGGGAGGTGGCCCCTTTGCCGTACCCGGTCGGTCCGGTGCTGGTCGGCAGGGTCACGGCCAGCACGGTCTGCCAGACGCGGGAGTGCCGGAGCCCGCCGAAGAGACGGAGGTCGCCGAGGAAGGCGGACGACGCCTCCCGGGTCAGGCTGTCGCCGTTGGGGAGCGCAATGGCGTAGTCGAACTGGTTTCGTGGCCGGACTTCGCGCGCGGCCACCCTGAGACCGGTCAGGTCGTGGTACCAGTCGAGAAAGCCGTCCAGGAAGCCGTTGTAGGCGCCGTTCAGCCCGAGCGCCGCGCCCACGAACCCGGTGCCGACGTCCCGCGAGACGGTGGCGTCGAGTCGGAGCAGCTCGCCGTCGAGCACCAGGCTCGCGCTCGGGTTGGACGAGAACTCGACCGCGCTCGCGTAGTCGAGGAGCATCCGCACCCGCCAGCCCGGCTTGGGATCCAGGTATGGCTGGAAATAGACCCCGCTCCGACTGGTGAGCAGCGGGTTCACGGGCAGGTAGGGCGGCAGGCCCTGTGCCAGGGCCGGCGTCGGCGCGAGGGTCGCGACGAGGGCGATCAGGATCGGAAGCTGAGCTCGTCTCACCAGGCGTCTGGTCCGGGATGCGAGGGTGACGGTGGGGGAGTCCGGCGTCTGCCGGTGTCGAGGTCGACGCCGACGCTTCGCGCCAGCCGGGCGGCGGTGAGCGCGAACGGCTCGAGCTGGGGCACGAGCGGCGCGACGTGCGGCGGACGCCCCGCGAGGATCGCGGCGCCGATCAGCTGACCGAGCAGCGCCCGTGCGGCGAGCAGCGGCTCGGGGTGCCAGGCCATTTCGGCGCGCGCCGCGAGCCGCCCGGCGAGGGGCTCCAGCACCTGGGCGCGGTAGCGCTCGACCAGATCGGGGAAGTTGGCCCCGTCGGCCACCAGGATCCGCACGATGTCGGCGTCGGGGCTCGAGCGGTATCGGGTCCAGATCCGCTCCAGCGACTCCGCCAGCGAGCCCGGCAGGTCGAGCTCGGTCGGGGCAGGCGCGGTGGCGAGCACGTCGGCCATCAGCGCCGCCTTGTCGGCGAAGTAGCGATAGACCGTGCCGACGGTGACGCCGGCGGCGCGCGCGATGTCGTCGATGGTGGTGGCCGCGTAGCTCCGCTCGGCGAAGAGGCGGAGCGCGGCCTCCCGCAGCTCACCAGGACGGGCGGCGCTCCGTCGCTTCCACGCCGGTCGCGAAGAGGTCGCGTCGCTCGTGCGAGGCATCCCGGGATGATATCCGGGGCGGGGAGTCAGGCCAAGAAGGCTCGGCGCGGAGGAGGCCGAAAAGAAAACGAGGTGGCCGCCAACCAGCCACCTCGCTTTCGCGGGACGCGCCGACCAGCGGCTAGCGTCGCCGCTCGACCTTGGAGGAGATGGTCTGCCGATTCCGGTTGCGGAGGATCTCGAGGCGGACCGCTTCGCCGTCGTCGTAGGTCGAGAGCACCCGGAGCAGGCTCGCAGGGCTCCGCGCCGCCCGGCCGTCGACCGAGACGATCACGTCGCCGCCCTTGAGGCCGAAGGGGTTCTCGGTCGGCGCGCTGATCACCAGCACGCCCTCGGCGGTGCCGAAGTACGAGCCGAGGTCGTCGTTCAGCTGGGCCAGCTCGACGTCGGCCATCGGACCGCCGAAGCTGAAGAAGAAGTCGCGCGGCCCCCGACCGACGGAAAGCCTCGGCATCCGCTCGATCGCGAAGGGGGCATCGCCCTCGAGGCGGAGCGTGCCGCCCGCCATCAGGTCGCGCTCCCGCTCGGCCACCACGATCGTGGAGCGGCCGCGGCCGTCGCGGCGGTAGTCGAGCGTGATCGAGTCGCCCGGCTCCACCTGAGCCATCATCTCGATCAGCCGGAGCGCGGCCAGCGACTCGTCTTCCCGCCGATCGCGGTCGGATCCGCCGGGCACCAGCGAGCGGCCGTTGAAGCGGGTGATGATGTCTCCCGAGCGGATGCCCGCGTCGTCGGCCGGTCCGCCCGGCGTCACCGAGACGATGGTGGCGCCGACGGTGTCGTTGGCGAACGCGTACATGTCGAGGGTGACGCCGATCCGGGCTCGGCGGCCGGTGATCAGCTCGAAGGGGGAGACTTCCTGGCCATTCACCCAGACGCGGGTCTGGCGCTGTTGCGCCGCGCTCGGCAGCGCGGTGGCGGCACAGAGGCCGGCGAGGGTGAGCAAGCGGGTGGACACGATCATTTATGCACTCCTCGGGGTCAGAACCCCACGTATCGGGCACGGGTCAAACGGGCGTCCATCAAGGCGTCAAGCAGCCCGACCCGCTCGCGCCAGAGTCGAATGGCCTCCCGCTCTCGAACCGCGGGGTCCATCAGACTCACCATCTCGATCTGGCGGTCGACACCCGCCAGCCGGTTTTCGAGCGAGGTGGTGATCCCGACGGCCCGGCCGTCGAGCACCCCACGGTTCGGATCGAGCGACGCGAGCGCGCGCTCGAGCTCCTGCGAGCGGGTGATCACCTGCTGCAGCTCGGAGACCGCCACCAGCTGCCGCTCGGGCTTGGCCCGATCGACCAGCACGACCGCGAGCGCGATCGTCGCCGCCAGGGCGAGGACCACTCCGCCGGTTCGGGTCCACTGCCGGCGACGGCGCTCGACGCGGGCGCCACTCCGGATCTGGGCGAAGAGATCGCGTGACGGCTTGAGGGTCGGCAGGGCCTTCAGTCGCGCGACCCGCTGGTCGAGTCGCTCCAGCTCGGCCTGACAGCGATCGCAGCGCGCGGCGTGCTCCCGCCACGCCTGCACGCCGGGCTCCAGACCGGGCTCGCGGATCGCGAGCAGCTGCTCCATGGTCAGGTGGGTCATGCGTGCGCCTCCTCGCCGAGCCACCGGCGGAGGCGGGCGTGGGCCCGCGCCAGCTGGGACTTCGAAAAGCTCACCGTGCGATCCATCATCCCGGCGATCTCTTCGTGGGTATAGCCCTCCACGTCGTGCAGCCAGACGACCGCTCTCGAGGTCTCCGGCAGGCGCTGGAGCGCGGCCTCCAGATCCATCCGGAGCGCGGCGTCGTCCCGGCGCATCGGGGTGACGTCGTCGTGGAGCTCGTCGGTGTCGCGGTATTTGTTGCGGCGGAGACGCATCAGCGCCTTGCTGGCGGTGATGGTTCGGACCCAGCCCCAGAGGCTGCCATCGCCTCGGAACCGGCTCAGGCTGCGGTAGACCTCGAGAAAGGTCTCCTGCAGCACGTCTTCGGCGTCCTCCGCCGTCCGGCAGATCCGACGGGCCAGGTTGTACACCGGCGCCTCGAACGCCCGGTAGAGCGACTCCTGCGCCTCCGGGTCGCCCGCGAGGACACGGTGAACCACGGCATCGGCATCCGCGAGCCGGAAAGCATCCATGGAAATGGTCCGGGTCAGCACGCCCTAAAGATGCCGAACCCGGGGTGAAGGTTGCAGGGCGGCGGCGTGCCGGCGCGGCGGCCGGACGCGATCCGGATCCAACCCCGAGCTCCCTGCTGGTTCGATCATGGTTAGTCGTTGACACGCAAAGGGTTACGCTGAGAGACCTGGGTCGCCTGGTGAGATGGTGGACTCGCCGGTTTCGCGGCTGAGCTGGACCATCGGCCGGAGCCACTGGCTCCAGTGCTTCCAGACCGCGAATGGCGCTGGGGCCGCTCGCCAAGATCGGCGTCCAGGACCGGCTCTGCGGCGAGCCCGATCGGGGCTCCCTCTCGCCGGGTGCGGGCCGGCCGCTCCGACCACGCTGCCCCCGCGGTTACGGACGGCTCGAACTGGGCGTGAGGGGCTCAGCTGGACCCAACGTCCGGAGTGGTTGCCGGATCTGTAAGTTGTCACTAATATAAGCTATGGCTTACGCAACGTCCCTTGCGGCCCTCGCCGACCCGACCCGCCGCGGGATCTACGAACGGCTCCGCCGCCGCCCCCACTCGGTCGGCGAGCTCGCCCGGCGGTCGGCGATTACCCAGCCGGCGGTTTCGCAGCACCTCAGGGTCTTGAGCCGCGCCAAGCTGGTGACCTTCCGGCGGGACGGCGCCAGGCGGCTCTATCGGGCCGATCGGGAGGGGCTGGCCGAGTTGCGGCAGTACGTCGAGGCGCTCTGGGACGACGTGTTGAGCGCCTATGCCGACGATGGGAACCCCGATTCCGAGGAGACGATCTGATGGCGGACTCGAACGCCCCCCTGCCACCCGTTCGGCGATCCGTCTGGATCCGTCGCGACCCTGAGGCCGCCTTTCGCCGCTTTACCGAGGAGATCGGGACCTGGTGGCCCCATCGGTCTCACTCGGTCGGGGGCGATCGGGTCGTGCGGGTGGTCTTCGAGTCCGGCGTGGGCGGAAGGATCTTCGAAGAGCACGACGACGGCCGCCGCTTCCAGTGGGGCACGGTGCTGGGTTGGGATCCGCCCGACTCCGTGGTCTTCAGCTGGCACCCGTCGCGAAGCCCGGACACCGCGCAGCGGGTGACCGTGCGCTTCGCGGCCGAGGCGGGCGGGACCCGGCTCTCGCTCGAGCACACGGGCTGGGAAGCGCTGGGCGATCTGGCCCGCACCGCGCAGCGGGGCTACGGGCTCGGATGGCGGGGAGTGCTCGACGTCTACGCCGGGCGCCTCTCGGCGGTAGTGGGGCTCACCGGGCTGATCAGCGCGGTGCAGCGGGTGGTCACCCGGTTCCGGCCGGGCGACGGCCGGGACCGGGCCGGCGGGGAGATCCAGCCGACCGCCTAACGAAGCGGCGCGGAGAGGCGGACCGTCCAGAGGGTGACCCGGTCGCGGCGCCCGTCGCCGGGGAGCCGCTTGGCCACGGGCCCGCCCTCGCCGTCGGTCACCCCGAAGTCGTCGTCGTTGACGATCCCGATCTCGTCCGGGCCGAGCACCACGAGCCCCTCGGGCTTGTCGTGGGGATAGCCGAGCGCCAGGAGATCCGCCACCAGGGTCTTGCCGAGCGGCCGGATGCCGGCGCGCTCGAGCTCGGCGGGAGAGAGCGCCTCGAGCGTCTTCCCGCCGACCAGGCGACCCTCGCTCGAATCGCTCGTGTCGCTCACCTCGGTGGCGCCGTCGAAGGAGAGCCGGTAGACCCGCTTGCGGGCGGCCGGCGGGTCGCCGTCCTTGAACGCGCCGTCGTGCTCGATCACCAGGATGCTCCGCTCGTCGACCCAGGCGAGGTCGCTGAGCAGGTCGCCCGGATCGTCGAGGTGCACGAGGAACTGGCTGGTCTCCCCGCTGGCGGTATCCAGGCGCAGCACGCGGACCACCGACGACGACCTGCCCAGCGCCGCGGGATTGTCGAGCGGCCCCTGGAGCACCGCCACCAGGATCCGTCCCGTCGGATCTCCGGTCAGTCCCTCGAAGCCGCGGTTCGGCCGGCGTCGGCCGAGCACCTTGGGCAGCCCCCGGCCCGGGTAGAGCCGCTGGCGGAGCCGGCCGGTGGAGTCCAGCGCGAGGATCGAGGGCCGGTACTCCTCGGCGATCCAGAGCGAGCCGTCGAGGGTGACGTGGAGCCCCTCCGAGTCGACGCCCGAGCCGTCGTTCGGGAGGACCGCGCCATCGAGGTCGACCGCGGTCTCCGAGACTCCGCCGTCGC
Source organism: Gemmatimonadales bacterium (assembly GCA_041390205.1). Lineage (GTDB taxonomy): Bacteria > Gemmatimonadota > Gemmatimonadetes > Gemmatimonadales > GWC2-71-9 > SHZU01. The sequence goes on from JAWKQJ010000018.1 coordinate 33,815, forward strand.
TGTCGGCGGGCAGTCCCGAGAGCGGGGTGCCGTCGGCCGCCCGGAGCGGGATGACTCGCTCGATCCGCGCGGTGGTGCCGGTGGGCCAGCGGATCACCGCGATCTCCGGAGTGAAGCCCGGCGCCGCGAAGACCTTGGCGCCGTTCGGCGCGTCGAAGTTCGGGCCGCGATCGGTGAGCAGGAAGACTCGGGTCGGATCGCGCGGGTCGGTTGCCGCCGCCGAGCCGAACCCGCCGAGCACGACGTCGGTTCCCCCGACCACGGCCAGCACCGACTCCGGCTCGAGCGCGGCGATCCGGGGCTCCGGACCGGCGGGCCGCTCGGGGTTGCCGGTCGAGCCACAGGCGACCGCGCCGAGCAGCGCGAGCGGGAAAAGCGACGGTGAGAGGGCGGGTCGGGGCAAAGGTCGGGTCCGTTGCGGGAGGGTGTATAGTGCCGCCGGTGACCCCCACCGGTCGAGTCCGGGCTGGCTCGGCGAGCCGACACCGGCCGGGCCGCGCTGGTGTAGATTGGTCGGAGCGGTCCGCCACGCGGGCGGACGGAAGCGGCGGAGCTCGAGCGACGGAGCGCAACTTGAGTGGAAGGGAAGCAACCGTTCCCGAGGCCGAACGGGGCGAGGGCATCCACGTCCTGCGAGGGAGCGGGATCTGTCGGGCCTGGAACGGGATTCGATACAAGGCGGGGCTCTCGGCCGAGAACGTCGGGTCGAAGAGGCTCTCGATGAACGTGGCGACGGTGCCGCCGGGGGCGATCGCCTTCGCGCACATCCACGTCGATTTCGAGGTGATGCTCTACATCCTCGAGGGGCGGGTGCGGCACGCCTTCGGGGAGGGCCTGGCGAAGCAGATCGACAACGGCCCCGGCGACTTCATCTTCATCGAGCCGGGCGTGCCTCACGAGGTGTACAACCTGAGCCAGACCGAGCCGGTGGTCGCGGTCGTGGCGCGGTCGGACGCCGGGGAGTGGGAGCACATCGTCGACTACCCGAGCGAGCACCGCCCGGCGCGGGGCGCGGAGTCGTCGTCGTGACCCCTTGGGTGCTGCGGATCATCTTCATCAACGTCGGCGTCTTCTTCTTCCAGCAGGCTCTGCCGGGCGGCTGGATCAATTTCGCGCTGGTGCCGTCGCTGGCGTGGATCCGGCCGTGGACGCTGGTGACCTACATGTTTCTCCACGCCGGCCTCGGTCACATCTTCTTCAACATGCTGGTCCTGTACTTCTTCGGACCGGTGCTCGAAGCGCGGCTCGGCAGCCGGAGGTTCCTGCAGCTCTACCTGGTGAGCGGGTTGGCGGGCGCGCTGCTCTCGATCGCGATGACGCCGATCCAGGGTGGCCACATCCCGATCATCGGCGCGTCGGGCGCCGTGTTCGGGGTCCAGCTGGCCTTCGCCTACTACTGGCCGCGCCAGCAGATCCACATCTGGGGCATCCTGCCGATCGAGGCCCGCTGGCTGGTGATCATCATGACGGTGATGGCGCTGATGGGCGGGTTCATGGGCGGCGCGGGCGGCGGCGTGGCCCACTTCGCCCACTTGGGCGGGTTCGCCGGCGGCTACCTCTATCTCAAGTGGATGGAGCGCCGCCAGCAGGCGCCGATCCGGGAATGGCGGGCCAAGGCGGCGCCGCGGGCGCAGAAGTCCGAGAGCTCGGTGCAGTCGCTCCAGCGCTGGAAGCAGATCCGGCGAGACGACCTGCACGAGGTCAACCGGGACGAGCTGGATCGGATCCTCGACAAGATCAGCGCCACCGGGCTTTCGAGCCTGAGCCAGTCGGAGCGGGAGTTCCTCGACCGCTTCAGCACCCGCCACTGATCCGAGCGGCGCCCGCCGCTCACCCCTCGGCGCGGCGGGCCCGCTGCCACCACCATCCCGCGGGGCGTCGCCTGCCCCGATCGGCCCAACGCTCGAGCCGGAGCAGCAGCCCGCGGAGCGGGCTCGCGGCGAGCCGGCGCCAGAGCCGGTGATACCAGCGGCCGTAGTCGCGATTGTAGGGACACACCCGGATACAGATCGAGCAGTCGGTGTTCTGGTTGATCCAGAACCCGAAGCAGGTGCGCGCGTTGACCGTCCACTTGGTGACCCCGGTCAGGTTGGAGCGGTCGTAGCGCTCGGCGGAGGGCGGCCCGCTCGGGATCGCCTTGACGGGGCAGGCCTCGGCGCAACGGTTGCACTGCTCGCAGAACTCGGTGACGCCGAAGCGCCGCGGAGCGTCGGGCTCGAGCGGCAGGTCGGTGAAGACCTTGCCGAGCCGGAGCCGCGGTCCGAACTCCGGGGTGATCAGCAGGCCGTTCCGCCCGTACTCGCCGAGGCCCGCCTGGATCGCGAGCGGGATGGCGAGCGCGGTGTCGTTCATGCTGGCGTAGGCGCGGTAGCCGAGGTTGCGGATGTACTGGGCCAGGGCGATCAGGGTCGCGGCGTCGCGGGAGTAGGCGAGGCCGGTCGCCGCGCCCGCCAGCGCCGACGGCACCGTCTCGGTCAGCCCGAAGTCCATCTCCTTGCCGATCACGATGGCCCAGGGGAGATCGCCGGGCAGCGGGTTGGGGGCGTCCGCGTGCTCGGCCCGCCGATAGGTGTGGGTGTAGATCCAACGATCGTCGAACCCGGCGACGCCGACGAGGTCGGCGCCGAAGAGCTTTGCCAGCCGCTTGATCTCGGCGGTGTTGCCGGCCGGGTCGTCGTCGTCGGGACGGCGCTCGGAGCCGTCGCGGTGGAGGGAGAAGAGGTCGGTGAATCCCTCGTGGCGTCCGTCGGCCCGGCGGACGTCGGAGAAGACGTCGGCCACGTGCCAGGCGGCGTTCCTGAGGGCGTAGTCCCGCTGCCGGAAGCCTTCGACGTTGCGGGCCCGGGCGCCCTCCATGAAATACCCCTGATAGAACGCGTCGGCCTTCGGCCCGGCGATCTCGGGATCCCAGTCGGCGCGACTGAAGATGTCGTCGCGCTGATTGAAGCGGACGAAGTCCGGTCCGATCTCGATGCCCGGCCCGAGCTCGCTCACGCGAAGAGCGCCACCTGGCCGCCGGTGTGCCAGAAGAGGATGGTGGCATCGGCGGGCAGCCGCTCGCGGCCGCAGGCGAGCGCGCCGGCGAGTGCCTTCGCGGTGTAGGTGTGATCGACGAAGAAGCCTTCGCGCCGGGCCGCGAGGAGCTGGGCCTCGCGGGAGGCGTCGCTCGGCACTCCATAGCCGTCACCGACGAAGCCGTCGTCGATCGCGCAGCGCTCGATCGCGTCGGCGAGGAGCCGCCCGGTGCCGAGCAGCTCGTCCATGCCTTCCAGGATCCGATGCACCGTGGCCCGCACCTCGGCGGCCGGGTCGTCGGCGCTGATCCCGATCACCTGGGTGTCTTTCCCGTGGAGGGCGAGCCCGGCGAGGAGACCGGCGGTGGTGCCGCCCGAGGATCCGGCGTGGACGATCACCGTCGGCGCTTCGGTCTGACCGAGCAGCTCGCCGACGGCGGCGGCGAAGCCGAGCGCTCCGAGCGGGGTGGAGGCTCCGAGCGGAACGACCGTCGGATGCCGGCCTTCGGCCCGGAAGCGCTCCGCCGCGCGTTCCATGGCCGGGGTGCGCTGGTCGCGCTCGGTCACGTACTCGACCGAGGCGCCGAGCAGCTCGGCGAGCAGGGCGTTGCCGGTGAGCGCGTCGGGCCGGGCGCCGTTGGCCACCAGATGGCAGCGGAAATCGAGGGCCGCGGCCGCGGCCGCCGTGGCCCGGGCGTGATTCGACTGCACCCCGCCGCAGGTGATCACGGTGTCGATTCCCTCGGCCCGCAACGGCGCGAGCTGGTAGGCCAGCTTGCGGACCTTGTTGCCGCCGAAGCCGAACGGGATCACGTCGTCTCGCTTGACCAGCAGGGTTTGCGGGAGGCCGGCCGCCTGGCGGAGTCGATCGGCTCTCACGAGGGGCGTCGGATCGCCGAAGAGGGCGATCGAAGGATGGGAGTCGAGCGCGCGCAGGCCGCGCTCTCGCGGAGAGGCAGTGGTTTCGATGGTCATGCGGGAGTCTACGGGTCGAGCCGAAGGCTCGTCAACTCGCTCGGCGCGGCGGGCTCGGGCGCGGCGGGGCTTCCCAACGGCGGGGCCGGTCAATAGCGTTGGACCAGACGCGCTCGTCTCGCCTCACGCCTCCTCGAATCGGACCGCTCACGATGCCGAACGTCATGCCCGCGGTGCTGGCCGCGTTGTCGCTGGCGACCCTCTGGTCGCCGGCGGCCGCTCAGGACTACCGCGCCGAAGCCGCCAAGCGACTGACCCTGCTGGAGGGGACCGTCGAGCTGGCCGGGCTCGACTCGACCGTGGAGGTGCGGCGCGACCGCTGGGGCGTCCCTCACATCTACGCCAAGACCAGCAACGACCTCTTCTTCGCGCAGGGTTACGTGGCGGCCTCCGACCGGCTCTGGCAGATGGAGATGTGGCGCCGGCAGGGCGAGGGGCTGCTTTCCGAAGTGCTGGGACCAGAGTTCGTGGAGCGCGATCGCTTCGCCCGGCTGCTCAAGTACCGCGGCGACATGACGGCCGAGTGGACCAGCTACGCGCCGGACACCAGGGCGATCGTGCGGGCCTTCGTGGCCGGGGTGAACGCCTACGTCGGCCAGGTGAAGCGCCGGCCCCCGATCGAGTTCACGATGCTCGGGTTCGAGCCAGCGCTCTGGGGCGACGAGGTGCCGCTCCAGCGGATGGCCGCCCTCTCGATGACCGGCAACGCGCTCGGCGAGATCGCCCGCGCGGCGCGGGTCACCGCGCTCGGCGCCGACCGGGTGCGGCGTTACTACCCGATCGATCCGGATCGGCCGCTCGATCCCGTGGCTGACCTCGATTTGACGGGGATCGGCTTTCCGTCGCTCGGCGCCGCCGCCCAATCCTACGGCGCGGTGCCCTACAAGCGGCTCGAGGGCTCGAACAACTGGGTGGTGGCCGGGCGGCACACGGCGAGCGGCAAGCCGCTCCTCGCCAACGACCCGCACCGGACGATCGCGGTGCCCTCGCTCCGTTATCTCACCCATCTGGTGGGGCCGGGCTGGAACGTGATCGGCGCCGGCGAGCCCGGGGTGCCGGGCGTGGCGGGCGGACACAACGAGCGGATCGCCTTCGGCTTCACCATCGTCGGGATGGACCAGCAGGACGTCTACGTCGAGCGGCTCGGCCCGTGTCCCGCCAGCGCCGGGCGGGCCCGCTGCTACTGGCACAACGACCGGTGGGAGCCGGTCAGGACCGTGATGGACACGATTCCGGTCAAGGGCGAGCGGCCGCGGATCGTCACGCTCGAGTTCACCCATCACGGTCCGCTGGTCTCGATCGACAGCGCCCGGGGCCGGGGCTTCGCGATCCGCTTCGTGGGCAGCGAGCCGGGCACCGCCGGCTATCTGGCGCAGATCTCGATCAACCGCGCGACCGACTGGGCGAGCTTCCTGCAGGCCGCCTATCGCTGGAAGCTCCCGACCGAGAACCTGGTCTACGCCGACGTCGACGGGAACATCGGGTGGATCGCCGCCGGCCTCAATCCGATCCGCTCCTGGACCGGGCTCCTGCCGGTGCCGGGGGACGGCCGCTTCGAGTGGGAAGGCTTCCTGCCGTTCTCGAAGCTGCCCCAGCTGATGAACCCGCCCTCCGGCGTCATCGCGACCGCGAACCACAACATCCTGCCCGAGGGCTACCGCGAGCAGCTCAACTACGAGTGGGCGACCCCGTATCGCTACGACCGGGTGATGCGGGTGCTGAGCGGACGGGGCGGCTGGACGGTCAAGGACTTCGAGCGGCTCCAGCACGACGAGTACTCGATCCCCGCGGAGGAGCTGACTCCGATTCTGGTGGCGGCGCTCCGGCGGCGGAACGTGGCCCATCCGACGGTCGACACGCTCGCGGGGTGGGACTACGTGATGCGGCGTGACGCGGTGGCGCCGACCGTGTTCGCCGCCTGGCTCCGGCAGGTGGGCCCGCTGGTCTACGACCGGCTGGTCGAGGACCGACCCGGCGGGCGGGGACGCCGGGACTGGGATCTCCCGACGGTGATCAGCACGCTGACCCGCACCCCGGAGCAGCTCGGCGCGAGCCCGATCGCCTCGCGGGACAGCATCGCCGTGTCGGCGTTCCGCGCGGCGGTCGCGGAGCTGGCGGACACGCTGGGCGCCGCGCCGAGCGGCTGGCGCTGGGGGCGACTCCACACGACGCCCTTCCGACACCCGCTCGCCACGATGTTCGACCTCGAGGCGCCGGCCCGCGGCGGCGACGAGAACACCGTCAACATGACCGGTGGGGCCGGGTGGATGCAGACCGCGGGCGGGTCGTACCGCGGGATCTTCGACACGTCCGACTGGGACAAGTCGGTGGCCACGAGCGTGCCGGGGCAGTCCGGGCAGCCAGGAAGCCAGTACTACGGCAATCTGCTCCCGTTGTGGGCGGAGGGGCGCTACTTCCCGCTGGCCTTCTCGCGCGAGGCCGTCGAGCGGGAGACCGCGCATGTGTTGTTGCTGAAGCCTCGTTGAGACCCGGCGGGGTCTTGGCCCCGGGCACCGCCGTCGCCACCTTGAGGTGGCACCGTTCGTGCAAAGCATTGCAGGTCGAGGAGTGGAGGGCGGCGGCGAGATGCGACAACGGCTCGGATGGCTATTGATCGGCGTGATCCTCGGCGCGTCCGGGGCGATCGTCGTGGAGCGCTGGATCGCGCTCCATCGGGCCGGGCCGGTCACCACGGCGGGCGTGTTCCAAGACGTGATGTCGGCGATCCGGCGGAGCTTCGTCGACTCGCTCTCCGACGACGAGCTCTATCAGAAGGCCGCCAAGGGCGTGGTCAGCTCGCTGGGCGATCCCTATTCCTCCTTCCTCGCCCCGACCGAAGCCCAGAACTATCGTGACAACCTCCGCGGCACCTCGGCGTCGCTGGGTCTCTCGCTAAGGCGGGGACTGAGCGGCTATTACGTCCAGAGCGTCGTGAGCGGCTCGACGGCCGACCAGGCGGGTCTCGCTCCCGGCACCTACCTGCTCGAGCTGAACGGCAAGTCGACCGAGCGGCAGAGTCCCGATCAGCTCCGCTACGCGCTGGCGACCCTCGAGGGGCCGGCCGCGGTGGTGGTTCGCCGACCCGGCGACTCGCTGGCGGATTCGCTCACGCTCACGCCGGAGCCGACCACGTACCCGGCCGTCTCGGTGGCTCTCCCGATCGCGCCGGGCATCGGCTACATCGCGATTCGGGCCGTCTCCGAGCGCGCGAGTCGGGAGCTCGAGGCGGCGCTCGCGCTGCTCGGGGCCGAGCGGCTCGACGGTCTGGTGCTCGACCTCCGAGGCAATCTGGGCGGCCGGCTCGACGAGGCGCTCGCGATCGCCGATCTCTTCCTGGAGGCCGGACAGAAGATCGGCTCGGTCGCCAAGCGCAACGAGTTTCCGGCCGTCTACTCGGCGCGCTCGGGCTCGCGCTATCCCCGTCTGGACGTGGCGATCCTGGTGGACCATCAGACGGCGAGCGCGGCCGAGATCGTGGCCGCCGCCCTCCGAGACAACCTGCAGACCCGGCTGTTGGGCGAGCGCACGCTCGGCAAGGGGCTGGTGCAGACCACCATTCCGCTCGGCGAGGGGACGGCGGTCCGGCTCACGACGGGTCGGTGGCTCAGTCCCAACGGCACCGCGATCGACGGCGGGTTGACGCCGGATCTGGTGGTGAGTCCCGATCCTGCTGGCGGCGCGACTCGCCGGACATGGAGCGGCCGGCCTCATCCTGACGGAGACCCTTCGAGGCCATCGCGCGGCGGCGGCTCACCGACACGAGTGCCGTGGCGAGGATTCGGCGGTGACCGGCGCCGACCTTGCCGCGCTGGCCGGTCGGCTCGACTCGGCCGCGGGTCCGGATCTCGCCCGCGCAGCTCGGTGAGCTGCAGGGCGCTCGATCCGAGCCCGCCGGCCGAGGCGCTGCTGCGGGACGGGCTGAAACCGCTGCTCGGCCTGCTGGGCGATCCGGTGGCGTCGCCGCGGGCCTCGCGCTACTCGAGCGACCTGCCGACTCGACCCGCGCGCGAGCCCGTTAGGCCGAGCAGTCCCTGTCCTATGGATCGGGCCCCCGGTCCACTCATCTCCGAACATGCGCGACAGCGACCCGGACGCCGCCTCCCGTGACGGAGCAAACGGACCTACGTGCCGAGCTGGAGGCGATCCACCAGGAGAGCTTCGCGTGGGCCGTCCGGTGCTGTCGCGGTGACCGCACCGACGCGGAGGACGTGCTCCACCAGTCGTACGAGAAAGTGCTGGACGGACGGGCGCGGTTCCAGGGCCGGTCGGCGTTTCGAACCTGGCTCTTCGGCGTGATCCGACTCACCGCTCGGGAGCACGCCCGTCGCCAGTGGGTCAGCGGGCGACGGATCGAGCGCTGGTGGCGGGAGCGGGAGACGGAGCCGGACGCTCCGGCCGGTCCGGACGAGGAGCTGACCCGACGACTGGAGCGGGCGCTGGCCGGTCTCTCGGGCCGACAGCGCGAGGTGTTGCACCTGGTGTTCTACCAGGACCTGACGATCGAAGCCGCGGCGGAGGTGCTGGGCATGCCGGTCGGCACGGCCCGGACCCACTACCAGCGGGGCAAGGACCGGCTCCGCAAGCGGCTTGGCGAGGAAGGAGCAGTGGAGTGAGCAAGTCCTGGCACGACGATCGGGAGCTCGGCGCGCGATTCGCGAAGGCTCGGGCGGTGGAGGCCCGGCGGGCGCCGTCGTTCGAGCGGGTGCTCCGCGGACCGCCAGAGCGGCGACGCTCGCTCTGGGCGCCGGCGCTCGCGCTCACGGCCACCGTGGTCGCCGTCGGGTTCGGGATCCGGCAGGCCGGGAGCAGGCCGGCGAGCCCGTTCGAGGTGACGGTCGGCGGGCTCGGTGGGCCCACCGACTTCCTGCTCCGGACCTCGGAGCCGCTGGCGTTCGAGCTGCCCGACATTCGGCTCGACGCCGAGGGACTCGAGCCCGACCTCGACGGGCGAATCGGCGATACGGTGGGGAGGAACAGACTGTGAGAATCACCTGGATTGCGTTGGCGCTGGCTCTACTCGTCGCGCCCGCGGCGGCGGGCCAGGACAAGGGGACCGAGGCGTTCGAACGGGCGGTCTTCGCACCGGACCTGGTGCTGCGTCACTCCCGGGAGATCGGGCTCACGGCCGAGCAACGGCGGACGATCACCGACGAGCTCAAGAAGGCCCAGGTCGAGCTGGCCCCGCTGCAGATCGATCTCTCGACGGCCGGTCTCGAGCTGCTCGAGCTGCTCGACCACTCTCGCGTCGACGAAGCGGCGGCGGTGGCGAAGACGACCGACGTGCTCCAGGCGGAGCGGGAGGTGAAGAAGCGCCAGATGGTCCTGTTGGTCCGAATCAAGAACGCGCTGACGCCCGAGCAGCAGGAGCGGCTCCGGGCGATCCGGGACGGCGGGCGTCGGGGCGAACAGGGCGGAGACGCATCAACGGAGCCCCTGTAGGGGCTCGGAAGGAGCGACACGATGGGCACCAGCACCGGCAGGTATCTGATGGCAGCGGCAGTCCTCGCCGCGATGGCGGGCTGCTCGGACGGCACCGGTCCCACGGAAGGCGAGTTCGACGCGCCGCGAGTCCAGGCCGGTCTCGCGACGATCGAGCAGGCGAGCGACGCGCCCGTGATCGCGAGCTTCATGGCGCTGGGCCGACACGTCGGGGCCAGCGCCGGCCTGGTGCCGGGCACCGGCGCGAGCCGATTGGTCCGGGCGGTGGGCCGGGTGGCCGGGCTCACCGGCTCCCAGGCGATCGCCCTGGTGCCGGTGATGCGGCAGTCCGCCTACGGCACCACGTTCGTGTACGACCAGGGGCAGGACCGGTACGTCGCGGCGCCGGGCCGTGCCGGCGCGCCGGCCAACGGGGTGCGCTTCGTCCTCTACGAGCTGCTCGAGAACGAGAAGCCCGATCCGACGCGCGAGGTCGGCTTCGCCGATCTGGTCGACGCAGGGGCGGCCGCGAGCAGCAGCCTCGGGCTCACGCTGGACGTGGTGGCGGGCGGCGTGACCTATCTGAGCTACGCGTTCGACCTGGCGGGGTCGGTGCAGAGCTCGAGTCTCGAGGTCGAAGGCTTCCTGAGCGACGGCGCCAACCGGATCGACTTCGCGATCACCACGACGGGTCAGATGTTCGCCCGGGGCGGGACGGTCACGGTCGAGGCGGAGCTCTCGGTGCCGGGCCAGGACTTCGCCGTGAGCGCGTCGATCGAGGGCACCGCCGACGACACCAACGACGACGGCCACGTGGAGCTATCGGTCCGCTCGGCGAGCGACCGGATCGACGTCGATGCGACCACGGCGAACGGCCAGCTCGACGCCGCCTTCACGATCAACGGCGCCCTGCTCGCGACGGCGACCGGCAATCCGGCCGAGCCCGTGATCCGGGGCGAAGGCGGCCGGGAGCTTTCGGCGGCGGAGCTCGAGGTGCTGGGCCACATCGTGGTCTTCGCCGACGGGGTCTTCCGGCTGCTCGGCGACCTGCTCGAGCCGGCCGGCGCGCTGCTGTTGCTCGCCCTGGCGGTCTGACCGGAAGGGCACGAACGAGACTCGGCCCCCGAGCCACCAGGTGGCTCGGGGGCCGAATCGTCTCGAGCAGCGCTCAGACCACGAAGTTGATCAGCCGGTCGGGCACGTAGATGACCTTGCGGATGGGGCGGCCGTCGAGGTGTCGAGCCACGGTCTCGTCGGCCTTGGCCCGGGCCACGGCCTGCTCCTCCGGCGCGCCCCGGGGCGAGCGGACGGTGCCGCGGGTCTTGCCGTTGATCTGCACCACGACGTCGACCACCGACTCGATGGTGAGCTTCTCGTCCCAGGTGGGCCACTCCGCGTCGAAGACCGACGTGGTGTAGCCGAGTCGCTCCCAGCACTCCTCGGCGAAGTGGGGCGCAAAGGGGGAGAGCATCACCACCATGTCCTTGACGATCTGCCGCTCGGCGCAGTTGCTGTCCCGCATCGCATTGAGCAGCTCCATCAGGGCGGCGATGGCCGTGTTGTAGCCGAGGGTCTCGATGTCGCCGGTGACCTTCTTCTTGGTCTGGTGCCACTTGACCAGGATGTCCCGATGGATCTCTTCGCCGGTCAGGGTGCGGCGCTCGCACTGGCTCACCAGGTCCGAGAGCCGATCGAGGAATCGGCGCGGCCCGGCGATCCCGGCGTCGCGGAAGTCGCCGCCCTCCTCGAAGGGGCCGAGGAACATGAGGTAGAGCCGGAAGGTGTCGGCGCCCCAGCGGGACACGTACTCGTCCGGGTTGACCACGTTGCCCTTCGACTTCGACATCTTGGCGCCGTCCTTCACGATGGTGCCGTGCGCCCGGAAGCGCCGGAATGGCTCCTCGAAGTGGAGCAACCCCTGGTCGTGGAGCACCATGGTGATGAAGCGCGAGTAGAGCAGGTGGAGGACGGCGTGCTCGTTGCCGCCCACGTAGGTGGCCACCGGCATCCAGCGGCGGACGCGCGAATCGTCGAACGGCCGGTCGTCGAACTCGGTGCTCAGGTAGCGGAGGAAGTACCAGGAGTTGTCGAGGAAGTTGTCCGAGACGTCGGTCTCCCGGCGCGCGGGCTCGCCGCAGGTCGGGCAGGGGACGTGGTACCACTCGGTGTTTCGCGCGAGCGGGGAGATCCCGGTGTCGTCCGGCCGGAAGTCCTCGAGGTCGGGGAGCAGCACGGGCAGCTGGTCCTCCGGCACCGGCACCGGCCCGCAGCGCGGGCAGTGGATGATCGGGATCGGCGGGCCCCAGTACCGCTGGCGGGAGATGCACCAGTCGTGGAGCCGGAAGGTCACCTTCCGCTTGCCGAGGCCCTTGGACTCGAGCCACTCGACGATCGCGCGGGCGCCGTCGGCGACGGTGCGGCCGCTCCAGCTGCCGGAGTTGACCAGACGGCAGCCGTCGGCCTCCTCCATGGCCTCCTCGAGCGGAGTGGACTCGGTCTCGTCCTCGCGGGCGATCACCCGGACGATCTCCAGCCCGTGCTTGGTGGCGAAGGCGAAGTCGCGCTCGTCGTGGCCCGGCACGGCCATGATCGCGCCGGTGCCGTACTCCATCAGCACGTAGTCCGCGATCCAGACCGGGATCTTGGCGCCCGTGACCGGATTGATCGCGTGGCCGCCAGTGAAGACGCCGGTCTTCTCCCGGTCGCCGATCTTGCGGGAGACCAGGTCCTGCGCGGCCGCGGCGGCGCGGTAGGCCGTGACGGCCGCCGCCTGGCCTTCCGTGGTGAGCCGGTCGACCAGCGGGTGCTCCGGCGCGAGCACCATGAAGGTCGCGCCGGCGAGCGTGTCCGGGCGGGTGGTGAAGACCTTGATCGTGGCCCCCGCCTCGGTGGCGAAGTCGACTTCCGCGCCGTCGGAGCGCCCGATCCAGTTCCTCTGCGCGGCCGTGGTGCTCGCCGACCAGTCCATCTTCGAGGCGTCGTCGAGGTTGGCCAGCAGCCGCTCGGCGTAGTCGGTGATCCGGAAGAACCACTGCTCGAGCGAGCGCTGCTCGACCATGGTGCCGCAGCGCTCGCAGGCGCCGCCCTCGACCTGCTCGTTGGCCAGCACGGTCTTGCAGCTCGGGCACCAGTTGACGGCCGCCCGCTTCCGATAGGCCTTCCCCGCCTTGAAGAGCTGGAGGAAGAGCCACTGGGTCCACTTGTAGTAGCGCGGGTCGGTGGTCGAGAGGACCCGCGACCAGTCGAACATCGCGCCCAGGGCGGTGAGCTGCCGGGTGAAATTCGCGATGTTCTTCGGGATCAGGACGGCCGGATGGCTGTTGATCTTGAGGGCGTAGTTCTCGGTGTGGATCCCGAAGGCGTCGAAGCCCATCGGCTCGAAGACGTCGAAGCCCCTGAGCCGCTGGAACCGGCCGAAGACGTCGGCGCCGGTGAAGGCGAAGAAATTCCCGACGTGGAGCCCCTCCGCGGAGGGGTAGGGGAACATCATCAGGAGGTAGTAAGGCCGCTCGGCCCGGTCGAGGTCCGGTTCGTTGGTGCGCCGCTCGGCCCACCGTCGCTGCCACTTGGCCTCGACGGCGATCGGATCGTAGTCGCTCATGGGCGGGAATCTAGCAGCCCGAAATGGCCCTTGCGACGCGCCCGCGGCGACCCCGCTCGGTTGGGGGCGTCGGGCTCCCCGCCTAGATTGCGGCATGGCCGAGCGATCCCCGCTCTCGCGTCGCCTGCTCCTCGCCGGAGGAGCCACCCTGTCCGTTCTCACCGTCGTCGTCTGGGTCCTGCTCACGCAGGGCGCGGGGTGGGGTCTGTTGACCCGGCTCGTCGTCTTCGCCGTCCTGGCGGCGCTGATGATCCTGCTCACCACCCGCTGGTTCGAGCGCGACGTGGTCGAGCCGCTGCTCGCGCTCGAGAAGCTGGTCTCCCGGATGGCCAAGGGCGACCTCCGCGTGGCCGAGAGCCAGGTGGCGGCCGTGGGCGGCGGGCCCGTCACCGACTCGATCCGGCTGATGGTGACCGAGCTCCGACGGCTCACGGCCGCGATCCAGTCGGCGGCCGAGGAGTCCGCCGCCCTCTCCAACGAGATCTCGGGCGCCACCCATCAGGTGATGGCGTCCACGGAGGAGGTGGCCGGCACCACCGCGGACCTCACCGACCGGGCCATCAACCAGGCCGCCCTGATTCGCCGGGTCGCGGACGACGCCGCCCGGATCCTGACCATCGCCCAGGAGGTGGTGGCGGGAGCGCTCCGCACCGCCGAACGGAACGCGGAGCTGGCCGCGCTCGCCCGGACCCACAAGGAGCGGCTGACCCAGACCGCCTCGGAGCTGGAAGGGCTCTCGGGCGAGGTCGAGCACGGGACCCAGGAGGCGCTGGCGCTGGCCGACGCCTCGGTGGAGATCGAGCGGCTCGCGGTCCAGTCGCGCGCGATCGCGAGGCAGACCCGGGTGGTGGCGCTCAACGCCTCGATCGAAGCCGCCCGGGCCGGCATGGAGGGCGAGGGCTTCGGGGTGGTGGCGGACGAGGTCCGGAAGCTCGCCAGTCAGGCGGCACAGACGGCGGACGCGACCCGCGACACGGTTCGCAACATCGTGGTGAGGGTCCAGGCCACCCGGGAGCGGGTGGACCGGCTGGGCCGGGGCGGATTGCAGGCCCATCAGGCCACGGTGGCCGCGGTCGACGGACTGACCGCGGTGACGCGCGAGGCCGAGGCGGTGGACGAGTGGACTCGCGGGGTGTCGCGCGCGGCGGCGGAGGTGCGCTCCCTGATCGAGAGCATCGCCCAGCGGAGCAACGAGCTGGCCGGGAGCGTGGAGGGCCACGCGGCCGCCGCGGAGGAGATCGCGGCCGCCGCCCAGGAGCTCAACGCCGCGACCGAGGAGATCACCGCCTCGACCAACCACCTGGCGAAGGCCGGCGAGCGGCTCACCGAGGCGGTCGGGCACTTCAAGCTCTGAGCCGCCTCCCGAGGGCGCGGCCCACCATCCGGAGACGGTCCTTGAGGGGCAGCCGCTCGAGGTTGGCTCGCACGACGCCTCGGGTGAAGTAGGTCGGCTGCTCGTAGTCGATCGCGGTGTCCACCACGATCGGTCGTCCCGCCGCCGTCACCTCCCACGCGTAGCGGACCACCTCGGCGAGATCCGCGTCGCGCTCCAGCCGCACCCACTCGACGCCGACCGCCTCGGCCAGGCTTCCCACGTCGTAATCCGGCAGCCGGCTCGCGACGGTGCGGCCGAATGCCGTCCGCTGGAACTGGGCGATCTGGGCGAGCTCGTGGTCACGGAGCACGAAGGTGGCGATCGGCGCGCTCTGGCTCGCGGCGGTGAGGAGCTCGAGACCCGTCATCAGGAACGCCCCGTCGCCGGGAGCCGCCACCACCGGGAGCTCCGGGCACGCCAGCTTGGCGCCGATCGCCGCGGGCACCGCGTAGCCCATGCAGGAGTAGTCGACCGGCGCGAGGAATCGGCCGGGGCCCTCGAGGCGGAGGGCCTCCATGGCGAGGAAGGTGCCGTTGCCGCTGTCGGTCGCGTAGACGGTCCGGGGCCCGAAGCGCTCGGCGATCTCGGCGAAGAGCCGCTCCGGGGCCACCCGGCCGCTGTCCTCGCGCCGCGCCCGCTCGGCGTCGAGCCCGGCCCGACCCGTCGCGATCGCCCGCTCGACCTCGGCGCGCCACTCGGGGTGCCGCCGCTCTCCGAGCGCGCCGAGCAGGGCCGCGATCGCGAGTGAGGCGTCGGCCACGATCCCGATCCGGGCGGGGTAGTTCTGGCCGATCGCCTCGGGCGCGACGTCGACGTGCACCAGCGGCCCGCGCGGCTCGGTCGAGTAGCTCCCGGTGCCGACCTCGCTGAAGCGGCAGCCGATCGCCAGCGTGACGGTGGCCCGCTCGGCCAGCTCCCGGGCGAAGGGCGGCGCGGTCCGGCCGTAGCCGTTCCAGAGGAAGAGCGGATGGCGCTCGGGAAAGACGCCCTTGCCCGAGATGGTGGTGGCGACCGGCGCGCCTAACGCTTCCGCCAGCCGGACCAGGGCCGGACCGCCTTCTCGGGCGCCGAGGCCGAGGTAGAGCAGTGGTCGCGCGCCGGCGTCGCCGAGGAGCTCGGCGGCCTGCCGGACCAGCGCCGAATCGGGCTCCGGCGGAGCGGCTGGCTCCGGGAGAAAGGCCGGTGGCGCGGGATGGCGGAACAGGTACTGGTCCACCGGGATCTCGACCATCACCGGGCCCGGGGTTCCGGCGCGAGCCAGCGCACAGGCCTCGCGGATGGTCCGATAGATCTCCGGCCCGCTCGGCGAGCGGACCGCGGCCTTGGTGATCGGCCGGGCGATCGCGAGCTGGTCGACGTCGTGCAGCTGATAGGCCCGTCCACCGTCCTGGCGGATGCCACAGCCGAGCACCAGCATCGGCACACCGTCGAGGAAGGCCTCCGCGATGCCCGAGAGCGCGTGGGTGAGCCCGGCTCCGGGCACCAGGTTCAGGCAGGCCATCTCTCCGGAGGCCCGCCAGGCGCCGTCGGCCATGAACCCGGCGCTCTGCTCGTCGGTGATCAGCACCGGCCGTACCCGCTCCGAGGCGGCCAGCGCGTCGTAGAGCTCGATGTTGTGGGTGCCGGGAATCCCGAAGGCGAGGCGGATGCCCTCGTCGGCGAGGGCGCGGATCACCAGCTCGCTGCCGGAGATCGACATCAGCGAATGTCCTCGCGGCGCTTCCTCTCTGGCGGATGCGGTCCGGACGCTGGTCGGCACGGGGGGAGGACGCTCACCGGGTAGATAATACATCGAGCCCGCCGAACCCACGCGACGGCGAGTTGACCGGCCCCTCTGGAAACTCTAACGTTGGCCAGCCCCTTTGGAGAATCCGTTTCCCGGGACCTGGTGGCGACCGTCGAAGTCCCCGCCGGCGGAGGCGATTTGGGCTACCCGGAGGCTTCCATCTCCGCAGACGCAGCGAGCGGCGCTGACGCGCCGACGCCGAGTTCGATCTTCCTCGACGGCCGGGTCTGCTCGCCCTCCGCCGTCCCGTCCCGAGGCACCCACCGGGTCCGGGGCCAGCTCGAGCACCGAGCTCGGCTCCTGACCGCCACCGATCTCGCCCATGTCGACTGAGCCCACCCCGATCGAGGCCCGCACCGGCCTGCCCCCATTCCGCCCCGCCGAGATGCCCGAGCCGCCGAGGCCCAAGGGGCTCGGCTGGATTCCCGTGGTCGGTCCCGGGGTGATTCTCCTCGGCCGCCGCAGTCGGGAGCGGCGAGGACCCTGCTCAGGCCGGCCGTGATCGTCAAGCATGGGCCATCGATCCTCTGGATCGCCGCGATCGCGGTCCTCCAGACGCTCTTCAACCAGGAAGTGATCGACGCTACCCTGGCGACCGGCGAGCCGGTGTTCTCGGGCTTCATGCGGACTGACCGCACTCGACCTTCTGGGCCTTCTTCTACACCGGGCTCTACCTGCTCCAGTTCGGCTGGCCGGCCTGGGCTGGCGCCTGCGGCGGGCGCGGCGTTCTTCGTCGGCGCCGGTCATCTCGCCGGGAAGCGGGGACGCGGGCGGCGTCTATCTCCTCGGCGTGGCGGGTTTCCTGGTCTGTCTCGGCATCCTGCTGGTCGGGAAGCGGATCGAGCGGACCCTCGAGATCCTCAACTGGGTGATGGTGGCGACCATCATCGCCGTCCTGGTCGTCCTCGCGCTGGTCTTCACGCCGCCGGGCGTCTGGGCGCGCACGGTAGTCGGCTTCACCGGCTTCGATCTCGCCGAGGGCCGCTTCGCCCTGTTGCCCAGCAACGTCGACTTCTTCCTGCTCGGCGCGTTCGCGGCGTTCACCGGCGCGGGCGGGATCGCCAACATGACGCTCTCGAACTGGGCTCGGGACAAGGGCTACGGGATGAGCGGCAACGCCGGGTACATCCCCTCCGCGATCGGCGGGAAGAAGGTCGAGCTGGCGCACAGCGGCTTCCGGTTCACGCCGACGCCGGGTGGAATGGAGCGCTGGCGCGGCTGGTGGCGGATCACCAAGGTGGACCAGTGGGGGATCTTCCTGGTGGGCGCCGTGCTCGGGATGGCGCTCCCGGCGATGCTCTACCAGGCCTTCATCCCGGAGGGCACCGACATTCGCGGTCTCGGCGCCGCCGCGGCCCTCGCCGAGGCGATGGGGGCGCACGGGGGACGCTGGCTGAGCGTCGTGGTGGCGATGATCGGCTTCTGGCTCCTCTTCAAGACCCAGCTCGACCTGATGGAGGGGATGACCCGCTCCATCACCGACATCCTCTGGACCGGGAGCAAGCGGATCCGCGCCTGGCGTGGGGGAGACGTTCGGCTGGTCTACTACGTGGTGCTCGGTCTCGGCGTGAGCTGGGGCATCGTGGCGCTCAAGCTGGCCCAGCCGATCGTGCTGCTCCAGCTCGCCGCCAACATCGGCGGCGCGATCTTCGTGTTCGGATCGTTCCACCTGCTCTACATCAACTGCAAGTATCTCCCGGTCGAGGTGAGGCCGTCGATGGTGCGGCGGGTCGGCCTGGTCGCTTTCGCGGCCTTCTACGGGGTCTTCGTCTTCCTCTGGCTGCGGGCGGCGCTCTGAGCTAGCGTTCTGGCTGGACACACCACCAGATCGAGCGGCGCTCGCGCCGCGGGAGACGGAGCAGGCGCATGCGTTGGAGGCCGGGGCGGGTCAGTCGCGACATCGAAGATCGCCGGGGCGTTCGGCTCCGCGGCGGACGAGCCGGAATGGGCGCTGGCGGGCTGCTGGTGCTCCTGATCCTGAGCTTCGTCTTCAAGCAGGATCTGGTGAGCGCCTTCGGGGGCGCGGCGCTCCCCACCGGCGAGCAGACGGCGGAGGCGGGACCGGTCCAGGCCTCCCCCGAGGAAGAGCGGATGGTGCTCTTCGTGTCCTTCGTGCTCGACAGCGCCCAGAGCTACTGGGAGCGAACCTTCTCGACCATGGGCGCGGAGTACCGTCGCGCCACCCTGGTGCTCTTCCGCGACGCGGTCGAGTCGGCCTGCGGCTTCGCGCAGTCGGCCACCGGCCCGTTCTACTGCCCCGGCGACCAGAAGGTCTACGTGGACCTCGGCTTCTTCGACGAGCTGTCCAGCCGCTTCGGCGCGCCGGGCGACTTCGCCCAGGCCTACGTGCTGGCGCACGAGATCGGACATCACGTGCAGACCCTGCTCGGCGTCGAGGGCCAGGTCCGCCGGCTCCAGCAGCGCGATCCCGGCAACGCCAACCAAGTGCAGGTGCGGATGGAGCTCCAGGCGGATTGTCTCGCCGGCGTCTGGGGTTACGCCTCGGAGCGGCTCGGTCTGCTCGACCCCGGCGACGTCGAAGAGGGGCTCGCCGCGGCCGCGGCGGTGGGTGACGACCGGATCCAGCGGATGGCGACGGGACGGGTCAATCCGGACGCCTTCACCCACGGGTCGTCGGAAGACCGGATGCGGTGGTTCAGTCGCGGATTCCGCTCCGGGCGGGTGGCCGACTGTGACACCTTCGGCGACCTCTAGCGTCGCTTGCCCGCCGACCCGCCGACTGGTGGCCGCCCTGGCCACCGCTCTGGCGCTTGCCGCCTGCGGAGCTTCGACCGGTCCGACCGGCGGAGCCCGACTCGCCGATTTCTTCACCCGCGAGGTCTTCGGCTTCCCGACGCTGCTCACCTCGGCCACGACGGACGAGCGCGAGATCCTGGTGACCGGCCTCTTGATCGCGCCGGGTACCAGCTATCTCGTCACGGGTGAGCTCGAAGAGCGACCCGACACGCTCGTGGTCGTCATCAGGGGGGCCCGGCGGAGCGAGAGCCGGGCGGTGGCGGTGCAGAACTACTACGGCGCCACCATCGACGGGCTGGCCCGCCGCAGCTATCGGATCCGGGTTCTCCACGTCACCCAGAAGGTCAACCAACCTGAGGTCTGGGACACCACGCTGGTGTACGATCGCGCCGTCCTGGTCCGCTGAACCCTCAGGACGAGCAGCTCACCACGATCTCTCGAGCCCACGGGGGCGGCTGGTCGGCGTAGCGCTCGTGCTCGGGCTGCTCGTCGAACGGCCGCGAGAGCACCCGGCCCAGCCGCTCGACTTCCGTGAAGTCGCCCTCGGTCGCCTTCTCGATCGCCTGTTGCGCCAGATAGTTGCGGAGGACGTACTTCGGGTTCGCCGCCAAGATGGCGGCGCGCCGTTCTTCGGGCGGGCGCGGATCCCGCTCGGCCCGGGCCCGATAGCTCGCGAGCCACGCCGCGAGCGCGTCCTGGTCGGCCACCAGCGGCCGGAGCGAGTCGGGCACGCCGGGTCCCAGCCAGACGTCGGCGAGTCGCCGCCAGAAGCGGGGGTAATCGACCCGGTGCTTCGCCAGGAAGGTGAGCAGCGCACCCAGGAACTCGCGATCGTCGTCCTCCGCCCGGGCGAGGCCGAGCTTGCCGCGCATCAGCTCGCCGTAGCGGCGATCGAAGGCGGCCGGATAGCCGCCCAACGCCTGGTTCGCCTCATCCTCGGTGATCAGCGAGAGCAGCGCCTCGGCGAACCGAGCCAGATTCCAGAGCCCGACCGCGGGCTGCTGATCGTAGGCGTAGCGACCCGCGTGGTCGGTATGGTTGCAGATGAAATGCGGGTCGAAGTCGTCCTGGAATCCGTAGGGGCCGTAGTCGAGGGTGACGCCCAGCACCGACATGTTGTCGGTGTTGAGGACGCCGTGCGCCCAGCCGACCGCCATCCAGTCGGCCACCAGCCGAGCGGTGCGCTCCACCACCGTGTCGAGCCAGCGGGGGATCCGATCCTCCTCGCCCGCCAGCTCGGGATGATGCTGGCCGATCACGTGCTCGGCCAGCTCGCGGACCCGGTCGGTCTGGCCGCGCGAGGCGAAGAGCTGGAAGGTGCCGAAGCGGACGTGACTGGGCGCGAGGCGAAGCAGCGTGGCGGCCGTCTCCGGGGTCTCGCGGTAGACCACCTCGTCGCTGCCGACCACGGCGAGCGAGCGGGTGGTCGGAATCCCCAGCGCGGCCATCGCTTCGCTGACGAGGTGCTCACGGATGGCGGAGCGGAGCACCGAGCGTCCGTCGCCCATGCGGGAGAAGCGGGTCTGCCCGGCGCCCTTGAGCTGGAGGTCCCAGCGCTCGCCGCGATCGTTGACAACCTCGCCGAGCAGAATGGCGCGTCCGTCGCCGAGCTGCGGCACCCAGACACCGAATTGATGGCCCGCGTAGATGGCCGCCACCGGCTCGGACCCCGGCAGCCGGCGGGCTCCCGCGAGCACGGCGAGCAGCCGGGGATCGTGCGCGGCCGCGGGATCGAGGTCGATCAACCCCGCGGCCGCGTCGCTGAACGCCACCAGCTTCGGGTTCGAAAGCGGGGTCGGGTCGACGACTTCGTAGAACGCGGGGTGGAGCCGGGCGTAGCCGTTATCGAGACGGAGGGCGTCGAGATCCTTCATGCCCGGAAGATAGCCCCGGGTCGGGCTTCGCCTCGGTGGCGGTGCGGGTCACGCCGCCGGAGACGATGAACGCCATCGCGTCGGCGGCGTCGGTCTCGAGCGGGGTCACCCGATCGGCCGAGATCACCAGGACGTGGCCGGCCACGCTGTAGGAGAACGGCACGTAGACCGCGACCCGATCGCTCAGGCCGAGCGACTCGAGCGAGTCGGCCGTGACGAAGCCGAGCAGCTGGATCTCCGCGTCCCCCTCGCCGATCCGCGCGCTCACCGGCCGGTTGAAGCGGCGTTGCTCGCCGACGAACGCGTTGAGCAGGTCCTTGGTGCTGGAGTAGACCAGACGGACGAAGGGGAGCTTCTCGATGGCGCGGTCGATCACGGCGACGGCGCCACGGGTGACCAGGTTCGAGCCCAGGGCTCCGATCGCCGTGATCACCAGGACCGCGGTGACGACGCCGAGGCCCGGGATCGTGGTGCCCAGCAGCGCGTCGAACCAATGGATCGTGAGCCAGCAGACGTAGAGCGTGAGCGCCAGCGGGGCCGAGATCAGGAGGCCGCGGAGGAAGTAGTTGGCGAGCTGGCGCATGCCCTACCGATTGAAGGAGAACCCGACCCCGATCGTCATCAGGAGGTCGGTCTGGAGCGCGTTCGGGAAGCCGGGTCCGGCGCTCCAGGGATAGACGAGCAGGTCACCGTCGAACCGCAGCGTGAGCTGCTGGGTCATCACGATGTGGAGTCCGGCGCCGATGGTGCCGCCCACGTCGAACTGGTCGCGAGCCAGCTGGAAAGCCGGTCCGCCATGGCTCACCCCCGCGACCCCGGCGGTGATCAGGAGGTCCGTGCCGGTGCCCTCCGTGGTGAGCTGATAGAACGCCTCGAGGGTGCCGCCCTGGACGCTCGCGTCGACCGTGGCCGAGAAGGGCAGGCCGGTGCTCCGAAAGTCGCTCGTGCTGTAGAAGTAGCTGCCCTCCAGGCCCCAGCGGCTCCCGAACCGATACCCGACCCGCGCGCCGAGCGCGCCCGCCGTCTTCATCTCACCCTCGAAGACGGTGGGGGTCGCGGTCAGGCCGCCGACTCTGAGCTGGCCGAGGGAGCTGGTGGGCACGAGCCCGCCGACGAACGGTGTGATCGAGAGCCCGCCATGCTGCTGGGCTTCGGCCCCGCCGACGCCCAAGGTGAGGGCGCCGAACAGGATCACCGCGAGCCGCCGCGCGTGCCGCATCCCGACCCCCGTCGGTTGCCTCGAGAGAGCGTTGATTCCCCGCTGGAAAATCGTCGCCCGTCCTCTCTCAGAGCAAGGCTTCCACGGCGCCGAGCAGAGCGTCGAGGTGGGCGACTTCGGTGTCGCCCATGTGTCCGATGCGGATCACCTTCCCCATCGTCGGGTCGAGACTCGGCGCGATCAGGAAGCCCTGCCGGTCGAGCTGGGCGACGAGGTCCATCGGGCTCGGGCTCCGCTCCGGCAGTCGGATCGCCGAGATGGTGGGCGAGCGGCGCCCGGTCCGGGCGACGAACTCGACGTCCGGGTGGGTCGCGACCCACTCGGCCATCCGGGCGGCGAGCGCGGCGTGTCTGGCGTAGCGGGCCGGCCACCCGCCGGTGGCCGCGACCCGCTCGAGCTGCCGTCGCAGGGCGAAGTAGAGGGAGAGCGCCGGGGTCTCGAACAGCTTGCGGTCCCGGGCGTTCGCGACCCAGCGGGCGACGCTGAAGTAGTGGCCCGCGGCGGGCACCGTGCGCGCCCGGGCCTCGAGCCGTTCGCTCACCGCGCCGATGGCGAGGCCGGGCGGCACGGCGAGCGCCTTTTGCGAGCCGGTCACCGTGAAGTCGATCCCGATCCGATCCATCTCGATCGGAACCCCGGCGGCCGAGCTGACCGCGTCCACCACCAGCATGACGTCGTCCCTGGCGTGGACCACCTTGGCGAGCGCTTCGATCGGCGCGAGCGCGCCGGTCGACGTCTCCGAGTGCACCAGCGCGACGGTGTCGATCTTCGGTCCGTCGAGGAACGCCTCGAGCTGCTCGGGCTCGATGGTCTGGCCCGGCGGCACGTGCGCGCGGATCACCTCGCGACCGCAGCTCTCCGCGATCGTCGCGAAGTACTCGCCGAAGAAGCCGCCCACGACCACCAGGACGCGATGCCGGACGGTGTTGCGGACCGCGGCCTCGAGCAGACCGGTGCCGGAACAGGTCACCGCGAAGACCGGCCGGGTGGTGCCGAGCAGCTCCTGGAGGGGAGGCTGGATCGCGTCGAGGAGGGGACGAACGCCGGGCAGGAAATGGGCGTACATCGGCGCGGTCATCGCCTCGAGCACCTCGGGATGGACGCCGGTCGGCCCGGGCAGGAAATTCTTGCCGAAGGTCATGGCGGTTGAAGGTAGGAGCTTTGACCGGCGCGGCAAGTTGACAGGGAACCGAGTCATGACACATTCCGGGACTTCTCCGCTCCCGGAGCGCTCCCGTGTCCGACCAGCTTACCCGCCGCTCCTTCCTCGGGGTCGCCGCCGCGGCTGCCGCCGCCTCGAGGCTCGAAGCCGAGCCGCGATTCCCGGCGCCGTTCGTCAGGCGGACGCCGGTGGCCAAATTCGCGGCAGTGGCGTCGACCAACGGGATGCGAGGGATCGACCGCGCCGTCGAGCTGATGAGACGGGGCACCGACACGCTCGATGCGGCGGTCGAAGGCGTGAAGATCCAGGAGCTCGATCCCGAGGACACCTCCGTGGGCTACGGCGGCCTGCCGAACGAGGACGGGGTGGTGCAGCTCGACGCCAGCTGCATGCACGGCCCCACCAAGCGGGCCGGGGCGGTCGCGGCGCTCGAGGGAATCAAGACGCCGAGCGAGATCGCCCGCCTGGTGCTCAAATACACCAACCACATCATGCTGGTGGGCGAGGGCGCCAAGAAGTTCGCGCTCTCCTTCGGCTATCGCGACGAAGACTTGCTGACGAGCAAGTCGCGTTCGATCTGGCTCCACTGGCGGGCCAATCGCGGCGCCAAGGACGACTGGGTCGACGTGCCGGACGACACGCCGTTTCCGCGGCCGACCGGGACGATCAACCTGAACGCGATCAACGACAAAGGCGAGATCTCCTCGGTCACGACCACCAGCGGCCTCGCCTTCAAGATCCCGGGCCGGGCCGGCGACTCGCCGATCGTGGGCGCCGGGCAGTACACCGACAACGAGATCGGCGCAGCCGGATCGACCGGGCGGGGCGAGTCGAACATCATGGTGTGCGGTGGGTTCCTGACGGTCGAGTTCATGCGCCAGGGCATGGCGCCGACCGACGCCTGTCTCGCGACCTTGAAGCGAGTGATCGCGATGACGCCGCCGTCCTTGCTGGACGAGCAGGGCCGCCCCCGGTTCCAGCTCAACTTCTACGCCCTCGACAAGGCCGGCTCGACCGGGTGCGCCGCCATCTATCCGTCGCGCTACGCCGCGCACGACGGCAGCCAGGCCCGGGAGCTCGACGCGGCCTCGATCTACAGCAAGTGGCCGTGATGCCGTCGCTCCGATCCGCGCGCCGGGCGGCGATCCTGGTCGTCGCCGCGCTCTCTGCCAGGCAGGCCGAGGCCCAGGAACCCTGGCGGGCCAGCTACTTCCCGTACGTCGTCGGCGGGCCGACCGACGGGCTGATGGGCATCGTCCGCCACCAGTGGACCAAGAACGCGCCCTACTTCGTCACCAAGAAGAACGGCGACGAGATCCTCAACCCGCTCTCCTTCGCCGGCGCCGTCTCGCTGGAAGGCGGCTACGGCACTCGCGGCACCCGGTTCGTGTCCGGGATCTTCCGGGGGCCGGGCCTCGTCGACGGCTGGCGCTTCCACGGCGAGCTGACGGCGAGGCGCGACGGACGGTTCGGGTACTACCCGGGCGGCGGTGAGACCGTCGGCGACCCCGAGGGCGAGGCCAATCGGGTTCGACGCTCCCGCTATCTCGCGCGGTTCGAGCTGACCCGCCGGATCGCGGGGCCGCTGATGGTCTCCGCCGCCGGCTCGTTGGAGCGGACCGAGTTCTCGCCCTTGTCGGACCAGTCGCTGCTCACCGTGCCGATCAAGGGGACCGACGCCACCTCGCGTTTCAGCGTGATCCTCGACACCCGCGACGCCGAGTTCGTCCCGGCCAACGGGATTCTGGCCGAGGCGGGCGTCTATACGGGCACCGACGGGATCGACCTGAGCGTCGAGGACGACGGCGGCCGGGCCAGTTACCACGGCGGGTACGTCCACCTCCGCGGCTACGTCTCGCCGAGGCCCGGGACGGTGATCGCGGGACGCTTCGGCTATCGGGGGCTCAGCGCCGGCGCGCCACTCAGCGCGACGTACCAGCTCCCCGGCTGGGAGAAGGACATCACGGTCCTCGGCGGGGTCGAGTCGCACCGGGGCTTCGTCAAGGGCCGGATGAACGGGCGTGGCGTGATCCTGGGCGGGCTCGAGGTCCGGCACGACCTCCTGAACGCCGGCGACTTCGGCGCCATCACCCTGCTCGGGTTCGTCGACGGCGGTCGGGCCTTCTACGACGAGGGCCCCCGGCTCACGACCGAAGGCTGGGACATGGGTTACGGTGGTGGCGTGGCGCTCAGGATTCTCCGGAGCGCGGTGCTGACCTTCAACTTCGCCGGCGGACCCGACGGCTTCACCTTCGGCACCGGGACCGGCTGGTCCTTCTGATCCCGGGCGTCAGCCCCCGATGGCGCTGAGCAGCTCGTCGAGGATGGTGGCGCCGGCGTCCCTGGCGTACCAGCGGCGGGTCTCCCGGTAGAGGTCCTTCTTCGGCATCGTGTGCAGGTTGGCCAGGACCCACTCCTGCAGCTGCCGCGGCCGGGGGCCCCAGTGCCCCGTGGGCCTGTAGGACTCGTCGAGCCCGATCACGATCGGGATCGAGCGGGTGCCCTCGGTCAGATAGCGATCCATCACCTCTGGATGAAGATCCCGCGGCAAGACCCGGAGCTCCGAGTCGGGAACCGCCTCCGCGAGCCGGGCCGCCACCGGCACGGCGTTGACCGCGTCGCCGCACCAGTCTTCCGCGATCGTGAGCAGTCGGAGCGGTCCCAACGCCCGAGCCCGGCGGACCGCCCAATCGGGCACCGTCGCGTGGCGATGGACGCCTTCCCAGAATGAGTGGTACTTCATCTCGGGCTGGAGATAGTCCTTGAAGGGCGTCGCCCGGCGCCAGAGGTCCTCGTAGTCGAGGTCGCCGGCGGGCCGCGGCGGCGGAACGCGCGGGTCGCGCCGGCCGGTCTTGGTGGGATCGTCCATCATCTACCGATCAAGGCCGCCGACCACGCGCGGGTTCCCGAAATCGACGCGTTTCGGGATCTATCGGCGCTCGTTTTTCGGAGTACATTCTCGGTCCGATGGCATACCGGTCCGTTCTTCCGACACGCAAAGACGCGCTCGCCACCCGTGGCCGCCTGGTGCGCGCCGCGCTCGAGCTGTTCACCACCGACGGGTATCGCGGCACCACGACGCTCGAGCTCGCCGCCCGTGCCCGCACCGCGGAGGCGACCATCTATCGCCACTTCCGCGGCAAGGACGCCCTCTACAACGAGGCGCTGCGCGAGGCGCTTCGCTTCGGCGTCGGGCTGCTGCGGCCGGGCGAGGGAGAACGCGACGCGCTCTGCCGCGACCGCCTCGATCGGCTGGCGAGGGGCCTGGTCCACCGCACGGCGACCGACGCCTCGCTGGTGCTGATGCTGCTCCGTCGGGGCGTGGCCCCCGCGCTCGACGAGGCCAACCTGCAGCTGACCCGGGAGTTCCGGGAGCTGCTCGCGCAGATCATCGCCGGCGGCAAGCAGGAGGGCAGGGTACGCGCGGGCTCGGCCGATCTCTGGGCCTCGGTCTGGCTCGCGCTGGTGGCCTTTGCGGTGGATCGGGTGGCGGCGCGGGAGTGGTCGGCCGAGCATCCCAACGTCGGGCAGACGCTCGACGCCGCCTGGGACGCCATCGCTCACCGAAGCGTATCGGCCGCGCCCGCGTGATGGCTGAGCGACCGGAGGCCCGTCGGCACGCCGGTCAGGGTCGGGCGCCGAAGCCGGCCGCCGCCTAGCGGTCTCACCTCGATCTCGTTCCCTCTCAAGAGCCCCACGGAATCTGCGGTCCAGCGGATCGCCTCCCTGGTGTCCGCCGGCAACGGCGTAGTGTCGCCGTCGACGGTCACCAGGCAGACCACGGTGCCACAGCGATCCACGCGGGCGTAGGCCGGCTCGCCCAGCAGCTCGGCGACGGCGCTGTCCGCCACCTCTCGATCCGCGGGGGCCAAAGCGAGCGGCGCCGGCGGCGCCTCGGAGACCAGGCTCCCACCCGAGCCGGTGAGATAGAGCCGACCTCCGTCCCTCGACCAGCCGAGGCCGGTGGGTCGGCCGAGCGCTGCCGGGACCTCGACCCGCCGCTCCGACGCGTTCAGCAGGTTCATCACCACCAGGTCGAGCGTGGTCGAATCCCGGTCGGTCCGGTCCCGCAGGAACGCCAGCATCACGCCGCTCGGCGCGAGACGCGCGATCCGCTCCACGCGACGGGTGAAGGTGAAGCGGATGAACGATCCGCCCGCCGTGTTGGCGGCGAAGAGATCGGTCTCCCCAGCCGGACCCTCGCCGATGGCCACCACGAACGGGTCCTCGCCCGGCGCGATCTTGTTGGTGAGCGGGGTGACGGCGCAGGCTCCGGCGCCGAGGGCCAGCGCGACCCAGGCCAGGCGTCTCAACGACGGCCGCCGGTCTCGCCCGGCTCGGCGATCAGCCACCAGACGTTCGGGTCGAGCTCCACCTTGGGCCGCGTCTCCTCCGGCCAGTGGAACACGGTGCGTGCCTCGCGGCCGGTCATCGGCACGACGATGGTGCGGCCCGCCACCCGGATCTCCAGGTTGGGCATCTGGAAGGTGCCCCACTCCGGCTTCTGCACCTGTGTGAGGGTGACGGTCGCGTGGCCGCCGCCGAGGGTGGCCTCGACCTTGACGATCGGATAGCCGGGCTGGGTGAGCGCCTGGGAGAAGTACCAGGTCAGGTCCGCGCCGGCCTCTTCCGACATGATCCGGGCGAAGTCGCTGGAGAGCGCGTTCTTGTGCTCGTGCTCCCGGTAGTAGCGGCGCACGCCCCGGAAGAAGACCGAGTCGCCGACCAGGCCCCGGAGGCTGTGCAGCACCCAGGATCCCTTGGGGTAGTTGTTCGAGTTGAGCAATCCCATCAGGTCGGTGGCGGCCGGGTCGATGATCGGCCGCTCGGTGGCCGGCGACCGCTTGACGGTCTCGCGGTTGCCGCGCATCGCGGCGCGAAGGGCGGAGTCGCCACCCTGGTGCTCGCGCCAGAGCGCGGCCGCGTAGGTCGCGAAGCCCTCGGAGAGCCAGAGATGGTGCCAGTCGGTCTCGGTGGCGGCGTCGCCGAACCACTGGTGGGCGGTCTCGTGGGCGACCGTCCCCGCGCCGAGCCGGCGCTGCTGGTAGCCGTTCTCGTCGTAGAAGATGACGGTCGAGTTCTCCATCCCGCCGAAGATGGTCGACGACTGCACGTGGCGGAGCTCGCCGTAGGGAAAGGGCGCGAAGAGCCGGCTGAAGAAGTCGACCATCTCCCGCGCCTCGCGGAACGGCCCGCTCACCGCCCAGGCGGAGTCCTCCGGATAGGTCGCCACCGACACCGGGACGCACTTCTCCGGGCAGCCGCCCTCGCCGAGGTCGGTGGTGGCGAGCCGCGCGGCGCCGAGCACCATGGTGTACACCGGAATCGGGACGTCGATCGCGAAGCGCCAGCGCCGGCGCCCGTCGGCGAGGGTCTCGACCGGCTTGGCGGTGCCGTTGGCCACGACCGTGAGGCCGGCGGGGGCGTCGATCGTCCAGGAGACGGTGGCCTTGTCGCTGGGGTGGTCCTGCGCGGCGAGCCATTGCCGGGCCCGATCGGGCCAGTTGTCCGCGAAGATCCGCCGGGTCGCGCCCGCGCCGCGCTGAACCAGCCCGTCGTCCTGGTCGGTGTCGCGGAACTTGGGCGGGGCGCCGGCGTAGCGGATCCGGGTGGTGACCTCGCCGGTCGCGCCGCTTGGAACCGCGACCTCGATCAGGTCGCCCGCGCGCTGGTATCGGGCGGCTCGGCCGTCGATCGTGAGGCTGTCGATCGCGTAGCTCGGCGCCAGGTTGATCCGGATCGGCCCGGCGCCGTCGAGCCGCCACCGGGTGTCGACCGCCGCCTCGAAGCGGCTGCCCGAGTCGGCCAGCGCGATCCAGACGGCGTAGTGGAGCGCGTCGTGCCGGGTCCGCTCCCGATCGGGCCGGACGTCGAGCCGCTGCGCCGCGAGGGGGCCGGCGGCCAGGGCCACGACCGAGGCGGCCAGGGCCGCGACCCGCCTAACGATGGGCGGCGGCGGGACGAGAGCGCGGCGGTCTGACATCGGGCGGTGCCTCCGGGGCGCGACGGGTGAGGGAAACAAAGATACGCGGAGCGACGGCGTCAGGCGGAGCGGAGGGCCTCGCCCATGGCGCGGAGCGACTCGAACCGGGCGGCCGGGTCGAGCGCGATGGCCTTGTCGATGATCCGCTCCAGCGACGCCGGCAGCGCGGGATCCACCGAGCGGAGCTTCCGGGGCCGGCCCGCGAGGTGGTTGAGCATGGTCTCCTGCGCGGTGGAGCCGGTGAAGGGCAGCTCCGTGGTCAGGAGCTCGAAGGCGAGCACGCCGAGGGCGTAGACGTCGCTCCGCGGATCGAGCGGCTTGCCCCGGATCTGCTCCGGGCTCATGAACTCGGGAGTGCCCAGCACGATCCCGGTCGCGGTCAGCCGGTCGAGCTCGGTGCCGACGATCCGCTCCTTCGCCAGGCCGAAGTCCATCACCACGGCCCGCTCGCCCCCGTCCGCCTTGACCAGCATCACGTTCTCGGGCTTGAGATCGCGATGGAGCACGCCGCGGTCGTGGGCGTGCTGGAGTCCTTCGCACACCTGGATCAGGATCGGGATCGCCTCGCGGGGGGGCATCTTGCCGATCCGGTTCTCCCGGACGGAGAGCGTCTCGCCCTCGAGATAGGGCATCACCAGGTAGGGAAGCCCGTTGGCCTCGCCGTGGGCGAGCAGCCCGCAGACGTTGGGGTGGTCCAGCTTGGTCGCGAGCTCGGCCTCACGCCGGAGCCGTGCGACCGACTCGGCGTCGTTGACCAGCTTGGACATCAGGACCTTGATCGCCACGACCTGCTTGGTCCGGAGATCGGTGGCGCGGTAGACGTAGGCCATCCCGCCCTCGCCGACCCGCTTCTCGATCGCGTAGCGGCCGTCGAGGACCCGACCCTGGAGGCCGGAGGCG
The DNA here is from genome assembly GCA_041390205.1 of Gemmatimonadales bacterium. GTDB lineage: Bacteria > Gemmatimonadota > Gemmatimonadetes > Gemmatimonadales > GWC2-71-9 > SHZU01. The sequence goes on from JAWKQJ010000018.1 coordinate 63,879, forward strand.
GGATCGCGGTACCGCGGTCGCGGGATCTCGGCGGTGCGATGGAGGCCGCCGGGAGTGCGGCGCTCGGTGGCCGGCGTGGTGCCGTCGCCGTGCACGAGGAGGCTGCCGTCTCGAATGCAGTACCGAGCCGGTGGCGCGTAGGATGCTCCGCACCGGGGGCAGCGTCCCTGGGTCAATCTCGATAGCGGTTGCGGCCGTCGGCCTTGGCCCGTAGCAGATTCACGTCGGCCAGCCGGAGCAGCGAGTCGGCGTCGGTCACCCGCTCGTCGGGATAGGTCGCGATCCCGATGCTCACCGTGAGCTGGACCGGGCTGGTGGCGTTCCCGAACGTGGCCGAGCTCACCTTCCGGAGGATCCGCTCGGCGTAGATCCTGGCGCCCCGGATCCCGGTCTCCGGCAACAGCACCACGAATTCCTCGCCGCCGAGCCGGGCCAGCACGTCCATGGCGCGCTGCTCCCGGCGGAGCAGGTCGGCGAGCTGGACCAGCACCTGGTCGCCGAGATCGTGACCGTAGGTGTCGTTCAGCTTCTTGAAGTGGTCGAGGTCGAGCATCAGGCAGGAGACCACGCTGCTGGCGCGCTCGGCCCGTTCCATCACCGGCTCGAGACGCTGGCGGAACGCCCGTCGATTGAAGAGCCCGGTGAGCGGGTCGGTCTCGGCCAGGTGCCGCATCTCGTCCTGGCGGCGGAGCGCCTCCTCGAAGTCGTAGGCGCGGTCGAGTACGGGGCTCGCGGCGTCGATCACCCGGCGGGCGAAGCTCAGGTCCTCGGGGCCCAGCGGGTCGTCGTCGCCCACGGTGCGGAGGAAGTAGATGCCGCCGCGCGACCCGCGCACCAGGAAGGGGATCGCGGCCACCGAGGTGGTCGGCACGATCCGACCCTCGAGCTTCCAGCGATCCCGGATGGCCACGAAGGTCGAGTCGGTCTGGACGTCGGTGATCAGCAGCGCGTCCTTCGTCTCCAGCGGGCCGCGGAGCTCGGGATAGCGCTTGAGCTCGACCGTGAGGTGCCGGAGCTGGGGATTCTCGAAGGCCGCCACCACCGTCGCGGTCTCGTTGTTCATGTCGTCGAGCACGATCGAGCAACGGGAGATCCGGAGGCCCATGGCGATCCGGCGGACCAGCACCTGATAGATCTCCGCGGGCGAGAGCGAGGCGGTGATCTCGCGGAGGATGTCGGCCAGCTCCGCGCCCGTGCGCGCGGCGGCGCGCGCCTCGGTGACGCGCGGCCGGTCCGGAGCTGCGCCTTCACCCGCGCGATCAGCTCCGGGGCGCTGAACGGCTTGGGGACGAAGTCGCCGGCGCCGAGTCCGAGCGCCCGGGGCACCACCTCGTCGGGCGCCGCCGCCGAGAGGACCAGCACCGGCAGGTCCGCGTGGACCAGATGCCGCTTGAGCTCCTCCAGCACCGTGAGACCGTCGACGTGGGGCAGGTTGAGATCGAGGATCACCAGGTCGGGGGGATCGCGATCGAGCACCTCGACCAACCCTCCCCGAGATTCGAGTGCTGGTCCGAAAGCCCTCGTTGCCGAGCACCGCCACGAGGGCGCGGCTCAGCACCTCGTCGTCGTCGACGATCAACACGTGCGGCGGAGGCTGATTCACCTCGGGCCCGCCACCAGCTCGTGGAAGCGGACCGGGTCGACGTTGCCGCCCGTCAGGATCAGGGCCGTCGGTCCCTTGGGCACGATCTTGCCGGCCAGGAGGGCCGCGACCGGCGTGGCGCCGGAGGGTTCGACCACGAGTCCCATCGAGTGGAACAGGAAGCGGACGCCCTCGGCGATCTCCGCTTCGGTGAGCGCCACCGCCCCGCGCACCTTGGGACGGATGTAGGAGAGGGTGATCTTCCCGACCGACGGCGGGACCAGCCCGTCGGCGAGCGTTTCCACCGGATCGAACGCGACCGGCTCTCCGGCCTCGAGCGCGGCGCCGAGCTTCGGTGAAGGGCGGGCTCGACCGCCCGAACCTCGGTCTCGGGCTTGATCGCGCCGACCGCCGCGCAGGTGCCCGCCAGCATGCCGCCGCCGCCGATCGGGCAGACGATCGTCTCGACGCCGGGCTGTGCCCGGAAGATCTCGTAGGCGCAGGTGGCCTGGCCCATGATCACGTCGTAGTTGTCGTAGGGCGCCACCATCACCAGGCCTTCGCGCTCGATCAGCGCCTCGGCGGTGGCCTCCCGCTCCTTCCGGCTGGTGAAGACGATCTCGCCGCCGTGTCGGCGGGTGCCTTCGACCTTCACCGCGGGCGCCGACTCCGCCATCACGATCACGGCGCGGGCGCCGAAGCGCCGGGCGGCGAAGGCCACCGCCTGGGCGTGGTTGCCGCTCGAGTGGGTGACGATCCCGCGGGCCCGCTCCTCCGGTGTCAGCCGGGAGATCGCGGTGTAGGCGCCCCGAACCTTGAAGGCGCCGATCGGCTGGTGCATCTCGCACTTGACCCAGACCGGCACGCCGAGCCGGCGGCTCAGCTCGGCCGACTCCACCAGCGGGGTCTCGACCGCGACGCCCTCGAGCGCCTCGGCCGTGCGTCGAATGTCGTCGAGGCTGATCGTGGGCGGCGCCGTCGTAGTCATCGTCGGCTACTCCTCGACTTCGGCGGGGGCTTCGGCGTCGGCCCCGGTCTCGTCTTCCTTCACCACCCTGGCCACCGCCACCAGGGTGTCGCCGTCGTCGAGGTTCATCACCCGGACGCCCTGCGTGTTCCGTCCGATCACCCGGATCCCGTCCACGGGAACCCGGATGATGACGCCCACCTTGGTGATCATCATCAGCTCGTCCTGGGGCTGGACCTCCTTCAAGGCCACGCAGACGCCGGTCTTCTCGGTGTTCTTGAAGGTGATGATGCCCTTGCCGCCCCTGCGCTGAACCCGATAGTCCGCGAGCTCCGACCGCTTGCCGTAGCCCTTCTGGCTGACCACCAGCAGCGTGGCGTCGCGGCGGATCACCACCATCCCGATCACCGCGTCGTCCTCGGCGAGCTCGATGCCCTTCACCCCGCCGGTGGCCCGCCCCATCTGGCGGACGTCGTTCTCGTGGAACCGGATGCTCATCCCGCCGCGGGTCGCGAGCACCACGTCGTTGTTCCCGTCGGTGAGCTGCACGTCGATCAGCTCGTCGCCCTCGGCGATGTTGATCGCGATGATCCCGTTGGAGCGGGGGTTCGAGTAGTCGGAGAGCACCGACTTCTTCACCGTGCCCTGCCGGGTCGCGAACATCAGCCAGCGGTCGTCGGTGAACTCGCGCACCGGGACCAGTGCGGTGATGTGCTCGTCGGGCCGGACCGCGATGCACTGGATGATCGGCTTGCCCAGGTGGCCCGGCCGCCCTGCGGATCTCGTACCTTGAGCCAGTAGACCTGGCCCTTGTTCGAGAAGAACATCACGTAGTCGTGGGTGCTCGCGATGAACGGGTGCTCGATCCAGTCGTCTTCCTTGGTGGTGGCGCCCGTCCAGGCCGCGGCCGCCCCGGCGCTGCCGCCGGTAGGTCGAGACCGGGGTCCGCTTGATGTAGCGGTGTGGGAGATGGTGATCACCATGTCCTCTTCGGCGATCAGGTCCTCCACCGAGAGTCCGACTGGTCGGGGATGATCTCGGTCCGGCGCGCGTCGCCGAAGGTCTCGGCGACCTCGTTCATCTCGTCCTTGAGGATCCCCATCCGCTTCTCGCGCGAGCCCAGGATCGCCTTGAGCTCGGTGATGAAGGCGCGGACCTCCTTGAGCTCGGCCTCGAGCTTGTCGATCTCGAGACCGGTCAGCTTGGCGAGCCGCATGTTGAGGATCGCTTCGCTCTGCTTCTCGGAGAGCTTGAAGCGGGTCCAGGCCGCTCGTCGGCCTCGGCCACGTCCTTCGAGCTCCGGATGATCTTGACCACCTCGTCGATGTTGTCGACGGCGATCTTCAGGCCCTCGAGGATGTGCTCCCGGGCCTGCGCCTGCTCCAGCTCGTACTGGGTCCGCCGGGTGATGATCGTGTGGCGGTGCTCGACGTAGTGCTCGAGCAGCTGCTTCAGGTTCATCACCTGGGGCTGGCCCTTCACCAGCGCCAGGTTGATGCACCCGAAGGTCGACTGCATCGAGGTGTGCTTGTAGAGCTGGTTGAGCACCACGACCGGGATGATGTCGCGCTTCAGCTCGACCACGAGCCGCATCCCGTCGCGGTCCGACTCGTCGCGGATCGCGGTGATGCCCTCGACCTTCTTCGCGTTGGCCAGCGAGGCGATGTCCTCGGCCAGCTTGGCCTTGTTCACCTGATAGGGCAGCTCGGTCACCACCAGCGCGGACTTACCGAGGACTCCTTCTCCTCGACCACCACCCGAGCCCGCATGATCACCTTGCCGCGGCCGGTCTCGTAGGCCTCCTTCAGGCCCTGCAACCCGTAGATGAACCCGCCGGTCGGGAAGTCCGGACCCTTGATGTACTTCATCAGGTCCTTGATGGTGGCGTCCGGATTGTCGACCAGGTGGACAATCGCGCCGCAGACCTCCCGCAGGTTGTGCGGCGGGATGTTGGTGGCCATGCCCACCGCAATGCCGCCTCGACCCGTTCACCAGCAGGTTGGGCAGCTTGCTCGGCAGGACGGTCGGCTCCATCAGCCGGTCGTCGAAGTTGGGCTGGAAGTCGACGGTGTTCTTGTCGATGTCCTCCAACATCGTGAGCGCCACCCAGGTGAGCCGCGCCTCGGTGTACCGGTAGGCCGCGGGCGGATCGCCGTCGACCGAGCCGTAGTTGCCCTGGCCGTCCACCAGCGGGTAGCGGAGCGAAGTCCTGGACCATCCGGACCAGCGCGTCGTAGACCGAGCTGTCGCCGTGCGGGTGGTACTTGCCCAGCACCTCGCCCACGACGGTGGCGGACTTCTTGTACGGCCGGCCGGGCACCAGGCCGAGCTCGTTCATCGCGTTCAGGATCCGGCGGTGCACGGGCTTCAAGCCGTCGCGCACGTCGGGCAAGGCGCGGGAGACGATCACGCTCATCGAGTAGTTGATGAAGCTCTGCTTCATCTCGTCCTCGATCGGGCGGGGGAGAATCCGCTCCCGCGAGTTAGGTGCAGTCATACGGTCTGGGTCGGTTGAAAAACGGGAAATCGGGCGACCGGAAGCCCGGCCGGATAGCGCCGAAAGATAACCGAATGGCGGGCCCGAAATCAAACCCGTCTCTGACCGCTAAGTGATTGGTCGACAACGTCTTACTTGGCCAGATCCGAAGCCTCCCGAGCCCACTCACCGGAAACGGGTGGTCCAACGCGCACCGGCGCTGCCCGAATCGCTTCGAGCCGACGGGCTCGGCGCTCTGCCGGACCTGGCCCGAGTCGCCGCGCCCCCTGGCGGGGCCGCCCCGGTCGGGCGAGCATTCGAATCACTCATGGCCGACAACGACCAGGTCGAACCAACGGATTCCGCGATCGCGCGGGCGCTTGCCGGGTTTCGGGCCGGGCTCCGCTCGATCGACGAGCTCCTCCGCCACCAGCTCGAAGAAGCCTGGCGGTCGCTCGAGCAGCTCGCCCAGGATCAGGGCGCGGCCGAGGCCACCGTGCGGGACGGCACGCCGGAGGTCGTCGCCGCCAACTACGAAGAGCTGCGGGCGGCCGCGGCCAGGGCGGTGCTCGCGGAGCCGCTCCGCCAATGGGAGCGACTCCGGCCGTTTCGACGGATGCAGGATGCACTGGAGAGCGCCCATCGTGGTCTCGACGATCTGATCAGGCGGATGGCGCCGGTGGCGGCCACCGGCCCCGAGCTGCTCGCCGCGATCGAGACCGCGGTTCCCGGATTGAGCGGCTCGCTGGTCGCGCGGCGGCGCAAGCCCTGGCCGCTCGAGCTGGAGATCCTGCTGGGTCGAGCCGTCGCCGACCTCGAAGCCGAGCTGACGGCCGCCGAGGCGCAGTATCTCCAGGCGGCCTGCCGGCTGACTCGCGACGTCGACGGACGCTGGGATCGACTCCGCGAGGCGATCGACCTCGCGATGGCCGGGCCCGAGGCGCCACCCTCGGCGCCTCCGGAGACCGAGCCCGGCGCCGCGCCGGTCGACAGCGCCGACGCCGCGCTGGATCGGCTCGACCGCTGGTTCGAGGCCGTGGCGGAGCTGGCCGAGCAACGGGTGGCGCGCTCGCTCGCCTGGCATCGGACGCCGCGCCCCGCCGGACCGGGTCGTCGGACCCGGTTTCTCGAGCACTGGGCCGAGCAGCTCGACCTGATCGAGCGAGAGCTTCGCTTCAATCGCGATCTCGACCGCTCCGAGCGCGAGCTGATCGCGCTCGGCAACGGTCTCGCCACCGCGCTGGAGGGCGAGCGCAAGGGGCTGCTCGCGGGCGTCGACACGCTGCTCACCTGGCTCGGTCGAGAGCTCGAGTCGCCGAGCGCGGAGCCGATGCCGCCGCAGGTGGCCCCGCCCGTGGTACCGGCGCTCCGGCGGATCGGCGAGCTCGACGCGGACGTCGGGCGGATCGCCGATCGGTTGCCGAGTCAGCTCCGCCTGGTCCGTCGGATCGAGCTGGAGCCCACCCGGCGCGGCTCGACCTCGCAGGTCGCGCCGGATCGGATGGCCAGGGAGTCGTTCGAGCTGGTCGGCCGCCCGGTGGTGGCCGGGGTGCTCGAGGACGTGCAGGCGGAGCACGTCGCGCTGCTCCAGCAGATCGAGCGCGCGCGTCAGGTCGTCGCCTTCGCCGCGGAAGAGCAGGCCGACGGGGCGGACGGCAACGTGGTGCGCGAGGCGATGGAGAACGCCCGCTCGCTGCTCGACGTGGACCGCCGCGCCAGGACGGCGGCGATGCCGACCGAGCGGACCGCGATCCTCGGGGCCGTCGCGAGGGCCACGCTCGAGAACCGCTCGATGCTGAGCCGCAATCGGCTCGGCGCGCTGGCGCACCTCGGCCGGCTGGGCGTGCGTCGGGGCGCGATCGTGCTGGCGACCGCCGCGTTGCCGGTCCTCCGGCGCGCGCTCGGCTGGATCACCAAGGGGGCCCGCGAGCTCTACCGGCGCTTCCTGGTGGCGATCCAGTGGGCCCCGGAGACCGACTTGAAGGCGATCGACGTGGCCCGCCGGCCGTACCTGCCGCGCGAGTTCACCGCCGATCCGAGGGCTCGCGAGCTGCCGGCGATCTACCGCCGCCTGTTCCGCTTCGATGCCGTCGACGACGTCCGCTTCCTGGTCGGTCGGGATCGGGAGATGCAGGCGCTGGCGGAGGCGCGCTCGTTCTGGGAAGCGGACCGTCCGGTGGCGGCCCTGGTCGTCGGCGAGCGCGGCAGCGGCAAGACCAGCCTGATCAACTGCGCGCTCGACGGGCCGCTCTCGGGGCTCAGCGTGGTCCGGGGCGAGTTCCACACCCGGCTGGCGACCGCGTCGGGGGTGCGACGCTTCCTGGCGGAGATGGTCGGCGTGTCCGATCCCGAGCAGCTGGAGGCGACCCTGCTCGCGGAGCGCAGGGTGGTGGTGCTCGAGGAGACGGAGCGCTCCTTTCTGCGCGAAGTCGGTGGGTTCGGCGGGATCCGCGAGCTGGAGCGGATCATCGCCGCGACCTCCGCCTCGACCTTCTGGCTGGTGGTGATCAACCAGCACGCCTTCCGGCTGCTCGACGCGGCCGTCAAGCTCGGCGCGACGTTCTCCCATCGCCTCGACGCCGCGAGCGCGGCGCCGGCCGCGGTCCGCGAGGCCATCCTGGTCCGGCACAACCTCTCCGGGCTCCGGCTTCGCTTCGTGGCGCCGGCTCTCGAGCGCGGCTGGTGGGCGCGGCTCAAGCTCCGGGTGCGCGGCGCCGCCGACCCCGAGCCACCTTCTTCACCGGGCTCGCCCGCGAGTCGGCCGGAGTCTTCCGCACGGCCTTCGAGCTCTGGCTCGGCCAGATCGATTCGGTCCACGCGGGCACCATGGTGATGAAGCCGATCGAGACGCCGGCCATCGACGAGGTGATCGAGCAGCTGGATGGCGACGACCTGTTCACGCTGGTGGCCATCATGCAGCACGGCAGTCTCACCGCCGAGGAGCACGCGCGGGTCTTTCAATGGCCGGCGGCCACCAGTCGGGCGGAGTTGGACGACCTGCTGGCTCGCGAGCTGATCGAGCCCGATCCGGGCCGACCGGGTCTCCGGGTCCGGCCCGGCGCGCTCAGGGTGGTGCGCGAGGCGCTCCACCGGCGGAATCTGGGTTGAGAAGGAGAGGAGTCGATTGACGATGTGGTTCCAGAATCCGAGCCCTTCGCTCACCGAGAGTCCCTCGAGTTCCTCACCTCGGTGAGCTTCGGGAGCGTGGCCGAGGCCATCGTCGTGATCGCGGCCGCCTGGTTCCTGGTGCGGCTCGCCGACCGGCTGCTCGCGGCCGCGGCGGACCAGGCACCCCGGGCCCGGTTCTTCTTCAAGCTGCTGGCGCCGGCGTTTCGCTTCGCGCTCTGGGCGGTGGCCGGCTTCCTGGTGGTGTCGATCTTCGCGCCCTCGCGCGATACGCTGCTCGCCCTGCTGGCGTCGGTGGGCATCGCCCTCGGCCTCGGCTCCCAGGACCTGATCAAGAACGTGATCGGCGGCCTGGTGATCCTGGTGGACCGCCCCTACCAGCTCGGCGATCGGGTCAAGATCGGCGACGCCTATGGCGAGATCGACCACATCGGTCTCCGCAGCACCAAGCTCACCACGCCGGACGACACCCGGGTCACCATCCCGAACAGCGAGATCCTCTCCGGCAAGGCGTGGAACGCCAACTCCGGGGTGCCCGATTGTCAGGTGGTGACCGACCTGTTCCTGCCGGCGGACACCGATCCGCGGGTCGCGCTCGAGGTCGGCTATGAGGCCGCGTACAGCTCGCCCTATCTGTTGCTCTCGAAGCCGGTGGTGGTGCTGGTGCAGGACAAGTTCGACCAGCGGCCCCACCTGATGCTCAGGATCAAGGGCTACGTCTACGATCATCGCTTCGAGCCGCGGCTCCAGAGCGACGTCACGATGCGGGCCAAGGGCGAGTTCCTCCGCCGCGGGATGCTGGCGGGGTGGCAGGCGTCGGTGGCGACTTCGCTGACTGGAAGCTGAGACGGCCGCCGGGTCGGATCAGGGCTTCTCGATCCGGAGCTGCCAAACCTGGTCGGCGTCGTCCGCGTCGCGGCCGAACCCGAGCAGGTAGTCGTCTCCGAACTCCAGCGGCTGGAACCCGGCCGGCAGCTCGACGTCGCCGAGCCAGATGCCGTCGGGATCAAAGACGCTCCAAGTCGACACGGTGCTCGGCACCGGTGTGCTCATCACGTCCGTCACCCGCGGCAGGTCGTCCTCCGGATCGAAGGGCTTGACCCAGAGGTTGCCGGCGGCGTCGAAGCGGAAGCGGCGAAAGACCGGCACCCGGTCGGCGAACTCGGCACCCTCCGCGAGCTTCCGTCGGTACTCCTTCATCATCTCGCTGTTTCCGCCCGGTTCCACCGGCAGCGAGTTGAGGTGCTCCCGATAGCGCTCCCTGAGCTCCGCCGTGACGGGCCCGGGCTCCACCTCACGGCGGATGATCCGGATCAGCGCGCCCTTCATCGAGTAGCACGCGAGCTCGTAGCGAGACCCGTCCGCGAAGCAGTAGCCTGGCCCGCCGGGGACGATCTGCCCGCGCGCCCCGTAGACGGGGGTGAGCGGGCCGAACGGCGGCCCCTTGTTGATTCGAACCGACTGCGGGTGCTTCCCGATCTCGACGGCCGAGTCGCCAGCGGCGGAAACCCGGATCACCGAGAGCGAGTCGACCCAGGTCCCGGTCTGGCGGGGATCCATGACCTGGCCGCTCAAGGCGAGGTACTGGCCGTCTGGCAGGATCGAGATGACCTGCGGCGGGATCGGAATCAGCGAGGTGCCGATCGGCTCGAGCTTGAGCACTCGCCCGTAGTTGCCCTGGTCGTCGAAGACCAGCATCCCGGTCCGGAAGCTCGGGACGGCTACGCTGTCGCCGCGCGCGCGCAGGAGCCGGGAGATGTCCTGGAACTCCCCCGGTCCCTGCCCGCGACGGCCCCACGACGATACCTGCCGGCCGCTTTGGTCGTAGACCCGGACCTTCCAGTCGATGCGATCACCGACCAGGATCCGTCCGTCAGCGAGACGAACCGCCGCGATCGCGCCGGCGAACTGCTCGTCCTCGGGGCTGGCCGAGCCGCCGATCACGACGGTGGGATCCGCCGGCACCCGCCACCCCTGGCCCGCCGTCCAGCGCGGTGTGCGATTCTCGACGATGACGACGCCCGCGCTGTCTCGGACGACCCCGGTCGCGCCGTCGTTAGGCGCGCCGCAGCCGCTCAGGGCGGCGACGCACAAGACCAGGGAAGCGACCGTGTATCGGTGCATGGCTCGACTCGCGCGCTGGGATCTCCGAGATCCTACCACGCGGACCGAGCCGCCTCAACGGGTGATTCGCGTCTCGATCGGCGACACGGCTCACAAGTAGCTGAGCCACCACGATCTTCGCTCCGCCTTAACGCTCGCGAACCAACGGCAGGCGAAGTAGAGCAGCGCCACCGCAAGCGCCCAGACGAGATAGAGCAGGCCGAGGCTCCACGCATATCCCTCGGGAACGGGCGGGTTTCCCATCGGGTGATTGGTGAAGAGCCAGGCGTCGACCGCCCCGGTGCGGAGAACCGAAACGCCCAACGCGAGCAGGTGGATCAGCGGGATGTGGAGCACGTAGAAGAAGAAGGGCACCCGGCCGAACACCGTGAGCCAGCGGGCCAGCGCCCCACGCGCCCGCTCGAGCAGCGGCATCAGCGAGATGGTCGGCCCCAGGGTCATCAGCACGAACGCGAGCGACGCCGGGTACTTGTTGGCGTTGAGGAAGGCGAGCAGCGGCGGCAGCCCGGGCCGTCCGTTGGCCCCCGGCTCGGTCATCGTCGGCCAGGGGCGCGGATCGCCGTAGAGATCGAAGCCGCGGAGCACAAGGAAGAGCAGGGTGGCGCCGATCCCGATCGCGTACACCAGCCGGTCACGCCTGACCGGCTCCCGGTCGAGCAACGCGCCGAAGCCGTACCCGGCCGCCATCACCCCGATCCACGGCACGATCGAGTAGAGCACGATCAGGCTCGCTCCCTCCGGGCCGCCGCCCAGCTGGATCGGGCCGCCGAAGAAGCCCAGGTAGAGGATCTTCCAGAAGCCCGAGAAGCTCCCACCGGTGAGCGCCGGAATCAGCTGGTCCCAGTGCGGGTCGGTGAGGTTGTGGAGCGCCACGATCGCGAGCCCGATCGTCCCGACGGCCGCGACCGGGAGCCGGACCAGACCCGCCATCAGGATCATGCACCAGCCGATCACCCAGATCACCCCGGCCATCACGTGGGTCACGTCGAAGTTGAAGGTCCACGCGAAGCGGAGCACGGTGAGCTCGAGCACCACCAACCAGAGGCCCCTGGTCAGCAGGAAGCGGGAGAGGTCGGGGTGCTTCTTCCCGTAGAAGAAGGCGCTGGTGCCCGCGAGGAAGATGAACGCCGGCGCGCAGAAGTGGGTCACCCAGCGGGTGAAGAAGACCGCCGGCGCGGGACCGCCCGCAGGCACGCCGGCGTAGACCCGGACATGATCGATCGCCATCAGCACCATCACCGCACCGCGCACCAGGTCGATCGAGGCGAGGCGCGATCCGCGGCCCGGGGCCGCCACGCTGTCGGAGGGGCTCATGCCGCGCCAAGGTGAGAGCCGGCGCGAGCCTGGTCAATCCGCTCGCGGCGAGCGGTGGCGAATGGGTGGGCGAGCGGTCGGGATGGCGCGGCGGCCGGCGGCTTCAGCGCGTCCGACCGGCCGAGCGGAGCGATGCCTTCACGGCGGCCAGGCGACGCCGGCTCACCGGGAGCCGGGTGCCGTCGGTCAGGATCACCAGCGCCTCGCGCTCGCTCGGCGCGTCGCGCCACTCCCGCACCTGGTCGAGTCGCACGATGGCCGAGCGATGAATCCGAGCGTAGCGGGCGGGGTCGAGTGTCTCCTCCAGCGCGGCGAGCGGCATCCGAACCCGATGGGTCCGGCCGCCTTCGTGGATCACGATGCCGTCGTCCTCGGCGGTGACCCATTCGATCCGGTCGGTCTCGAGCAGCAGCTCGCCCGTCGGGGTCGGGATCGGGATCGTGCGGCGCGGCGGGCTGCCCACGACCGCAGCCGGCGCCGATCCGAGCCCGCCGTCGAGCAGTGAGGAGAGCCGTCGCGCCAGCGCGACCGCGTCGTGCATCCGGACCCGCTCCCGCACCCGCGCGATCGCCGCGGCGAAGCGGGCTTCGACCAGGGGCTTGACCAGGTAGTCCACCGCGGCCGCTTCGAACGCCGCGACCGCGAATTCGTCGTGCGCGGTGACGAACACGGTGAGCGGCATCCGCTCCGGGCCGTGACGGCGAACCACCTCGAGCCCGCCAAGCCCGGGCATCTCGACGTCGAGGAACACCAGCGCCGGATCGTGCGCCGCGAGCGCGCGCAACGCCTCGACGCCGTCGCGGCACTCGCCGATTACCTCGAAGCCCTCGTGCCGCGCCAGCAGCTGCCGGACGCCGCGGCGCGCGAGCGGCTCGTCGTCGACGATCAGGACTCGGATCGAGGTCACGGCGTCTCCGCGCGGCGGTAGGGGAGCCGGACGGTCACGGTGGCGCCGCCCTCGGGCCCGGTCGCGAGGGTCACGCTCGCCGCGTCGCCGTAGAGCGTCTCGAGGCGGGCTCGAGTGTTGGCGAGCCCGACGCCTTCTCCGCGCACCGCTGATCCGGAGTCGGGACCCGGGCCGTCGTCGATCACCTGCAGCACGAGGGTCTCGCCCTCGCGGGCGGCGCGCACCTCGAGACGAGTGGCGTCGGAGCGGCGGGCGAGGCCGTGCCGGAGCGCGTTCTCCACCAGCGGTTGGAGCAGCAGTTCCGGCACCAGCGCCTCCTCGAGGGCCGGGTCGACCGCGAAGCGAGGCTCCAACCGGTCGGAGAAGCGCACCGCTTCGATCTCGAGGAACTGGCGGACGAAGTCGAGCTCCTCGGCCAGCGGCACCTCGCGCGGGCGGTCACTCCGGATCACCCGCCGGAGCAGCTCGCCAAGCCGCTCGAGGACCCGGGTGGCGGTGGCGGTGTCGCCGTCGCGGACCGTGACGGTCACCGCGTTGAGGGCGTTGAACAGGAAGTGGGGCTGCATCTGCATCCGAAGGGCGGAGAGCCGGGCGTCGGCCAGCTGCTCGGCCAAGCGCGCCGCCTGGGTCTCCCGCTCGCGGGCTTCGACGAAGTAGTGGGTGGCGTGCTCGACGCCGAGCACCGCGAAATAGACCGCGACGCCGAAGGGGAGCGAGGTGAAGAACCAGCCGACGAAGCCCATGTGGACGGGCGGCGCCTCGCCAGGCGCGATCGCCAGCCCGAGGAGGAGCCCGCCGCCCGCCCAGGCCGCGCAGAGCCCGATCGACGCCAGCAGGTGGAGCGGCACCCGGCGCGCGATCGAGCCACGCTCGAGCGGAATCCGGCGGGCGAGCCAGAACACCGCGGGGGTGAGCAGGCCATACAGCAGCCAGTCGCCCGCGACCCAGACGAGCGCCCGGACCGAGGCGCGGTCGTCGTTGCCGAGCCGGCCCTGGACATAGGTCTGAAACGCGGCGAGGATCGCCGGACCGATCCACGCCGCGGACACCAGGACCCAGACCGGCGGCCGCCGGCGAGCGGGCTCCGTCATGGGGAGGGAAGCTACTCCGGTTTGCCGGCGCCGTCCGCGCGAGTGATATTCGGCCTCCTGCTGAGGGGACACTGGATGAGCTCGGAGCTTCGAGATTTCGAAGGGCGGGTCGCGCTCTTGACCGGCGCCTCGCGCGGGCTGGGCCGCGCGGCGGCGGCGCGGTTGCTCGAGCGCGGCGCCAAGGTGGCGGTCAACGTGCGCGATCAGGACCGCGCCGATCGGGTCGCGGCCGAGCTCGGGCCGGGCGCGATCGGCTTGGGTGGCGACCTGGCCGAGCCCGGCGTGCCGGAGGCCCTGGTGGCCGCCACCCTCGAGCGCTTCGGCGCCCTCGACGTCCTGGTCAACAACGCCGCCTTCGCCGACGGCACCCGCTTCGAGCAGCTCACTCCCGAGCAGTGGCGACTCGCGTTCGAGGTGAACGTCACCGCGCCTTTTCTGCTCTCGCGCGCAGCCGTGCCCGCGATGAAGGCCCGGGGGTACGGTCGGATCGTGAACGTCTCCTCGACGGCGGGCCGGATGGTGAGCACGTTGGGCGGGGCGCACTACACCGCCTCCAAGACCGCGCTCCTGGGCCTCACCCGCGCCTCGGCCAAGGAGCTGGGGAAGTACGGCATCACCGTGAACGCGGTGTGCCCCGGGATGATCGACACCGAGCTCACCCGGGAGCACGCGACTCCGGAGGCGCTGGCCGGACACGCGGCCCGCTACCCGGTTCCCCGCCTCGGCACCGCGCGCGAGGTGGCCGACCTGATCTGCTTCGCCGCCTCGGAGGCCGCCGGCTACATCACCGGCGCGTCGCTCGACATCAACGGCGGCGATCTCATGATGTGAGGCGCGAATGAAAGAGAGCACCAGGGTCCTGGTCGCCTTGGGACTGGGACTCGGCGGCGGAGCCGCGATCGCGGCCTCCGGCAATCCGGACTTGCTGCGCGCCGCCGACTCGGTCGCCCCGATCGGCACCCTCTGGGTCAACGCGATCCGGATGACCATCATCCCGCTGATCGTCTCCCTCCTGATCACGGGGCTCGCGGGCAACACCGACCTGGGCGCGGTGGGCCGGCTCGGCCGGAGAACCGTGGTCGTGTTTCTGGGGCTTCTCACCGGGGTCACGGTGGTGATGCTCCCGCTCGTCGCCGCCGCCTTCTCGTTTCTCGGCGATCCGGCCACCCGACCCCCGCTCCCGGCCGGCGCGGCGGAGGCCGCGAGCCAGCTCGCCGCGACCGACCAGCCGCTCGGGTTCGGCGCCTGGATCGTCACCGTGATCCCCGCCAACCCGATCGCGGCCGCCGCCCAAGGCGCGATGCTGCCGCTGATCGTGTTCTCGCTGCTCTTCGCGCTCGCGATCGGGCGGAGCCCCGCGACCTCGCGCGACCAGCTGCTCGGCTTCTTCCGCGCCCTGGGCGACGCGATGCTGGTGCTGGTCCACTGGGTGGTGCTGGCGGCGCCGATCGGGATCTTCGGCCTGGTCCTTCCCCTCGCGGCGCACGCCGGGATCGGCATGGCCGGCGCGGTGGGTTTCTACATCGTGGTCTATGCCGCCGCGTCGCTGGTCGGGTCGGCGCTCCTCTATCCGGTCATGGCCACCCTCGGCGGCGTCTCGATCGGACGCTTCGGCCGGGCGGCGCTTCCGGCGCAGCTGATCGGCTTCAGCTCGGCCTCGTCGGTGGCGACCCTTCCCGCGATGGTCGACGCGGCGGAGCAGGGCCTCGGCCTCTCACCCCGGGTGAGCGGGTTCGTGCTGCCGCTCGCGGTCTCCACCTTCAAGCTCGCCGCGCCGGTGTCGTGGACGGCGGGCGCGATGTTCGTCGGCTGGTTCTACGGCGTGGATCTGGGGGTGCTCGAGCTCAGTATCATCGGGCTCGCGGGGATCTTCCTGGCGTTCGCGGCGCCGGGCGTGCCGCGAGGCGCGTTCCTGATGCTCACGCCGCTCTTCCTCGCGATCGGGCTGCCGGCCGAGGGGATCGGGATCCTGATCGCGGTCGACGCGATTCCAGACGCGTTCGCCACCATCCTCAACATCACGGGCGATCTCGCGGCCACGGTGCTGGTCGATCGGCGTTCCGGGTCGACCTAGGCCAGCAGGCCCATCACCACCTGGGCCAGATCGGGCAGCGGCTTCGGCTTGCCTACCACGACGGCCCCGAGCGCCCGGGCCCGGCTGTCGGTTTCTGGTGAGGCGTAGGCGGTGAGGATCACCAGCTTGGCGCCGGGCCGGGCGGTCGTGCAGTAGGACGCGAGCACGAGCCCGCCGTCGTCGAGGCCGGCGCCGAGCCGGAGGTCGGTGATGATCACGTCGAAAGGCCGCTCGTCCACGGCCGTCTTCGCCGCGGAGAGCGTCGCCACCATCTCGGTCGTGAAGCCGATGGTCGTGAAGTAACGGCTCACGGCCAACCGGATGCTCGGCTCGTCGTCGACGATCAGGACGCGGTAAGCCATTTCCGGAGCGAAGGGGCAAGTCGGGTGCCGCGTGCGGGGCGCTCGGGGCGTCGCGGACAAGCCCGTGATTCGGGCCGGCTTCGGGACCGTGCCCGCCTGGGTCCGCCGCCGGGCCAGTCCGGTTTGCCGGACCGCTGTCCGGGAATCCGGACGAACCGCTCAGCCCGAGTCGCCCGCCCGCTTGAGTCGCTCGTAGACCGCGCTCCGTGACAGGCCGAGGATCTCCGCCGCCCGGCTCACGTCGCCATGCACGGCGTCGACGACCCGGTTCACGTGCTCGCGCTCGATCTCCCGCAAGCTCACCAACCGCGCCCGCGTGCCGGCCTCCTGCGGCTCGGCGGAGAGTCCGAGGTCCGCCGGGCCGAGCTGATCGGTCTCCGAGAGGAGCGCGCCGCGCTCGAGCACGTTCCGCAGCTCGCGGATGTTCCCCGGCCAGGCGTAGGCGAGCACTGCCGCTCTCGCCTCGAGACTCAGGTCCAGCGCGAGTCGGCCGCGTTGGGCGCCGATTCGGGCGAGCATCTGCCGGGCCACGGCCAGGACGTCGCTGCCCCGCTCTCGAAGCGCGGGCACCCTGACGGTGATCGCGTTGATCCGATAGAGCAGATCGGCTCGGAATCTCTGGGCTTCGACGGCGGCCTTGAGGTCGTGGTTGGTGGCGGCGACGAGTCGCACGTCCACCTGTCGCTCCCGGGCGTCGCCCAGCCGGCGGAAGCGCTGCTCCTCGATCACCTTGAGCAGCTTGGCCTGGACCTGGAGGTCCATGTCGCCGATCTCGTCGAGCAGCACCGTGCCCCGATCGGCGATCTCGAGCAGCCCGACCTTGTCCGTCGTCGCGCCGGTGAAGGCGCCCTTGGCGTGCCCGAAGAGCTCGTTGTCGAGCAGCTCCCGGGAAAGTCCGGCGCAGTTGAGGTCGACGAACGCGTGCTCGGCGCGGGCCCCCTGCCGGTGCAGCCAGGCGGCGAGCACGCTCTTCCCGCTCCCGGTCTCGCCTTCGAGCAGGACCGGCGCGTCGCTGTCCTTGACCTTCAGCGCGATGGCCTTGAGCGCCGCGATGGACGGTGAGGAGCCGAGGAACGGGTCGGGAGCGTTCCGCACCTGGCGGAGCTCGCTCGCCATCGCGACCCGTTGCTGGCGATGCTGCTCGATCCCGCGGCCGACCAGCTCGGCCAGCGCCGGCAGCTCGACCGGCTTGGTGAGGAAGTGCTCCGCGCCGGCCTTCACGGCCCGCACCGCCAGGTCGATCGAGCCCTGGCCGGTCAATACCACGATCGCCGCGTGAGGTTGCGCGGCTCGGATCGCCTCGGTCACCGCGAGTCCGTCGCCGTCCGGTAGCCCGTGGTCGACCACCGCCGCGTCGATCCGGTGCTCGTCGAGCAGCCGTCTCGCGGCGGCGACGGTCTCGGCCTCCACGACGGCGTGGCCCGCCGCCTCGAGGAAGCGGCGCACGGCGGAGCGTGAGCTCGGGTCGTCCTCGACGAGGAGCACGGTGGAGCGCTCGGCGAGCTGGGTCACTCAGGCGTCCGCGCGCGGGAGCTCGAGGGTGACGATGCCGCCTTGGGGCCCGTTCCGGGCGCTCGCGCGTCCGCCGAGATCCTCGACGATCCGACTCACGATGGCGAGGCCGAGGCCGGTGCCGCCGGGGCGGCGGCTCACGAAGGGCTGGAAGACGCGGTCCAGCTGGTCGGAGGGGAAGCCGGGACCGCCGTCGGCCACCGTGACCGAGACGCCCGCCGGGGTGCTCGCGGAGCTGACCACCACCTCGCCTCCCTCCGGGGTAAAGGCGATCGCGTTGCGGACCACGTTCTCGATCGCCTGGCCCAACCGGCCGGCATCGATCTTGGCGTTGGGCGCGGGACTCGTCAATTCGGTTCTGATACCCACACGTTGCCGGGCAGCGTAGGGCTCGAGCTCCCGCACCGCCGCCACGATCGGCCCGTCGATCGGAGCCACGGTCACCGAGAGCGGCGCCGGACGCCCGTAGTTCAGCAGGTCGCGCATCAGGGTGGAGAGGCGGGTCACCTCGTCGCGGACTCGCTCCACCATCTCGCCGGTCGCGGGCTCGTCTCGCGCACCCACCTGCCATGCGTCCAGGTTCGAGCTGATCGCGAAGAGCGGATTTCTGACCTCGTGCGCGACGCCCGCGGCGAGCAGCCCGACTTCGGCGAGCCGCTCGTTCTTGGCGGTCAGCTCCTCGAGTCGTGCCGTCATCCGATTGATCCCGCCAGCCAGCGCCTCGAGGTCGCCAGCCCGCGCCGGATCGGTGCGGGCGGCGAAGTCGCCGTCGGCCACGCGGGCCACGGCCGTGGTGAGGCTCGCGGCCGGGCGGATCACCGCGCGGCGAATCCCGATCACCAGCACCAGCGGCACCGCCAGCGCGAGCAGCGCGCCCGCCGCGCTCAGCCGACCGAGCCCCGCGGAGAGGCCGGCCGCGGCCTGGCGAGTCTCGCCGACCGCCGCCCCCGCGCGCACCTGGATGTCGGTGTCGAGCAAGCGGTCGATCTCCTGCCTGAACGCGATCATGGAGTCGAGGGTCGGCCGCACGCTCGGCGCGACCGAGGTCTGAGCCGGGCTCGGCGTCTCGAGCAGCGAGCGGCCCAGGCGGCGGAACTCCCCGGTCGGCCCGGCGATCCGGACGAAGTCGGCGCGCTCGCCGCTACCGGCAGTGAGGGAGTCATACCGGGCGATCGCGCTCACCAGCTCTCGCTCTTCGCGCGCGGCTCTTTGGCGGTCTTCCGGCAGGTCGCGGAGCAGGACCCGGAGCGTCGCGATGCCGAACTCGAGGGTGTTGATCTCGAGCTCGTCCGCGGTCCGATCCAGGAGCAGTCGGCGCGGCAGATCCTCGTCGACGACGCTCCGAAGCTTGCGCAGGTCGGCGAGCAGGTTGGCCACCAGCACGACGAGCAGGATCGCGGTGCCTGTGGTGACCAGGATCACCAATCGGGTCAGGGATGGGGGAGTCATCGCGCCGCGGCGTGGGAGCCCGAATATACCGGCCGGCGCTTCGGCCCGCCTGTCGCACGTCACTCGTCTTAACGCTCGGTCCGGTTTCCCGGACGTCCGTCCGGCTGTCCGGACGCTTCGAGGGACGCCTCGATTCGCGCCACCGATCGCAACGCGTTGCGCGACAACGACCTCTGCCGCCCCGTCGCACGGCAGGACGCCGGGCATGCCGAATGCTTTTGCGGCGCCGCGAATCGACCGTCGCGTCAGCCGATCTCGGCGACGACGCGAGGGCCCGGCTCCAAACCTCCCTTCAGGTAGACGACGACGATGCGCACCGACCTCCGGCGGATGAAGTCCTGGGCCTCGATCCTCACCTTCGTCCTCGCCGCGTCCACCGGCTGCGAGCGCAACCCGGTCGGTCCGGGCGTGCTGGCGAGCATCGAAGTAGTGCGCAGCTCCGAGACGCTGCTGGTCGGCACCTCGGTCCAGTTCACCGCGGTGGGCAGGGACGTCGAGGGGAATCGGGTCGGCGTGGCCCCGGTGTGGAGCGTCGCCGGGGGCGGCGGGACGGTGAGCGAGTCGGGGCTGTTCACGGCCGGCACCGCGCCCGGCAGCTTTCCCAACACCGTCACCGCGACGGTCGGGAGCCTCTCGGGCACCGCCTCGGTGACCGTGCAGCCGGGCCCACCCGCGTCGATCACCGTGTCGCCCACCAGTCAGAGTCTGACGGTCGGCGCCACGCAGCAGTTCACCGCCGTGGTGAAGGACGGGTTCGGCAACACGCTCGCCGTCCAAGCGCATTGGTCGGTGGCGAGCGGCGGCGGCGCGATCTCTTCGAGCGGGCTCTTCACCGCCGGGACCGCGGCGGGCGGCTTCACCAACACCGTCGTGGCGAGCATCGGCAACGTGACCGCGTCCGCCAGCATCACGGTGACGGCGGGCGCGCTGGCGACGATCACGGTGCTGCCGGGCAGCGTGACGCTGGGAACGGGCGGGGTACAGCAGTTCACGGCCGAGGGCGCCGACGCGAGTGGCAACCCGGTAGCGATCTCGCCGGTCTGGACCGTGGCTGCCGGCGGCGGGACCATCAACGCGACCGGGCGATTCACGGCGGGTGCCGTGGCGGGGAGCTACCCGAACACCGTCACCGCCACCGCCGCCGGGGTGATCGGGCGCGCCTCGGTCACTGTGAGCGCCGGGGCCGCCGCCTCGATCACGATCAGCCCGACCACGCAGGCGTTGACGGTCGGCGCGAGTCAGCAGTTCAGCGCCGTGGTCAGGGACCAGGCCGGCAACGTGCTTCCGCTCACGCCCACCTGGTCGGTCGTCGCGGGCGGCGGCACCATCAGCTCGAGCGGCGTCTTCACGGCCGGCACCACCGCGGGAAGCTTCGCCAACACGGTGCGCGCCGCGATCGGCGCCGTGTCGGCCACGGCGTCGATCACGGTCACGGCCGGACCGCTCGCGGTCATCGCGGTGACCCCCAATCTCGGCACGCTCGCCGTGGGCGCGACCGTGCAGCTCGCCGCCGCCGGGCGCGACGGGTTCGGCAACTCGGTCGCGGTGAGTCCCAACTGGTCGGTGGTGGCGGGTGGCGGCACGATCAGCGCGAGCGGGCTCTTCACGGCCGGCACCGCCGCCGGACAGTTCACCAACACCGTCCGCGCCTGCAGCACGGCCGCATGCGGCACCGGCAGCGTCGCGGGCTTCGCGTCGGTCGCCGTCAGTCCGGGGCCGCTCGCCACGCTCACGATCGCGCCCACGCCGGTCACGGTGGGCACCGGCGCCAGTCAGAGCTTCACCCTGACCGGCCGCGACGCCGGCGGCAATCCGATCGCCGCGCCGGGCACTCCCACCTGGTCGGTTCTGCCCGGGCATGCCGGCGGCACCATCCTGGCCACCGGCGTCTACGCGGCCCCGGCGGCCGTGGGCCCGGGCTTCGACTCGGTGCGGGTCGCGATCGGGGCGGTCACGGGCTTCGCCCGGGTGAACCTGGTGGCGTCGGGCGCGTTGGCCTCGATCGTGGTGACCCCGAATCCCGTCTCCGTCGTCGCCGGAGCGACCCAGCAGTTCGTCGCCGTCGGCTACGACGGGAGCGGCGTGCCGGTGCCGACGCCGGGACGGACCTGGTCCCTCGTTCCCCCGGCCGGGGTGGGCACCATCGGCGCCGCCACCGGGCTGTTCACCGCGGGGACCACGCAGGGAAGCTTCCAGAACGCGGTGCGGGCCACGAGCGGAGCGATCACCGGTTACGCGTCGGTGACGGTGACCGCCTCCGCCGACCGCGCCGTCGCTCGGCACGGCGGCCGCCTTCGGCGTGCTGGCGGGCTCGACCGTGAGCTGCGGCACCAGCGGCTCGGTGGGCGGCGACCTGGGCCGTCTGGCCCGGCGCCACCACGACCGGCATTCCTCCGTGCGTCGTGAGCGGAACCATTCGACTCGGCGATCCGGTGGCCCAGAGCGGCCAGACCGATCTCGCCACCGCCCACCAGAGTCTCGCCGCGCTCGCCTGCAACACCCAGATCACCACCGACCTGGGCGGAGCGGCGTTGGGCGAAGGCGTCCACTGCGCGAGCGGCGCGGCCACCCTGACCGGCACCCTCACGCTGAGCGGCAACGCCAACTCGGTCTTCGTGATTCGCGCAGGCACCTCGCTCACCGCCACCGGCACGGTGGTGCTGGTCGGCGGGGTCCAGGCCAAGAACGTGTTCTGGGTGGTGGGCGGGTCGGCCACGCTGGGCAACACCACCCAGTGGCGGGGCAACATCCTCGCCCTCTCGGCGATCACCCTGGGCAACAACGTCACCGTGGTCGGACGCGCCCTGGCTCGAAACGGCGCGGTCTCGCTCGGCAACGCCGACACCATCACCCTGCCCTGACCGGGCAACGGACGAGGCATCGAAAGGAACGACGATGAAGACCCGAACCATCTGGATGGGCTGCCTCGCGGCGCTGCTGCTGCCGACGGCCGCCTGGACGCAGGGGACCCCGACCAGGGTAGGGAGCTGGGAGCTGAGCCTGGGCGCCGGCGCGGGATCGCTCGACGGCGCGCTCCGGACCTTCCTGGGCAGCGGCGCGCCGGAGTATCGCTTCGCGAGCAGCGCGATTCCGGGCAAGGGGCAAGCGACCGTGATCGGCCGGGTGGGCTATCACGTCAGCCGAAATTTCGGTCTCACCGCGAGCGGGGCGATCGCCAAGGGCTCGGGAATGACCTTCCTGAGCCCGAGCGTCGGGCTGGTGCTGACCACCAACCTCGACGCCAGGACCAGTCCGTTCCTGGAGCTCACCACCGGGTTTACCCGAATCGACGGCCGGAACGACCGGGTGACCCACTCGATCTGGGGCCTGGGCGTCGGCGGCGGAGTTCGCTACGAGCTCGGGCCGGAGCTGGCGCTGCGGCTCGACGGTCAGCTTCGGATCGAGGGCTACGACGAGGTTCCGATGACCAAGAGCACCGCGGTCCAGCCGGTCTTCAGTCTCGGGCTCTCCTACTTCGTGGGTGGCCGGCCATGAGGGCCCGAGTCGTCTGGACGTCGCTGCTGACGGCGGCGGCGACCGTCACGGCCTGCTCGAGCGAGCCGACTTCCGTGACGCCCGCCGATCCGGCGTCGGCCGTCAACTTCGCGGCGGGCGGGAATGCCTGCGGCAATGGAGGGAACGGCGGGGCCGGTCACCCGGGGAGCATCCTCGACCAGGTCACCGCGCCCTCGCCCTGGGGGGTGGCCGTACGGGACGACGGCCTCGCCTACTTCACCAATCTCTTCGGCAACGAGGTCGGGATCGCCTCGACCAAGACCAAGTCCGTGATCGGCTCGATCCCCACGGGTTCGCTGCCGACGGGCGTCGCCTTCGCTCCCGACTGGCTTCGGGCCTATTCCGCCAACCAGGGCGACAACACCGTCGGCGTGATCGACGTCGCGCTCGCGCGGCAGGTCGCCTCGATCCAGACCGGCGGCGCCTCGCCCTTCTCGGTGCAGGTGTCTCCCGACGGCGCGCTGCTCTACGTGGGCAACAACGACAACACCCTGCTGGTGGTCGACACCCAGACCCTCCAGATCCTCAAGACCGTGCAGGTGGGCTTCGCCACCAACGCGTTCGCGGTCGACGGCGCCGGCCGGATGCTCTACGCCAGCAGCTTCGCCAGCGGGACCGTGTCGGAGATCGACATCTTCACCGGCAACCTGCTCCGCACCTTCAGTCTCGGTGGCACGACCCAGGGTCTCGGCCTCAACAAGAAGGGCACCCACCTCTACGTCGCGAACGAGGGCGGGTATCTAAGCGATGTCGACCTGATGACCGGGCAGATCGGGAGCCCGATTCAGCTCGCTGGCGTCGCGTTCGGGTTGGGGGTGACGGCGGACGACAACGAGGCCTGGATCACCCTGCCGCTCGACGGCAAGGTGCAGGTCTTCAATCTCAAGCAGCGGCGGGTCACCGGCACGCTCAACGTGGGTGGGCAGCCGCGGCGGGTGGCCTTCAGCCAGCAGGGGAAGATCGGAGCGGTCACCAACTTCGCCGGCTACCTGACGTTCGTCCGATGAGGGACATTCGCCCGGACCGGGCGATCGGCGTCTGGAGCCGTCTCCGGGTCGTGATCGCCCTCGCCTTGCTCGGCTGCGGCCACCCGACTTCTCCACCGCCGGCTCCGCCTCCGCCGCCGCCCCCACCGCCAGCCCCCGCCGCGAAGCTCGCGTTCGTGGTCCAGCCGGCCAACGCGCTGGCCGGGGAGCCCCTGGCCCCAGCGGTTCGAGTCGAGCTGCAGTCTGCGGCGGGATCCCGCGTGACGACCGCGACCGACGCCGTCACCCTGTCCCTTGGCCCTGTGGGTACCGGTACGCTCTCGGGAACGGTAACGGTCGCCGCGGTGGCGGGCGTGGCCACGTTCTCCGATCTCGTCGTCGATACCCGCGCGAGCGGCTACACGCTCACCGCGGCGGCGGGCGGGCTCACCGGCGCCACCAGTCAGGCGTTTCGGGTCGTGACGCCGTTCTTGGCGAGCGAGCTCGCCGCCGGACGCGATTTCACCTGTTTCCTGGACTGGGGCGGTCACGTCTACTGCGCGGGGCTCAACGATCAGGGCCAGCTCGGAGACGGAACCACCACCAATCGGGCCTTTCCGGAGCCGACCGCCGGGCCGCCGCCTTCGCCCGCGCTGCAGTTCGTTCACCTCTCCGCCGGCGGCGCTCACGCCTGCGGCACGACCACGCTGCTGGTGACCTACTGCTGGGGCTCCAATTCGCACGGTCAGTTGGGCATTGGCACCAATGGCGGCAACCAGCTCGTGCCGAGCGCCGTGGCCGGTGGGGCCGAGTTGGTCTGGATCTCGACCGGCGCGCGCCACAGCTGCGGCACGACGACCCCCCCGGTCCAAGCGTACTGTTGGGGTGACAACACCTTCGGACAGCTGGGCGACGGCCACCAGAGCGAGACCGAGAGCGCGCCGGTGCAGGTCGCCGGCGGCTTGGATTTCGTGTTCGTCGCGGCCGGCGTCGATCACAGCTGCGCGACCGTCAACGATGGCAGCATCTATTGCTGGGGTCGAAACGACCACGGTCAGCTGGGCGACGGGACGACCGCCGACCGGGCGCTTCCGACGCGGGTCGTCTCGGGCGGCGTCCTGTTCTCCCTGCTCGCGGTCGGCGACGGCTACACCTGCGCTCTCACTTCGGGCGGCGAAGGCTATTGCTGGGGCCGGAACGAGGCCGGACAGCTCGGCGACGGCACCACGACCGAACGGACCACGCCGACCCTCATCGTGACGCCCGGGATTCCGGCCGGGCAGCCGGCGATCTCGGGGATCAGCGCCGGGTCGGGCTTCACCTGCGGGCTCTTCATCGACCAGACGGTTCGCTGCTGGGGCCTCAATACCGACGGACAGCTCGGCAACGGCGCGACCGGCGCGGGGAGTCTCTCGCCGACGATGATCGCCGGCGGCTTGAACCCGTTCTCCGCCTTCGTCGGCGGGCGCCACGCTTGCGCGATCGATCAAGCCACCCCGTACTGCTGGGGGGCCAACGGGTCGGGCGCGCTCGGCAGGGGGACCACGACCTCGAGTCCGTCTCCGGCTCGCGTGGTCTACTGAGAATGGCGTACGACGTGCGACACCACAGGCTCGCGCCGCTCGGCGTCACGATCGGTCTGCTGGGGTTCCTGGCGGTCGGGTGTGGCGGCGATCCACCCACCGAGGTGAGCTCGGACGTCACGGCGACCGTCACCCTCGCGTCGGGCTCTCCCACCCCGCCCGCCTGAATCTGCCCGCCGGCGGCCGTCTCGAGAGCATATGACCGATCCCTCGTCGGCCGCCGACCCGGACCAGTTCCCCTTCTTTCCGGTGTCGGTCCAGAAATTCGCCCTGCTCTCGC
>JAWKQJ010000019.1:0-86275 GCA_041390205.1 Gemmatimonadales bacterium
GCCGAGCAGGAGGCGTCGCGATCGCGGGAGCGGCGGCTGATGGTCGGCACCGGCGACCGGAGCGCCAAGATCCGCACCTACAACTTTCCGCAGAGCAGAGTCACCGATCACCGGATCAACCTCTCGGTCCACAATCTGGCCGAGGTGCTGGATGGCCGGCTCGACGAGGTGGTGAAGGCCCTGCGGCTCGCCGACCGGCGGGAGTCCGATGCCGCCTGAGATCGTCGCGTGCGCCGCGAGCCTGGGCGAGCTGGCCCGCCGGGCGACCCTGCGGCTCCATCGGGCCGGGTTCGAGCGTCCCCGGCGCGAGGCGCTCTGGCTGATCGCGGGGCGGCTCCGGCTCGATCCGGGCGCGATCGTCCTCCACGCGGAACGGCCGATTCCGGCCGACCTCGACGCCTGGGTCGGCGAAGCGGTCGAGCGGCGTGTTTCCGGAGAGCCCCTCGCCTACATTGCGGGGTCGGCGGGATTCCGAACCCTGGACCTCGCCGTGGACCGGCGGGTCCTGATTCCGCGGCCGGAGACCGAGGGCCTGGTCGAGCTGGCCCTCACGCTCACCCGGTGCGGTGTCGCCGCGGACATCGGGGTCGGGAGCGGGGCGATCGCCCTCTCGCTCGCCGCCGAGGGCGACTTCGCTCGGGTGATCGGGGTCGAGCTCTCGCCGGACGCGCTGGCGGTGGCCCGGGCCAATCGCGACCGACTGGCGCCCGGCGTGGCCCTGGTGCGTGGCGACCTGGTCGCTCCGCTCGCCCGAGCGAGCGTCGACCTGTTGGTGTCCAATCCCCCGTACGTCGCGATCGGGGAGGGTGACGAGCTGGACCGCGGCGTCCGGGACTACGAGCCCGCGCTGGCGCTCTATGGAGGTCAGGAGGGGCACGAGCTCACGAGCCGTCTCCTGGCCGACGCGCGACGGGTGGTTCGCCCCGGTGGCTGGCTCGCCGTCGAGATCGCGTCGACACGGGCCGAGGCCGCCGCTCACGCGGCGGGCGAGCACGGCTGGGACCAGGTGGAGGTCGCCAACGACCTGTTCGGGCGACCCCGCTACCTCACGGCGAGGAGACCGAGATGATCGAAGAGAAGGCCATCGAGCTGGGCCGTTTGATCGGCCAGTCGAACGAGTACCAGACGCTCCGTCGGGCCGAGCAGGCTCTGCGGAGTGACAACGAGACCGTGACCAAGCTGGATCGGATCCAGACCCTCGCGCGCCAGATCGATCAGGCGATGTCGCAGGGCACGCTGCCCGCCGAGGACGTGAGCCAGTCCTACGAGGAGGCGGTCCGCGAGCTCGAGCTGAGCCCGGTCGGCCAGGCCTACGTGGTGGCCCGCGCCAACTTCGACAAGCTGATGGCGTCGGTCAATCAGAACATGTCGACCGGGATCGAGCGGGGCGCCACCAGCAACATCATCACCCTGGGGTGATGGGCGCGTTCTTCCTGGTGCTCGAGGGGCCCGAGGGCGCCGGGAAGAGCACTCTCACCCGCGCCCTGGCCGAGCGGCTTCGCGTGCAGGGGCTCGACCCGATCGTGGTGCGGGAGCCCGGGGGCACGCCGGTGGCCGAGGCGCTCCGGGCCGAGCTGCTGTCCGCCGACCGGGGCTGGACTCCGGAGGCCGAGCTGCTCTACATGTGCGCCGCGCGGGCCGACCTGGTCGCGAAGGTGATCCGGCCTGCGCTCGATGCCGGCCGGATCGTGCTCTCCGACCGCTACGAGCTGTCGACCTGGGCCTACCAGATGAAGGGCCGCGGTCTTCCGGAGGCGCAGGTCCACTGGGTCAACCAGGCCGCGACCGGCGGGCTCCGTCCCGATCTCACCCTGGTACTCGACCTGCCGGCGGACGCCGGCCGGGCGCGGCAGGTGGCCGCCGGCAAGACCGGTGACCGCCTCGACCGCGAGTCGCCGGCGTTCCACGCCCGTGTCGCCGAGGCCTATCGCTCCGCCGCGGGGCCGGGCATCGAGCACCTCGACGCCTCGGTCTCGCCCGAGGAGCTGCTGGCGGCCGCGTGGGCCGTGCTCCAGGCTCGGGGGGCGCTCGCCTCCGGGGCGGCGCGATGAAGAGTCGACTCGGCCTCGCCGGGCTGCTCCTGGTCGCGCTGGCTTCGTTCTTCGGGGGCGGGTGGCTGCTGCGCCGGGGGCTCGATCGGGCCGCGCGGGGCCGAAGGGCGCCGTCGGAATCGCCGGTCATGGGCAGCCGGCTCTTCCAGGAAGTGATGCGGCACGTCCGCTCCTACGCGGTCGACTCCCTCGACGAGGGGGCGATCTACCGGTTGGCGGCTTCCGGGATGCTGGACGAGCTCAACGATCCATACGCCGCTCTCACCACCGGCGACGACGACCCGAACGAGGTCGGCGAGCCGCCGCTGGGCATGTATCTCGACGTCCTCGAGGGCTACGTGGTCGTGGTCGCGGTGCGGCCGGGCAGCCCGGCCGCTGGGGCCGGCGTCCGGAGCGGTGACGTGGTCCTCTCGGCCAACGGGTCGCCGGTGGCGGCGCACGGCCTCGGCGATCTCGCCAAAGCGCTCGCGCACCCTGACGCGGCGCCCACCCACCTGCGGATCGTGCGGGGCGGCGGCCGGGCCATCCGGGTGACCGTGCCGGCCGGTACGGTGCCCGACCTGCCGGAGCCGATGGCGACCGCGCTGGGTGAGGGGGTGGTCCAGATCCGGCCCTCCGATCTGGGGAGGGCGGGGCTCGCGCGGGTCGCCACGCTCGCGGACAGCGCCGTCCGGGCCGGCGCCCGGGGACTGGTCCTCGACCTGAGGGACCTGGTCGACGGCCGACTCGAGGACGGTGTCGCGCTCGCCTCGGTCTTCGTTCCGGCCGGGACGGTCGTGGCGGTGCGCCGGGGGCGCCAGACCGGCGACTCGACACCGGTCCGCACGGACCGCGACGGCGCGGTGCTCGAGACCCCGTTGGTGGTGCTGGTGGACCAGGGCACCGCCGGCGCGGCCGAGGTCGCGGCGGGCGCGCTCCAGGATCTCGACCGCGCCCTGGTCGTGGGTGAGCCGAGCTTCGGCCGCGGATCGGAGCTCTCCGTCTTCCCGCTCGGCGACGGCAGCGCGCTCCGCCTGACCACCGCGCACTGGACGACCCCGGTGGGCCGCTATCTCCAGCGCGGGCTTCCGACCGGCACCGAGGACGAGGAAGAAGACGGGGAAAGCCCGGAGCGGCCGACCTTCCGCTCGACCGGCGGACGGGAGCTTCGGGGCGGTGGAGGAGTGGTGCCCGACCGGGAGGTCGCCCGGGCCCGCGGCGAAGCCGGCGGGGACGACGCGGCGCTCGCGCTGGCGCGCTCGCTGCTGGTCAAGGCAGCGTCGACCGAGGCCCTGCTCGCGCTGGAGCCCTGAGGGGCGGGCTCAGCCCTCGATGATCCGGACTCCGGACGGCACGTCGAACTCGAAGGTCTTCCGGTTGTAGGGCGCGTTCGGCTGGAGCCGGGTGAAGCTCAGGCTCCGGCGGAGACCGGGGCCTTCGTCGAGCTCGATCTTCCTCGGCAGCGCGTCGTCCACGTCCAGCCAGAGCACGGCCTTCCGAAAGCCAGCGTCCTCCGAAACGGGAACCAGCTCCACCACGTCGGCAGCGCGCCCGTCGATCGTCTCGCGCGCGAGATACCGGGTCCGGTAGCGGTCGTGCGGCCGATCGAGCAGGGCCGCCAGCAGGTTGACTCCGTAGATCGGATCGGTGGGGAGCGGGTTGCGGTAGACCTGGTTGGGCGCCGTGCTCGGCGTATAGGTCCAGACGTACTTCCCGTCCACGACGATGGCCTCGCCCTTCGGCTCGCTGAACCGCATCGCGAAGAGGTTGTTGCGGGCCTGGATCACCACGCCTCGGCTCACCAGCGTGTCGCCCTGGACCCGGTCCTGAATGGTCTGGACGAAATCGGCCTTGAGCGAGTTGAGGTTCCGGTAGATCCGGCTCGCCCGCCCGACGATCGCCTCGGGGTCGGGTGACTGAGCTCGGGTGGCGGGCACCGCCACCACCAGGGCCGCGAGGACCAGCCCCAGCGTCCTCATCGCGCCGCCACCGGGGTGGCGAGGGTGCGGCCAAGCACCGCCGCGATCTTGCGCGCTTCGTCCATCAGCAGCTCGAACTGCTCCGGGTAGAGACTCTGCGCTCCGTCGGACAGGGCCTCGTCCGGCTTCACGTGCACCTCGACCAGCAGCCCGTCCGCCCCGGCCGCGATCGCCGCCCGGGCCATCGGGCGGACCAGCGCCCGTCGGCCGGTGCCGTGGCTCGGATCGGCGATGATGGGAAGGTGGGAGAGTCGTTTCACGGCCGGGATCGCGTTCAGGTCGAAGGTGTTGCGGCTGGCGCCGTCGAAGCTCCGGATGCCGCGCTCGCAGAGGATGACGTTGGGGTTGCCCTCGGACAACACATACTCGGCCGCCATCAGCAGCTCGGTGAGGGTGGCCGAGGGGCCCCGCTTCAGCAGGACCGGCTTGCCGGCCCGGCCGGCGGCCTTGAGCAGGCTCATGTTCTGCATGTTCCGCGCGCCGAGCTGTACGATGTCGGCGACGGCGGCCACGGCGTCGAGGCCGGACTCGTCCATCGCTTCGGTGACCACCAGCAGGCCGAGCTCGCGCCGCACTTCGTCCAGGAGCCGCAGGCCCTCGCTCCCGAGACCCTGGAAGGCATACGGCGACGTGCGCGGCTTGAACGCGCCCGCTCGAATCCCGACGGCGCCTGCCCGCTTCACCGCCTGCGCGGTGCGCTGGATCTGCTCGGGGCTCTCGACCGAGCAGGGGCCGGCGAACACCACGACGTCGTCACCCCCGATCGAGAGGCCCCCAGGCAGGGGGACCACCGTCGGCTCTGGCCGCCACTCCCGGGCCACCATCCGATAGGGCTTGCTCAGGGAGACGACGTCTTCGACGCCGGGGAGCGCCGCGAAGCGCGCTCCGTCGATCCGGCCGTCGTGTCCGTGGATCGCGATCGCGATCCTGCGGGAAGTGGGAACCGACTTCGCTTCGAAGCCGAGCTCGCGCGCCAGGGCCTCGACCCGGGCGACGTCGGAGGCGGAAGCGTCGGCTCTCAGGAGGACCAACATCGTCCGGCCGCCGGCTCAGGCCGCGCGTTCCGAATGGGTCTCGTCCGTCTCCTCGGCGTCCTCCGACTCGGCGCCGTCCGGCTCGGACGCGGCCTCGTCGGTGGCCCCGTGGGCCTTGTCGGCGAGGCGGACGCCGACGATGGTCGAGACGCCGGGCTCCTGCATCGTGACGCCGTACACCGCGTCGGCCGCCTGCATCGTCCGCGGATTGTGGGTGATCACGATGAACTGCGTCCCGGCCTTGAACTCGTGGAGCAGGTTGGTGAAGCGGCCGACGTTGGAGTCGTCGAGCGGGGCGTCGACCTCGTCCATCAGGCAGAACGGGCTCGGCTTGGTCAGGTAGATGCTGAAGAGCAGGGAGACGGCCACCAGGGTCCGCTCGCCCGAGCTCAGCAGGTGGATCCGCTGGGTCCGCTTGCCCTTGGGCGCGGCGTGGATCTCGATCTCGCTCTCGAGCGGCTCCTCCGCGTTGGCCAGCCGGAGATTGCACTCGCCGCCGCCGAACAGGGTGGTGAAGACCCGCTGGAAGTTGTTCTGGACCGCGGTGAAGGTCTCCAGGAAGAGCGTCTTCGCGGTCCCGTCGATCTCACGAATCGCCTGGAGCAGCGACTGTCTGGCCGCGATCAGGTCGTCGCGCTGGGCGGTCAGGAATTCGAGCCGCTTGGTCTCTTCCGCGTGCTCTTCGACCGCCAGCGGATTGACCGGACCGATGGCCTCGAGGCTCGCCGTGATCCGGGAGAGCTCGGTCTCGAGCGGCTCACGGTCGAGATCGAGCAGCGGTCCGCGCTCGATCAGCGACTCGTAGGGAGCGCGCCACTCGGTCTCCACCCGATCCACGATCGCGCGCCGCTCGCCGGCAACCTCGGTCAGCTCCACCTCGAGCCGGTGGTCTTCCTCGGTCGACTGCTCGAGCTCGGTGCGGAGCGCATGGACGGAGCCGTTGGCGTCCTCGAGCTCGGCGACGGCGGCGGCGTGGGTGCCCTCCGCGTCGGCGTTGGCCGCTTCGAGCTCGGTCAGGGTCGCCTGGCGGTCGCGGCGCTGCTCCAGCCACTCGGCGTGTTGGGTCTCGAGCGCCGTGCGCTCCTGCTCCAGCAGCGCGATCTCGTTCCGGAGCGCCTCGCCCGCCTGCTCGGCGGCCAGGATGGTTTGCGACGCCCGCTCCAGCCGATCGGCGGTGGTGCGGAGTCGGGCAGAGACGTGCGCTTCCTGCACCTGCCAGTGGACTCGGGCCTCCCGGGCGCTCTCGAGCTCGGCCTCGAGGCTCGCCAGCCGCTGCCGGGCGGACTCGAGCGACTCCTCGAGCCGCACCTTGCCGACCTCTGCGTCGCGCACCGTCGTGGCCAGCTCGCCCAATCGCTGCTCGGCCCGCTCGATCCGCTCCCGGACCCGGGTCAGCTGCGCCTGGGCCTCGCTCCGCTCGCGCCCGAGGTTGAGCAGGAGCCGGTGGGCGTCGTCGCGCGCGGCGACGGCGGTGCGCTCGTGCTCCCGCGCCTGCTCGACCGCCGCCCCCGCCTGGGCGGCCATCCGCTCGGCCTCGCCGAGCTGGGCCCGGGTGGCGCTCAGCCGCTCGGCGATGGCCGCCTGCCGGCTCTCCTCCGAGGCGATCTCCTCCGCCAGCGCGGCCAGATCCGCCCGGCGGCGGATCGGGCCGGAGGCGCCGGTCGCGCCCGTCAGGAGCACGGCGCCGATCGGTCGCTTGAGCACCCGGGCGGCCGGATCCAGCACCTCGGAGCCGCGGAGCAGGGCCTCGATCCAGCGCTGGGCCGGCCCCTCGGCGGCCAGGCGATCCGCCAGCGGGTGGGTACCCTCGGCAAAGAAGGTCGGACCGGGCTCGGCGGGCAGCAGCACCAGGGCCCCGGGCTGCTCCCGCTCGTGCCAGGCGTGGACCGCGTCGACCGCCTGCCAGTCGCGCACCAGGATCGCGTGCATCCACTCGCCGAGCAGACGCTCGGCCAGCTCCGCGTGCTCCCGCGAGGTCGAGATGAAGTCGCTCAAGGGTCCCAGGATCGTGTCGCCGAAGCGCTCGCGCGCCGCCATCAGGGCCTGGGCCGCCGGCGCGAGGCCGACTCGATCCCGCTCGAGCTCGAGCAGCGCTTCGCGGCGGGCGGTGAGCTGGGCCACGGCCTCGTCGGCGACCCGCTTCTCGTCCCGCTCCATGGTCTCGCGCTCGCGCGTCTCCGCCACGGTGTGACGGGCCCGATCCGCCGTCGTCGTCGCGACCAGGGTCTCGTGCGACCGCGCGGCCGCCTCCTGCTCGAGCCCGCGGGTCTTCTCCTCGAGCTGGCCGAAGTCACGGTCGAGCGTGGCGACGTGCGTCTCCTGCTCGGCCTGGGCCTCGCGGAGTCCGCCCAGCTCGGTGTCGAGCGCGGCCCGCTCGCCTTCGAGCGCGCGCACGCTCTGGGCCTGATTCTGGACCTGGCCCTCGAGGCCACGCACCGAGTCGCGATGCGAGGAGAGCCGCTCGCGGACCTCGCTCTCGGCGGCCGAGCGGGTCTCGAGCTCCTGCTGGATCCGCTGATGCTCGGCCTTGGCTTCCTCGAGCTCGGTGGCGGCGGTATCGCGCTCGTGCACCGCCTGCTGGGTGCGGAGCTCGACGTGCTGGCGCTCTTCCTCGTCCCGCTTCCGTCGCGCCAGCGCGTTGGCCAGCCGCTCGTCGGCCACGGCCAGATCGCCGTCCAGCTTGCCGAGGGCCACCTGCACGGCGGCCAGCTCCCGGGCCACGAGCGAGCGGTGCTCCTCCGCGCGGGCCCGGTCCCGGGTGGCCTGCTCCTGGCGGGCCACGGCGGTGGTCAGCTGCTGGCGGAGCTCGGGCAGGAGATGGCGGAGCTCCTCGTGCCGGCTGCGCATCCCCCCCGCGCGCTCGGCGAGCTCGGCGAGGAGCCGGGCGGCCAGGGTCACCTGGACCGTGAACTTCTCCTCGATCAGCTTGCCGTGGCGCTCGGCCTTGCCCTTCTGTCGGGCGAGGCTCCGGATCTGCGACTGGACTTCCGCGATCAGATCTTCGAGTCGCTGCAGGTCGGCCGCGGTTTCCTCCAGCCGGCGCTCCGTGCTGTGCTTGCGGTCACGGTAGAGCCCGATGCCCGCGGCCTCCTCGAAGAGCGACTGCCGCTCGTCCGCGCGATCGGAGAGCAGCAGGTCGATCATCTTGGCTTCCATCACCACGCCCGCGTCGCTGCCGAGGCCGGTGCCCCGGAGGAGGTCCTGGACGTCGCGGAGCCGCACCGGATTGCGATTGATCAGATAGTCGCTCTGTCCGGAGCGGGAGAGCCGCCGGGTGATCACCACCTCGCGGTAGGCGATCGGGAGATCGCCGTCGCTGTTGTCGAGATAGAGGGAGACTTCGGTGAGGCTCACCGGGCGCCGATTGACGGAGCCCTGAAAGATCACGTCTTCCATCTTGCCGCCGCGGAGCAGCCGGGCGGACTGCTCGCCGAGCACCCAGCGGACCGCGTCGGAGACGTTGGATTTACCGCAGCCGTTCGGACCCACGATCGCCGTGACCCCGTGGTCGAAGCTGAGGGTGACGGTGTCCGCGAACGACTTGAAGCCGGAAAGCTCCAGCTTGAGCAATCTCATGAAGGGTCCTCGGGGTGGCTCTTGGAGCGGCTGCGGTCGGCGAAAGATAGTCGCACCGGGGGAAGCCCTGGTAGCGATCTCAGCGGCGCGAAATCGGCGGATTCGAGAGGATGAAATAGGGCCGTCCGAGCTGCCGGCCGACCTCCTCCGCCTCCGGTCGGGTGGGGTAGGGACCCACCACGACCCGGAAGCCCTCGTCGGCGGTGTTCGGATCCAGGACCCGCGCGGGGTACCCGGCCCCGGTGAGCTGGCGGGCCAGCTCCCGGGACCAGTCCGGGTTCTGCGAGCTGCTCACCTGGAGGTAGAGGGCGTCCGTGGGCCTGGCCGGGGCCGCCGTGGACGAGTCCGTCAGGAGCAGGCTGTCCTGCCGGACCAGCACCGACTCCGCCGCCTGGGCCACGTGACGGGCCCGCTCGCGCGGCTGCCAGGTGGAGACCAGCCACCAGTCGTTCGCGCCGCCCTCGATCCGCCCCACTTCGGGCAGCCCGGGCTTCCCGAGATCGTAGGCGGCCAAGTCGTCGCCTTCCCGGGTGAGCAGCGTCGCCGCGCCGGCCACGGTCGGGAGGTCCTCCTCCCAGGGCGTGCCGACCCGGCTCACCACCCGGTTCGTGGTGAGGTCGATCACCCAGGCGGAATCGCCCTGCGCGTAGCGCGCCAGCATCCAGCGGCCGGACCACTCCGTCCGAACCGCCGAGGGCTGCGCCCGGAGGTCGATGTTGG
Organism: Gemmatimonadales bacterium; assembly: GCA_041390205.1. Taxonomy (GTDB): domain Bacteria; phylum Gemmatimonadota; class Gemmatimonadetes; order Gemmatimonadales; family GWC2-71-9; genus SHZU01. The sequence goes on from JAWKQJ010000019.1 coordinate 9,340, forward strand.
CGATCTCGCTCTTCGCGTAGCGATCGATCACGGCGATGCCGGGGCCGTCGTGCGCGGCGTAGAGCCGGTGCCCCGAGGGGCTGAACGCCAGCGCGCCGACCGCGTGGCCGACCTCGACCCGGCTCTGCTCGTAGGGGTCGCCAGTCTCGAACAGCCCGATGCCGGCGCCGTCGGCGACGGCGATCAGGTCGCCCCAGTAGGTCGCCGCGATCTCGCCGGGCGGGATCGGGGTGCTGTGGAGCAGACCCGCCGCGTTGAAGATCTCGAGGCTGGTGCCGGAGTCGACCGCGACGACCAGATGGTCGCCGAGCGTGCCGGCCATGAAGCGCGGCCTGCCGGAGAGCGAGTCGCGGTACACGGTCGGCGTCGCGAGGTCGAAGCGGGTCACCCGGCGCCGGTTGTCGAGCGCGTAGACCGCGCCGTTGGGCACGAACGCGGCGTCCCGCACGTTGGCGGACTGCTCGCGCGTGCCCCGCGCCTCGAGATCGATCGCGGTGAGCTTGGCGCTGGAATCGAGCACCTCGAGCAGACGGGCCTCGAGATTGACGCCGAGCAGACGCCTGACGGGCGGCACCGAGGCCCGGCTGGTCCAGATCGGCTCGGAGAGCGAGTCGGAAGCGTAGGCCTCGACCGTGCCGCCCTGGCGGGGAACCCGGAGCAGCGTCACCAGGCCGCCGATCGCCGGGAGGTCCGGCGGGGCAGGCGGCTCGGCCGAGGGGCATCCCACAAGCGCCGCGAGGCCCGTGGCGAGGAGCAGGAGCCTCGCCACGGGCCTCGCGTGCGTCGGACGTCGCTCTAGAATGTCGGTCCCAGGCTCAGCGTCCACAGTCCTCCCACGCCGGGTCGGTTCAGGGGGCGGGCGTAGTCGACTCGCAGAATCAGGAAGTTAAGGAGGTTTCCGCGCACCGAGAAGCCGACGCTCTGGAAGGGCGTTCGGATGCTGTCGTCGACCACCCCGTCCCGACTGAACTGCACCGACTGCCCGGCCTCCCAGAACACGCCCGCGTCGTAGAAGAACGCGCCCTCGACGATCGGCAGACCCTCGCGGATGAAGGTCAGGTTCGAGGTGAGGATCGGGAACCGGAGCTCGGCGTTGAACATCGCCGCCCGGGTGCCGATCAGCTCGCTGAAGCGGTTGCACCCGTCGACGGTGCCGCCGTCGTCGAGGCTCCGGCACTCGTTCCGCTGGAAGGAGCCCGCCGTCCAGCCGCGGATCAGCTCGGTGTTGCCGCCGAAGAACCGGAACGAGGTCTCGTCGCGGCCGATCCGGCCGAAGAAGAGCCCCCGCGTGGCCAGCGTGAAGGGGCCCGGCAGCTGGTCGTAGCGCCGGTAGTCGGCGGTCAACGAGGTGAAGCGCCAGCCGTCACCGATGAAGTTCAGGTTCTGCGAGATCTCGAACCGCGCCCGACGCCCGACGAACGGGCCGACGTAGCCGAAGAGCGAGTTGTCGTACACGTAGGCGATCGACGGCGCCAGGTACGAGAAGCTGCCCAGGCTCGTGGTCTGGAGGTTCGGGTTCCGGGTCGGCACGCCGGTGACCCGGTCGAACGGCTCCAGGATCTCGAGGCGGTCGTCCTGCACGTTGGCCACCTGCAGGCCGCCCTCCAGCCGGGAGAATCGGCTGAACGGATAGAAGCCCTGCAGACCCACGTTGCGGAACACCAGACGCCGGATGCTGGTCGAGAGCGTCGCCTCGTTGGCCGTCGGTGTCTGGTCGGTGATGAACTGCCCCTCGTAAAAGAAGTAGGGCGACTGCTGCGCGCCGACGGCCCAGTTGAGCCGCTTGCTCAGGTTGACGTACTGCGCCAGCAGCTGAGTCTCGGCCAGCCGACCGTTGAGCGAGGCGCCGAAGATCAGCTGCTTGTTCGAGAGCATGTCGCCCAGCACCAGGGTCGCCGAGCCGGTCACGCCCCGTCCGAAGTTGTCGCGGACGTAGCCGATCGTGGGCCGGGCGACGTACTCCGGCTCGAACTTGGCTTTGTACTCCCGGTAGACGAAATCGGTGGTGTCGGGCGGCTCGATGACGACCGAGTCGAGCAGCCGGGCGATCGACTCGGGCTGGGGCGGCGGGCTCGCGGAGTCGCCGGTCTGGATCGCCAGCGAATCGGTCGGACGGAAGCCGTCGCGGGTCCGGTAGAACGAGCTCGACGCGAGCACTTCGGCCGTGCGCGGCGCGTTGGCGGCCGAGTCGGGGCGGAAGAGCGGAGCGGTCGATCGCGGCTGCCGGGTCTGCACCAGCACCGCGGGACCCTGACCCGTCGGGCGCCAGGGCTGCTTCTTGTACGACCGCGGATTGGTCAGGGTGTAGACGTCGTACTTGCCCAGCTCGAAGTACACGAAGGCGATCCGGTCCGAGCCGGTCGACCAGGAGAGCACCGGGCTGAGCGGCGTGATGCCCTGGATGCCGGTATAGAAGTCGGTGAGCTGGTAGACCTCGCGGTCGTCGAGATCGAACAGGAACAGGTTCGCCACCTGGTCCCGATCCGAGACGAACGCGATCGAGCGGCCGTCCGGAGCCCACTGCGGGCTCGAGTTCCGCCCGTGCTCCATGCTCGGCAGCACGTCGATCCGGCCGTCGTCCAGGTGATAGAGCGCGATCCGCAGATTGCTCCAGGTCAGCCGATCGAAGTCGGTCTCCGGGCCGCGATCGGTCGTGAAGGCGATGGTCCTGCCGTCGGGCGACCAGACCGGATGGAGATCCGCGTTCCGGTCGTTGGTGAGCTGGCGAAGCCCCGAGCCGTCGATGTTGATCACGTAGAGATCGGAGATCCCGCCCGCCAACCCGGTGAAGACGATCTGCCGCCCGTCGGGGCTGAAGGTCGGCGTGGTGACGCCGGCCATCGGCACCTCGATCCGGTGGATGACCTTGTTGCGCTCCGGGTCGATGACCAGGATGTCGTCCTTGCCTGCGCGCTTGGCCGCGAAGGTCAGGTACTTGCCGTCCGGCGACCAGGCCGCCGACGAGCTGAGGTAGCGGAAGGTCTCGTAGTTGCTGCTGTAGCTCGCCTTGAGCAGTCGCCGGATGTTCTTGCCCGTGCGGCCGTCGGCCAGCCACATGTCGACGAAGAAGGTGCCCCGGTCGCCGAAGTACGCCACCCGCGAGCCGTCCGGCGAGAGCGCCGGCGCCAGGTGCCAGAAGCCCTTCGCGAGGCTGTCGGTCAGGACCGGATCGGCCACCCGGCGGGCCTTCACTCGCTCCCCGATCTCCGGCAGGTACTGCTTCTGGACGGCGTCCGCCCACTGCTGGACCAGGGTGCTGAAGTTGAGGCCGAGCACCCGGCGAAGCGACGCGTCCACGCCCCCGCCGGTCGCGTTCTTGGTGATCGCGCCGATCGCCTCGTCGCCCCAGCGCTGGCCGATGTAGCTCAGGAGCGCGTGGCCGTACTGATACGGGAACACCCGGGTGAAGTCGCCGGCCCTCGGCAGCTTGCCTTCGATCGCCCCGTCCCGGAGCCACATCGCCGTCTTGGTGTCGACCGGGCCGAGCGAGAAGTACTCCGCCATGCCCTCGCCGAACCACAACGGCGCGTTGGCCGAGAAGATGCCCTGGATCCCCGCGCCGCCCCGACCTCGCGACCAGATGTCGAACTGGAACTGGTGCACCATCTCGTGGGTGAGGACGTGCTCGTTCTCCGCGTACTGCCCCGTCAGCGGAAAGGTGTTGCGGTGGCGAAGGAAGTCGGTGAAGCCGCCGGTGCCTTCGTCGGGGTCACCCCCGCCCAGATTGGTCTGCTGGAACTCCGAGTGGCTCGAGTAGAGGATGATCGGCTTCCGCTCCTCGAAGTCGTGGCTCAGCACCCGGGAGAGCCGCGCGTAGGAGCGCTCCGCCATCCGGGCGACGTCGAGCGCGGCCTCCCGCTCCTCGGGGTAGTAGTAGACGTCGAAGTGTTCGGTCTGGACGATCTTGAAGTCGAAGCGCCCGTACTGGACCCGATTCCGGCCGAAGTACTGGGCGAACGCGACCGCCGGCACCAGAGTGAACGCAAGCAACAGCAGGCCGACACGACGCATGGCTCAGACCTTCCTCTCGGGCTCCGCCCGAAGCATGACCCTGGGTGCGTCGCTCCACAACCGCTCGAGCTGATAGAAGCGACGGGTTTCAGGGTGGAACAAATGCACTACGAAGTCCACAAAATCCAACAGGACCCAGCGCCCGCCGGGCAGGCCCTCGACGTGGTGGGCGCGGTAGCCGATCTCGGCCAATCGTTCCAACACCAGGTCGGCGATCCCGCGCACGTGGGCGTCCGAGGTCCCGGAAGCCACCACGAAGTAGTCGGTCGCGTCGGACAGCTCGCGCAGGTCCAGGGTCACGATCTCCTGGGCCTTGCGGTCCTCCGCGGCCTCGACCGCGACCTTCACCGCCGCCAGGACGGCCCGATTCCGGGGCTTAGCCACGCGTCTCGTCTCCGCCGTCGGGTGCGCCATCCTCGATCTGATAGAAGACCGCCCAGGCTCCAGGGCCCGCATGGGTTCCGAGCACCCCCGTTGCCAGCGAGACGAAGCAGTCGACCGGCCGATAGGCCGCCACCAGCGCGAGCCGGAGGCGCTCGGCGACGTCCGGTGCGTCGGCATGGGCCACGCCGAAGCGGACCCGCTCGGGGCGTGGGGTGAGCCGGCGGTCGAGATGCTGGAGGACCCGGCCGACCAGCTGCTCGCGGCCTCGAACCCGATCGAGCGGCTGGACCCGCCCGTCGCGGTCGAGGGTGAGGATCGGCTTGACGTCGAGCATGCCCGCCAGCCAGGCCTTTCCTCTCGATACGCGTCCGCTGCGGAGCAGGTTGTCATAGATGTCCACCGTCAGTAACAGACCCGATTGCTCACGCAGCCGTTCCAGCTCTCTGACAATCGCGTCGGCGGCCCACCCTGACTCGGCCAGCTCGGCGGCTCTGAGCGCGAGCAACCCCGTGCCGAACGACGCCGAGCGGCTGTCGACGAGCCGGACCTGCTCGACGCCGCCGGCGCGGATCGCGGCCTGCGCGGCCGCGAACGTGCCCGAGAGCCCGCTCGACAGCAGGACGGCGATCACGGTGTCGGCCTCCGCCTTGGCGGACCGGAGCACCCGAACGAAGTCGGCCGGGGTGGGCTGGGAGGTGGTGGGGTTGGTCTTCGCCTCCCGGAGCCGGCGGTAGAAATCGGCCGGACGGAGCTGGAGCCGATCCTGGAAGGTCTCGTCTCCGAAGGTCACCTGGAGGGGAACCAGGCTGATCCGGTGCCGGTCGAGCACCTGGTCGGGCAGGTCGACCGAGGTATCGGCCACGACGGCCACCGCCCGACGATCGCCGTGCGAGAGCGCCTGGTGCTGGGCCCGCATGTCGTCCGCCTTGCGCTGGGTCACGGTGCCCCAGCGGGTGGCGAGGCTGAAGACCGCCTCCGGCGTGTCGGTGTGGACGTGGACCTTGAGGATGTCGCCGACCTGGGCCACGACGACCGACCCGCCGAACTCGTGCATCGCGCTCCGCACCTCGTTCGCCGCAGGCAGCTGCTGGCCCCGGACCACGACCTCGGTGCAGAACTGGAAATCCCGCTCGATCGCCACGCTCGCGATCGCGGCCGCGCTCGGCGCCGCCGCCGTGATCAGACCCGCCGGCAGGATCGGATCGCCCTCGATCAGCCGGACCACGCCCTCGAGCATCCGGACGAACCCCTTGCCGCCCGCGTCGACCACGCCGGCCTCGCGGAGCACGGCGAGCAGCTCCGGGGTTCGGGCGAGGGCCTGTTGGCCGCCCTCGAGCAGCTGCCGCATGAAATCGCCGATGTCGGTGGTGCTCCTGGCGGCGGCCTCGGCGGCGTCCGCCGCTTCCCGGGCCACGGTCAGGATGGTGCCTTCGCGGGGCTCGTCGAGCGAGGCGTAGAGCTGGTCGGAGCCGCGGCGGATCGCGGCCGCGATCTCGGGCGCGTCGGCCTGATGGCGGTCGCCGATCGACTCGGAGAACCCGAGCAGGAAATGCGCGAGCATCATCCCCGAGTTGCCCCGGGCGCCGAGCACGGCGGCGCGGGCGATGGTGCCCGCGGTGACGTCGAGGGTCGCCTCGCCCTGGGCCTTCAGGGCGTCGACCACCGCGCGGAGGGTGAGGCTGAAGTTGGTGCCGGTGTCGCCATCGGGCACCGGGAACACGTTGAGGCGGTTCAGCTCTTCGCGACCGGCCGCCACCCATTCAGCGGCCGCGTACATGGAACGGGCCAGCCGGGGCCCGTCCACGTACGCGATGCCGATCGCCATCCCGGCCTATTCCTGCTCCACCACGACCTGGATCTCGGCGTGCACCTCGGGATGGAGGCGAATCGCCACCGTGTGGGTGCCGAGCTCCTTGATCGGATGGTCGAGCTCGATCTTGCGCCGGTCGACGATCACGCCGCGGCCCTTGAGGCCGTCCGCGATGTCCTGGGTGGTGATCGAGCCGAAGAGACGGTTGCCCTCGCCGGCCTTGGCCTTGAAGGAGACGGAGACGCCCTTCATTCCCGCGGCGGCGGCTTCGGCGTCGCCCTTTTCCGCGGCGAGGCGCGCGACCCGGGCCTTCTGCTCGGCCAGGATCCGCTTCTTGTTGCCCTCGGTGGCTTCGTAGGCCAGTCCCTGGGGCAACAGGAAGTTGCGGGCGTACCCCGGCCGAACCTTCACCAGCGCGCCCGCCTTGCCCAAGTGCCGGACGTCCTCGCGCAGGATCACTTCGACGTTCATGACTCTCCTCCAACGTTCTGGGACGCCAGGCGTCCACGAAAATCGATCCAGGTATCCATCAGGCCGACCGTCACCAGTCCGGCCGTCGCAAACGGAAAAGCCAGCACCGCTGCCGCCAGGGCGAGGAGCCGGGTCGGCGCCGGCCAGCGCGCCGCTACCGCGATCGCCACGGCGAGCCCCCGCGCAACGTAGAGGCCCACCCAGACGACCAAGGCGTTGGTCACCAGGCGGGCCCAGGGCTCGGGCGGGGTCAAGACGGCCGCTGCCAGGGTAAAGATAGCACCCCAGACGAGGTGGTCGTTGAACTTGAAGTCCCGGAACCGATCCGGGGCATCCCCCACCGGCGCGGCCGCCACCTCGTGGTACCAGCGGCCCGCCAGCGCCAGGCCGGCCGTCGCCTGCAGCATCGTGACCGCGGGAAAGACCCAGGTCAGCAGGTCGGCGGACGCCTCGGCCGCCTGGCGCTGCTCCGGCGCCGCGCTCTCCATCATCAGGTCGAGGGCTCGCTGCAGCTCCGCCCGAACGGTGCCGTCGACCAGCTCGATCCGCACTCCCATCGCCAGCGACCAGCCCAGGACCCCCAGGGTCGCGAGGGCCACCGCGAGGAGCACCCGCCCGGACATCGACCAGCCGCGGAAGGCGTGGGTCATGACCGCGTATGCCCCAGCCGTCATGGCCGCGCCGGAGATCAACAGGCTGTTGACGACGCCGGCCGCCTCCCGCTGTCTCACCACGACCAGGGTCGCGGCCCCGGCCAGGAGGATCCAGAGCCACTCCCGCCGGGTCCGCGGGCTGGAGAGCAGCAGCAGGAGCAGCAGCGGTCCGAGCAGAAACAGCGGCGGCGCGGCCACCAGGTAGATGGCCATCAGCGCGACCGTGCCGAACCCGGTGCGACGCCCCGGAGCCTGGGGCGCCGCCGCGCTGGTCATTTGCCGGTATAGCCCTTGATGTAGGGGAGCAGCGCCAGGTAGCGCGCCCGCCGAATCGCCGTGGCGAGCTGCCGCTGGTGGCGCGCCGACGCCCCGGTGAAGCGACGCGGGAGGATCTTCCCGCGCTCCGAGATGAAGCGCGAGAGGAGCTTCTCGTCCTTGTAGTCGACGACCCGGATCCGGAGCTCGGCGAGCGGATCACCCTTGCGTTGGCGGCTCATCAGTCGTCGTCTCCTTCGTCGTCGTCCTTGCTGCCCGGGATCTGCGGCGGCGTCGGCGGTACGTCGTTCAACACCACCAAGTGACGGATCACCGCGTCGTCGAGCTTGATGGCCCGCTCGAACTCCGGCAGCGTCTCCGGGTCGGTCTCGAAGTTGGCGACCACGTAGTAGCCCGTGTCGCGCTTCTTGATCGGGTAGGCGAGCGTCCGACGACCCCAGTGGTTGGTGGTCGCCGCATCGGCGCCTTCGACCTGAATCAGGCTGTGGAAATGGTTAAGCTTCTCGTTGATGGTCTCTTCGACCAGCTCGGGATCGAAGATGTAGACCACCTCGTACGGCCGACGTGGCATGCACACCCTTCCTTTGGTCTCGTGCCCCAGCCCGGGTGTTCGGGCCGAGGAGGATGAATTGTCGAGCCAGGAAAGCTAACCCGATACGGGTCTTCACGGTAGCCAACGGTGGGGGGGAGCGCGGATGGGCGCCAAGGTGGAATCGGTCCAGACCGGCCGGCCGAGGTCGATGGGGCAGGAGGGGGCGGACGACCCGCTCGACCGACCCTGGACCAGTGCGATCTGGAAGCAGCCGGTATCCGGATCGGTCTGGGCGGGGCCGGAGGGCCTGGCGGGCGATGCCCAGGTGAATCGGCGAGTGCATGGGGGCCCGGAGCGGGCCCTGCTGCTCTACTCCGCCCACCATTATCAAGCCTGGCAGGCCGACTGGGGTGGCTCCCGGCTCGGTCCGGGGTCCTTCGGCGAGAACCTGACCGTGGCGGGGCTCGACGAGCTGCTGGTCTGTGTCGGAGACCGGTATCGGGTCGGCGAGGTCCGCCTTGAGGTGTCCGGCCCGCGGGAGCCCTGCAACAACCTGGTGCGACGCCACCGGCGGCCAAGCCTGATCGACGAGGTGATCACGACCGGCCGCGCCGGCTGGTACGCTCGGGTCGAGGCGCCGGGATCGATCGAGGCGGGCATGGAGATCGTCCTGCTCGATCGACCGTTCCCCCAGTGGCCCATCGCGCGGGCCGCCGCCGTCAAGCGGGCGCGGGCGGCCGACCCGGAATCGGCGGCGCTGCTCGCGCAGTGCCCGGCGCTGCTCGCGGACTGGCGGGAGAAGCTCGGACGACTCGAATCGGAGCGTGTTTCGTGAAGCGGATCGGATGGACGGCACTCTTCTTCCTGGCGGCCTGCTCGAGCGCCCCCCAATACGACCTGGTGCTCTCCGGCGGGCGGGTGATCGACCCGGCGACCGGGCTCGACGCGGTGCGGAACGTCGGGATCCTTGGCGGATCGATCGCGGCCGTGTCGACCGAGCCGCTGGCCGGTCGCCGGGTGGTCGACGTCGGCGGTCTGGTGGTGGCGCCGGGCTTCATCGACCTGCATCAGCACCAGCAGGACCTGGCCGCCTACCGCCTCAAGGCGCAGGACGGGGTCACCTCCGCGCTCGAGATGGAGAGCGGGGTGCCGGATCTGCCGGCCTTCCTGGAGGCTCGCCGTGGCGGAACGCCGATCAACTACGGGGCGACGGTCAGCCAGGAAGCGGCCCGGGTGCGAGCCTGGGGGCTCGCGCTCGACACCAGCCAGATGGGGCCCGCGGCGGCCATCGACGATCCCGCCTCGGGGCCGGCCACCGACGACCCGCCCACGGCCGCGCAGCTGGAGCGGCTGATCGGCGTGCTGCGGACGGGGCTCGACGCCGGCGCGTTGGGAGTCGGGATGGGGCTCGAGTACACCCCGGGCGCGACCTTCGAGGAGGTGCTCCAGATGTTCCGGCTCGCGGCGGAGTATGGCCGGGGGGTGTACGTCCACCTCCGGGGCGAGTCCGGCGGGTCGAGCCTGCCCGCCGTCGAGGAGATGATCGCCGCGAGCGACTCCACCGGGGCGCCGGTGCACGTCGTCCACATCAACAGCAGCTGCCTGGCCGAGGCGTTCGATTGTCTCGAGTTGATCGCGAAGGCGAGGGCGGCGGGTCAGGACGTCACCACCGAGGCGTACCCGTACGGCGCGGGGATGACCAGCATCGCGTCGGCGCTCTTCAACCCGGGATGGCGGGAGCGCCGGGGCATCGACTACTCCGATCTCGAGCTGCCCGCGACCGGCGAGCGGCTCACCAAGGCCCGCTTCGACGAGCTCCACGACGCGGCCAAGCCGGAGTACGTCCTGATCCACATGAACCCCGACTCGCTGGTCGACGCGATCGTGGCCAGCGACCTGACGATGATCGCGAGCGACGGCCTGCCCAGCCACCCGCGGGGCGCGGGCAGCTACGCTCGGGTGCTGCGCCGGCAGGTGCGCGAGCTGGGGTTGATGAGCCTGCCGGACGCGATCCGGCAGATGTCGCTGCTCCCGGCCATGAGGCTGGAGTCGGCCACGGCGGCCGCCGGCCGCAAGGGCAGGGTCCAGGAGGGGGCGGACGCCGATCTGGTGGTGTTCGACCCGGCCACGGTGACGGACCGCTCGACCTATGCCGCGCCGCAGCTCCCGTCGGAGGGGTTTCGCTTCGTGATCGTGGCCGGCACGCCGGTCGTGGACGAGGGGCGGTTGGTCGAGACGGCCTTGCCCGGGCGGGCGATCGTCGCGGACCCTCGTTAGGCGGGAGTGGTGAGAGCCGGGCTCCCGGCTCTCACCCGTGGGGCTTCAGCGAGCCAGCGAGACGAACCAGGGCGCCAGCACCAGCGAGACCACGCTCATCAGCTTGATGAGGATGTTCATCGCGGGGCCGGAGGTGTCCTTGAAGGGATCGCCCACGGTGTCGCCGACGACGGCCGCCTTGTGCGGGTCGGAGCCCTTGCCGCCCAGCGCGCCGCCCTCGATGTACTTCTTGGCGTTGTCCCAGGCGCCGCCCGCGTTCGCCATGAAGAGGGCCAGCATCACGCCGGTCACGGTCGCACCGGCCAGGACTCCGCCCAGCGCCCGCACGCCCATCAGCGAGCCCACCAGGACCGGCAGGGCCACCGCCGCGACGCCCGGCACGATCATCTCGCGGAGCGCGGCGCTGGTCGAGATGTCGACGCAGCGGGCGCTGTCGGGCTTGACCCCTTCCTTGCCTTCGAGGAGCCCCGGGATCTCCCGGAACTGGCGCCGCACCTCTTCCACCATGCCCTGCGCCGCGCGGCCGACCGCCGTCATGGTCTGCGCGCCGACGAAGAAGGGCATCACCCCGCCGATGAAGAGCCCGATCACCACCATCGGGTCGATCAGGTTGAGGCCTTCGGTGTTGAGTCCCACGGCCGAGGCGTAGGCGCTGAAGAGCGCGAGCGCGGTGAGCGCCGCCGAGCCGATCGCGAAGCCCTTGCCGATGGCCGCGGTGGTGTTGCCGAGGGCGTCGAGCCCGTCGGTGATCTTGCGGACGTCCTTGCCGAGATGGCTCATCTCGGCGATGCCGCCGGCGTTGTCGGCGATCGGGCCGTAGGCGTCGACCGTCATGGTCACGCCGACGGTGGCCAGCATGCCCACCGCGGCGATCGAGATCCCGTAGAGGCCCGCCATCTTGTAGGAGACGAAGGTGGCGATGACGATCAGGATCACCGGGATGATGCAGCTCTGCATGCCCACCGCGAGGCCGGCGATGATGTTGGTGGCTGGGCCGGTCTGCGACGACTCGGCGATTCGGCGGACCGGCGCGGCGGCCGTGTAGTACTCGGTCGCGAGCCCGATCAGGATGCCGGCGATGCTGCCCGCCAGCACCGCGAAGAAGGGCCCGAGGGCGGGCAGCGCGGCGCCGGTCTCGTTGTCGGTCATCCCCAGCGGCATCTGGCTGGTGAGCAGGTAGGCGAGCACCAGGAAGAGGCCCGCCGCGATGAAGGTCACCTGGCGGAGGGCGCCGGCCGGGTTGCCCCGGGCCAGGACCCGCATCGTCAGGATGCCCACCAGCGACGCCACCAGGCCGGCGGCGGTGAAGCTGATCGGGAGCAGCATCGCGGCCAGCCGGCTCTCGTCGGGGATCCGGACCGAGGTCGCGGCCAGCGCGATCGTCGCGATCATGGCGCCGACGTAGCTCTCGAAGATGTCGGCGCCGAGGCCGGCCACGTCGCCGACGTTGTCGCCCACGTTGTCGGCGATGGTCGCCGGGTTGCGCGGATCGTCCTCGGGGATGCCCGCCTCGACCTTGCCGACCAGGTCGGCGCCGACGTCGGCGGCCTTGGTGTAGATCCCGCCGCCCACCCGGGCGAAGAGCGCGATCGACGAGGCGCCCATCGCGAAGCCCGAGATGATCTCGGAGAAGCCCTTGAGGTCGCTGCCCAGCTCGGCCTTGCCGAGGGCGAGGAAGACCAGCGAGACCCCGGCCAACCCGAGCGACGCCACCGCGAGGCCCATGACCGAGCCGCCGGCGAAGGCGGTGCGGAGGGCGCTGGCCTGGCCGCTCGCCCGGGCGGCTTCGGCGGTCCGGACGTTGGCGCTGGTGGCGCCCTTCATCCCGATCCAGCCGCTCGCGATCGAGCAGAGGCCGCCGAGCGCGTAGGCGAGACCGGTCTTGAGCCCGATCGCCACGGTCAGCAGCACCGCCACCAGGGCGAGGAAGGGCACCAGCACGAAGTACTCGCGCTTGAGGAAGGCCATCGCGCCGATCGAGATCTGGCTGGCCAGGTCCCGCATCGCGGAGGAGCCCGCGTCCTGCCGGTTGAGGCCCGTGAAGGTCACGAGCGTGGCCACGATGCCGACGGCGCCGATGATCAGGGCGTAGAGGGCGATGTTGTCAGTCATTGGCTTTCCTGTTGTACCGGTTCATCGCTTCGTCGATGCCGTCCGTGAGCCAGCACTCCACGGCGTCGGCCATCGGGTCGAGGAGCGCTTCCAGCTCCGCCATCTCGGCGGGCTCGAAGCGGTCGAGCACGTAATCCGCCAGGTCATGGTATCCCTCCGGGACCGGTCCGACGCCGATTCGGAGGCGGGCGTATTCCGACGAGCGGAGCGCGCCCTCGATGCTCTTCAGTCCGTTGAGCCCGCCGCGCGAGCCTCGGGCCCGGAGCCGAAACCGGCCCAGCGGCAGCGCGGCCTCGTCGACCAGGACCAGCAGGTCGTTGGCGGGGTCGAATCCGGCGCGCGCCTTGAGCGGCGCCAGCGCGGCCCCGCTCCGGTTCATGAATGTCTGTGGCTTCAACAGCTCGACCGCCCGGCGGCGCACGGTGCCCGAGGCGCGGCGCACCCGTCCTTCCCGCCGAAACGAGCCCAGGTCCCAGCGTCGGGCCAGGTGATCGGCCAGCAGGAACCCCGCGTTGTGACGGGTGTCCTGGTACTCGCTGCCCGGATTCCCCAGCCCGACGATGCTCCGCAGGGCCGCTTACTCCTCGTCGCCTTCTTCTTCCGCCTTCGGCTTCCGGATCAGCTCGGGCTCGGCCGCCGCCTCCTCGGCCTCCGCCTCGGCCGGGGCGGCCTCCTCGACCTTCGGCGCCACCACGGTGCAGATCGTCACTCCGTCGTCGGTGAGGATCTCACCGGCCGCGAAGCTCAGGTCGCCCACGTGGAGCGACTGGCCGACTCCGAGGGCGCTCACGTCGACCTCGATGAACTCCGGGATGTTGGCCGGGAGCACCTCGATCTCGACGGTGTGCGAGATCGCCTCGAAGACGCCGCCGTTGTTCCGGACCCCTTCGGCGGTCCCGACGAAGCGGAGCGGCACCTCGACGGTGATCGCCTCGTCGGCGTGCACCTCGTAGAGGTCGATGTGGATGATCTCGGCCTTCACCGGGTCGCGCTGGATCTCGCGGATCAGCGCCTTGACGGGCTCCCGATCGCCGACGTGGACGTCGAGGATCGTGGTGGAGGCCCGGACCTTGGTGAGCATCCGGTTCAAGGCGGTCGCGTCGAGCGCGAGGCCTTCGGGGTCGCGCCCGCGACCGTAGATCACCGCCGGAATCTGACCGGCGCGGCGGAGCGAGCGCGCGACGCCCTTGCCGCTGGCGGTACGGGGCGTGGCGCTGAGGGTGGACGTCTGTGCCATGGGTGACTCGAATCCTCTTTCAGTCGAACAGCGAGCTGACCGATTGGTCGCTGTGGGTGTAGCCGATGGCCTTGGAAAGCAGGCCGGCGATCGAGAGCACGGTGAGCTTCTCGAACCGCTTGCTCTCCGGGATCGCGATGGTATTGGTGACGGCGACCTCCTTGACCGGGGACGCCGAGAGGCGCTCCACGGCGGGGCCGCTCAGGAGCGGATGGGTGGCGCAGACGTAGATGTCGCGCGCGCCGAGCTTCTTGAGCGCCACGATGGCCTCGGTCATCGTGCCGCCGGTGTCGATCATGTCGTCGGGGATGATGCAATCCCGGCCGGCCACGTCGCCGACCACGTTGACCGCCTCGGCCACGTTGGCCGCGGTCCGGCGCTTGTCGATGATGGCGAAGCCGCCGTTCAGCCGCTTGGCGAAGCCCCGCGCCATCTTCGCGCCGCCCACGTCCGAGGCCACCACCACGAGGTCGTGGAGGTTCTTGTGGCGGTAGTGGTTGACGAAGACCGGGGCGGAGTAGAGGTGATCGACCGGCAGGTCGAAGAAGCCCTGGAGCTGGTGCTGGTGGAAGTCGATCGCGAGCACCCGATCGGCGCCGGCCGCGGAGACCATGTTGGCCATCAGCTTCGCGCTGATCGCCACCCGGGGCTGGTCCTTGCGATCCTGTCTAGCGTAGCCGAAGTAGGGGATCACCGCCGTGATCCGGGCCGCGCTCGCCCGCCGGGCCGCGTCCATCAGGAGCAGCAGCTCCATCATGTTCTCGGCCGGCGGGTTGGTCGGCTGGATGATGTAGACGTCGCGGCCCCGCACGTTCTCGTCGATCTTGACGAAGATCTCGCCGTCGGCGAACCGCCGGATCGTCGCCTTGCACAACGGCCGCTCGAGCTCCGCGGAGACCTCTTCCGCGAGCGGACGGTTGGCGGTGCCGCTCAGCAGCAGCATTGGGCTGAGCACCTGCGACTGATTCGAGAGCGCCATAGCCCCTAAGTATAAGCTCAGGCGTCGTTTGGAGCCAGGGCTCCGGTTGCGTTCCGAGGGCCCGTCCGGTCAGCCGGAGTCGGCCTGGATTTCGGCTTTCAGCTCGTCCAGTCGGCGCCTGGCGGCCAGCCCCGCGGGGCTGCCCCGGTGCCGCTCCGCGTACCGGGCCAGCTCCACGATCAGGCGGCCCCGGCTGCCGGTCTTCTGATATAGGTCGATCAGCAGGTTGGCGAAGGTGTCCGCCCGGGCATCGGCCCCGGGCCGACTCCGCCCTTCCAGATAGAGCCGCTCCGCCGCGGAGTAGTCGGCCTGGCGATCCCGGACCAGGGCGGCGAGGTGGAGGCGGACGGCCAGGTCGTCCGGGTTCTCGGCCAGCCGGGACTCGAGCGCCAGCCTGGCATCCTCGATCCGGCCCTGCATCACCATCGCCTCCTCGGCCGAGAAGGACGGCGCCGGCGTCAGGTTGCCGCCGGCCAGGACCACGTGGCCGAAGGCCCAGGACGCCCTGCCAACCGCCCAGAAGACGACCCGGGCGAGGCCATAGAGGGCGACGGGGAGCAGCAGCAGACCCAGGACGAAGCCGAGCGGGCCGATCCAGCCTTGGGAGAGCGCGGCGACGAGGACGACCAGGCCGAGCACCCCGCCGGCGGCCAGCAGCCAGGCCAGCACGATGCCGAAGTGGACCTGATCGCTCACCTCGGCGGGGAAGAGTCGGGCGAGGCGGTTCCGAATCAGGGACATGGTGGCGGGACACCTCCCGGGGGAGCGGACGGAGCCGTGACCATCACGGGGCGAGGCGTTTCCGAGGCCGTTCCGCCCGCTCGGGGGCGGTGTAGACTTGAGCCAGCGTTCGCGCCGAGGATGGCTCATGCCGCCGGGATTCCGCAACCGTCGTCGCCTGGCTCGGGGGCTCCTGGTGTTCGGCTGCCTGCTGAGCGGCGCGTGCACGAAGCGAGTCACCTACGCGACGGCCGGCGCGTACACGGTGGTCACCAAGTCCGATCGGACCCACTTCTTCTTCCAGCCGCATCTCGAGTTCTGGTATCGCCCGAGCGGAACCCGCGCGGGGCGGGGCGAGCTGCTGGGGGTCTGCGGCACCCCGCGCTTCGTTCGAGTCCAGCTCCAGCTGCCGAACGATCCGAGCTGCTTTGCGCTGGCGCCCGACGGCAGCGCGGTGATCTATCTCCACCGTCCGATGCTGGCCGGGGCCGATCGCAGGGCCAAAGCTAAGGCGGAGGGCCTCTACCGCCACTCCGCGGAGGGCGCCGAGCGCCTGCTTTATCCGTCAGGCGAGGTCGGGCAGGTGCGGACCCGGCGGGAGATCGAGCCGAACGCGATGCGGGTGACCGGTCGGCCGCCGGTGTTCACGGAGACGGGTGTGCGGTGCCTGCGCTATCTCGTGCTCTTCCCGACGGGAGAAGAGCGGGAGGAGCGCGAGTGCGACCCGCCAGCCGACAGCGTCGGGGTGGGGTCGGACTCGAGTCGGCCGGCGGCTCGGGCGCCGCGTTGATCCGGTTGGCCTGTCGGCGGGGAAGGGCGACGTGCGGGCGAGGTCCGGCGGAGGCCCGCTGAGGGACCGGGTCTACCGGGACCCGCATCGAGATTGGCCCCGGTGGACTCGAACCACCATTCTCAGATCCAAAGTCTGATGTCCTGCCATTGGACGAGGGGCCAGCGATCCGAAGTGTAGTCCGCCACTGGTTGGGGGCAAAGTCCGCGCGAGCTCAGCCCAGCTCGGTGGCGATGACGCGTCCGTGCTTCTTGCCGAGCATGGATTGGGCGTCGTCGCGGTCCCGCGCGGACCGGTAGACCGCGAAGAGGGTGGAGCCCGAGCCGCTCATCCGGCAGAGCATCGGCTGGGTGCGCGCCAGCGCGTCGAATCCCTCGCGCACGGCGGGGGTCCGGGCGAAGATCACGCTCTCGAAGTCGTTGCCCGCGAGCCGGGCGATGTCGCTCCAGCGGCTCAGCACGTCGAGGTCGTAGGTGACCGCGCCCCGCGGGCTCGCCCCCTCGCGCGCCGCGTCGATCCAGCGGTAGGCGTCGGCGGTCGCGACGCCGACCGGGGGGACGAGGAGCAGCCCCGGGGCCTTGGGCAACGGCGGCAGCCGGAGGAGGCGCTCGCCGTGGCCCCAACCCAGGGCCAGTGGCGCCTCCGAGAGCGCGAAGGGGACGTCGGCGCCGAGCCGGCTGGCGAGGTGCACCAGCTCCGCGCGGGGCACGGCGTTGCCGGTGAGCTGGTTGACCGCCGCCAGGGTCGCCGCCGCGTCGGCGGAGCCGCCGCCCAGGCCCGCGGCCACCGGGATCTTCTTCTCCAGCTCGATCGCCACGCCGAAGCGCTTGCCGGTGGCGTCCAGGACCGCTTCGGCCGCCCGGTACGCCAGGTTCTGCTTCGGGTCGCCCAACTCCGCGCCTCGGACTTCGAGCGTCACCCGCCCCGGCTCGTCGAGGCGGCGGACCTCGATCCGGTCGGCCAACCCGATCCGGCAGAACAGGGTCTCGATGCCGTGGTAGCCGCCGGTCTCGGCGGCCAGCACCCGCAGGAAGAGGTTGACCTTGGCGTGGGCGTCATGGACGACCGAATCGCTCATGGCGCCGTGGCGGCGCTGGCCTCGCGGAGCCCCTTGAGACTCACCGGCGTCCGCGCGAGCGACCAGAGTCCGAGCAGGGTGATCGGCAGGAAGGTGGTGAAGTGGTAGGTCAGCGCGAAGGAGACGGCGGCGTTGCTGTCGACGCCGAACAGGGCCAGCACGGCCTTGATCGCGGCCTCGAAGGGTCCGAAGAAGCCGGGCGTCGACGGCACGGCGATGCCCAGGACGAGCAGGCTCTGCTGCAGCAGCGCCCCGCCGAAGCCCACGACGATCTTGAACGCCTTGAAGCCGGCGTAGAAGGAGAGCCCGTTCACCAGCCAGACCGCGGCCGACCAGAGGGTCACGGCCGCGATCCGCGAGGGTGACCTGAGCGCGCCGAGGCCGGAGCGCACCCCGTCCAGCATGCCGACCACGCGATCGGCCAGTCGCGCGGGCGCCAGCCGGTGGATCACGCCGTCGGCGAGCTTGGGAAAGGCCAGCCCCACCACGCAGGCGCCGAGCAGGACGCCGACCAGCATCGCGGTGCGGGTCGCCACTCGGCGACCTCGAAGCCGGCGACCTGGGTCGACGCGGGGATCCCCCGCGCTCAGGAGGCCGACGAAGAGCAGGGTGATGATGGTGACGGCGTCGAAGAGCCGCTCGAGCAGGAGCGAGGAGAGCGCCGTGGTGATCGGCACGCCACCCAGCCGGGTCACCGCGAAGGCTCGGAGCAGCTCGCCCGCCCGGAAGGGCAGGATGTTGTTGGCCATGAAGCCGATGGCGATGCTGTGCCAGAGCGCCGCGGTCGGGAGCGGTCGATCCTCCGCCGTCCGGAGGATGAGTCGCCAGCGGAAGAGTCGCAGCACGAAGGTCGAGGTGGCGAGCAGCACCGCCGCCACGATCCAGAAGACGTCGGCGCTTCGCGCGGCGTGCCAGACCTCGCCGAACGACACGTCCCGCAGCACCCAGGCGAGCAGGGCGACGGTGATCCCGACCCCGATCAGGCCGGCGAGCGCTCTATTCCGCAAGGGCGAGCGGCACCAGGTCGATGAGCTCGCTCACCAGCGGCTCGAGCTCGGAAAAATCGCGTCGGGCTCGGAGCGCCTCCGAGAGGGCCAGCCGGACCAGGTCCGCGCGCTCGAGCGCGCGGCGCCCGCGATAGAGGAGGTCCTCGATCGGGACCACGTCGGCCTCTCCGCTTGCGGCTGGCGGAGTGGGTACGGCGGCGGGCTCCCTCGCGAGGACCGGAGCCAGGACCGGCTCCGGCGCGGCCACGGGGACCGGAAGCTCGGTCTCCACGGTCTCCAGCTCGACCTCGACCTCCTCGATGACGGTCTCGGTCTCGAGGCGGTAGAGAGTCGAGAAGCTCCGCTCGAACGGGGTGAGGGGCTCGTCGCGCGCCGGCGGCTCTTCGGGCGCGAGGGTCTCGATTGGCACCACCTCGTCGTCCGGCGCCGCGATGCCGACGTCGGTTTCCGGCTCGACTCTGGGCGGGGCGGCCTTGGCGAAGACGCCGAGCTCCGCGACCACCGGAGCCAGCTCGTCTTCGAGGAAGACCGCGTTCCGCGACTCGGCCACCGTCGAGAGCGCCGACGCGGCCGCGCGGAGCCGGTCGGCGAACTCGAGGTGCGATCGGCCGGCCGCGCCCGAGGCCACGCCCCGCTCGACGGCCGTCAGCAGCGGCACCAGTCCGGGGAGATCGCGTCCGGTGGAGTGACGGATCGGGCGGAGGTCGAGCAGAACCCCGTAGAGGAAAAGCTGTCGGCCGGTCTCGGACCGGGCGCCGTGGAGCTGGTCGGCGGCCTGGCGCAGGCGATCGGCCAGGCCGACCAGCTCGAGCGCCGCGTTCTCGGGCGCCGCGGGCTCCGCAGCGGCGCCCCGCTCGACGATCGGGTCGGGATCACCGCTCACGAACAGGCTGTCGATCGGAACCACGTCCTCTTCCGAGCCGAAGCTCTCCAGCAGCGCGGTCGCCGCGCCGGAGAGCCCGCGGGCGTCATGATCGACGTCCTGGCCCTCGGCGACGTCTCTGGCCAGCGAGGAGAGACCGGCCGCGACCCGGCGGAGCGCCGCAGCGCCCGACGGTGGTGCCGCCTGCTCGCGAAAGGTCCTCAGGGTGAGCTCGATGGCGTCGAGAAAGTCGGGCAGCGGGGTCAGCTCGGGAATCGAGCCCAGCCCGCGAAGGGGCTGGAGCCGCCGGAGCACCAGCTCGGCGGCCTGATTCGATCGGGCCCAGTGCCATGGCCTGGGCGGCGTGCTCGAGGCTTCCGGCCACCAGCGCCCTTCCCGGCGATGAAGGCGCGCACGTTCGGCGTCAGCCGCCGCTGGCGTCCGCCGGGGCCGGTCGGGGCGCCGCGGGCGGGGCCCCACCGACACCTTCGACCAAGCGGGAGCCGAGCTTCACGGCGGCCTCGGAGTCGGCGTCGCTCCATTCGCCGGCGCGGCGAACCAGGCGCTTGAGCTCCTCGATCCCGTCGGCCAGGAGCTCGGTGTTGGCGGGGGTCCAATCCCATTGGCCGTCGCGGCAGGCCTTGGCGATTTGCTCCACCCCGGAGGCGGCCTGCGAGAACGGGTTGAGACCCGCCATCAGGGCCGTGCCTCGAAGCGCCCGGGCCAGGCGGACGAAGTCGTCGCTGGCGGGCGGGGTCGGGGCGGCGGCGATCACCGCCAGACGCTCCAGGTAGTCGCTGGCCTCGAGCGTGAAGAACTGCAGCCTGCCCGTCGGTACGGTCATGGCACTCGGCTCGGGAGTTGGGGAAGTCTAGGCCGTTCGAGAGTTCGCGGTCAACGCGCGGGGCTCGGCGGATCAGCCCACGCATTTCCGATACCGCTCCGTACATCCCGGAAACATCACGGCCCGGCTCACGATGGTGTGGCCGATGTTGAGCTCCTCCAGCGGGGGGATGGCCGCCACCGGGGTCATTGGCACGTTCGCCGGGGTCAGGCCGTGCCCGCGTGGACCGCGAGCCCGATCGCCGCGGTACAGGTCGGCGGCCCGGGCCAGCTCGCCCAGGGCGCGGTCAGCCAGGTGTGTGGGCGTACGACCTGGTGTGGAGCCGATCGCCGGGACCCCCAGCTCGGGCGCGGTCGATGGTCGGGAGATCGGGGTCGATGAAGAGGCTCACCCTGAGCCCGCTTCCGCGAGCTCGGCGACTCACCTCGCGGAGGCGGCCGAGGTCGCCGCTCAGGGCGAGCCCGCCCTCCGTGGTCACCTCTTCTCGGCGCTCCGGCACGATCGTCGCCTGGAAGGGTCGCAGACCGGCCACCAGGCGCACCACGCCGGGGTCGGTGGCGAGCTCGCAGTTGAGCACCGTGCGCACGGTGCGCGAGAGCCGCTCCACGTCGTGGTCCTGGATGTGGCGGCGGTCTTCGCGGAGGTGCACCGTGATGCCGTCCGCGCCGGCGGCCTCGGCGATCGCCGCGGCCTCCACCGGGTCCGGCTCGTCGGTGCGCCGGGCTTCACGAATGGTGGCGACGTGATCGACGTTGATGTACAGACGCATCGGGTTCGGCTCCTATTCTCTCGATCCAGCGGCCCGATTAGTTTCGCCAGATTCGTCGTCGGGGTCGAGGGAGGTCCAGGATGCGAAAGCTCAGTCTGTTGGCCGCGGCCGTCGCGATGGCCGCGTGCTCGTCATCCGGTCCGCCGCCGGCCCAGGTCTCGCCGGCGGGCGGCCCGGCCGCGGTGGCGGCGGCGTTCATGCAGGCGGTCGCCGACAGCAACCTCGCGCAGATGGGCGCGCTCTGGGGCACCGAGCGGGGCCCGGCGGCCAGCACCAGGCAGCCGTCCGACTGGGTCCAGCGCGTCACGGTGATCCAAGCCTACCTCCGCGGGGGAAAGTCGCGGGTGTTGAGCGAGTCCGATCCGGCGATCTCGGAGCAGGGACGCCGCCAGGTGATGGTCGAGATCGACCGGGGCAACTGCCTCAAGCAGGTGCCGTTCACCATGATCCTGACCCGGGACGGGGCCTGGCTGGTCAACGCGATCGACCTGCCCGCGGCCGGGGTGCCGGGTCGGTCCTGTCCGCCGTCGGGAACCAGACCACCGGACGATTACTTCATTCAGTGAGCTCGATCAGGATCCCGGCGGTCGACTTGGGATGCAGGAAGGCCACTCGGTGGCCGCCGAAACCGTGGCGGGGCCGCTCGTCGACCAGTCGGTATCCGGCGGCCCGAGCCCGATCGAGGGCGACGTCGAGGTCGGCCACGCGGTAGCAGACATGATGGATGCCCGGACCCCGACGCTCGATGAACTTGGCGATCGGCCCGTCCGGGGTGAGGGGCTCGAGGAGCTCGACCTCCGAGTCGCCGAAGGGCAAGGCGACGATCCGGGCGCCGTCGTGTTGCTCCGGCGCGCCGAGCGGCTCGAGACCGAGGACGTCGCGATAGAAGGCGAGCGCGTCGTCCAAGCTGGACACGGCAACGCCGAGATGCGCGATTTCGGGAGCATCGGCCACGGTCGGACTCCTCGGGGCGGATCGGAGCGCGGAAACTAACACCGACCCCATCGGGTCGAGAGCGAGAGGGAAACGATGACCGAGTTGATCACGCACGTGACGGACGACAGCTTTGCCACCGACGTCGAGCAGTCGAAGGGTGTGGTGCTCGTCGACTTCTGGGCGGAGTGGTGCGGCCCCTGCCGGGCGATCGCGCCGATCCTCGAGGGCCTGGCCAAGGCCTACCAGGGCCGGGTCCAGGTGAGCAAGCTCGACGTCGACGCCAATCAGCGGACCTCGATGAAGTTCAACGTCCGCTCGATCCCGACGCTGCTGTTCTTCAAGGACGGCAAGCTGGTCGATTCGGTGGTCGGCCTCACTCAGCAGGCCGAGCTCACCAAGCGGGTGGATCGGCTGTTGGAGGCCGCGGCCTGATCGTCCGCTGACCGTCGAAGAGACCCGGAGGCCGTCCCGCGGACGGTCTCCGGGTCGTTGCCGCAGGGGAGCGCCGTGGCGAAACCAGGCTCCGATCAGCCCCGTCGGGAAAACGACGCTACCGGGGTCCTCTTCGTGGTCGCCACGCCGCTCGGCAATCTGGACGATCTCTCGACCAGAGCCGCTCGGATCCTCCGAGAGGTGCCGCTGATCGCCGCCGAAGACACCCGACAGACCCAGAAGCTGCTGGCCCGGCTCGAGGCGAGCCCCCGGTTGCTGAGCCTGCACGCGCACTCGCCGCCGTCGCGGCTCGACGAGGTCCTCGCGGCCCTCGAGTCCGGGTCGGACGTGGCGCTGGTGACGGACGCGGGCACGCCGGCCGTGAGCGATCCCGGCGCGCAGATGGTGGCACTGGCGAGGAGCCGCGAGGTGCCGGTCGTGCCGATTCCCGGCCCGTCGGCGGTCGCCACCTTGCTCTCCGCGTCCGGACTGCCCGCGGACCGCTACTGGTTCGCCGGCTTCCCGCCGCGCAAAGGCAAGGAACGGGCGGCGTTCCTGGCGCGGGTCGAGGAAGCGACGGAGACGGTCGTCTGCTTCGAGGCCCCGGGGCGGGTGGCGGCTCTGGTGGCCGACCTGGCCGAGGCGGTGCCCGAGCGGATCGTCGTTCTGGGGAGGGAGCTCACCAAGCTCCACGAAGAGATCCTGCACACGCCGGCCGCGGAGCTCGCCGGCGCGCTCGCGGGTCGGGAGCTCAAGGGAGAGTGCACCCTGGCGATCGCCCCCGGCCCCGGACGGGAGGCCGCGCCGGACGAGGGCCTGGCGGTCACCCTGGCCCGAGCGTTGCGCGAGCAGGGTGTCGAGGGCAGCCGGGCGGCCAGGATCGTCGCCCAGGTCAGCGGCCTTTCCCGGAATCAGAGCTATGATTTGGTGATGAGCGAGCGGCGCGAGGAGAGCGAGGGATGACCGGAACCTTGGGTTGCAGGCGCCGTTGGCGGGCAGGCGTAGCGCTCCTGGCGCTCGTCTCTGCCGCCGGGTCGGCAGGGGCCCAGGAGCCGGTCACCATCGGCCGGCTGCACTACGACGGCGGGGGAGACTGGTACGCCAATCCGTCGAGTCTGCCCAACCTGCTCCGGGCGGTCGGCGAGCGCACGGGAATCCCGGTCGCGCCGCGCGAGCAGGTGGTCACCCTGAGCGAGGACGCGCTCTGGGGGATCCCCTTCCTCCACATGACCGGGCACGGCAACGTCAGCTGGAGCGCGGCGGACCTGCGGGTGCTCCGCGACTACCTCCAGCTCGGTGGCTTCCTCCACGTCGACGACAACTACGGGATGGACGAATCGATCCGGAAGGAGATCGGGAGGCTCTTTCCGGAGCACGAGCTGGTCGAGGTCCCGCTCTCCCATCCGATCTACCACGTCGTCTACGAGTTTCCCCGCGGGATCCCCAAGATCCACGAGCACGACGGGAAGGCTCCCCAGGGATTCGGTATCTTTCTCGACGGCCGGCTGGTGCTCTACTACAGCTACGAGGCCGACCTGGGCGACGGATGGGAGGACCCCGAGGTGCATCGCGATCCACCAGAAAAGCACGAAGCGGCGATCCGGATGGGAGTGAATCTGGTTGCCTACGCCATGGCGGGTCGCTGAGGTGAGCCCCCGGCTCACGCCGCTCGCCCTCGCGCGGCAGGCGGGTCCGCTCCGGCGGGTCGGCGCGCTGGCCGTCGTGGCCGGGGCGTCGGGCGCCGCGTTGCTCGGGCTGGCGGCGCCCGCCTGGCTCGCGCGGCTCGGCGTGGTGCGCTCGCCGATCTGGGTGTTCGGCGCCTGGCTCCTGGTGGCCGCCGCGGTCTCGGCCGCGCTGGTCGTCGCGACGCGGCTCTGGCGCGGACTCGCCGTCCCGGCGCTGGCGGGGATGCTCGACCGCTCGCCGGGGTGGCGGCGCGGCGCGATCAGCGCGGTGCTCCAGGGCCCGACCGGTGGCACCAGCGAGGATCTGTTCGAGGTGGCGGACCGGTCGGCCGCGGACCGGGTCGATCGGGAGGGTGGCGAGGCCCTGACGAGCCTTCGCGACCGCTGGCGGCAGCGGGCCTGGCGGGGCGCGGCGGCGGCAGTCGTGGGGATCGTGCTGCTCCTGGCCGCCGGTCCGGGGCGGCAGCCGGTGGCGGCCCTCTGGACGCCGGCCGAGGCCTGGGCGGCGTTCATCGCGCCGGTCCGGTTGGAGGCCGATCGCACGGTGCTGGATCGGGGCGAGAGCGTGGGCCTCACGGTGGTGGCCGTCGGGCGGCGCACGGCCGAGCTCTGGACCCGCGGCAAGGGCGAGACCTGGCAGGTGACGCAGGTGGAGCTCGACTCGATCGGGCGGGCGGCCCACCGGACCGCGCCGCTCGCCGGCGACCTCTTCGCCTTCGTGAACGCGGGCGGCCGGACCTCGGACACGGTGGCGATCCACGTCAGGCTGCCGGCCTTCCTGGGCAACCTCACGCTGACGGCCCGCTACCCCGAGTATCTGGGCCTCGAGGACGAGCCGTTGCCGGTCACCGGCGACACGCTGCTGATTCCCGCGGGCACCCGGCTCGACGTGACCGGCGAGTCGACCGCGGAGCTCGCGAGCGCGACCTGGCAGACCCCCGACGGGGCCAGCGACATGACGGTCGACGGTCTGACGTTTCGCGGGCGACTCACGCCGCGGCAGACGGGCCCGGCCCGGCTGGAGGTGGCGACCCGGGACGGCGCGCCGTTAGGCAGCGACCCGGTGGTCCTGCCGATCGTGGTCGTGCCCGACCGCGCGCCCGAGGTCGAGATCGCGGTGCCCGAGGCCGACACCCTGGGCCTCTTGAGCGAGGACCTCGCGCTGGTGCTCGACGTGCGGGACGACCACGGTCTCACCGCCGTCGCCCTCTCGGCCCGGCGCACCACCCGGGGCGAGGCGGGGCAGGCGGAGCAGGTCTTCCGCCTGCAGCTCCCGCCGGGCACCACCGACCGGGCGCTGCTCTCGACCCGCCTCGCCGTGCAGGCCCTCGATCCCAGGCCCGGCGACACCATCACCGTCACGGCGCAAGCGCGCGACAACGCGCCGGCGGGTCAGACGGGGAGCTCGCGCACGCTGGTGCTCTTCGTCCCCACGGCGACCGAGGCCAGGGCGGAGCAGCGGGAAGCCAAGGACGACCTCGCCCGCCAGCTCGATTCGCTGGTCAACGCCAGCCGCCAGCTCCAGCGACAGACCGAAGACCTGAGCCAGGCGCGCAATCGGCAGAGCCAGAGCGGTGACCGCAACTCGACCCTGGGCTTCGACGAGGTCAAGAAGGCCGAGCAGGTGGCGCGAGACCAGCAGGACCTGATGGACGCCGCCGAGGCCGCCGAGGAGCGGCTCGACGAGCTGGAGCGGGCGGCCGAGCGGTCGGGTATCGCCGACTCGTCCTTCCAGTCCCGTCTGGACGAGATTCGCGACCAGCTCGACAAGGCGTTGACGCCCGAGCTCCGGAAGCGGCTGGACGAGCTGCGCGAAGCCCTCAAGAACCTCGATCCGCAAGCCACCCAGGACGCGCTCAAGAATCTGGCCGAGGCCCAGAAGCGGCTCCAGGAGGCGCTCGAGCGGACCCGCGAGCTCTTCAAGCGGGCCGCGCTCGAGGGCGAGCTGACCAGTCTGGAGCAGGAGACCAAGCAGCTCGGCGAGGAGCAGCAGGCCTGGAACGACAAGGTGGAACGCGCCGACAGCGCGGCCGCCGCCTCGGAGGAACAGGGGCTGGCCCAGCGGACGGACTCGTTGGCGCAGGGTCTCGAGCAGGCGTCGGAGCAGCTCGAGAAGGGTGAGCGGCAGGAGGGTCTGCAGCAGGCGGCCGACCAGCTGCGCCAGGCCGCCGACCAGATGCGGAAGGCCTCCAAGTCGGCGAGCGCGGGCAAGAAGCAGCAGGCCAAGCAAGAGGGGCAGCAGGCGCAGGGGCAGCTCTCTCAGGCGCAGAAGGAAGTCGAGGAGCAACGCGAGGCGCAGCAGCAGGAGTGGCGGCAGGAGGTGGTCGACGCGCTCGACCGGGCGCTCGCGGAGACGGCGCGCCTGAGCCAGCGGCAGCTCGCGCTGAGCGAGCGGATCGGCCACGGCGCCACGGCGGCCGCCGCGCGCGCGGAGCAGGCGTCGATCGAGGAAGGCGTGCAGAAGGTGCTCGGCCAGATGACCGACGTGAGCGGCAAGAACGCCCTGATCTCGCCACAGATCGGCGCCGCTCTGGTCCAGGCCCGGCTCCAGATGGCCCGGGCCCGCGAAGCGATCTCCTCCGCCTCGGCCAACCTCCGCGAGGCGGTCGATCAGGCCGGCGAGGCGGTCGACGCCCTCAACGTGGCCGCCTACCAGATGCTCCGCTCCCGCGACGACGTCTCGGGGTCGAGCTCGGCGTCGGGCCTCGCCGAGGCGATCGAGCGGATGCAGCAGCTCGCCGGGCAGCAGGGCAGCCTGAGCCAGGAGGGCAACGACCTGCTCTCGATGCTGGGCCAGCCGCAGTTTCAGCAGCAGCTCTCCTCGATGGCTCAGCGGCAGCGGCAGCTGGCCGATGAGCTGGAGCGGCTCCGGGCCGAGACGCAGGCGCCGGGCACCAAGGATCTGGCCGAGGAGGCGCGAGAGCTGGCGCGCAGGCTGGAGGCCTCGCGGCTCGATCGGGAGACCATCGATCGGCAGGAGCGGCTCTTCCGCCGGATGCTCGACGCCGGTCGGACCCTCCAGGGCGAGGAGAAGGACGAGAAGAAGGAGCGGGAGAGCACGGTGGCCACGGGCGACTCCATCAGCGTGCCGGCGCCGCTCAGGCTCCGAGGTGCCGATGGCCGGATCCGGCTGCCCAGCTGGGAGGAGCTCCAGCGGCTCTCTCCGGAGGAGCGTCGGTTGGTGACCGACTATTTCCGTCGGCTCACCAGTCGTGACGGGGGAGGGCGATGAGCCGTTCGAGCCGACTGTGGCTCCTCGGCTTGCTGGTGGCCTTCGCGCCGACCGTTGCCGCGCAGTCGCAGGACCCCACCACGCGGGCCTTCAACTTCGAGCGCCGCGGCCGACACGCCGAGGCGGCGCAGGTTTATCGCG
Organism: Gemmatimonadales bacterium; assembly: GCA_041390205.1. Taxonomy (GTDB): domain Bacteria; phylum Gemmatimonadota; class Gemmatimonadetes; order Gemmatimonadales; family GWC2-71-9; genus SHZU01. Next base: position 36,578 of record JAWKQJ010000019.1, read on the forward strand.
AGATCCTCGCCGGGCAACCGACCGACATCGGGGCGCTGCTCGGGATGGAGCGCTCGCTGTCCGCGATGAACAAGACCACCGAGATGCTGCCGATCCTGGCCGAGGCGTTCCGGGTGGGCCGGCCGACGGTGGCCCTCTACGGCATCGCGGTGCGGGTCTACGCGGCGGCGCAGTGGCCCGACAGCGCGCTCAAGGCGGTCGACGCCTGGGTGGCGCTCGAGCCGGGGTCGGAGGGGCCCTATCAGGAGCTCGGCGCGGCCGCGCTCGGGGCCCGGGACCGGGCCTTGGCGCACCGCGCCTACGATCTGGGCAGAGAGCGACTCGGGCCGACGGCGCTCGCCGGCGAGCGGGCCCAGCTCGCCACGGTCGAAGGCGACCCCGAGGCGGCGGTGGCGGAGTGGATCGTCGCGGCCAGGAAGGTGCCGGGCTATCGGGCCGCGGCGGTGTCGATGCTGAGCCAGATGGCCCCCGCGGCCCGTCCGGGCGTGCTCCGGAGTCTCGACAAGCAGGGCTCGCCGACCGCCGAGCGAATCGCCGCGGCGCTCACGATCCGCTGGGGCGATCCCGTCGGAGGGATCCGGCGCCTCGAGCGCGGTCTCTCCAAGCTCGGCGACGAGAAGGTCGAGGCGCTCCAGGAGTCGATGGACGAGCTTCGCGGCCAGCGTGGGCGCGAAGCCCTGATGGCGCGCGGGATCGCCCTCGAGCTGCTGAGCCAGGCCGTTCCGGACCAGGCGACCCGCTTCCGGCTCGAGGCCGCCCAAGCCTACGCGGACGCCGGCGACCAGCACTCCGCCCGGCGGATGCTCTCCCGCCTGGCGGGCGACCCCGCGGCGTCACCCACGATGGCGGCGTCGGCCACCTCGACCCTGGTGACGGTGCTGGTGGCGGAGGGCAAGCTCGAGGAGGCCAGCAAGGAGTTCGCGCGGCTCCGCGACGTGCTGGGCGAGGACGAGCGGGCGACGCTCTCCCTCAAGCTGGCGCACGGCTGGATCGACAAGGGCGAGCTCGACCGGGCGGCGGAGGTGGTGGCCAACGACAGCACGGTCGACGGGCTCGCCACCCGCGGCCTGATCAGCCTCTACCAGGGCGATCTCGGATCGGCTCGCGACTTCTTTCGTTATGCGGGGCCCTTCGCCGGCGAGCGGAGCGAGGCGGTGTCGCGGACCACCCTGCTCTCGCTGCTGCAGGTGATCGAGGAGGACAGTCTCCCGGCGCTGGGCGCCGCGCTGCTCGCGCTCGAGCGCCGGGACAGCACCGGCGCCGCTCAGGGCCTCGAGACGGTCGGCGCCTCGCTCCCGAAGGAGAAGGGCGGGGGCGAGGCACTGTTGCTGGCGGGCAGGGTGCGCGCCGGTCTCAAGGACGTCCCCGGTGCGAAGAGCCTGTTCGAGCGGGTGGCTGGGTTCGAGGTGCCGGCGAGCGCGGCGCAGGCCGAGCTCGAGCTGGCCCGCCTCCACCTGGCCGCCGACCAGAAGGCGCCCGCGATCGAGCTGCTCGAGCACTTGCTGGTGACCTATCCGACCAGCGCGGTGGTGCCCCAGGCGCGGCGGCTGCTCGACATCGCGAAAGGGGCGATCCCGCCCGACGCCGAGTCCCGGAGGACCGCCCGATGAGACGGCGCGACTTTCTCGGCTGGTCGGCCTCGGCCATCGCGGGCGCGGCCCTGCCGTGGCGTCCCCGCGCGGCCGACTTCCTGCTGGTCCCGATGGACGAGCGGCAGACCGACCACCTCAAGGCCTACGGGGTCACGTATCGGAACCTCGAGCGGGGAGGTCGCGGGGAGTGGCTGCTCAACTACCGGAGCGGCTCGTTCCTGTTGCCGGGTGACCGGCTGACCGAGCGCGACGCGGCCCTCGCGGGCGTGGCGGTCGAGCCGATCGACGCGGCCAGCGTGACCGAGATCCGCGGGTTGATCGGCCAGTCGAACATGGACGCGGTGCCGCTGGAGAAGGCGCCCAAGGTGGCGGTCTACGCGCCGCCCAACGCCGCGCCGTGGGACGACGCGGTGACGATGGCGCTCCAGTACGCCGGGATCGAGTTCGAGAAGATCTGGGACGAGGAAGTCCTGACCGAGGAGCTCAAGACCTACGACTGGCTCCATCTCCATCACGAGGACTTCACGGGGCAGTACTCGAAGTTCTTCCTCAACTACAACGGCGCGCCCTGGCTGCTCGACATGGTCGACCGGAACGAGCGGATGGCCCGCAAGCTGGGCTTCCGCGACGTGCCCGCAGAGAAGCGCGCGGTCGCCTACGGAATCTCCCAATTCGTCGACCGGGGCGGGTTCCTCTTCGCGATGTGCACGGCGACCGAGACCATCGACCTGGCCCTCGCGAGCGACGGCGTCGACATCGCGGCGAGCTTCGCCGACGGCACGCCGATGGACCCGGGCGCCACGGGCAAGATGAAATGGGAGCGGGCCTTCGCGTTCGAGGGCGCGCGACTGGAGCAGAGCCCGTCGCTGGCGCTCTTCTCCGACATCGACGGCCATCAGGTGAACTCGCCGGACCGGCGGCAGCAGCTCGGCAGCTACACGCTCTTCGGCTTCAGCGCCAAGATCGATCCGGTGGCCACGATGCTGGTGCAGAACCACCGCCAGGTGATCCCCGACTTCTACGGGCTCACCACCTCGTTCAACAAGAGCCGGCTCAAGCCCGGCGTGACCGTCCTGGCCGACGAGCCCGGCGCGCCCTGGGCCAAGTACATCCACGGCGAGCGAGGGCAGGGCACCTGGACCTTCTTCGGCGGTCACGACCCGGAAGATCCCCAGCACCAGATCGGCGACGCGCCGACCGATCTCTCGGTCCATCCCCATTCGCCGGGGTACCGATTGATCCTCAACAACGTGCTCTTCCCGGCCGCCAAGAAGAAAGAGCTCAAGACCTAGCGCGTTGTTTTGCGCCGCTCGGCGTGGTCTCCGCGACTATCTTACGGTAATGGCTCCCACCCAGCGGATTCCGCCGGCGGTGCGCGACTTCCTCGCCGAGCAGATCGCCGGCGCGGGTGGTCGTGAGGTCTGCTTCGTGGCGCGAGTCGACGGCGACGGGGTGATCGCGGAGGTGCGTCCCGTGGCCCGGGGGCGGGCGGACATGGTCCTCGCGCTGCCGGGTGTGGCCCAGCGGGGCGAGATGCTGCTCCACAATCATCCCGGGGGCGACCTCGAGCCCTCGCACGCCGACCTCGACATCGCCGCGCGTCTCCACGACGGCGGGATCGGGTTCGGGATCATCGACAACCAGGCGACCGACCTCTACGTCGTGGTCGAGGTGCCCCGCGCGCGGGTCGAAGTGCGGCTCGACCCGTTCGACGTGATCGAGCAGCTCGGCGAGCGTGGCCCGGTCGCGGGAGTGATGGGCCAGTACGAGGACCGGCCGAGCCAACGCGACATGGCCGCTCACATCGCCGACGCCTACAACGACGGCGGGGTCCTGCTGCTCGAGGCCGGCACCGGCGTCGGCAAGTCCTTCGCGTATCTGGTGCCGGCGCTGCTGTGGGCCAGAGCCAACGGCGAGCGCACCGTCGTCTCCACCAACACGATCAATCTCCAGGAGCAGCTGGTCTCCCGAGACCTGCCGCTGCTCCGCGAGGCGCTCCGCACCGAGGAGTGGGAGCCGCGCTTCGCGCTGCTCAAGGGCTGGCGCAACTACCTCTGTCTCGCCCGGCTCGACACGGCGCTGGCCGGCCAGCACTCGTTGCTCGAGGAGGCCAAGCTCGACGAGCTCGAGTCGATCGCCGGCTGGGCCGAGCGGACCACGGATGGCACGCTCGGCGATCTCGCCACCCCGCCGACGATCGACGTCTGGGACGAGGTCGCGGCGGAGGCGGATCTCTGTCCCCGGCTCAAGTGCCCCCACTTCGACCGCTGCTTCCTCTTCCGAGCCCGGCGCCGCGCGGCCGAAGCGGACGTCGTCGTGGTCAACCACCATCTGCTCGCGGCCGACCTGGCCGTGCGTCAGGCGTCGGACAACTGGGACGAGGCCGCCGTGCTGCCGGCGTATCAGCGGCTGGTGCTCGACGAGGCCCACCATCTCGAAGACGTCGCCGCGAACCACCTCGGCCGGCAGGTCACCAGCGCGGGGGTTCGGCGCACGCTGGGCCGGCTGGAACGGAACGGCCGCGGGCTCGGCCCGACGCTGCTCCGGGAGTTGGCTCGGGACGGCGAAGTGCTCTCCCGCGCCAGCGTCGAGCTGATTCGCGAGCGGCTGTTGCCTGGTGTGGCCGAGGCCCGTCGTTATGCGGAGCTCACCTTCGGGCGGCTCCATCAGCGGCTCACCTCGGGCGAGAGCGGGGGCGGCCCGCTCCGGCTGACGGACGACTTCGCCACCGATGCCGTCTGGGGCGAGGGCCTGGAGTCCGAGGTGGAGAGCCTGCTCGGCGTCTTCCGGCGGATGCGGGACGCGCTCGACACCGTCACGGATCGGATGGCGGAGCTGGAGGTGACGGACCGACGGACCCAGCTGATGCAGGAACTCCGGGCGGTGCTCCGGCGGCTCGAGGGCGCAGCCGACGCCATCAACGGCACCCTGCGCCCGACGCCGGGTGGCCCGCCCGTCGTGCGTTGGATGGAGCGGAGCGGAGCCAAGGGGCAGAACGTGGCGCTGGCCGCGGTGCCGCTCGACCTCGCTCCGGTGCTGCGCGAGCTGATCTTCGATCGGACCAAGACGGTGCTGCTGACCAGCGCCACGCTGGCGGCCGGCGGCGAGTTCGATTTCCTGGAGTCGCGGCTCGGGCTCGACCTCGCGCCGTCGCCCGTGACGGTAAAGGAGATCCTGCCGTCGCCGTTCGACTACGGCGCGCAGTGTCTGTTCGGGATTCCCGACAACGTGCCGGACCCGCGCGAGGACGAAGCCGGCCACGACGACGCCGTGGCGAGCGTGGTGCACGACCTGGTGCTCGCGTCCGACGGCGGGGTCTTCGCCCTCTTCACCAGTCACGCGGCCCTCCGCCGGGTCGGCTCCCGCCTCCGCGCAACGCTGGGTCCGCGCTGGCCGCTGCTGCTCCAGGGCGAGTCGAGTCGCGACCAGCTGCTCCGGCGCTTTCGGGAGGCCGGGAACGCGGTGCTGCTCGGCACCGATTCGTTCTGGGAGGGTGTCGACGTGCCGGGGCGGGCGCTGCGGGCGCTGGTGCTCTCCAAGCTGCCGTTCAAAGTGCCCAGCGAGCCGCTCACGGCGGCCCGGCTCGAGCGTCTGGCGGAGCAGGGGGTCGACGGCTTCTTCGGCTATCTCCTCCCCCATGCGGCGCTCAAGATGAAGCAGGGCTTCGGGCGGCTGATCCGGAGCCGGCGTGACGTCGGGGTGGTGTTGCTGATGGACCGTCGGGTGATCTCCCGGCGGTACGGGCCGCTGATCCTGAGCGGGCTTCCGCCCGCCGACCGGGTGACCGGCTCGTGGGCGGAGGTGAAGCTCAAGTGCGAGGACTTCTTCGCGCGGTTCGGGATCGGGGCCGAGGTCTGAAGGGCGGGACGGCGGCGCCGCGCAACCAGGAGGCTAGGTGAAACCAACGAAGATCGTCTGCGTGGGAAAGAACTACTTCGAGCACGCCAAGGAGATGGGCGGCGAGGTGCCTCCGGAGCCGCTGCTCTTCCTCAAGCCCCCGAGCGCCGTGATCGGCCCGGGCGATCCGATCGTGTTGCCGAGGATCGCGAGCCGGGTCGAGCACGAAGCGGAGATCGCGGTGGTGATCGGCGAACGGCTCCGCCACGTCTCGCCCGAGCAGGCGATCCGGGGCGTGGCCGGCTTCACGTGTCTCAACGACGTGACGTCACGTGACTGGCAGAAGCGCGAAAGCCAATGGGCGCGGGCCAAGGGATTCGACACCTTCTGCCCGATCGGACCCACGGTGGTGAACGGACTCGACTGGCAGAAGCTCGAGGTGTTCGGTCGGGTCAACGGCGAGGTCCGACAGCACGGGCGGGCCAGTGAGATGGCGTTCGGGATTCCCTTCGTACTCTCCCACATCAGCCAGGTGATGACCCTGGAGCCGGGCGACGTGGTGGCCACCGGAACACCGGCCGGCGTGGGCCCGCTCCGCCCGGGCGATCTTGTCGAAGTGGAGATTCCCGGTGTCGGGGTGCTCGCCAACCCCGTGACGGAGGAGGCGTGAGCGTGCCCGACGAGACCCGCCAGCCCGAGGTGAGCCGGCGACTCGCCGCGATGCCGCCGTATCCCCTGGCCGACGTGCCGATCATCAAGCGGCGCCTGCTGGCCGAGGGGGTCGACGTGATCGATCTCGGGGCCGGCGACAACGACATGCCGCCACCCGAGCCCGTGATCGAGGCCCTGCGCGAGGCCGCCCTCGATCCCCGCTTCAGCAAGTACGGCTTCCAGCAGGGGCTGCCCGAGTTCCGCCGGGCGGCCGCCGACTACGTGGCCCGGCGCTTCGGACACCGGTTCGACCCGGACACCGAAGTCCTCCCGCTGCTCGGGTCGAAGGAGGGGCTGGCCCACCTCCCGGCCGCCTTCGTCAACCCGGGCGAGGTGGTGATCGTGCCGGAGCCCGGCTATCAGGGCTACCTGGGTGGGGCCCTGCTCTCGGACGCCGAGCGACAGGTGGTGCCGCTCGAAGCGGAGCGTGGCTTTCTGCTCGAGCTGGAGAGCCTGCCCGCCGAGGTGCTGGCCCGAAGTCGGGTCGCCTACGTCAACTACCCCAACAACCCCACGGCCGCCGTGGCCGGGGTCGATTACCTGGAGCGGCTGGTCGGGGTGGCCCGGCGGCACGGGATCCTGATCGCCTACGACAACGCCTACTGCGACCTGACGTACGACGGTTACCAGGCCCCGAGCATCTTCGATGTGGCGGGTGCGCGGGAGGTCGCCCTCGAGTTCTTCTCGCTCTCGAAGAGCTTCTCGATGACCGGGTGGCGGCTGGGGTTCGTGGTCGGCCGCCGGGAGCTGATCGCAGCCCTGACCCGGATCAAGACCTACGTGGACACCGGGCCTTTCCTGGCCGTGCAGGCAGCCGGCGCGGTCGCGCTCGATCGGGCGGAGGAGTTCGTCGCACCGGTGCGGGACACCCTCAGGCGTCGTCGAGATGCCGGCGTCCAAGCTCTTGTAGAACAATGGTTTGAGTCCGAGTCTCCAAAGGCCGCGATGTACCTCTGGATCCCGGTTGGCATTCCCGCCGGTTCGCGCGATTTTGCGAGGGTAGCTTTGGAGCGGGAAGGTGTCGTGGTGCTCCCCGGACGGGGCTTCGGCCCAGCCGGGGAGGGGTATTTCCGGATCGCGCTCACGGTGGAGCCTCCTCGGTTGGTGGAGGCGATCGGCCGGCTGGGGCGGGTTCGGTCCGGTTGGGAGGCGAGGCCAACGATTGCCAGCGTTTGAAGTACTGCCGGCTCGAAAAAGGCGGATTCCATGGGTGGCGATCGGTGTCAGCCTCGCGGCGCACCTGGCGCTGTTCTGGGTTCGCATCGGGGCCTGGCTGCCGCCCATTCCCCAGCCCCTCCCCGAGCAGACCTACCTGATCCCGCTCGGCACGGAAGGCGAGCGGGCCTTCGAGATGCGCTACGAGACGGTCTCAGGGGGCGGGCGGCCGCAGCCCGTCAGGACCTCGGGCATCGCCGCGGTCCCGAGGGAAGAGACCGGTCCGCCCGAGGAGCCGGAGCCGGTCGATACCTCATCGGCCGTGGTGGCCGAGGCGCCGCCCCGGGCCGCGGTCGACACGGCGCCGTCGGACCCGGGCCCGGGCCGGGGCACGGGCCGTCTGGGCCCGGCCATGGGAGACGGCAATCTCTGGGTCAGGGCCCTGCCGCTGCCGCCCCGTGAGCTCGCGCATGCCGTCACCCGCACCCAGGCCGAGCTGGTCGACAGCGCGGTGACCGCCATCGTGCAGGTGTACATCGACTCGGTCCTCAACGCCGAGCCCGCCGACGCCCCGCTCCCGAGCTGGGTCGCGCGGGTCGGCGACAATCAGGTCGGCGTCGACAGCAAGTGGATCTACCTCGGACCGATCAAGATCCCCACGGCGTTGGTCGCCGCTTTCCTTCCGATCAACATCTCTTCCGCCGCCACCTCCGACTACACCCGCTTCCGGGCCCTGCAGCAGATGCGGGAGGACGTGGCTCGCGCGGCGCAACGGGCGCAGACCATGGACGACTTCAAGCGGGCGATTCGCGAGCTTCGGGCGCAGCGGGAGCGGGAGCGGGAGTTCGAGAAGAATCAGCGCACCCCGCCCAAGCAGCCGGCCTCGGACAGCGTCCCGATTCCCGACCTCTCATGAAGCTGCTCGACCAGTCGGAAACGGTGGTGGTGGTGGTCGGCACCGGCGGGCGGCGTCCGGAGCGCGATCGGGCGTTGACGGACTCGCTCCGGCTCGAGATCGACCGCCGGGGGCAGGGGCTCACCTATCGGCGCGCGGTGGTGATCGACGACTCGGCCTTCCTCGAGCGCCAGGAGCTGCACCGCCATCCGACGATCACGATCGGCGGTCCCGGAGTGAATCAGGTGGCCGGCTACTACGTCGCCGACCTGCCGACGGTGTGGGAGGACGCCAATCGGAGCTTCGTGCAGGCCGAGCTCGACGGCGGGCTCAAGCGGGTGGCGCTCTGGGGCTCCGACGCGCGGGCCACCGCGGCGGCGGTCGACGCGTTCGTGACCGACGGCCACCTCGAGGCGCTGCTGGAGCGGATCTGGCGGCTCCGGTCCGATCTGGTGATGTAGGCTCAGCCCGTCAGTCGTCGCAGGCTTTCGTCCCGTCCCACCACCCAGAGCAGCTCGTTGACCGGCTCGGACACCGTGGAGCCGGTCACCGCCACCCGGATCGGCTGCATCGCGTCGCCGAGCTTGATCTGGCGAGCCTCGGCCACGCCCTTGATCGCGGCGAGGAGGCCGTCGACGGTCCAATCGTCGGGCTCGAGAGCGGCCAGCGCGTCCGCGGCGGCGGCCAGGTTCTCCCGGTAGGCCGGGCCCATCTTGGCCACCAGCGCGGTACCCTTGTCGTCCAGGGTTACCGTCCACCCGGGCAGACGGACGCCGACCCGCTCGGCCAGCTGATGCACGGTGCGCGCCCGCGACTTGACGGCCTCGATCAGGGGGCGGAGGTCGCGGTCGCCGGGCTCGATGCCCATCGCGCGGAGCTCGGCCGCGGTGAGCTCGACCAGGCGGTCGGCGCTCATGGCCGAGAGATACTGGCCGTTCATCCACTCCAGCTTGGCCAGGTCGAAGACCGCCGGCTTCTTCTGGATCGCCTCCAGCGAGAAGGCCTCGATCAGCTCGGCCTCGCTCATCACCTCGCGATCGTCCCCCGGCGACCAGCCGAGCAGCGCCAGGTAGTTGCGCATCGCCTCGGGCAGCAGACCGAGGTCCTGATAGTCGCCGACGGCGGCGGCGTCGCGGCGCTTGGAGAGCTTCTTTCCGTCGGGGCCGAGGATCATCGGCACGTGGCCGAAGCGGGGAGGCGTCGCGCCGAGCGCTCGATAGAGAGCGATCTGCTTCGGGGTGTTGGAGAGATGATCGTCGCCGCGGAGCACCAGGGTGATGCCCATCGCGATGTCGTCGCTCACCACGGCGAGGTTGTAGATCGGAGAGCCGTCGCTCCGGAGGATCACCAGGTCGTCGAGGTCCCGGCCGTGAAAGGTGACGTCGTCGTGGACGGCGTCCTCCCAGCTCAGCTCGGCGTCGGGCATCAGGAACCGGATCGCGAAGGGGTCGCCCCGCGAGACCCGGCGCTCGATCTCGTCCGGATCGAGCCGATGGCAGCGCCGGTCGTACTTGTAGGTCTCTGGCCCGCCCGGCGCGGCGGCGCGCGCCTGGTCCAGCTCCTCTTTGGTGCAGAAGCAGCGGTAGGCCTTCCCCTCGGCGAGCAGGCGGTGTGCGTCGGCGCGGTGCCGGGGGGCGTTGGCGCCCTGGAAATGCGGACCTTCGTCCCAGCGGAGGCCGAGCCAGGTCAGGCCGTCGAGGATGACCTGGGTGTTCTCGTCGGTGCTGCGAGCCCGGTCGGTGTCCTCGATCCGGAGCACGAAGGTGCCGCCGGTCTTACGAGCGTAGAGCCAATTGAAGAGCGCGGTCCGGGCGCCTCCGACGTGGAGGTATCCGGTAGGCGAGGGGGCGAAGCGAACGCGCGGGTTGGTCATCCTGGGTCACGAAACGGAGCGAGAGGGATTCGAACCCTCGATAGGGCTTTTCAACCCTATAACGGTTTAGCAAACCGCCGCCTTCAGCCACTCGGCCACCGCTCCAGCGGGGTGGGAAGTTGGCGGTCTCGGAGGGGCATCGCAAGGTGCGATGGTGCGGCGGGCGGGGAGGCGCCCCGGGCCCGGGGCGGCCCTGCAGCGGCTTGCGCGGGTCTGATTTCGACCGCTGGCCCCAACGGGTTGCGGCGGCCCCACGGGTCGCGGCCCGGGCGAACGCTTCTTGCTACCGATCGGGGCCGATGAGTCTCCTTCGCCGCCCGTGCTACCTGCGCCACCCGCGCTCCCGTTGGGGTCGCGGAGTGGCGCTCGTGGGCGTGGCCGCGCTGGCCGCCTGTCAGCCGGAGCAGGCGGGCCTCGACCCGGAGCCGGTCGTCGAGATCGTCTCGATCGACCTTGAGCCCCGACAGCCTCGCGCTCGGGCTGGGTGACTCCGCCGTGTTCGTGCTGACCGCCCGGCGCTCCGACGGGAGCGAGGCGGCGGCGGCCGGGGAGGTGGTGGTGACCGGCGGGTCGATCGACGCCAGCCGCCGGTACCGGGCGGAGGCGCCGGGGTCTTTCCTCGCGGTGGCCCGCCTGGTCGACCGGGGCAGGACCCACACCGACACCTCCCGAATCGTCGTGGCGCCGGCACCGCCGCCCCCACCTCCGCCTCCGCCGCCTCCACCACCGCCGCCCCCACCCCCGCCCCCGGCTCCGAGTCTGGTGGCGATCGAGCTCAGCCCCATCCAGGTCACCATGGGGGCCGGGAGCGAAGATCAGATTCACGGTGGCGGGACGCTATAGCGACTCGTCGACGGCGCCCGTCGCCGCCGAGCTCGTGGCGACGGGTGGGACGCTCGACTCGACCGGCCGGTACACGGCGGGGAGCCAGCCCGGCTCCTACCTGGTCGTCGCGACCCACGTCGCGAGCGGGCTCGCGGACTCCACGCCCGTGACCATCGTCGCGCCGCCGGGCGGTCCCGCGCTGGTTCGGGTCGAGCTCTCGCCGGATTCGGTCGAGCTCGCGCCCGGGGCGACCGCCCAGTTCACCGCGACGGGCCGCTACTCGGACAGCTCGGCCGCCGCGATCGCGCCGACCTTCACCGCGACCGGAGGCTCGATCGGCGCGGGCGGGCTCTACACGGCCGGCGGTGCCGCCGGCCTCTATCGGGTGGTCGCGAGCGCGCCCGGTGGCCTTGCGGACACCGCTCGGGTGGCGATCGTAGCCCCGCCGCCGCCGCCGCCGCCGCCACCGCCGCCGCCGCCCTCGGGGCCGTTAGGCACGAACGCCGATCTCCTGCCAGGCAAGCTCTTCCCGGCCAACAATCCCTGGAACCAGTCGGTGGCCTCGGCCCCGGTGGATCCGAGCTCCGATCAGATCATCGCCCTGATCGGCGCGGGCAAGGCGTTCCACCCGGACTTCGGAGCGTTCTGGAACGGCGGACCGTTCGGGATTCCCTACGTGGTGGTCTCGGGAACCCAGCCCAAGGTGGCGGTGTCGTTCACCTACGCGAGCGAGAGCGATCCCGGCCCCTATCCGATCCCGCCCAACGCGCCGATCGAGGGCGGCCCCGCCTCGAGCGGCGACCGCCACGTGCTGGTGGTGGATCGAGACGCCTGGAAGCTCTACGAGCTCTACGCGGCGTACCCGCAACCCGACGGCTCGTGGCAGGCCGGGTCCGGCGCGATCTTCGACCTGACCTCGAACGCGCTGCGCCCGGCCGGCTGGACCTCGGCCGACGCCGCCGGTCTGCCGATCCTGCCCGGGCTGGTCCGCTACGACGAGGTGCAGGCCGGGGTGATCGACCATGCCCTCAGGTTCACCGTGAGCAGGACCCGGCGCGCGTACCTCCATCCGGCCCGCCACTGGGCCAGCAGCGACACCTCCTCGCTCCGGCCGCCGATGGGGATGCGGGTGCGGCTCAAGGCGTCCTTCGACGTCTCGACCTTTCCGCCGAGCGCGCGGGTGATCCTCACCGCGCTCAAGGAGTACGGGATGATCGTGGCCGACAACGGCAGCGACTGGTATCTCTCCGGCGTGGCCGACTCCCGCTGGAACGACGGCGAGCTCAACACGCTGAAAGCGCTTCGCGGGAGCGACTTCGAGGTGATCCTGATGACCGGCGTGGTCACTCCCTGACGGGCGAGCTCCGCCGGCGGACCGACTCGCCCACCGCGTTGCAGGCGAGGACGGTGGCGACGATGCAGATCCCCGGCAGGACGGCGAGCCAGGGCGCCCGGGCGAGGCTCACCTGGGCGCCGGTGAGCATGTTGCCCCAGCTGGCGCGAGGCGGCTGAATCCCGAGGCCCAGGAACGAGAGCGCAGACTCGGTGAGGACCGCCTGCGCCACGCCGAGCGTCGCGGCCACGGTGAGGGTCGGCAGCAGATTGGGCACCAGGTGACGCACGAAGCGGCGGAGCGGTCCGGCGCCGAGCGCGCTGGCCGCGCTCACGAACTCGCGCTCCCGGAGGCTCAGGGCCTCGACCCGCACCAGTCGCGCGATGCCCATCCACGCGGTGGCGCCCACCGCGGCGATCAGCGTGACGGGTCCGGTCCCGAACAGGGTGAGGATCACCAGCAGCACGAAGAAGGCGGGCACCGCCATCGCCGCGTCGAGCAGCCGGCTCGACACCGTTCGGACCCAGGCCGCTCTCGCGCTCGCCAGGCCGCCCACGGCCAGCCCGACGACCAGCGCGACCAACCCGGCCAGCACCCCGACAACCAGCGACACCCGGCCGCCGTGCATCAACCTGGCGAGCACGTCCCGGCCGGCCTCGTCCGTGCCGAGGGGGTGCTCCGTGGAAGGCGCCGCCGTCGGGTTGGCGAGATCGAGCGTGGTCGGGCTGGTCCGGTGCATCAGCGGCCCGAGGAACGCGAACGCGAGCAGCAGCGCCAGACCGACGAGCCCGGGGGCGGCGCGTGCCCTCACGACTCCACCGCCACCCGGGGATCGGCCCAGGCGTAGAGCAGGTCGAGCAGCAGGTTCACCGTCACCACGGTCGCGGCGACCACCAGGGTGATCGCGAGCACCAGCGGGTAGTCCCGACCCAGCGCGGCCTCGATCCCGAGCCGGCCCATGCCGGGCCAGCTGAACACGGTCTCGGTGACCGCGGCGCCGCCCACCAGGATCGGCATCTGGAGCCCGAGCGCCGTGAGCAGCGGCAGCAGCGCGTTCCTGAGCACGTGGTGGCGGAGCAGGTGTCCCTCGGCCAGGCCACGGGCCCGGGCGGGGGCGAGGTGGCCGGCGACCGCTTCGGCCATCACGCCGTTGCGGACGAAGCGGAGCAGCTCGGCAGTGAGCGGCAGCGCCAGCACGACGACCGGCAGCACCAGGTGACGAATCCGATCGACCAGCGAGCCGCCGGCGCCCGGCGTGACCATCCCTCCGGCGGGGAGCAACCGCCACCGCGCCGCGACCAGGAGGATCAGGACGATCCCGACCCAGAAGGCCGGAATGGCGAGGGAGGTGAAGTTGACCGCGGTGACCAGCCGATCCAGCGTCCCACCGGGCCGGCGCCCGGTCGCGACGCCGAGCGGCAACGCGATCGCGATGGCCAGGAGGAGGGCGGGGCCGACCAGCAGCAGCGTGTTGGGGAGCCGGTCGAGCACCGTGGAGAGTGTTGGGGTCTGGTAGAGGAAGCTCCGACCGAGGTCGCCGCGAAGCAGGGCGCCCTGCCAGCGGACGTACTGAATCGGGATCGGCTGGTCGAGGCCCAGCTCGCGCTCGAGAGCGGCTCGCTCCGTCGCGCCGAGCTTGGGGTCGGCGAGCACGCTCGGGCCGCCCGGCGCCGCGTGCACCAGCACGAAGGTGGCCGTGGTCACCAGCCAGACCACCACCACGGCCTGGAGGCCTCGGCGGAGCAGCACGCGGAGGGCCCCGGCCATGCCTAACGCGACTCGAGCCGGAATCGCTCGACGTGACGGAGGGCGTCCCGGATTCCGAGCCGGGGGATGCCCGAGAGCCGGGCCCGATGGACCTGGAGCTCTCGCGGGTAGTAGAGCACCAGGACGGGCGGGTCCTCCGCCTCGACCGCCTGGAACGCCCGGTAGGCCGCCGCGCGGGCCTCCGGGTCCACCGCGCGGCGCCCCGCGAGCAGGAGACTGTCGGCCGCGGGGTTGGAGTAGCCGTAGTCGTTGTTGGCCTGGTCGGTGGCGTAGTACGAATACTGATCCGGGTCGAGCGGGGTGTTCCACCAGACCAGAACGGCCTCGTAGTTCCGGGGCAGGAGGTAGTCGCGAACCAGAGCGGAGAATTCCAGTGTCTGGAGGGTCACCTCGATGCCGATCCGGGCCAGGTCCTGCTGCACGGCCAAGGCGGCCTGCTCGCGGCTCGGGTTGCCCTTGTCGATCATCATCGAGAACCGAAAGGGATCGCCGGCCTGGTCGCGGAGCTTGCCGTCGGCGCTGCGGCGCCACCCCGCCTCGGCCAGGAGCGCGAGCGCGGCCGCAGTGTCGTGCGGAATCCGCGGCAGGTCGGCCGCGTAGTAGGCCCGCAGCACGATCGGGATCGTGCCCTGGGGATAGTCGGCGTGGCCCTTGAGCACCCCGTCGATGATCGCCTGGCGGTCGACCGCGAGCATCAGGGCCCGGCGGACCGCTGCCGGCTCGAAGCGGGGCAGGTCCTGGTTGAAGCCGACGTAGTAGTGCTGCGGCACGCCGACCTGCTCGATCCGGAGGTCGGGGTCGTCCTCGACGCCAGGCAGCAACGCCGGCTCGAGGGTGATCAGATCGAGCTCGCCCGCACGCAGCTGAGCCACCTGGGCGTTCACGTCGGGGACGATCTTCACCACGATCGTCGGGATCGAGGGCTGGGCGCCGTGGTACCGCTCGTTCGCGGTGAGGACGAGATAGCTGCCCGGCACCGATTCGGACACCCGGTACGGCCCCGTGCCGATCGGGCGCGACCGGTTGAACGCCACCTGATCGCGAAGCGAGGCACCCGGCGGGAACGCGTGGGCCGGGATGATGCCCGCGTTGTGACCGAGGAGCGTGAGGAACGGCGCGTAGGGGGCCTCGAGGAAGAACTCGACCGTCAGCGAGTCCGGGGTCCGGACCGAGTCGATCGGCGCGAAGTCGGACCAGAGCAGCGTCCCCGTCGTCGAGTCGGCGATCCGATCGAAGGTGAAGGCCACGTCGCGGGCGGTGAACGGGGCGCCGTCGTGCCAGACCACCCCGGGGCGCAGATGGAAGGTGTAGACGGTGCCGTCGTCGGAGACCTCCCAGCGCTCGGCCAGGTCCGGCTCCGGCTCGAGCGACTCGTTCGGCCGCACCAGGCCGGGGAAGACGATCTTGTTCACCAGGATCGAGCCGATGTCCGGCGCGATCACGGCGTTGAGGATCGGGTCGTTGATGATCGCGAGATGGAGCGCGTCGCCGGCGCCGGCGGCCCCTCCGCAGGAGACCGCCGCCGCGAGCGCCGCCGCCGTCGCGATGCCTCGCGCGACGGAGGCCCGGCTCACCGCGGCACCGCCGCCAGATGCGCAGCCGCCCGCTCGAGCGCGGCCACCAGCCGGTTCCGTCCCCTGAGCAGGTGGGTGAGGATGAAGCCGATCCGGTCGTCCGGCGCGCCCGGCAGATCGAGCGCGGGCGCGAGATCGGGAAGCGGAGGGATCGACTCCGCCATGTCGTGGAAGAAGCGGGGCCGGACGGTGTAGTTCACCGGTACCAGCTCGCGGGCCACCCGGCGGAGCGCCCGGTTGAGCTCCCGGACCTCGGGATCGCTTGCCGGGCGCTCGCCGAGTCGCTCCGCCCGGGCCCCGGCCCGATCGAGCTCGGCCCGGAGTGCCGCGACGGCCTCGGCGACCGGCGCGAAGGAGATCCGCCCGCCCACCGCGCCCTGGTAGCGCTCGAGGGTCGCCTCGAACTCGTCCAGGGTGGCCCGGTAGTCGAAGGGGGCGATGGTCGCGTTGGCCGTCTCCGCCACCGCCGCGAGGTAGATCTTGATGTCCGTGAGCAGCACCTCGCGGTCCGCGATCTCGAGCCGGTCGTCCTCCGTGTGCCAGGCGATGTTGCCGCCGCAGCCGCCCACCGCGTAATAGCCCTTCGCCTTCCGGTCCTCCGGATCCATGGTCGAGAGCAGCATGAAGTAGCTGCTGATCCCGATGTTGTTGAAGGAGTAGTCGCCGGCCTGGAACGGGCGGACGCCCTCAGCCCGCTTGCCCGCCACGTCCGCGATGACTCCCTGCGCGAAGCGCTCGGTCTCCGACATCCAGGCCACGTCGAGATACTCGGTGGCCCAGCGGCAGCCGGGCGAGTCACAGTTCACCTGGGCGATGCAGCCCCGGTCGAGCTCGAGAGCGTACCGATCCGCGAACCAGGTGCTGCCCCCGTAGCGACCCGTCGAGTGGCCCGGCCACCAGGCGATCCAGACGCTTCGCCGGAGCGAGGCCCGATGCTCCCAGAGCACCCGGGCGATCTCCAGCAGGGTGGCGTCGCCGACGGCGTTGTCGCCGACGCCGACGTCCCAGGAGTCGTAGTGCCCGTGGAGCAGCACGAACGTCTCGGGCTCCTCGGTGCCGGGGATTCTGACGACGGGGATCGGCGAGGCGTACCAGCCCTCCTCGAGCGAGGAGCGAATGGTGCCGATCTCGCCTCGCCTGGCGGCCGCGATCAGCGCGAGGCCGTCCGGACGATTGACGGCGACCACGGGGATGGTGGGCCGGCGGGGCAGGTCGTGCAGGTCGGGCGTGCCCCAGATGGTGGTGCAGATGCCCCAGTGGGCGTTCGCCCCGGGGTTGACGGCGATCACCCCGACGGCGCCGAGCGCCTCGTAGTGGGCCACCTTGCCCGGCATCCCGTAGCCTTCGGTCAGCACGATTCGGCCGCGAACCGATCGCTCGGGCCGTCCCGTCGGCCGGGCGAACATCTCCTCGATGCTCGGATCGGCCTGGTTCTGGACGTAGACCAGAGGCGCCTCGAGCCCCTCGGTCGCCCGGCTCATCGCCATGGGCTTGGCCCGCACCGTCAGACTCCCGACGGAGACGGAAGCCTGGCCAGGCAGGCTCAGGTAGAGCTCGGGCTCGTCCACCTCGACCGGGACGCCGACCGCTTCGAGCCGGCTCACGATCTCGGCGCACGCCGCCCGGACGTCGTCGGGATGCTCGCGCTCGAGGGTGCTGAAGCGCTCGATCAGGTCCCAGGGAAGGTCGAGAGAGACGCTCTCGAGTGCGCGGACGACTTCGGGACGAAGCACGCGAGCCTCGGCGATTGCGGTTGGGGAGGGATAGCGGCCGAATCTACGGCCACCGGACTTGGCCCGTCCAGCGCGGTCCCGGGAAGGAGCGCGGCCACGTGGATTACTGCGGCTTCTTATGCACACGATTCCAACACGGCCTGAGGTCGGAATTCGCATCGACTTTGAGATCAACGGTTTGTGGGACGGCGCCTCGTGTGAATACCGGGCGGTGTCGAACTTCTCGACCTATCCACGCGGAGTGGACAACCGGCACCCCTTCCCGGGGAAAGCCAGGCGGGTCCGAAAACGAGTGCCGCGCCCGGACGACGGTGTCGTCCGGGCGCGGCATCGGAGGCACTACGGTTCAGTCGCCGGCCTGGGTGCTTTCCCAACTCTCCCAGGTCAGGTGGCAGCGGCTGACGAAGTAGTCGCTGGGGTGTCCCTCGCGATCGAGCAGATGGTGCAACATCTCGTGCCGAACCACCATTTCGTGCTCCTGGTAGGCACCCGCGACGATGATCCGGGCCACGGCGCCCGAGCGCTCCCACATCCCGACCTTCGGCCCCGCGGCGGTCGGGAAGCTCTCGACGCCGGGAACCACGTACCACTCAATCGCTTCGAAGCTCCCGTTCAGTCCGCTGCAGGCCTCGGTCCGACCGAACCAGGCCTTGTAGTTGGCCGGTGCAGCGATTGGCAGCGCGCCGTTGGGTAGCAACAAATCTGACGGGCTGAGCGACGAGCATCCGCCGATGACCAGTATCACGAGTAATGAGAAGCGGTTCCGCATGGAGCCTCGATCCGCTGTTGGGCCAGCGCAACGGTTTTCGGAGAGTCTACCGTCGAATTCTTCAACTGTCGAGGAAGCGAACTGTGTGCCAGCCAAACGGCGTGGGTGAACGGTCTTTCACCCGAACCAGCCTCGCCCGGCGGCGGATCGGACCGTACTTTGAGGGCGTTTCCACCCCCGGCTGGGCAATGGGTCACCTCGAGGTGCAAGCGAATCTGCGGGACGAGGAAGGCCGAAGGCGGTTCGCCCGCGCGCTGCTGGACGACCTGACCGCCCTGGAGCGGATGATCTCGGCCGGAGCTTTCGAGGTCGGGGTCCGGCGGATCGGCGCCGAGCAGGAGCTCTTTCTCGTCGATGGCGCGGGTCGGGCGGTCGACGCGGCCCCGGCCGTCCTCGCCAAGCTCGACGACCCCGGCTTCACCACCGAGCTCGGGCAGTTCAACCTCGAGTTCAACCTGCCGCCCGACCGCTTCGGCCCCGGCTTCCTCGAGCGGCTGGAGGCGTCACTGCGGACCGCGGTCTCGAAGGTGCGGGCCGCCGCCCGGACCGAGGGCGCGGACGTCCTGCTGGTCGGCGTGCTGCCGAGTCTCACGCTGCCCGACCTCCGGGACGAGCGGATCACCCAGATCTCGCGCTACCTGGAGCTCAACCGGGCCATCATGGACCTGGCGGGCGGATCGGTCCGGACGCTGATCTCAGGGATCGACGAGCTCCAGATCGAGCACACGAACGTCCTGCTCGAGGCGTGCAACACCAGCTTCCAGATCCACTGGCAGACCACGCCGGCGCAGTTCGCCGCGGAGTACAACCTGGCCCAGGTGATCGCCGCGCCGGTCCTGGCCGCGGCGGCCAACTCGCCGCTGCTGCTCCAGCACCGGCTCTGGCACGAGACCCGGATCTCGCTGTTCCAGCAGTCGCTCGACTTCCGCTCGGCATCCGGGCGGCGGCGGGACACCTGGCAACGGGTCTCGTTCGGCGGCGGGTGGGTCGATTCGGTGCTCGATCTCTATCAGGAGCAGGTGGCGCGCTACGGCTTGCTGGTGACCGGGAGCTGCGAGGAGCTCTCCACCACCGTGCTCGCCCGGGGCGAGACGCCGCGGCTGCGGGCGCTCTCGCTCCACAACGGCACCGTGTACCAGTGGAACCGGGCCTGCTACGGGATCACCGACGGCAAGCCGCATCTCCGGATTGAGCACCGGCCGCTTCCCGCCGGGCCGACGGTGCTGGACGAGGTCGCCAACGCGGCGCTCTTCTTCGGCCTGATGAGCGGCTTGGGGGCCCGGTTGGGAGACGTGCGGCACGCGTTCCGCTTCGGCGACGTGAAGACCAACTTCCAGGCGGCCGCCCGCTACGGCCTCAAGGCGAGTCTCCACTGGACCGGGGGCAGGGTGCTGCCAGCCAGCGCCCTGCTGCTCGAGGAGCTGATTCCGGTGGCTCGCGAGGGCCTGGCCGAGGCCGGGGTGAGCGCCGGCGAGCGCGACCGCTATCTGGACATCGTCGAGGATCGGGTCCGGACCGGGCGAACCGGCGCCCAGTGGCAGCTCGACGCCTTCGAGCACCTCGACCAGGCCAAGAGCAAGGTGGTGCGCACCGAGCTCCTGGTGCGGGCGATGAGCGAGCGCCAGCAGAGCGGCGCGCCGGTGCACCAGTGGACCGTGCCCGAGGGCGTCGCCTCGATCGACTGGCGAGACCTCTATCGCACGGTGAGCCAGGTGATGACGACCGATCTCTTCACGGTCGGGCCGGACGACCTGGTGGACGTCGCCGCGAGCGTGATGCGCTGGAAGCACGTCCGCCACGTGCCGGTGGAGGACGGGACCGGCAAGCTGGTCGGTCTGCTCTCCTATCGCTCCCTGCTGCGCTTCCTGTCGACGGGAGCGGTCGGTCCCGAGGCCCGGACCAGCGTGCCCGTCCGCGAGATCATGACTCCCGAGCCGATCACCACGACGCCCGGGGCCCGCTGTGACGACGCGATCGCGCTGATGCGGGAGCACGGCGTGAGCTGTCTCCCGGTGGTTCACGGCGGCCACCTGGTCGGGATCGTGAGCGAGCGCGACTTCCTCGACCTCGCCTATCGGCTCTACCGCCAGCATCAGGACGACGTCACGGACGAGTGACCCGGGCGCCGTGGCGTTCCCGCCCGGCTCGGGCCACAATTGTCCGATGACGACCACCTCCGCGGCCGAGCTCGAGGCCTGGCGCGCCGACACGCCCGGCGTCGCCAACCGCAATCATCTGAACAACGCCGGGGCCGGTCTGATGCCGAGGCCGGTGCTCGACGCCGTGGCATCCCACCTGGAGCTCGAGGCGGCGATCGGCGGGTACGAGGCCCACGACGCGAGCGAGGCTGCCCTGGCCGAAGCCTATCGTTCGCTGGCCGGGACGGTCGGCGCACAGCCGCGCAACATCGCGATGACCAGCAGCGCCACCGCGTCGTTCGTCCAGGCGCTCGCGACCTTCGACTTCGGGCCGGGCGACCGGATCCTCACCTCACGCTGCGACTACATCTCGAACCAGATCCAGTTCCTGGCGCTGGCGGCGCGCCGTGGGGTCGAGGTGGTCCACGTGCCGGACCTTCCGGAGGGTGGGATCGATCCCGAGGCCCTCCGCGGCGAGCTCGAGCGAAAGCCCGCCAAGCTGGTCGCGGTGTCCTGGATCCCGACCAACTCCGGTCTGGTGCAGGACGTCGAAGCCGTCGGGTCGGCGTGTGAGCGAGCCGGGGTCGTGTACCTCGTCGACGCCTGCCAGGCCGTCGGTCAGCTGCCGATCGACGTCGGGGCGCTCCGCTGCGACTATCTCTCGGCCACGGCGAGGAAGTTCCTGCGGGGACCGCGCGGAATCGGCTTTCTCTACGCCTCGGATCGAGCCCTCGCGCGCGGCGACTACCCGATCCACCTCGACATGCGAGGCGCCGCCTGGACCTCCGCGCGGAGCTTCCGACCGGTCGACACGGCCGTGCGGTTCGAGGAGTGGGAACAGCCCTATGCGCTGGTGCTGGGGCAGGGGCGAGCCGCGCGCTACGCCCTCGACGTCGGCCTGGAGCGGGCGCGGGAGCGCGCCTGGGGCCTCGCGGACCGGCTTCGGGAGCGGCTGGCGGCGGTGCCCGGAGGCCGGGTGCTCGATCGAGGCGCCGTGCGAGCGGCGATCGTCACGATCGCGGTCGAGGGCTGGGACGCCGCCGACCTGGTCCGCGCGCTCACGGCTCGCGGCGTCAACACGGTCGCCTCGCGGCGCGAGTACGGGATCTACGACTTCGAGGCGAAGGGTGTCGAGTCGGCCGTGCGACTCTCACCGCACTACTACAACACCGAGGCCGAGGTGGACGCCGCCGCCCGGCTGCTCTCGGAGATCGTGGAGGCGGGCGGGGCCCGCTGACCCAGCCGGGCGATCACCGCCCGGCGCGATCGACCTCCTTCAGGAACTGGATCAGGCCGGCGAAATAGGCGGCCTGGTCGTCGAACATCGCCATGTGCCCGGCCTCGGGCAGCTCCAGCAGCCGGCCGTTGGGCAGTGTGCTCGCCATCCAGGCCATGTGCTTCGGGTCCATGGTGTCGTGCCGCCCGGCGATGACCAGCGTCGGCACCGTGATCTTGGCGAGGTCGGCGGTGCGATCCCAGTCGACCAGGGTCCCGCTCGCGCCGAGCTCGCTCGGTCCCTGCATCCGGACGTAGATCTCCGGGTTGACGTGGTTCATGGTCCGAATCATCGGATCGGGCCAGTCGGCGAACGGCCGCCGCAGGACGTGCTGCTCGTAGTGCGCCGGGATCAGCAGCTCCAGGTAGCGGGGATTGGCGTAGTCGCCCTTGGCCTCGAGGGCCTGCGCTTCGGCCAGCACCGTCTGGTCCATCGCGGGCATCAGGGTGTTCCTGGCGTACTCGTTGTACGCCGGAATGCTGGCCATCATGTTCGAGATGATCAGGCCCTTCAGCCGATCCTGGTGGGCGAGGGCGTATTCCATCGCGAGCATTCCACCCCAGGAATGGCCCAGCAGGTAGAAGTTGTCCGGCGTGAGCCCGAGCGCCGCGCGCACCTGCTCGACCTCGTCCACGAAGCGCGGCACGTTCCAGAGACTGGTGTCGCTGGGCTGGTCGCTGTAGAACGAGCCCAGCTGGTCGTAGTAGTAGTACTCGATCCCGCCGGCGGGGAGGTACATGTCGGCCGGCTCGAAGTACTCGTGCGTCATGCCCGGACCGCCGTGGAGCAGCAGCAGCTTGATGGTCGGGTTGTTGCCGACCCGCTTGGTCCAGACCGTGAATTCGCCCTTCGGCGTGGAGATCGGGATACGCCGGATGCCGCCGGCGTAGACGTCGGTCCGACCGGTGTTGTCGAAGTAAGCGCTCGCGGCGTCCGGACTGGCTGCCGGGGCGCAGCCCACGGCGAGCAGAGCGCCACGGTGGCGATCGCGGATCGGATCATGCTCTGGTCTTCGCTGATGGAGTCCGACAACGATACTCCGCCGGGGTGACGCCTGCCAGTTCCGCCCTGGCGAGCAGTCGCGATCCCGGGATCGATCCGCGCGGTAACGATTTGGCCGGGGCGTCCCCATGGGTTCCCTGAGCGCCCCGCGGGACTACTTTCCCCGAGTCCGTCCCTAGTCGACGATAGGAATCGCCGTTCGCGACTGACATGGCCACCCCCGGCGCGAGGAGGTCCCCGTGGGAGACCAGCTCCGGTATGCGATCGACGCGGAGCTCTGCATCGTGGAGCTGCTGGGCCCCGACGGCCCCAGTCCGAAAGAGGTCGAGCAGGTGCTCAAGGCGGTGGTCGCGGACAGCGACTTCCGGCCCGGTTGCGGCTTCCTGCGGGACCGACGCGGCTTTCAGATGCAGCCGGTCGGCCTCGTGCACGGGTTGAGCCGGGTGATCCGCGAGCTGCCCGAGATCCAGGAGTCCCGATGGGCCGTCGTCGTCTCCGATCAGGGCAACTACGGGATGACCCGCATGCTCCAGATCCTGGCCGACCTGACCGAGCTCAGAATCTTCGAGGATCCCGACCTCGCCAAACGCTGGTTGGCCAGTCCGAGCGCGCAGTCCTGACGGCCCACGTTGACAGCCCGCGCGGCGGCGCTAGAACACTGCCGTGCGCGCACTCACCGGGGGCCGATCGCAGCGATGCTCGCTCGGCTCGGCGTCACCCACGTCGTCACCGTTCCCGACAGCACGATCGGTCCCTGGACCGACGCCATCGAGGCGGCGGGAGTTCGGCTGGTGCGGGTGTGCCGGGAAGGCGAGGCGTGGGCGGTCGCGGCCGGCCTCGAGCTCGGCGGGCGCCGCCCGCTGGTGATGATCCAGTGCACCGGCTTCTTCGAGTCCGGTGACGCCCTCCGCAACACCCTTCACGACTGGGAGCTGCCCATCCCGAGCCTGATCGGGTATCGCAGCTACCTCAATCAGGAGACTCTCCCCGGCGACACCTGCCTGACCTTCACCGAGCCCGTGGCCGCGGCCTGGGGGCTCGAGGCCTTCCTGGTGACCGACCCCGACCAGCTGCCGGAGGCGGAGGCGCACCTGGCCCGCCGCCGCGCCGAAGGGCGGCACGGCACGATCATCGTCGCGGAGGGCAAGGCGTGAGCCCACGAATCGCGCTCGGCGAGGCCATGCGGCTGCTTCGGGATCGGCGAGCCGACGACGAGATCGTGGTCACCACGATGGGCGCGGCGCGCGAATGGATGGCGCTGGGGCCGCTTCACCCGCTCGACTTCGTGCTGGTGCCTTCGAGCATGGGGCAGGCCACCTCGGTCGGGCTCGGCCTGGCGCTGGCGCGGCCCGACCGCCGGGTGATCGTCGCCAACGGCGACGGGTCGATGCTGATGAACCTGGGCTCGCTGGTCAGCATCGCGGCCGAAGCGCCCCGCAACCTCACCGTGATCATCGGCGACAACGGCTGCTACGAAGTGACCGGCGCGCAGCCGACCCCGGGCGTGGCGGCTGGCGTCGACTGGGTCGCCCTCGCCCGAGCCTGTGGGATCGAGGAGGTGGCTCGAATCGACGACCTGACGGTCTGGGAGCGGGAGCACCGCCGGCTGATCGAGCGGCCCGGACCCACGGTGATCGTCCTCGACCTCGAGACCGTCCCGGGCGGGGTGGGGCCCCGATCGCCGGGGCCGGCTCGGGAGCGGGCCCGGCGCTTCATGGCGGCGCTCGCCGCCTCCTGATCGGAAAGCCATCGGCGGCTGCGGGCGTCATGGCGAGGTGGAGAGGAACGCCCGTTCCCTGGAGAAGGAGCGGGCGTTCGCTCGTCGCGCCCATCGGTGCGGGCTAGACGGCCGGACGGCCATCGGCCCACGGAGCCGAGTGGCTCCGTGGGCCGATGGGGGCAGCCGGGTTCGGGCTAGTTGGCCGACGCCAGATCCCGAACCGACCGGGCCAGCATCCGCACCTTGGCCGCGTCACGCGAGCCGCCCGCGTCGCGATCGAGCTCGCGGGCCAGGTCGTTGAGCGTCCCGGCGCGGCTCGAGCCCGACGCCCGCTCCGCCTCCGAGAGCGCCTGCCGAACCGCGCTGATCCGCGGGCCGGGCAGACCACCCGAGCGCTCGAGCTGGTCGGTGTAGGCGCGGGAGAGCGCGAAGCTCGCCGGCCAGACCATCTTCGGCTGGCCCTGCGCGTTGAGGTAGTCGTACCGGACGGTCTTCGCGGCATCGATCTCGTTCTGGCTGAGAGCCGGGCTCGCCACCAGCTCGAAGATGTCGAGTCCGCGGGCGATCTCGGAGCTCACGATGTAGCCGTTGTACCAGTAGACCGACCAGGAGCCGCCGTTGGCCATCCGGTTGGCGTCGACCGGGCCGCGGTCGTAGAAGGCGATCTCGTACGGGTTCTTGGCGTCGGTCCAATCGAAGACGTTGATCCCGCCCTGATACCATCCCTGGACCATCACGTCGCGACCCGGGATCGGGATCAGCGACCCGTTGTGGGCGACGCAGTTCTCCTCGCTGGTCTGCGCCGCGGGGAGCTTGAAGTAGCTCTGGAACACCATCTTGCCGTTCTCGAGCGTGAAGATGGCGTCGGCGCCCCACTCCGGCTTGTCCGTGGCGCGGCACTTCGGCGCCCCGCCGCCGCCCCACTCGTCGGTGAAGAGGACCTTGGTCCCGTCGTTGTTGAACGTGGCCGAGTGCCAGTACGAGAAGTTCGAGTCGGAGACGGCCCCGATCCGTCGGGGGTTCGCCGGGTTCTTGATGTCGAGCAGCAGGCCGTAGCCCTCGCAGGCGCCGCCCGCGAGCCCGATCTCGGGATAGGCGGTGATGTCGTGGCACGAGGTCGGGCCGGTCTCTTCGCGGACCCCGATCATCTTGGCGATGATGCCCGGCAGCGCCTGACGCAGCGCGGCGCTGTCGGCGGCCGTCGGCGTCCCGCTGCCGCCGCGCGCGGCGACGATGCTGTCCAGCATCGGCGCGGTCATCTGAGGCGGAATCGGCCGCTCCAGCCCGAAGATCTCGGCGGTGAACAGGCCGCGCGCCTTGGCCGCCGCGACCTGCTGCTTCGCGGCGGCGATGTCTTCCGGCGCCTCGCCGTGGCGGGGCGGCGCCTTCAGGTCGTTGAAGATCCGGGGCGAGGTGACGATCGCGGCCCGCTCGGGATGGGCGAGCGGGACCTTGATGACCTCGATCCGGAACTCGACGGAGTTGGGATTCTCCTCGAGCGTGCCGCCGCGGCACCCGGGCATCTCCTCGTCGGGGCGAACCGGCGCCGAGCCCGAGACGTAGACGTAGACGTTGTCCTTGTCCTTCGGGTCGAGCACCACCGAGTGGGTGTGCGAGCCGCGGCAGGTCTGGACGTTGCCGACGTTCACCGGGTTGGTGACGTCGGTGATGTCGAAGATCCGGATGCCCCGGAGGCGGTGGTGGCTGACCGGGTCGTGCACGCCCTCGCCGCTGCAGTCGAGGCGGCCCGAGTTCCCCTCACCCGAGACGAACAGCAGGTTGCCGTAGACCGACACGTCGCTCTGCGAGGCGGGGCAGTAGAACGCCGTCTTGATGGCCGGCTTCGCGGGATTGGTGATGTCCCAGATCTGCCAGCCGTTGTAGTTGCCCTGGAAGACCAGGTTTCCCTTGAACGCCAGGTCCGAGTTGGTCACGCCCTTGAAACGCTCGGTGGGCGGGGTGTTGGAGACCAGGCGGAGGTTCCAGGCCGCCACTCCGGCGTCCTCGAGACCGGCCTTCAGCCCGACGCGCGGGTCGGGGCTCGGCGGGGTGATGGCGCGAGCCGCCATCGGCGACGGCGCGGATCCACCCGACGACGTCGACGAGGCGCAGCCCACCAGCGTGGCCAGGGTGCAGCCCAACGCGAGTCGGGCCGCGGGTCGCGAGTAGCGTACGAGAGGCGCGAAGACCATGACACATCCTTTGAGGGAACGAAGGGAGCGTGAGGCGGCGGATGACGACATCGGGCTCATGGCGCGACCAGGAGGTCGACGAGCATCCGCTGCATCCGCTCGATCTCGGTCGTCTGATCGATGTTGACGTCCGAGGCGAACTTGAACACCAGCTGGTCCTGGGCGGCGCCGTAGCTGTTGAACAGCTGGTCGACCATGGTGATGGCGCCGCGGTGGTGCTGGATCATGAACTGGAGGAAGAGACGGTCGAATTCGGGGCCGCGGGCGGCGTCGAGCGCCGCCATCTGCGCGGGGCTCAGCATGCCCGGCATCAGCATGGTGTGCTCGCCGCCGTTCATCTGCATCTTCATGCCGGCCGGGTCGGCCTCGGGCACCGGCTGGTGCCGGGCCCGGAGCCAGTTCTGCATCAGCCGGATCTCGTCGCTCTGGGCGTTGATGATCCGCTCGGTGAGCCTCAGCACGGCCGGGCTCGCCCCGTGGGACGGGGCCCAGCCGGCCATCACCAGGGCCTGGGCATGGTGGCTGATCATCCCCGTCATGAAGTGGATGTCGGCCTCGGTGTACGCGTAGCGCAGGCTGTCGGCCCGGGCCTCGGCCACGGCCGCGGCCAGGCCGGCGTCGGGGTCGGGGACCGGCGCAGGGCTCGGCTCCGCCCGACTGGCGCCGCCACAGGCGGCCAGGGCCAGGACGGCGAGCGCCGCCAGATTGCTGGGATCGAGCTGTCGGATCATCTCGGGGGCCTCCCACCCGGAGGTGAAGGTGCCCTCCGGACGAGGCGGAAAGATAGCGAGTTTCGCGGCTCAGTCGATCCGACCCTGGGCCCGGGGGCCGCCCCGCGGGGACACCACCCTCCGCCGGGCTTCGGGGCGGCGCCAGGGGCCCGATGACTGCTCGGGCCCGCAAAGGACGTAAAGGACAGGTGAAGACACCGACCCGGTGCATCGAGCCGACCCCTGACCGACGGAGTGGAGCCATGGACCAGCGCGGACTGGTATCGTCCTTGTTCGATCTCACCTTCGATCACATGATCACCCCGCGGATTCAGCGGGTGCTTTACGCCCTGATGCTGGTGATGGCCGCGGTGATCGGTCTGGGCGCGATGGTCACCGTGGGAGGAATGCTCGGCAAGATCGGCGGCCTCTTCGTCGGAGTCCCGGTCGGCGGGCTGGCCTTCCTCCTCCTGGCGATGTACTTCCGCGTCATGATGGAGATCATGATCGTGGTCTTCAAGGCCGTCGAGTACCTCCGGGAGATCGCCGCGGCGACCCGGGGCGGCGCCAACGGGTAAGGGGGCCCGCGGGCCTGGTCGGGGGACGGCCTCCCAGGCGGGTCGCCGTCCCCGCGCAGGATCACGAAGCAGCGTCCGAGACCAATCACCGAGGGAGCACGATGACGGGGAGAGGGTGCCTCGCGAGCGGAGCCTTGCTCGCACTGATGGCCTGTGGGGGCGGCGCGGCGCAGGGCGGAGGCGACGCCCCGGCCGACGCCCGGGAGGTGCTGCTGTCGGCCTGCAGCACGCAGCAGGGGATCGGCTATCTCAAGCGCGAGTACGGCGAGAGCTACTGCGAGTGCTGGGCGGACAAGGCGCTCGAGACCCTGAGCGCGGCGAACTACCGGACCCTGGTCGAGGCGTCGCGCGCGGAGCTGGCCGCCGCCGACCGCGCCGATCGGGAGGGGATCGTCCGGCAGCACACCGAGATCTACTCGACCGTCTCGACCGCGGCTCAGGCCTGCAAGGGGGCGGGCTCCGACTG
Organism: Gemmatimonadales bacterium; assembly: GCA_041390205.1. GTDB lineage: Bacteria > Gemmatimonadota > Gemmatimonadetes > Gemmatimonadales > GWC2-71-9 > SHZU01. The sequence continues at coordinate 64,724 of JAWKQJ010000019.1, forward strand.
AGGTCCCCCTGGCCGCACGGGATGTTTTGACTATTTTGGAGCCGTGGAAATATCCCGCGCGGTCGACCTGCTGGGCGCCCTGGCCCAGGACACCCGGCTCGCCGTCTTCCGGCACCTGGTCGGCGCCGGGCCGGAGGGCGTCACCGCCGGCGCGCTCGCCGAGCGGCTGGGCGTGCCGTCGCCGACCCTCTCCTTTCATCTGAAGGAGCTCAGCCGGGTCGAGCTGGTGGTCGGCCGGGCCGAGGGGCGCTTCGTCAGATACTCGGCCAACTTCGAGGCGATGAACGCGCTGCTCGAGTACCTGGTGGCCCATTGTTGCGACGGGGAGGGCGGGTGCCTGCCCGCGGCGCCCACCCGCGCCAAGCCGCGCCGCGCCGCCGCCCGGGCATGAGCCGGATCGCCCTTCTCTCCGACGTCCACGCCAATCTCCCGGCGCTCGAGGCGGTGCTCGCGGCGATCGACAAGGAGCCCGACGTCGAGGTCCGCTATCACCTCGGCGACCTGGTGGGAGTACGCGCCCTGGCCCGACGAGTGCGTGGCGCTGCTGGCCGAGCGTGGGATCGCGGGCGTGGCGGGGAATTACGACTCGACGACCGCCCACGACTACCAGCACTGCGGCTGCCGGTACGAGGACCCCGAGCAGGAGGCGCTCTCGCACGAGAGCTTCGCGTGGACCAAGGCCAACACCGGCGAGGCCGGCAAGCGCTGGCTGGCGGGCCTGCCGTTCCGGATCGACCATCGGGTCGGGGGCGGCCACGCCTCGGGGCCGACGGCGATCCTGGTGCACGGCACGCCGACCCTCAACACCGTCTACTGGACCGAGGACCGCGACGACGCCTTCGCCCTCAAGATGGCCGGGCTGGCCGGCGCCCGGGCGGGCGACGTCGTCGCCTTCGGCCACACCCACAAGCCGTGGCACCGCGAGGTGGACGGGATCCACTTCGTGAACACGGGCAGCGTCGGCAGGCCGAAGGACGGCGATTGGCGGGCCGGCTACGTGGTGCTGGACCTGAGGCGTGAGGGCGTGACGGTGCGCTTCGAGCGGGTCGAGTACGACCTCGACCGTGCGGTCGCGGCGATCCGTCAAAGCGAGCTGCCCGATGCCTTCGCCGAGCAGCTCCGGACCGGCGGCCGGCGATGAGCGAGCCGGCGTCGCCGCGGCGCGCGATCGTGGCGGAGGGCGTCGGGACCTTTCTCCTGGTGGCGATCGGGCCTGGCGCCGCGATGGTCGCCGCCAAGACGGGCGCCGTCACCCACCTGGGCGTAGCGCTCGCCTTCGGCGCGATCGTGACCATCGTCGTGGCGTCGACCGGCCACCTGAGCGGGGCCCACATCAATCCGGCGGTCACCCTGGGCTTCTGGTCCATTCGCCGTTTTCCCGCCCGGTTGGTGCCCGGCTACCTGACGGCGCAATGCGTCGGCGCGGCGCTCGCCGCGTTCGGCCTGCGCTGGATCCTCGGTCCGGTCGGGAAGCTGGGCGCGACCATCCCGGCGCTCTCGCTCGAGCGCTCCTTCGCCGTGGAAGCCGTGTGCTCCGCGCTGCTCGGCTTCGTGATCGCCGCCGTGGCGACGGACGAGCGGGTGCCGGCGGGCATCGCCGCCATGGCGATCGGCACGACCGTGTTCGCCGGGGCGCTGGTGGCCGGACCGCTCACCGGCGGGAGCTTCAATCCCGCCCGGTCGCTCGGACCCGCGCTCGCGGGCGGTGGCTGGACGGCCCATTGGCTCTACTGGGTGGCGCCGATCGGCGGGGTGACGGGCGGGATGCAGCTCTACGGTCGGCTCGGACGCCGGCCCGGGTCTCCGGTCAGCGCTGGAGTCGCGACCGGAGGGCCCTGATCGTCGCGGATCCCACGTCGCCGTCCGCCCACCGATCGGCGAGCCCGCGGAGGAGCGCGCCCGCCCGGGCGCTGTCGCCCCGCGCCTCGAGCAGCGCCGCCAGGGTGAATCTCGATCGATACCAGTCGAAGGTGGACTCGGATCCCGGAATCAAGGCCGCGTCGCGCGCGTCGAGCAGCGCGATGGCCGAGTCCGGTTGCCCGACCGCGGCGAGCGCCTCGGCGCGCCGATAGGTGACCATCGCCCCCTGCGGGTACGACGAGACCGAGTCCAGCAGCGCGAGCGCGCGCCCGGGATCGCCCTCCGCGAGCGCGAGGTCCGCGGTCAGGAACGCGAGCGACTCGCGATCGACCAGTCGCCCGGTGTCGGCCGCGGCCCGGAGCTGCCCGAGCACCCGACCGGCCTCGCCACGCCGGCCCGCGGAGACGAGGCCGTGGCCGACGAGCGCGAGGAACTGCGGTGCGGCCGCCACCCGGCGAAGCCGCTCGGCGACCCCGACCAGTGTCCGCTGTCCGTCGGCGGAGTCTCCCGCGAGCAGCAGGGTGAGGCCCTCGAACAGCTCGCCGCGGGCGATGCTCAGGGGCACCGCTTGCTGGCGCGAGGCTTCGGTCGCGCGACGGAAGCTCCCGACGGCGTCGTCGAACCGACCCCGGGCGATCGCGAGAAAGGCGAGGCCGCGATGCCCGAGCGTCCGCTCGAAGAGGCCGGGGCTCTCGAGCAGCGAGGCGAAGTGCCGCTCGCTTTCGGCCAGCTTCCCGGCCAGCAGCAGGGTGTAACCGTATTCGGAGGCGACGTTGCCGCGGTGGAGCGCGAGCGAGTCGGCGCGGGCGGCCCGCTCGTAGGCGGCGAGCGCGTCCGGAAACCGGCCGAGCGCCTTCGAGGCGGTGGCGAGGTTGACGAGACTGTTGACGTGGTCGGGATCAAGCTCGAGCGCTCTCGCGAAGGCCTCGATCGCGGCCTGGTGCCGGCCGGCCTCGAGCAGTGTGGTGCCGTAGTTGTACCAGGCGCTCGCGCTCGGGAAGCGCCGCGCGAGCGTCTCCGCGATCTGCTCCGACGCGGCGCGATCGCCGCGGTATCCGGCCACGGAGGACTCGAGGCTGAGCCGCTCCCACTCGGTGAGCCGGTCGCTCCGCGCCAGCGCCTCGCGGTAGTATCGCTCGCCGTCTTCGGGCCGGTGGTGCCAGTAGTGCCATCCGCCCAAGGCGCCGAGCGCCATGGCGAAGCCGGTGTCCAGGGCGACGGCTCGCTCCCACCCGTCCTTGGCGAGCGCGAAGTTGCCGGCGGACCAGGCCTGCGCGCCGACCGCGTAGGAGCGCAGCGCCTCGAGCGACGGCGTGGTCACCCGCGGCAAGGCGACGCTCCGCGCTCGCCGCTCGGCGGCCGGCTCGCCGAGCCGCGCCCGGATCTCGGCGAGCACCCGGTCCAAGGCGCCCAGGGTGCCGGCGCGGGTCTCGGCCGGCTCGGCGACTTCCGCGATCACCCTGTCGTTCGCCGCGTCGAGCAGCGTCGCGGAGACCCGATACCCCGGATCGCGGCGCTCGGCGCGCAACCCGATCACGTAGCGGATGCCGTCCCTCACGGCAACCTCGCGGGCGAGGGCGGCGGTCAGGGCGGGGGCGGAGTCGACGAGCTGCATCCGCCGCAGGGTGGCCGCGATCCGGCTGCGCGGCACCACGTCGACGTGGGCCGACTGGCGGAGCGCGACCCGGGCGGCGAAGGAGAGGCTCCGGTCGAAGAGTGTGTCGCCGGTGAGGTTCTCGACGTCGGCCAGGAGCAGCGGCTCACCCGGGAGATAGGGAACCGGGGCGGGTGAGCGGCTCAGCCAGAGAAGGACGGCGAGGGTGACCGCGATCAGCGCGGCGACCGCGGCGAGGCGACCGCCGCTCGAGGATCGCTTCGGGCTCGTGCGCCGGAGCCGCGCTCTCGTCGCGGCGGCCCAGGATGCGAACTCGGGCGTACCGGGCAGGGCGGGATCGGTGAGCGCCCGGCCCCGTTCTCGGGCGCCGAGCGGCGCCGGGCCGTCGATGGTCACGTCGGAGACGAGGGCGCCCGTCACCAGTCGCCAGCGGCCCGCCGACCGCTCCACGACGCCGCGGCCGAGCGAGCTGGCGAGCTCATTCAGGGCCACGTCGAGGCGGGCCCTCCCGGCGGTCGGCGTCAGGTCGGGCGTGAGTCGGAGGAGGAGGTCGTCGAGCGTGGCGCCGTCGGGCTCCACGGCGAGGATCGCGACCAGGCCGAGCGCGATCGGATCCCCGGGGGTGACGGGGCCGGTGGGGCCGATCAGCTCGATCGGTCCGATCAGGCGGAGACGAACGCCGGCGCCCGTCGGCTGCGGGCTCATCGGGTCGCTCGATTCGCCGCGAGCCACGACTCCGCGCGGCGCCGATGCGCGTCGAGCGGCGGATCGGCGTCGCGCCAGGCGCGGGCGACCCACTCGTAGTGGACCCGGGCGCTGTCGGCCGCGCCCGCCGCCGCGAAGGCGTCGCCCAGGAGCGCCCGCAGCTCGCCCCGGTTGACGGCGTCGCCCCAGCGGCCCGGCGCCGAGCGGAGCGCGGCGCGGAGCGGATCGAGCGCCGCCGCCGGACGGCCGGCGGCGAGGGCGTAGCGCGCTCTGGCCAGCTCGACGAACGGGTAGTCTCCCGGCCAGCCGTGGGCGCGCTCCAAGGTCGCGAGGGCATCGTCCGGCTGGCCGGCTTCGGCAGCCAGGAGACTCCGGGTCAGGGTCGACAGACGCGCGAGCCGACCGGAGGCGGTCCGCTGCTCGAGTGTCGAGACGGTCGTTGCGATCGGACGAACCCTGATGGAATCGTTGGTCTGGTGGAGCGCCAGCGCGGAGAGGGAATAGTAGCCGGCCGCCTGGGCGGCGGCGCGACCGTCCGGGCCCGGAGCGGCCTGCTCGGCGAGCCGCCGGAAGCTCTCGGCGGCCAGGACGGCCCGACCCGCCTCGAGGTCGAGCATCAGCGTCGCGACGGTGTCCGGCAACGGCGTGGCCGCCGCACCGAGGCCGCGGCTCCGCGCCAGCACCAACGCCGCCCGCAGCCGGCCGAGGCCGCGCGCGGCCCTCAGACACGCGAGGCGGATCGGAGGGTCGGGGGGGTCGTCGCCGCAGAGGGCGGCCGCCCGGTCCGGGTCGCCGAGGATCAGGGCGCGGCCGATGGCTCGGATCCGTCGGGCGGTCGAATCCTCGCCGGCGTGGGCCAGGGCGGAGTCCGCGCCGTGGAGCCGCCCGTTCGCTTCGAGCAGGTCGCCCAACCGACGCCACGGGTCGAGGTCTCCGGCGCGGAGCCGCGCCCAACGGCGGAGCGCGAGCTCGGCGGCAACGGAGGAATCGGCGTCCCGGTAGACCGTGGCCAGGGTGGAGAGATGGCTGCAGGCGCGACAGACGTCGCTCTCGGTCGAGGCCGCCGAGTCGAGCGCGACCGCCCGCTCGAGCAGGGCCGCGATCCGGCCGACGGGCTCGCCCGACTGGCGAAACACCTCCGCCGCGCGCGCGAGCGCGTCGGGGTCGTTCGGGTAGATCACCACCAGGGATTCGGCGGCGGCGAAGCCCGCCGGGTCGTCGTGCGCCCACGCCACGTGCGCGCGTACGATCAGCCGATCCCGGGTCGAGGCGCGGGCGGACAGAGCGACGGCGCGGGCCGCGAGGGTGGTGGCGTCGCTGTCGCCGGCCGCGGCGGCGCTCCGCCAGGCGTAGTACGCGGCCAGCGCGAAGGCGGAGTCCTCGCGCAGCGCGGATCGGAACAGGCGGCCCGCGGCGAACTGGTCGAAGCGATAGAAGGCCCTGAGGCCCTCTTCGTAGAGGCGATAGGCCATCGGCGAGCGGGTGGTCACCTCCGTCACCGACGAGCCCGGCGCCGAGGTCCGCAGGTCCCCCGCGATCGCGGCCGTCGCGCTGTCGATCAGCGCGAAGCGGTTCGGCCCGGCCACCCGGTAGCCGCGCCGGATCATTCCGGAGCGCAGATCGACCCGCCGGAAGTCGAGCTGCAGGCGGCCGTCCGCGACCCTGGTGACGTCGCCCTCGAGGATCTCGGTCGCGCCGGCTCGGCGGGCGCCGTGCCCGGGCGTCGGGACCGGCGCGACGGATCGGCGTCGGACAGGATCAGCTCAGAAGACGCGACATCGCCACCACTTCGACGTTGGTCAGCCGGCCGAGGCTCGTGGCCAGCATGTCCGCGAGGATCTGGCTCACCTGAGTCGAGTCGGGGCTGGCGAGGTCGCGGATCTGCCCGATCGCGACGATGGGAGACGAGCCTCGATCGGGCCGGCCGGCTCGGACGAGCCAACCGCCCAGGATCCCGATCACGGCGAGGCCGGCGACGCCAAGCCAGCGCGCCCGGCGGGAGCGGCCCCGGCTCGGTTGCGTCGCCGTCGGGGCCGGGGCTCGCTCGGTCGCGGCCCGCCCGGCAGGCTCGGCCGGGCTCGCGCCGGCCGCACGGAGCCGCTCGACGTACTTCAGGACGGCCGGGTCCGGCTCGGCGTCGAGCTCCTGGCGCACGGTATCCACGTGTCGGCGCGCGTGAGCGAGCGCGGCGGCGCGATCGCCGAGAGCGACCAGGGCCTCCATCCGGCGGAGAGCGTACCGCCCACTCAACGGGTCGAGACGGGTCAGCTGCGCGGCCAGGCCCGCGTCGCGCCGCCAGTCCTTGGGACCTTCCTGGCGGAGCGCCCGCTCCAACGCGGCGACCACCCGGCCGCGAAGGCGCTCGCGCTCGGCGTCGACCCATTGGTCGAAGGTCGGCAGGTCGGGCAGCGAGAAGCCCTCGAGGAACGGACCGCGGTAGACCCGGGCGATCGAGTCGGCGTCCTCCCGGTCCAGCGCGGCTTCGAGGTCGGCGAGGTCGGATTGGATCCGGGCGGAATCGAGCCGGAGGGTGGGCTCGGTGATGGTGGCGTCGATCCCGAGGTCCCGATTGAGGCTGTAGAGCGTCTGGGACAGCGCGTGCCGGGCCTTGGCTTCGTCGCGGTCCGGCCAGAGGACGCCGAGGAGCCGGTCGCGGGAGACACCGGCGCTTCCGGCGGCGGCCAGCAGGGCGAGCAACGCCAGGCGGCGGGGCTTCGGCGCGGGCGAATCGCCCGGGTCGGAGCCCTCCACCCAAAGCCCACCCAACGTGTTGATCCGCAGCATCTTCGTGCGCCAGATGAGAGCCAGATGATACCGTCCCGGCACCGGCTGACAGTCGGCTGAGCGGCCCGCCCCAGCTTCGTCGCGATTCTAGTCCGGTTCGATGGGGCCCGGCAAGCGGTGCCCCTCCGAGCCGAGACCGCGGCCGGGGGCTCCGATGTCCGAACCAATCAAGCTGGGGCTCTTGCTCGGGTTGCTGCCCTTCGGGGCGAGCCCGCTCGCCAGCCAGAAGACCTGGCAGGCGGACATCCGAATTCAGGCGATGGAGGTGATCCCGGTCGGCCAGGGAAGCCTGTCGCTCCGGGTCCAGGTCGCCGGAGGCGACCAGGAGATCGCCAGGGAGAGCCGGCTCGAGATCCTGGTCCCGGTCGGCGTCGAGGTCGTGCGGACGACCGGTGGCTGTCACGCCGGCACCTCGCCCTTGCCGGCGGTGGCCGGCCGGGTCACCTGCCACCTCGGCGACCTGCCGGTGCGCGGGCTGCGGGAAGTGACCCTCACCACCTCGCGGCCGCCCAAGGGCAACGAGGCCCGGTTCGCCGCCTTCGTGCTGAGCAACACGCCGGATCCGATTCCGTCCAACAACTTCGCGGAGCGACCGGCCCGATGATTCTCCGTGTCCTCGGGCTCGCGGCGCTCGCGGCCGCCCTGTGCGGTGCGGGCGTGGCCGCGCAACCCGGCAGGGCGCCCGCGGCGGCCGCGCCCGCTCGGGGGTTCGCCAATCCGACGGCGCTTCGAGCCAGCGAGCTGCTGGGCCGACGGGTGCCCGGGGTGGCGCCGCGGATCCTCTTCGAGTGGGACCAGGTGGACGGGGCGCGCGGCTACGTGCTCCAGGGTCGCTGGGTCGATCCCTCCACCTGGGCTCTCCACGCTCGCGAGTTTCGGGTCGACGCCCGCAACGCCCGCCGCTGGGCGGCCGATGGCGTCGCCTTCGACGTATCCCTGCCGCCCGGCGCCCATTCCTGGACCGTGGTCGCGGTCTTCGGTCCCGAGGACATCGGGGACTTCGCCCACCCCACTCACGTCTCTTTCGATCTCGAGGCATCGCATGACTGACTGGCCGCGCCGCCGCTTCGCGCTCCGGCTCGCGCTGGCTGGCCCGCCGACCGAGATGTCCACCAACGGTCCGATCACGACCCGCGAGTATCGCTGGCAGGACGGCACGCTCGAGGCCGACCTCGTCCACGGCGTGCTGGTCGGCTCTCGGATCGTGGCGCGATGACCCGTGGGCCAGTCCGTGAAAGGTGGGATCCGGCGGAGCTGGTGGCTGGCCCAGGCTCTGGTGCTGATGACGGGAGCGATGCTGCTCCTCACCGCGAGGTCGGTGGCGCGCTCGCCGCTCTCCAGGCTCAAGCGGGCCAAGGACGCGGGGAAGAAGGCGGTCGACACGAGAGCGGTACCGAGCCACGGGCGGACCGGCGAGCCGCCGGAGGGAGAGCGCGCCGGATGAGAGGGGCGACACTGGCCGCCTTGGCGCTCCTCGCGACCTCGACGAGCGGCGCGGCGGCGCAGTCTTCCGATTCGGCCCGGGCGCTCACGGCCTGGCTCGAGGTGCCGGCGGGGTGGCGCAGGAGCATCGAGAACGGCGTCGTGGCCGTCCAGCCGGACGACCTCGCGAGCGGGCAGTCGCTCGTTCTCCTGATCGATCCGCTCGCCGCGACGTCGACCGGCCTGGCCGAGAGCTACGAACAAGCGCTGCGCGACCTGGGGCCCGGGCGCCCGGTCGAGAGTCCCCGCGAGCAGCAGCTCGCCAACGGCTGGGCGTTTCGACACGGCGTGGGCGTCGCGACGCTCGATGGGCGGAGCTTCACCGCGCACACGGCCGTCGCGCTCCGGAGCGGGCGACAGATCCGGATCTGGGTGCTCGCGAACAGCGACGAGACCTACAATCGCTATCAGACGCCGATCCTCAACGCGATCGCGAGCGTGCAGGACATCGCGCCGGACGGCGTGGTAGCCTCGGCGCCGGCCGGAGCGGCGAATCCCGTTCCCACTGGGGAACCGCCGCCGGGCTTCGGCGAGGGCGTCTCCGGTGTCTACACCGGGATCGAGCGCGGTGCGTCGGCCAGCGCAGGCGTGGCCCCGGGCGGTGGGCCGGCCCCCGCCAGCTACGTCGGCGACTACGCGGAAGTCGACGTGCTCTTTCCGGATGGCACCTATCGCCGGCGGTTGCCCCTCCGCGGCCTGGCGACGGATCTGGGCTGGGAGCGTCGGCAGCAACCGGTGCTCTGGGGGCGCTGGACCAGGGACGGAAACCGGATCACGGTCGAGCGCGGATCGTACCGGACCAGCTACACGATCGACGGCGAGACCCTGGTGAGCGATCGGGGCCGGGCGTGGGTCAAGGTGCCGGTGCGGCGGGACGTCCGTTTGGACGGCACCTACGTCCGCGCCGACTTCCGCGACCCCGAGGCGCCCCGCCTTGTGCTTCGGCCGGACGGCAGCTACGAGGATCGCGGCGGCTTTCTCCGGATGGTCGGCTCCGCCTGGCACCTCGTCGCTCCCGACGGAGACGTGCTGGTGAGCCGCTGGACCGACGCGCAGGCCCGACAGATCATGGGCGGCGGCAGCGGCACCTACCGCTACGACGCCTTCACCCTGACGCTCCGCGATCGCGACGGCCGGGTCTGGCAGATCAACGCTCTCGTGCCCCCCGACGAGTCGCTTCCCAACCCGCGCCGACTCTACATCCACGGTCGCGCGCTGGTGCGCGAATGACGGTGTCCCGGCCCCCGGCTCCGTTCGACGAGTCGGACGGCTCGCGCGTGCCGGACCGCGCGGATGGGCTCGGGCGCGCTCGCCGGTTGCTCCTCTCTCCGCGAGAGGAGTGGCGGCGCATCGCGCGGGAGCGTCCCGACGACCGGTCCCTCTGGCTCCAGTGGGTGATGCCCCTCGCCGCGATCGGTCCTCTGGCGGGACTGGTCGGCGGGCTCGTATTCGGAGCTCCGGCCGCCAATCTGGTCGGCATCGACCTCGGGGCCGGCTTCTACTGGCGAGGCGCGCTCGCGGGATTCCTCGGCGCTCTCCTCGGTGTCGTCGCCGTGGCGACGCTCGCTCGGTTGCTGGCGGCGAGATTCGGGGCGACCTGTGACGGGCGCACCGGGCTCACGCTCGCCGCCTACTCCTTCACGGCTGCCTGGTTGGCCGGGACCTTCGCCCTGGTCCCGACGCTGGCCCCCCTCGGGCTCCTCGGCCTCTACAGCATCTACCTGCTGAACCTGGGAGCCCGCGAGCTCACCGGGGTGTCCGACGATCGGGCCCTCGGATACACGGCCGCGTTGGTCGTGGGAGGCGTGATCGCGGCCTTGCTACCGGGATGGCTGTTCGCCTGAGTCGTCCCTCGTTTCCGCGGCCTACTCGACCCGCATCGCCTCGATGGGATCGATCCGGGTTGCCCTGACGGCCGGCAGCAGCGCCGCGCCGAGCGCGGCCGCGGTGAGCACCAGCGGGGCCGCGAGGAAGACGGTCGGGTCCGCGGTGCCCACCCCGAAGAGGTGCCGCTCGAGCAGCCGGGCCGTGGCGAGGCCCAGGAGCGTGCCGCCGAGCGCCCCCGCGACGGCAAGCCCGAGCGCCCCGCGAAGAATCCCGAGCAGGATCCCGCTCCGTCCGGCGCCAAGCGCGATGCGAAGCCCGAGCTCACGCGTCCTGCGCTCGACCGCGTAGGCCACGATGCCGCCGACGCCTACCGCACCCAACGTCAGCGCCAGGCCGGAGAAGACGGCGACCAGGCCCGCCAGGAAGCGCTCGTCGGTGACCGAACCCGCCATCACCCGGCTCATGGTGGAGAGGTTGGCGATCGGGAGCCGCGGGTCGAGCTCGCGGACGACCTCCCGCAGCGCCGCCATCGCGGCGGCGGGCGGCAGGGCGGAGCGGACCACCAGCGTGGCGAAGCGGGTGCCGAGCCCGCCGTAGATCGCCGAGGCCTGTCCCCTGGGGAGGTAGATCTGGGGAGCGCCGGCGGCGCGATAGCCGCTCTGACGGACGTCGCCGACCACGCCGACGATCGTGAGCACGGGCGTCGCCGTGCTCGGCGTTCCGAACTTGACCGTGCGCCCGATCGGGCTCGCCCCGGGCCAGAACTCGTCCGCCATCGCCCGGTTGACCAGGGCCACCGCGGGCGCGCCGGGTCGGTCGGACGGCGTCAGGCCACGCCCCTCCAGCAGCGGAACCCCGAGCGCTTCGAGCGTGCCCGGGCTGACCACCTGATACTGAGCGTTCCAGTACTGGTCCGGATCGATGGCCCGATCGGCGGGCTTCATCGACTCCAGTCCCGGCGTGCCGGTGAAGGGCAGCACCCGGATGGCGCCGGCCGCGACGACGCCGGGCAGGCGCTCGAGCCGCTCGGCGAGCGCCTCGTGGAAGCCAAAGACGGCGGCCGCGTCGGGATAGTCGGTGGAATTGAGCGAGAGGTCCATCGTCACGACCCCCGCCGGGTCGAATCCGGGCTCCATCGCGCGGAGCTTCGCGAAGCTCTTGATCAGGAGACCCGCGCCGATCACCAGCAGGACGGCGAGCGTGATCTCCGTCACGACGAGCGCCTGACGCAGCCGCGCGCGCGCGGTGCCGCCGGTCGCGGTGCGGACGCCGTCACGGAGCCGCCCCGCCACGGCGGCGCGGAGACCGCTCGCGACGGGCATCAGTCCGAAGACCAGGCAGGCGAGCCCGGTCGCCGTGACGGTGAAGCCGAGCACCGCCAGGTCGATCCGGATCTTTCCGAGCCGAGTCAGCTCCGCCGGCCCGAAGCGCTCCAGCACACCGATCGCGCCCGCCGCGACGGCCAGCCCCAGCGCGGCGCCGACCACGGCGAGGATCGCGCTCTCGGCGAGGAAGGGCCGCGCGACGCCCCGGGCCCCGGCGCCGAGCGCGAGGCGGAGCTCGGTCTCCGGTTGCCGGTGCTCGATCCGCATCAGCACGAGCGAGGCGACGTTGGCCGAGGCGATCAGGAGGACCAGGCCCACCACGCCGAGCAACAGCAACAGCGACGCCCGGACCTCGCCCACCATCGACTCGCGCAACGAGACCAGGGTGACTGGATGGTCGGGGCTCACGCCGTGGCGCCCGGGATACTCCTCGCTCCAGCGCGCGGCGAGGTCCGTCGCCCGAGCCTGACTCGCCGCGATGGTGGAGCCGGGCTCGAGTCTCCCGATCATCGTGAGGTAGTGCGACGACCGCCCTCCCGGGGCGACCGGATCGAGCGGGTTGGGCTGGAGCAGGTCCACCGGACGCTCGGGGAAGACGAACGCCTCCGGCAGCACGCCCACCACCGTCACCGCGCGCCCGTTGAGGGTGACCTCGCGGCCGACGGCTCCAGGGTCGCCGGCGAAGGCGCGAATCCAAAGCCCATGGGAGAGCACCACCACGCCGGTGTTCCCGGGCAGGTCCTCGCCGGTCCTGAATCCACGGCCGAGCGCGGGGGCGGCGCCGAGCAGGTCGAGGAAGTTGGCGGTGACGAAGGCGGCCGAGACCCGGAGCGGTTGCTCCGCGCCGCCCAAGTTGACGTCGCCGGTCCAGTAGCCGGCCAGATCGACTCCCAGGTCGGCGCGGAGCTCGAGGAACTCGGGCTCCGAAGCGGGGATCGGGTGCTCGGCGCCCGAGTGTCGGTTCTGGAAGCTCAGCCGGACGTCGACCAGCTGCTCCGGCGCGCGAAACGGCAATGGGCGGAGCAGGGCACTCCGCGTCACCGAGTAAATGGCGGCGTTCGCGCCGATCCCGAGCGCCAGCGTCGTGACGGCCACCAGGGTGAAGCTCGGGGACCGCCAGAGGCCGCGGGCGGCCACCCGGAGATCGCGCAGCCAGGTGGCGCGCGCCCTCGCCCGGCGACCCATTCCGAGCGCGTCCTCGAAGGCGCCAAGGCCGGCCGCGAGGCGGACCCGGATCCGACGCCCGAACGGCGCGCCCGAGCTGGCAGCCTCCCGCGCGATCCGGGTGAGCTCGGCGTGCCATTCGCGGAGCCAGTCCCCTCGACGGTCCTCCGGGACCAGCCGGGCCAGCGCGGCGAGCCAGCGGGGCCTCTTCGGCCCGATCATCGGGCGCCGAAGGCCTCGCGGCCGGGCGCCGCGGTCAGATCGGGAAAGCGCCGCCGCGCCTCCGTGACGAGCGGCTCGGCCGCCCGGCCGAGCCGGTAGTAGCGACGACTTGGCCGCCCTTCGGACCGGGCCTCCCTGGGGTCCTCCCACGCGCCCGACACGAGTCGGGCTTCCTCGAGTCGATGGAGGATCTGGTAGACGGCGCCGGGGCGGAGCCCCACGGCGGTCGCGATCTCGAAGCCGTAGCGGTGCCCGGCGGCGAGGGCCTGGAGCACCATGGCGGTGGGGTAGGTCATCCGGATGTCCGTCACGTCAGCTCCGTCCGCGCGCGGGGCGCCGGGTCGATGAACGTTCTTGACCTAAAGCTATCTTGATATAGGTGCGGCCGTCACGACGCGCAAGACTCGACCGGCCTCGGGGCTCGGGCTAAGCGAGTCGCCGTAGGCCCGCTCTCGCGAAGGCCCGCGGCGGCCGACCCTTCCGGATCGATCGCGTAGTGGCAAGGGGGTGGGGATGACCGCGATGCCGCCCGGAGCAAGATCCGAGCGTCGCGGCGAGCGGCGCGGGTGGGATTCGAACCCACGGTACCCTTTGGGGGTACGCCGGTTTTCAAGACCGGTGCATTCAACCACTCTGCCACCACGCCGTGCCAACAAGCTAAACGGCTACCTCCCGCCGAAGAGGGCCGCCGCGGAGTCCGGTGAGATCAAGCTTCGCGCCACGGCCTCGGCGATCGAGTCCGCCCGGGCGCCCGCCACCGTGTCTCCCTGCTGCCGGAGCGTGGCGCCGACGCCGTAGAACACCACCGCGTAGAGCTCGAGGATCGAGCGGGACGGCGGATCGACCCAGCCGCGCGGCCGGGGCCGGGCCACCGGTCCGGCCCGGTACGCGTCGAGCAGCCGGCGGGTCCGCTCCATGTCCATCCAGCCCATCCCGGCGCTCATCACCACCGAGTCGCTCGGCTGGACCGGGTTGGGGTAGAGCTTCCGGACGAAGCCCTGCGACACCAGGTAGGGCGTCAGCCCGAAGGTCTCGTCGGGATAGGTGCCCACGCTCCAGCTGAAGTAGATCGGCCGCTTGCCGAGGTTGTCCCGGATGATGAGCAGGGTGGCGAGGTCCTTCCGGTCGATCACCTCGTCGCCGAACTCGACCTGGACGTTGCCGAAGGCGAGCCGCTCCGCCGGCCGGCGCATGATCTCGGGCAGGCTGTCGATCTGGTCGACCGGAACCGTGAACACCGGGCCGGTCGGATGGGGCCACGCCACCGGGTTCCGCGCCAGCGCGGTGGTGTCGGAGAGCGGACGGCCCGCGGTGGTGTCGCCGGTCGGCTTCCAGAGGTCGATCGACCGGGACGGATCGAAGGGCGGCGCCTCGCGGCGATGGAGCTGCTTGAGGTGCCACTCGGTGTTCATCAGCGACATGTTCGCCACGGTCACGTCGGGCCGGATGCCTTCCACCTCCTGGGCGTACCAGAGCGGGAAGGTGTCGTTGTCGCCGGCGGTGACCACGATGCCGTAGGGCTCGACGCTCTCGAGCAGGTCGCGGGCGAAGTCGCGGGCGGCCACCTCGTGCGCCCGGCTCGCGGTGGTCCGGTTCCCGAAGAGCGGGATCAGCGCGATGACGGCGACCGGCATGGCCGCGAGCCAGGCCTGGCTCCGGTCCATTCGCGAGCCGAGGAAGTCGGAGACGCTCCGCATCGCGGAGCCGAGCCCCAGGGCCACCAGGGTGCCGAAGAACGCGAAGGAGCAGACGAAGAAGTAGTCCCGCTCGCGCACCTCCCGCATCGCGCTGGTGATGTCGGTCCGGTGCGGGTAGATCGAGTACCCGTACTTGAAGTTGAGGTAGAAGATCAGCGCCACCGTCAGCGTGAACACCATGGCCCCGGCCGCGAGCCCGGCCCGGCGGTCGCGCCGGATCAGGTCGACCAACCCGGCGAGGCCGAGCACGGTGAAGAGCGCGGTCGCCACCCGGGCGAAGCCGCCCCAGTCGCGCGCGAACTGCCAGGTGAAGTACTGCCAGTAGTTGAGGAACTGGGCCGGCAGGTCGGCCTGGCGATCGAAGACCGATCCCTTGCCGTACTGCACCCGTCCGATCACGTCCGAGAGCGCCTGGCTGCAGCCGGTGAGGCCGCCCGAGATGGCGCAGAGCGCGCTCAGGCCGACCGGCTCGCCCTCGTTGATGGGCGGGAACTGCGCCGCCCGGATCGGGAGGAAGAGGTAGTTCGGCGTGAGCCCGATGATCACCACCGCGACGATGGCGAGCAGCACCCAGGGTCGGGTGAGCACCCGCCAGTCGGTCCAGAGCACGTAGACCACGACGGCGGGCGCCGCCAGCACGCCCATCATGTGGTTGGTCGAGGTGAGCGCCAGCAGGAACGCGATCAGCACCAGCCAGCGGTCCCGGTGCGAGCCCGGCTTGTCGTCGCCCCAGTGGACCGCGAGCCAGGTCACCAGCGCCATGAAGAAGAGCGAGACCGTGTACACCTTCTCGTTGACGGTCGACTGGTTCCAGACCGTCCACATGGTCGCGCCGACCAGGATGCCGGCGAAGGCGGCCAGGAGTCTCGGGACTCGGGGCGGGACGATCGACTGGAGCCATCGCTCGGCCACCAGGAACCAGAACCCGGCCGACGCCGCGCTGGTGACCGCGGCGAAGAGATTGATCTTCACCGCGTAGCTCACCGGCAGCGGGAGCAGGCCGAAGGTGTGCGCCAGGAGGACGAAGAGCGGATTGCCCGGCGGATGCGGGATCCCCAGCACCTTGGCGGCCGCGATGTACTCCGAGGTGTCCCAGAACGCGGTGGTCGGCGCCAGGGTGAGCAGGTAGATGCCGAAGACGACCAGCGCCGTGACGGCGGCCCAACCGTAGGGCGGCCGCTGGCGCTCGATGACCGGAGGTGTTGAGCTAGTCATGGCGGATTAGTGGCGGAACACCCGGCTGCCGGTGAGCACCATGGTGATCCCGAGCTTGTCGGCGGCCGCCACCACCTCGGCGTCGCGAACCGAGCCGCCCGGCTGGATGATGGCCGTGATCCCGGCCGCGGCGGCCATCTCGACGCTGTCGGGAAAGGGGAAGAACCCGTCCGAGGCGAGCGCCGCTCCCTTGAGCGCGTGGGACTGCTGCCCGGCCTTGTGCACCGCCATGAAGACCGCGTCGACCCGGCTCATCTGTCCGGCGCCGATGCCCAACGCCTGCTCGCCCCGGGCCAGCAGGATCGCGTTCGACTTGACCGTCGAGACGGCGGCCCAGCCGAAGCGGAGGTCGTCCCACTCCGCGGAGGTCGGCTTCCGCTCGGTCGGCACCTTCCACTCCGCCTCGGAGCGATCGAAGGTGAACCGGTCCTGGAGCAGGAAGCCGCCACGGACCCGCTTCCAGTCGAGCGAGCCGACCGACTCGCCGATCGGGAGCTCGACGACCCGCAGGTTCTTCTTCGCCGCGAAGACCTCGAGGGCGTCGTCGTGCACCGAGGGCGCCACGATCACCTCCACGAAGAGGTCCTTGAGCGACTCGGCCATCTCCCGGTCGACCACGGTGTTGCAGGCGATCACCCCGCCGAAGGCGGAGACCGGGTCGGTGGCCCGGGCGCGTTCCAGCGCCTCGAGGCCCGTCCGGCCGATCGCGATCCCGCAGGGGGTGGTGTGCTTCACGATGCAGCAGGCCGGCCGGTTCTTCCAGACGGCCACCGCGGAGGTGGCCGCGTCGATGTCGAGCAGGTTGTTGAAGGAGAGCTCCGTGCCCTGCTTCTGGGTCAGGTGCGCGGATCCCGCGGGGGCTCGCTGTTGATGTAGGCGCGCCCGCTGGTCGGATTCTCCCGTAACGCGGCGTCGTCGGCCGCTCTACCAGGATCAGGTCGGAGGAGATTACTCGCCTGCCTGCGGTGAGGTAGCCGGTGATCGCGCCGTCGTAGTCGGCCGTGTGGGAAGACCTTCGCGGCGTAGCCCCGCCGGGCCTCGAGCGAGATCTCGCCCTGGCGGAGCTGCGCGATCACCTGGGGATAGTCGGTCGGGTCGACGATCGGGAGCACGTACTGGTGGTTCTTCGCCGCCGAGCGGAGCATCGACGGGCCGCCGATGTCGATGTTCTCGATCGCGTCGTCGAAGGTGACGTCCGGGTTGGCGATCGTGGCCTGGAAGGGATAGAGGTTCACCGCCACCAGATGGAACGGGAGGATCCCGTGCGCGTCCAGGGTGGTCTGGTGCTGGTCGGAGTCGTGCCGGGCCAAGAGGCCCGCATGGATCTTGGGATGGAGGGTCTTGACCCGCCCGTCGAGGATCTCGGGGAATCCGGTGACGCTGTCCACCATGGTGACGGGGACGTCGGCCTTCCGGAGGGCGGCGGCGGTGCCGCCGGTGGAGACGATCTCGTAGCCGAGATCGACCAGCTCCTTGGCGAATTCGACGATCCCACGCTTGTCGCTCACGGAGAGCAGGGCGCGCTTCATGTCAGCTCGATTCAGGAATCGGTGTCGGAGTCGGGAGCGCCGCGCGGAGCGGGCTCGAGAGTGAAGGGAACCGCCCGCCCGCCGGGCGCGGCGGCCAGGACGGCGGCGGGAAGGAGGCGATGCTCCACCTCCAGCACCCGGGCCGCCAGGGTCTCGGCCGTGTCACCCGGAAGGACGGGCACTCGGGCCTGGCCCAGGATCGGGCCTTCGTCGTACCGCTCGGTGACGAGGTGCACGGTGGCGCCGGACTCGGATTCGCCGGACGCGAGCACCGCCTCGTGCACGTGGCGTCCGTACATCCCGGGCCCGCCGTGGGCCGGCAACAGCGCCGGATGAACGTTGACCATTCTCCCGGCGAAGCGCGCGACCACGGCGGCCGGGACCGCCTTGAGGAACCCGGCCAGCACCACGAAGTCCGCTCGGGCCGCCTCGAGGTGGCGGAGCCACTCGGCGGGGTCGGCGGCGTTCTGGAGCACGGCGGTCGGGACCCCGGCGGCGCGGGCCAGCTCGAGCCCGCCGGCCGAGGCCCGGTTGCTGAGCACCAGCACCACCCGGGCCGGCGCTTCGGGACCCAGCGCGGCGAGCAGGGCGGCGAGGTTGCTGCCGCGCCCCGAGATACAGACGGCCACCCTCATGGACATAGCCCGTCAATATAAACCGCGGCTCAGGGCCCAGCCGGCTCCTCCCCCGGGCCGGGAAACCGGGCTCGCCTCCGGGTGTCGGCCGGGCCTCCGCGGGTCGGCTAGCGGCCGCCGGTCGCCTTCGGATCCTGGCGCCGGTAGCGCTCGAACCAGCCGAGGATGTAGCCGGCCTTGGCCATCAGGTTGCTCGGCTTGCCGGCGATCCCGTGGGGCGCGTCGGGCACCCGCACCATCGCGGTCGGGACCTTTCGCTGGATCAGCGCGCCGTAGAATTGCTCCGACTCGGAGGCCGGGGTGCGCCAGTCCTCCTCGCCGACCATCAGCATCGTCGGCGTGGTGACGTTGCCGACGTAGCTGATCGGCGAGCGCTTCATGTAGTGCTCGGCGTGCTCCCAGGGCGGCCCCGGGAACCAGTAGCGCGAGAAGAAGGGCAGCCCGTCGGCCGTGAGCACGAAGCTGTACCAGTTGATCACCGGCTTCGCCACCACCGCCGCGCGGAAGCGGTCGGTGTGTCCGACGATCCATGCCGTCAGCACCCCGCCCCCGCTGCCGCCGGTCACGAACAGATTGGCCGGATCGACGTACCCCTTGGCGATCACCGCGTCCACGCCCGACATCAGGTCGTCGAAGTCGTGGTTGGGATAGTCGTGGTGGATCAGGTTGCCGAAGTCCTCGCCGTAGCTGGTCGAGCCCCGCGGGTTGGTGTAGAGCACGACGTAACCCGCCGAGGCGTAGAGCTGGACCTCCGAGGAGTAGCGGACGCCGTAGTTGGCGAACGGGCCGCCGTGGATCTCGAGCACCAGGGGGTACTTCCGCGAGGGATCGAAGCCCGGCGGCTTGGCGATCCAGCCCTGGACATTCCGGCCGTCGAAGCCCGAGGTGTACCAGATCTCCTCGACGCTGCCCAACGGCTTCATCCCGAAGAGGTCGTCGTTCAGTCGGGTGAGCCGGGTGGCGGCGCCGGTCGGGCCGGCCACCGCCACGTCCGCCGGATGGTCCGGCGCCGTCGCCGTGAAGGCGAAGCGGCCGGTGCTCGCCAGGGAGAAGCTGCCGCCACCGTAGGGGCGCCCCAGGTCGAGGCCGCCGACGCCGCTGGCGAGGTCGGTGACCGAGCCGGCGAGATCGATGAAGGCCACCTTGGTGTCGCCCAGGTCGTCGTACTGAAAGACCAGCCCCTTGCCGTCGGCCCGCCAGACCGGGGTTCCGACGTCGCGGTCGAGTCGCTCCGAGAGCAGCCGGCTGCCGGACCCGTCGCGCTTCATCAGGTAGAGCCGGGTGACCTGATAACCCTGGAACCGGTCGTCGTAGCCGGTGTAGGCGATCCAGGCCCCGTCCGGGGAGATGGCCGGGCCGTCGTCGGGTCCGCGGCGATCGGTGAGCTGCTTGATCTCGCCCGAGCGGACCTGGACCTCGTAGATCTCGGAGTCGTTGGGCTGGTAGTCCGCGTCGGGCCGGCGATTGGCGGAGAAGAGGATCGCGCGGCCATCCGGCGTCCAGCGCGGCGCGCCATGGTCGTAGGGACCGGTGGTGAGCTGGCGCGGCGTTCCGCCCTCCGCCGGCAGGACGAAGATGTGGCGCCGGCCGCGCTCGAGATATCCCTCGCCGTCGGCACGGTAGAAGATCTGGTCGATGTACTTGATCGGAGGTCCCCAGTCGGCGCCCTCCGGTGGGCTGGGGAGCGAGACCAGCGGCGTGCCCGCCTCGGGCACGAACATCGTGAACGCGATCCACTTCCCGTCCGGGGACCAGGCGAGCCCACCCGGCGCGGAGCTCAAGTGGGTCAGCTCGGCCTCCTGGCCCGTGTCCATCCAGCGCACGAAGAGCTGCGCACCGCCCTGGCCGCGGGAGACGAAGAGCAGCCGGCGCCCGTCGGGCGACCACCGGGGCGAGCCGGCGCGCCGGTCGGGCGCGAGCAGCGCGCGGAGGTCGCTTCCGTCGGCGTTCACCGTCCAGAGGCTGGCCCGGGTGCCGTCGGTGAGCTTGTCGAAGCCGGAGCGGACGAACACGATCCGGGAGCCGTCGGGCGAGATCTGCGGATCGGCGGCCCACTCCAGCTCGAACACGTCCTCGAGGCCGAACCGGTCGGCGGGAATCGGCAGGGTCTGGGCGGAGGCGAGACCGGCAGCGCCGAGCGCTAGGCTCGCGAGGGCGCGGGCGAAGCGGCGAATGCGCATGAGGAGCAGCTCCTGGGTGGGTCGCGAGGGCTTCGGTAAGCTACCCGCTCGCCGCCCGAGCGGGAGCGTCATGGTCGCGAGTGGGGGCGGCAGCGCTCCGCGGCCGAGCCGAGCTCGCGGGTGCGGCCGCCGGCGAGCTGGAGGCGAGCCTACTCCCGGTCCGCCAGGATCAGCTCGGCCGCCTCCGCGAGGCTCGGCGCCACCCGGATCCGGAGCCGCTCGAGGTCGTCGTCGACCCGGGCGCCCCGACCGGTGAGCACCAGGATCCCGCGGGCCAGGAAGGCGCGCGCGGGCTCGAGGTCGGTCATCCGGTCGCCCACCCAGACGGAGTGGGTCAGGTCGAGGTCGTGCTCCAGCGCCGCCAGCCGGTAGTTGCCTAACGCCGGCTTCCGGCACTCGCAGGCTCCGTCCACCGTGGGGTGATGGGGGCAGAGGTAGGTCGCGGTGACCCCGGCGCCGGCCTCGTCGAGCAACTCCAGGAAGCGGTCGGCCACCTGGCGGTACTGCTCCATCGAGATCAGCCCCCGGGCGATGCCCGACTGATTGGTGACGACCACGATCCGGTATCCGGCCGCCGCCAGCCGGGCGATCGCCTGGGCGGCGCCCGGGATCAGCTTGACGGAGGCCGGGTCGCGGACGAAGCCGGTGTCTTCGATGATGGTGCCATCGCGGTCGAGGAACACGGCGGGATCTGGCATCAGAGGCTCGCTTGGATGATGGCGGCCGCGAGGTCGGGCAACTGGTCGGGCGCCACGGTGCGCGGATCGAGCACCACGAGGCCGCCCTCCACTCGGGCCAGCACGCTCGGATTGGCGAGGCGGAGCTTGAGCGCCAGCGCGTGGGCGCCCAGCTCGCCGGGATCGAGGGTCACGAGGGTGGTCGGCAGCTCGGCGTCGGGGAAGGCGCCCCCGCCGACGGCGGAGGCCCCGGCACGGGTGGCCGGGTGGAAGCTCGGTCGGACCAGCCCGGCCAGCCGCTCGGCCCGCGCGGCGAGCTCCTCCGCGGTCTCGGTGAGCATCCGGAGGACCGGGATCTCCCGGCGCGCCCGGGGCTCGTCGCGATAGAGCGCGAGGGTCGCCTGCAGCGCCGCCAGGGTCAGCTTGTCGGCCCGAAGGGCCCGGGCGTAGGGGTTCTTGCGGAGTCTGGCGAGGAGCTCGCCCCGGCCGGCGACGATGCCCGCCTGCGGGCCGCCCAGCAGCTTGTCTCCGCTGAAGATCACGAGGTCGGCGTGCCGCGCGGCCTCGGCCACGAGCGGCTCGCCCCGGAGACCGAACGGAGTGAGGTCGGCGAGCAGACCGCTCCCGAGGTCGAA
>JAWKQJ010000020.1:0-85753 GCA_041390205.1 Gemmatimonadales bacterium
GTCGAGCCCGTGACCAGGGCTACCTTCCCGGTCAGGTCCGGCAGCGGCGGAGCCTTGGCGTATTCCCGGTCGGGCGCCTGCGCTCCGACGGGCGCGACCAGGCCCCCGGCGACGAGGAGACCACCGGCGAGGGCGGCGCGCAGCACCGCGAGACGGGCGGACAGACGAGGCCTGCGGTATCGGTTTCGCATGGCCTGAGCTTAGCCGCGGCGATCCCCGCTGTCGAGCGCGCCGACGCCGCTCCGCCGGAGCCAACCAAACGGTGCCCGGCCGGTGTCCAACCCGCGAGCCGTCGTCCTGAGCCCCCACCGCCAGCCACTGGAGCGCGATGATGAGATTCCTTCTGCTCGCTCTGCTCGGTCTTGCCGCCACGAGCGCCTGCGCTCCCGAGCCCGCGGGCCCCCAGGTGACCGTCCGATTCGACGACGCGGACCCGGGCGCGATTCCCGAGGACGTCCAGCAGCTGATCGCCGCCGCCGCGGCCGACGTCGGACGCACCGTGGACTCGCTGCTCCCGTCGCTGCCGGACTCGATCCTGGTCTCCGTGGTCACGGTCGATCGGGACTTGAGGGTGGTCGGCGGCGTCTCGGGCCGGGCCCCGGTCCCGGGCGAGGTGCTGATCGAGCTCTCCTCGACCATGCCCGGCGGTCCAGCGGAGGCCGTCCGCGCGGGGCTCGGACTCACCCTCTACCACGAGTTCCATCACCTCGCCCGGGGCTGGACCATCGAAGGAAATCGCTTCGGCCCCGGTATCCCGATCGCCATCGTCAACGAAGGGCTCGCGTCGGTCTTCGCCGAGACCTACTCGGGGACCTCGTTCGAGGTGTACGACTACCCGGCGGAGGTCGGCGCGTGGCTCGAGGAGATCATCGCGCTGCCGGTGGACGCGAGCTACGACGCCTGGATGAATCGGCACCCGGACGGACGGCTCGCCGTCGGCTATCGGGTCGGCCGGTACGTGGTGCACGAGGCGCTCCGCCGGTCCGGACGCTCGATCGTCGAGCTCTCCGCGCTGGATCCCGCCGAGATCCTCGCCCTGGCGAAGGGCTGACGCCCTCGATCGGTCCCGGTGGCCCCGCCCCCCGGAATGGGTAGGTTTAGCGACCCAAACGGTCGAGGAACCCCCGCAATGAGACGTCTTGCCCGAATCGCGGTCGGATCGGCCGCCCTGTCGCTCGCCGCCGTGGCCGTGATGGCCAATCCCGCCCGAGCGCAGGGAGCATCCGACCAGCGGGCCGTGCTCGTGACCGGTGCGAGCAGCGGCATCGGACGCAAGATCACCGAGCTGCTCGCGGCCAAGGGGCACTACGTCTACGCCGGTGCCCGCAAACAGCAGGACATCGACGAGCTGAGCGCGATTCCCAACGTCGAGGGCATCCGGCTCGACGTGACGGTGGACGCGGAGGTCGCCGCGGCCGTGGCGAAGGTGAAGGCCGGCGGTCGGGGGCTCCACGGGCTGGTGAACAACGCCGGCGTCGCCATCATCGCTCCGTTGATCGAGGTGGACGAGAAGGACCTCGACTTCATCTTCGGCGTCAACGTGCTCGGCCCCTGGCGGGTGACCAAGGCCTTCGCGCCGCTCCTGATCGAGTCGAAGGGTCGGGTCACCACGGTGAGCTCGATCTCCGGCATCCTCGCGGGACCGCTCTTCGGCCCCTACGCGATGAGCAAGCACGCGATCGAGGCCTACGGCGACGCGCTGGCCGCCGAGCTCCAGCCGTTCGGCGTCCGGGTGAGCCTGATCGAGCCCGGCAATTACCGGTCGGACATGAGCAAGAACGTGCTCGCCCGGGTCGGCGACGTCGATGCCGAGGTGCAGGACTCGCGCTACGAGCGGCAGCTCCGCGGGTTCTACGAGATGATCCAGGGCGACGACCCGAGCCCGGAGCCCGACGCCGTGGCCGAGGCCGCCCTGCACGCCTTGTTCGACCCGAATCCGAAGATGCGCTACATGGTCGTGCCCGCCGCCCGTCAGGCGGAAGTGACCATCCGCCAGGCGATGATCGAGCTGGTCCAGCTCAACCAGGGCCAGGAGTTCAGCTACGATCGCGAGGCCCTGGTCAAGCTGCTGGACGAGGCGCTGGCCCGGGTCCGCTGACGCGGTCGCGGGACGGCTTGCCTCCTCCGGCCGGATGACGTAAGGTCCCATCACAACTGTGTCGCGGGGCAACAGGGCCCCGCGCTCACTCCGACCACACCGTGCCCGCCGGCCAGACCCGGCGGCGGTGTCGGGTCATGGAGCGGGCGCGAGGCCCTTCGTCGTCGAGAGGCTCTCGCCGCCCGCCTGAACGCGAGACGGAGGACGACATGGAACCCACCCGGCTGCCCACCGAGCCGACCGAGCTGGTGGCGGCCCTCGCCCGCTCGGAGACCAGGTTTCCCGCCTACCGGGCGTTGCTGGCCGTCGGCCACGCCGCGCTCCCCGCGATCCGCGAGGGGCTCGGCCACGGCAACTGGCAGGTCAGGAAATGGTGCGCGATGATCCTCGATCAGACGGCGGACGCCGAGAGCCTGGCCGCGCTGGTCCCGCTGCTCCGCGACCCGAAGGCGGACGTCCGACTCTGGGCGGTCCACTCGCTCGCCTGCGATCACTGCAAGGACGACGTCAGCTGCCCGGTCGACGCCGTGCCCCACCTCGTCGAGCGGATCCGCCACGACGACAGCATCCGGGTCCGCCGGATGGCCGCGATCATGCTGGGCACCGACTTCGCCGACGCGCGGGCCGTTCCGGTGCTCGAAGGCCTGCTCGACGACCTCGACCAGAAGCTCAGGGAACACGCGCGACGGGGTCTGGAGCGCTACGCGGAGCTTGGCCTGCGATCTCCTGTAGCGGGTGGCGACGCGTGAGTGTGTCCGCCGAATCGGCCGTCGACCGGAACGGATACCGGCCGTCGAGCCTGACTACCCGGTCGATCGCATCCGACCGACCGCCCACCGTCCGACTCCTCGAACTCGTTTCCACTTCGCCGAAGGACGCGACGCCGACCAACGAGTCGCCCACGACTCGGGCCCGGTATCGACCCTCGTACTGTTGGGGCCCGCCGATCCACGAACTCCAGCACCCCGCCGGTCACCCGACCGAACGATTCGGATCGCTCTTCCGCCCGCCGCCATCGAGCTCGATCTCGAGCGAGGGCGCGCTGAGAGGTGGAGTCTCAAGCGTGCAACGAGCGGGTAGAGCCCAGCCTGCCCTCCCAGTCGCCCCCGACCAGCTCGGGCGGCACCGGCCCGCCGTCGGGAAGGGTCGGACGGTCGATTTGCGCGACCGGGTCGTCCCGGCGGAGTGCGGCGCGACCGCCGATCCCGCGCACACGGCTGCACGCTCGACCTCCGGCAGTCCATCGGAAGGCCTCGACGGAATCGATACTGCATCCCATCGTCGAAGTGGATCGCTGGGCCGATCGATCGACCCGGCACCGTGCCGGCAGCCGTCCGAGCAGCGCCCGGCAGCACGGCGCAGGCGTAGAGCAGCGCACCAGCGGGCGACGGATGAAGCGAGTCGGCGTCATAGGAGCCCGATGCCGCCCTCGCGCTTGCTCCGCGAAGGCGGCACCGACCGGGATGACCTCAGCATCGAGGTCGCGACCGACGGCCTTCACGACCCGAGAGTGCCGCCTGATCCCGCGCCGGAGCCTTCGGCCGCGGGTCCAATGCCCGACCAGCCACCCGGCGATCCGCCCACCCTCGCCAGCGAGTCGAGCGCCGCCGCGCGCCGAAAGCCCGCCCCCGTCCACACGCGGGCCGACCGTCGACCAGGTATCGCCGCAGGGTGCTCTGCTCCGCAAGACGACCGCGTCCCACCGCCCCTCGGTCAGCAGCCGCCTCAGGACGGAGTCCCAGGTGATCAGCCAGTGTCGCCCCGCCGGACGCGACCAGGCGCACGTCGGGCCGCGCTCCGTCGCGTTCGCCCGACGAGGGCGGCGAAGACGGCCGGCAGCGTCGCAGTAGGTGAAGCTGTTGCCGACGAAGAGGACCCGCCGGGGCGGGGCTCGCACATCCGCCACTCAGCGACGCGCACAACCAGGATGGACACGAACGGCTTTCGGATGAAGGTCATGCAACCCGTACGGCCCTTAGCGGGAAGTCGGTTTCGATC
Source organism: Gemmatimonadales bacterium (assembly GCA_041390205.1). Classification (GTDB taxonomy): domain Bacteria; phylum Gemmatimonadota; class Gemmatimonadetes; order Gemmatimonadales; family GWC2-71-9; genus SHZU01. The sequence continues at coordinate 4,097 of JAWKQJ010000020.1, forward strand.
GCCCCGCGCAGAACCGCCGGCCCGGTCCGGGCCGTATTACCCGCTCATGCCCAACCCACAGGCATCGATGACCACCCCGACCTCCGGCGGCCTTCGCGGCTTCGCCTGCCGCCGCCCGATCACCCTCTACCTCCTGATCGTCTTCGGGCTCGGCTACCCGCTGATGCTGCTGCCCATCGCGGCGTCCAAGGGCCTCATCCCGGGGGCCTCGCTCCCCGCGATGGTCGGTCTCGACGCCGAGAGAGCGGCGGCGCTCCTGATGGTGATCCTGGCGCTCTTCCCGGCCGCCCTGATCGTGACCGGGCTCGAGGGCGGCCGACCGGCCGTTCGGGCATTGCTCCGCCGGATGGTCGCCTGGAGGCTCGGCGCGGCGAGCTGGGCGATCGTCCTGCTGGCGCTCCCGGCGGGGACGGTGGCCATCGCCCTCCTGCTCGGCGATCGATTCCTTCCGCCGACCCTGGCGACCCTGGCCGCCGAGCTCGGCGGCTTCCTCGCCGGCTTCCTCGCGGTGAACCTCTGGGAGGAATCGTCCTGGGCCGGCTTCATGCAGACCCGGCTCGAGCAGCGCCACAATCTCTACGTCGCGGCCGCGCTCACAGCCGGGCCCTTCGCCGGGATTCACATGCCGCTCCAGCTCTTGAACGGCTCGCCGGGAGTCGGTCAGCTGCTGGCGGCGTTCGCCCTGCTGACCGTGCTCGCCACGGTGGTTCGAGCCTACTTCGGGCTGGTGATGCAGCGGACCGGCGGCAGCCTGCTTGCGGTCGGCGTGGCGCACACGATCTTCAACCGCTCCAACAACACCGACGGGATCGCCGCGAAGCTGCTCGAGGGCGAGCACCGACAGCTGGCGGCCCTGCTCGCCACGCTCCTCCTCACGATCGCCCTGGGCCTCTGGCAGCGCCGCCTCGGGCCGACGCGCCGCGAGCGACAGGCGGGTTGACGCGTCGGCGGCTGGCGCGGACATTCGCGAATCCCCGTCACCGACGATTGCCCATGCTCCGCCCGCTCCTTCGCATCGCCCCGCCCCTCCTGCTGCTCGCCGGCTCGACGGAGGCGCTGGCGCAGGCGGGCCCGATTCCGCCGCCCTCGCCACGCTACCAGGTCCGAATGGAGCGCAGCGTGCGGGTGCCGATGCGCGACGGCGTGGCCCTCTCGACCGACCTCTACTTCCCCGTCGGCAAGCAAGGCCCGCTCGGCGTCGTGCTCGCCCGGACGCCGTACAACAAGAACGCCTACCACGGCCGCGAGACCGGCTTCCCGTACGTCTTCGCCGGCCAGGGCTTCGCGGTGGCCGTGCAGGACACCCGAGGCCGGTGGGAGTCCGAGGGTGAGTACGTGGTGCAGGGCCACGATCAGGAAGACGGCTACGACGCCGTCGAGTGGCTGGCCGCCCAGAGCTGGTCCAACGGCAAGGTCGGCACCTACGGCTGCTCCTACGTGGGCGACACCCAGATCATGATGGCGCGCTCCCGACCGCCTCACCTCGCCGCGCAGATCCCTCAGGCCGCGGGCAGCTCCGTCGGCCCGATCGGCGGCCGCTACCACAACTTCGGGACCTTCTTCGGCGGCGCCTACGAGCTGGCCGCGGCGGCCGGCTGGTTCTGGAGCTACGGCGCCCGCTACTTCTATCGGCCCCCGCCTCACATGCCGCGCGCCGAGTGGCTCGAGGCGGTGGACTTCTACCAGCCGGGACGGACCCTGCCGGCGCTCGACCTGTCGACGCGGATCTGGCACCTGCCGACCCGCGACCTGCTCCGCGCCGCCGGCGCCCCGCCCAGCGACTTCGAGCGGCTGATCGCCACCGGTCTGACGGATCCCTGGTGGGATCAGTTCGGCTACGTCCGCGACGGCGATCGCTTCGACGTCCCCGCCCTCCACGTCAATTCCTGGTACGACTTCGGCGCCGAGGACACCTTCGTCGAGTTCAACGCCTATCGCGAGGGCGCCGTGAGCCCGACCGCTCGCGACAATCAGTTCGTGATCATGTCGCCCACCACGCACTGCGTCTCGGAGGGGGTGCGCGAGAAGACCGTCGTCGGCCAGCGCGACATGGGCGACGCGCGATTCGACTACTGGGACCTCTACGTCCGCTGGTTCGATCACTGGCTGCACGGCGTGGAGAACGGCGTCACCGAGCGCCCCAAGGTGCAGATCTACGTGATGGGCCGGAATCAGTGGCGGAGCGAGTCGGAGTGGCCGCTCGCCCGCACCGCGTTCACGCCCTATTACCTCCACAGCGGCGGACGGGCCAACAGCCGCTTCGGAGACGGCACGCTCTCGACCGCGACGCCCAAGTCGGAGCCCGCCGATCGCTTCGTCTACGATCCGGGCTCGCCGGTCTGGACCGTCGGCGGCAGCGTCTGCGCGGCCTGCGTCCCGAATCAGCAGGTGGTCGACGGCCCGGCCGACCAGCGCGACGTGGAGGTGCGGGCCGACGTGCTGGTCTACACCACCCCGCCCCTCGAACGGGGTCTCGAGGTGACCGGGCCGGTCACGGCCGTTCTGTACGTCTCGTCGAGCGCCAGGGACACCGACTTCACCGTCAAGCTGATCGACGTCGTTCCCGACGGCACCGCGTTCAACGTGCAGGAGGGGGTCCAGCGGATGCGCTACCGGGAAGGCTACGACAAGACCGTCTGGATGGAGCCGGACGGAGTCTATCGCGTCGAGATCGATCTGGAGGCGACCAGCAACTACTTCGCGCCGGGCCACCGCATCAGGGTGCAGGTCTCCAGCAGCAACTTCCCCCGCTGGGACCGGAATCTCAACACCGGCGGACGCAACTACGACGAGACCGAGTGGGTCGTGGCCAACCAGACCGTCCACCACTCGTCGGGTCGGGCGTCGCACGTGCTGTTGCCGGTGATCCCCTAGCGACCGGGGCGCCGCCGCCCTAACGCCCCCGCTCGTCCCCTCGGGCGCGCACGAGGGCGTCCATGATCCTCTCGTGCTCGCCGACCTCCGCCGCGAGGAGCAAGACCAACCGGCTCAGGAAGTCGAGGGCGCGCTCGTCGCCGACCTCCTCCAGCGCCTCGACCAGCGCGGCGAAGGTCGCATCGGCGTCCTCGAAGCCCGGCCCCACGGTCCGATCGCTCATCGGCCGACCGCGGTGCGAACCGCGCCATCGAGCCACGCGGCGTCGAAGCTCGAGCGGCGCGCGGCGAGGTACTGGTCGGGTCGGAAGAGACGACAGGCGCCGGGCCGGAGATCGTACCGCCTTCGCGCCAGGCCCTCCGGGTCGACGATTCGCTCTCCATCGATTCGCACCACGTCGACGACCTCGCCCGCCACGGACATCGTCTCGGGAAGGCCCTCACCCCGACCGAGCACGAGCAGCACGAATCGACCGCCAAGGAGCGACAGGAGCCAGGCGGGGCGGCCGTCCACCCGGAGCGGCGCGTCGACCGCCGGCGACCCGAGCTCGACGCCGCCGGCGCATCCTTCGTTCCCCTGCTCCGGCGTGCTGAGCGGGGAGTCGGGATAGCGCGCCGGCACGGACAGCCGGCCGGAGTTGACCATCGCACGGAAGCGCGTATCCCCGATCGCGAGCGCCAGCACGGCATCGCGGAGCGAGCGGGTGGCGCGGGTCTTCGGGGTCATGAAGTCGGTGGCCCTGGTCGAGTTGAGGATGTCGACCCGATTGCCGACGATCCGCTCGGCTTCGTAGGAGGCGAGCAACGATTCGCCGGCCGAGCCGCGGACCACGCGCGCCAGCTTCCAGGCCAGGTTGTTGGCGTCCTGGATCCCCGCGTTGCCGCCCCGGGCGCCGAACGGCGAGACCTGGTGGGCCGCGTCGCCCGCGAAGATCACCCGGCCGTGCAGGTAGCGATCGAGCGAGCGGCACTGGAAGACGTAGACGCTCACCCACTCCAGCTCGAAGTCCACGCCCTCGCCCAGCACGGCCCGCACCCGCTGGGTGACGCGCGCCGGCTCCCGCTCCCGCTCGACGTCGGCGTCGGGATCGAGCTGGAGGTCGATCCGCCAGACGTCGTCGGCCTGGCGGTGGAGCAGCGCGGTCTGCCCCCGGTGGAACGGCGGCTCGAACCAGAAACGCCGCTCCGCCGGGAAGCCCGGTCGCATCCGGACGTCGGTGATCAGGAACTTGTCGGCGAAGACCTCGCCCTCGGGCACGAGACCCACCTGCTTCCGCACGCCGCTTCCGGCGCCGTCGCAGGCCACCAGCCAATCCGCCTCGAGCGCGTATGCTCCCTCCGGCGTCTCGACCTCGACGGCCACGTGGTCGTCCGCCTGCGACACCGACGCGGCCGCGTGCCGCCAGCGAATCTCGCCGCCCCGACGGAGCAGCTCCTCGATCAGGAATTCCTCCACCAGGTACTGTTGCAGATTCACGAACGCGGGCATTTGCTGCCCGCCCTCAGGCTGCAGGTCGAACTGGTAGAGCAGCTGGTCGCGCAGGAAGACCTTGCCGGTGTTCCAGGTGACCCCGCGAGCGCGGATCCGGTCGCCGAGCCCGTCGAACCGGTTCCAAACCTCGAGACTCCGCTTGGCCTGACAGATCGAGCGCGAGCCTTCGCTCACGGTGTCGTTCCGCTCGAGCACCACGACGTCGATGCCTTCCGTGACGAGCTCGAGGGCGAGGGTGAGCCCGACCAGGCCGCCGCCCACCACGACCACCGGATGCCTGACGGGCCTCGACGCGTCTTGATCGAGGGAGCGTCGATAGGCGAACCGGCGCCGCTCGGCCACGTCTCAGGCTCCCTGGTCGAGCGCTCGCCACATCTCCACGTCTCGCTCGGCGGTCCAGATCCGCGGATGGTCGATGCCCGACGCCTCGTCGAAGGCCCGCGAGACGTTGAAGGGCATGCAATGATCGAAGATCACCCAGGAGCCGTAGCGCGGGCGAAGCGCGTCCATGGTCCGGGCGTAGATCTCCCGCAACGGGCGCCTGCTCCTGGCCCGGCCCGACACCGTCTGGTAGAGATCGGTCACGAAGCTCCGGGTGCCCTCGATCGCCGCCCGCGCCTCGCCTGCCGAGAGCAGCGCCTCGCCCCTGCCCGGCACCAGGCGCTCGGCGGAGGAGCGCCGTCAGCCCTTCGAGGGTCGAGGGCCAGTCCCGCAGGTGCGCGTCGCCGCAGTAGGGAGTGGCCCCGTACTCGACCAGGTCGCCGGAGAAGAGCACCTTCTCCTTCGGCAGCCAGACGATCGTGTCGCCCTGGGTGTGGCCCCGTCCCGCCAGCTCGATCCGCACCTCGAGCGAGCCCATCTGGAGGGTGAGGCCCCGGTCGAACGTCAGCGTCGGCCAGGTCAGTCCCGGCACCGAGTCGACTCCCCGAAAGAGCCGGGGAAAGCGCCCGATCTCCGAGTCCATGTCCTGCCGGCCACGCTCGCGGATGAGCTCGAGCGTCGGCGCGCTCGCGAGGACCTCCCGGGCCCGATAGGCGCTCGCGCCGAGGACCCGGACGGCGTGGTAGTGGGAGAGCACCACGTACTTGATCGGCAGATCGGTCACCTGGCGGACCCTGGCGATCACGTCGGCGGCCATGAGGGGCGTCGCCTGGGCGTCGACGACGAGCACCCCGTCGTCCCCGATCACCACGCCGGTATTCGGGTCGCCCTCGGCGGTGTAGGCGTAGGCCCGTCCCGGTGCCAGCTCGGCAAAGGTGACGGTCTTGTCCGCCAGGTCTCCGGTGGATGCGAAAGCACGGGTCACGAAGGCCATCCGATTGGGGGGGGCATGCCGGCAGTGGGCGACGTGACCTACGGTACGCCCGGCGGGGAGCGGGTGACAAGACCGGGCCGCCAAGCTGGCTCCTGTGCGCCCGATCGGACATGTTTCGCCGATGACCGATCGGACCCTCTTTCTCGCCGGGCTGCTGACCGCGATCGCGAGCGGCGCCAGCGGCCAATCCCCGCCCGTCGGACCGACGGACTCGCTGCCCACGCCGACCGGTCCGTACGCGGTCGGAACCCGCGACTACTCGTGGATCGACACCGCCCGGCCCGAGCTCTACACCACGGCCCCCGGCGACCATCGCCAGGTGCTGGTCCAGATCTGGTACCCCGCGGAGCCCGGGACCGGCGCGACGCCCGCGCCCTACCTCGTCAACCCGGCCACGGTTCGCGACACGACGGTCGCGAAAGCGGGGGCGGCTCGGCGGAGCCACTCGTTCCTCGACGCCCCGGTGGCCGACGCCGCGCGACGATACCCGGTGCTGCTCTACAACCACGGCGGCGGGTGGGCGCGCTGGAGCGCCAGCTTCACCACGGAAGCGATGGCGAGTCACGGGTACGTCGTCGTGAGCGTCGAGCATCCCGGCTTCAGCCAGACCGGCGGATTCCTCGACGGCACCCGATTCGAGCCGGACACCCTTGGCTTCCCCACCCCCGGGGGCGACCTGGAGACGGACGCGCTCGCGGGATGGGCATACCTGGAGGACCCGGTCTTCCGTTTCTGGGTGGCCGACGCGCGATTCGTGCTCGACCGCCTGGAGCGGCTCGACGAGGCGCCGGGACCGTTTCAGGGTCGGCTCGATCTCTCCCGGATCGGCGCCTTCGGCTGGTCTTTCGGCGGGGCGACCGCGGTCGAGCTCACCCGAGTCGATCCTCGCGTCAAGGTCGCGGTCGACCAGGACGGCCAGCTCTTCGGTGAGGTCCGCAAGGGCACCGAGCGACCCGTGCTCCTGATGCACCATGGCCTCGACGACGCCCTCGGCTTGCCGGAGGCGCAGCGCCCCGCGATGCGCAAGCTGATCGAGCAGGTGCGCCGCGGCGACAGCACCGTCCGCGCCAACTCGACCGGGCCCTGGTACGAGCTCACCGTCGACGGCACCCAGCACGGCCATTTCTCGGACCTGATCGCCTTCTACCCGAGGGGAGCCACGCAGCTCGATCCGGACACCGGGTTCGCGATCATCAACGCCTACACGCTGGCGTTCTTCGATCACTACCTGCTGGGAAAGCCGGCGGAGCTGCTCACGGCCGAGAGCCCGCCCTTCCCCGCCGCGACGCTTCGAGTCTGGCGACGGTAGCGCCCCGTCCCCGCTGCAACCTGCCCCGGCGGGCTACGTATTGTCCCTGAGTGCCCAGTCAACCAGTCTCGCGCCGCCTGGCACCGGATCGCCGGGGTCGCGACGCGAGCTACCCCAGGAGTGTTTGGATGCGCAAGCTCTTCCGTTTCGCGTGCGTGCCGGTGGCGGCGCTGATCGTCCTGGCGGCGGGGTCGCCGGCGCCGGCCGTCGCCCAGTCCGCCTCGGGTCAGAAGGCCGTGCTGGTCACCGGCGCGAGCAGCGGGATCGGCCGGAAGATCGCCGAGCTCCTGGCCTCGAAGGGCCACTACGTCTACGCCGGGGCCCGCAGCCAGAAGGACATCGCCGAGCTGAGCGCGATCCCCAACGTCGAGGGAATCCGTCTCGACGTGACCGTGGACGGCGAGATCGCCGCCGCGGTGGAGACGATCCGGAAGGGCGGCCGCGGCCTCCACGGCCTGGTCAACAACGCCGGCGTGGCCATCATCGCCCCGCTGATCGAGGTGGAGGAGAAGGACCTCGACTTCCTCTTCGCGGTGAACATCTACGGTCCCTGGCGGGTCACCAAGGCCTTCGCCCCGCTCCTGATCGAGTCGAAGGGGCGGGTCACCCACGTCAGCTCGATCTCCGGGATCCTCTCCGGCCCGCTGCTCGGTCCCTACAGCATGAGCAAGCACGCGCTCGAGGCCTACGGCGACGCGCTCGCGGCCGAGCTCCAGCCGTTCGGCGTCCGGGTGAGCCTGATCGAGCCCGGCAACTACCGGTCGGACATCGGCAAGAACGTGCTCGCCAGGGCGGGCGACGTCGACGACAAGGTCGAGGGGTCCCGCTACGAGCCCCAAATGCGCCGGCTCTTCCAGGCGATGCACGGCTACGAGACCGGGGTCGAGCCCGACGCGGTCGCCGAGGCGGCGCTCCATGCCCTCTTCGACCCGAGCCCCAAGATGCGCTACATGGTGGTGCCGTCGGCCGGCCAGGCGCAGGCCACCATCCGCAAGGCGATCATGGAGCTGGTCGAGCTCAACCAGGACCAGCCGTTCAGCTACGACCGCGAGACCCTGATCAAGATGCTGGACGAGGCGCTCGCCCGGACGCACTGAGCCGTTCGGGGCCGGGCCCCGATTCCTCACCCCGAGGCAACCGACGGCTCACCCGGTTGTCATCGTATCGCCACGAAACCGACCCGAATCCGCCACCGAGCACTCCGATGTTCGGTGGTGGCGCCGGGACGAGCGGGCAGGATCCTGGCTCGAAGGCGCCCCGCCCCCATCCAAGGAGGGGCGGCACGCCAACTCCAGGACGGGCCCATGTTCGGAACCCTGATCGAATCGCAGCGACCCCCGGAGCGGCAGGTCGCCCGCCACTCGCTCTCCATCGCCATTCACGTCGCGCTCGGCGTCGGCGCGATCCACGCCACCGCCGGCCGGGCCGCGCCCGCCGACGATCAGGTGCGGGTCGAGCCGCTCTTCTTCAGCCTGCCCGAGGCGCGCCCGACAGCTCGGCCGACGGCAGCACCCGCTGCCCCAGCCCTGGCCTCTCCCGCGCCGCCGAGCCAGGCCCCGATCGCGGTCCCGGTGCCCACCACCGTCCCGATCTCGATCGAGCCGATGGAGCCCGGGCCCGCGAGCGACCCTCGCCGATTCGCGATCCTTCCCGCCGGTTGCGAGGCCTGCCGATCCGAGTCGGCGCCGGCCTCCACCACGCTGTTCACCGAGGCTACGGTCGATCGCGCGGTCGAGGTGATCGAGCAGCCGACGCCGGTCTACCCCGCGGTCCTGGTGGCCGCTGGGCTCGAGGGGCGGGTCACCGTGCAGTTCGTGGTCGACACCGCCGGTCGAGTCGAGCCCGAATCGATCCTGATCCTCGTCGCGAGCCACCCGGCATTCGGCGAGAGCGCCAGGCGGGCCCTGGCGACCTCCCGGTTCCGACCCGCGCGAGTCCGCGGCAATCCGGTGCGGCAGCTCGTGCAGCAGGCGATGCGGTTCGCGATCGGGCGTTAGGCGGTCGTGGCCGGGCCGGCTCAGTCCTTCTCCATGAAGCGCCGGATGGCTTCGCGAAGGGCCTCCACCCGGCGTCGGGAGGAGCGCGAGAGGATCGACCAGATCGCCCGCCCGACGCCCAGACCGGCGACGGCGCCCGCGCCGAGCAGCGCCAGCATCGCGGCCGTGCCGGGCTGCACGGTGTCGACCACGATCCCGGCCGCGACCAGGCCCACCGCCGTCGGCACGACGGTCGCCGGCGCGAGCGCCGCGCTCCGATCGGTGAGGATCTCGACCCTGGTCGCCGACGGCTCGGGGGTGATCGTGACCGCGATGGCCTGGAGCCCGTCCGTCTTCCATTCCACCGCGCCGAGCGCGCTCGACACCGCCCCCTGTCGCCCGAGCGCGCCGCGAATCGCGGCGACCAGCTCGGCCATCTCCGGCTCCGAGAGCGCTCGGGAGAACCGGGTCTCCACCCGCTCGCGCATCGGCGCGCCGAGGAGGACCCAGGACCGCTCGCTCGTGGCCCGAGCCAGGACCGAGCGCGCGGCCCGATCGACGTAGCGGGGATCGACGCCGACCTCCCGCGCGATCTCCCGCACCACGTCCAACGTCAGGCCTCCGTCCGAGCCACGGTCGCCGGCCTGGTCCTGGAGCTCGATCGCCCTCTCGAGGATCAGCGACAGCTCGCGATCGGTGACGCCCCGGTCCGCGGCAGCTGTGGTCACCCGCGGACGGTCGGACATCGGGTCACCTCGGATGGAAGTGTGGCGGACGACGGATCCCTCCAAGGTAAGCCAGCGACCGGGACTCGGCACGGCGGAGCGGGCCGGCACCACCGACGGGCGGGCGGCAAGCCTGCCTAACACGAGCTCGCTCGCCTCCCACGGGCCACCACGAAACCCGAGCCCGCGGGCGGCCGTAGGTGCGGCGTCCCGGGACCCAAGGACCGACGATGACGATTCGTTCGACGGCCGCCGCGCTGCTCGCGCCGCTCGCACTCGCCGGCACGCTGTCCGCCCAGGCGGTCTCGATCCGCCCCCTGCTGGCTCGAGCCGACTCCCTGCTCCGCGCGTCGCGCTACGCTCCGGCGGCCGACGCCTATCGCGAGGTCCTCCGCCGCGACTCCACCCAGATCGGCGCCACCCTGGGCCTCGCCCGGGCGGAGGCCGGAGCCGGCCGGACGGGGGAGTCGATTCGCTGGCATCGCCGGGCGCTCGAGCTGGGTGTGGGGGTCCGGAGCGAGGTATCCTATCGAATCGCACAGCTGCACGCGGGGCGGGGCGAGCGGGATTCCACGATCGCCTGGCTGGAGCGCTCGCTCGCCGCGCGGCTCGAGGCCAGGGGCCGGATCGGGCGGGACTCCAGCTTCGCCCGCTGGGCCGACGAGCCGGTCTTCCGCAGGCTCGCGGGCCGCGAAGGCTCCGAGCTCGCGGATCGCGTGGCCGGCTGGCGCGCCGACGTCGACCATCTGGTCGTCGAGGCCCGCCGGATGCACGCCGGCCCGGACCGGCCGGCCCACGGCCCGGCGTTCGCCGAGGCGGCCGAGGCGCTCAAGCGGCGAGTGCCCGAGCTGACGGACGTGCGGGTGGCCGTCGAGCTCCAGCGGTTGCTGGCGAGCCTCGGCGACGGGCATTCCCTGCTCTACCCGTTCCCCACCCCCAAGGTCCCGTTCGCCCGGGTGCCGCTCGATCTCTGGCAGTTCAGCGACGGCCTCGTGGTGATCGGCGCCGACTCGAGCCAGGCCAGGCGGGTGGGACAACGCGTCGTCGCGATCGGCGGCGTCGCCGTCGGGGAGGCGCTCGCGCGCCTCGAGCCGTACGTGAGCCGCGACAACCCGATGGGCATGCTGGTGCTGGGCACCTTCTTCCTGACCATGCCGCCATTCGTCGAGGCGGCCGGCCTCGGCGACGGCCGGGGCGTGACCTACACCTTCGAGACCTCCGACGGTCGCCGAGAGACGGTCTCGCTCGCGGCGTCCGGCTTGCGTGCGCCGGCATTCAAGATCCCGCCGGCACCGGGCGCGGCGCCAGCGCCGCTCTACCTGCGGCGCCCCGACGACAATCTCTGGCTCACGCCGCTCCAGAACGACGCCGTCGTGTACATGCAGTTCAACCAGGTGCGCGACCAGCCGACCATCGCGGTGGCGGCCTTCGCCGACTCGCTGCGACGCACCCTGCGACGGACCGGAGCGCGAGATCTGATCGTCGACGTTCGCCGGAACAACGGCGGGAACAGCTCGCTCAATCGCCCGCTGCTCAGGGCGCTGGTCGAGTTCGACCTGCAGCCGGGCCGACGGATCTGGGTGCTCACCGCGCGCACCACCTTTTCCGCCAGCCAGAACTTCATCAATCAGGTGGAGCGGCTCACCGACGCGACCTTCGCCGGCGAGCCCAGCGCGTCGAAGCCCAACTTCGCGGGAGAGGACACCGAGGTCGTCTTCCCGTACAGCGGGCTCCGGGCCAGCATCTCCACCCGCTGGTGGCAGGACTCCGGCCCGCTCGATCGCCGGGAATGGATCGCGCCGGATCTGACCGTCCCGGTCCGATCGGCGGACTACTTCGCCGGACGCGACCCGGTGCTCGCCGCCGTGCTCGAGGAGATCGAGCGCCCCGATCGCTGAGCGCCGCGACCGGGCCCGCCGAGGGCCCGGGCACCACCCGCCCCATCCGAGCGCCCGTCCCAAGCCTGCTTCAGACCAGGTTCACCCGGCCTTCATCGCGGATCGGGGAAATTCGGACACACAGGTCCTAATATCGCATCGTCTCCCACGCCCCAAGCGAGGACGCCATGAATCGATCCTGGGCCATTCCCCTCGTCGGCTCCTTCCTGTTGCTGACCGCCTGCGCCGGCCAACCGGAGGCGGGACAGGCCGCTGCCGCCGGGTCTCCGGCCGGCGGCCAAGCGGCCGTCGCGGGCGCAGGCGCCGAGCGGAGCATCGCCCGCATCGCCTCCGACTCGAAGGACCACACCACCCTGGTGGCCGCGCTCAAGGCCGTGAGCTGGCTCGACGCGCTGGCCAACCCCGGGCCTCTCACCGTCTTCGCGCCGGTGAACTCCGCGTTCGACGCGCTGCCCGCGGGCACCCTCGACGAGCTGCTCAAGCCCGAGAACGCGGGCCAGCTGCGGAACATCCTGCTCCACCACGTGATCACCTCGGCCTACCAGCCGGTGGATCTCCAGGATGGGGTGACGCTGTCGATGCTGGCCGGTGGACCCGCGACGGTCCGGCGGAGCGGCGAGACGATCGAGCTCGACGGCGCGAAGGTGATCGCGTCCGTGCGGGCCGGAAACGGGATGGTCTACGTCGTCGACGGACTGATGATCCCGAAGGACGGGCAGTAGACCGCTCGATCGGCTTGGCGAGGCGGGTCGGCGCCCCGAGCGTCAGCGGCGGGCCGCGGAGTCCGCCACGGCGGTGAGCTCCTCGAAGCGGTGAGCCTGCCCGTTGTTGATCACCAGCTCGACCTCGCTCACTCGCCCCACGCCCTCCAACGGGTTGCGGCGGAGGAAGACCACGTCGGCCTCGTAGCCCGGCTCGAGCCGCCCGGTGCGATCGCCGAGCCCGATCCGCTCGGCACCCAGCGTGGTCGCGATCCGCAGCACCTCCCAGGGCGGCAGACCGGCCTCGGCGTGGAGCTCGAGCTCCTTCGCGTACATCGGCGTGCCACCATGCCCGTCGGTGCCGAGCATGAGCGGGACGCCGGCCTGGTCGAGCCGCCGGGCCAGCTCGAAGACCTTCGGGAGCGCCGCCCTGGCGCGCTGGTAGTCGTCCGGCGTCCAACCGGCGCTCGCGCGAGCCGCGAACTTCATGCTCGCCGCGAGCGTCGCCGGATGGACGTAGCGCTCCAGGTCCTTCGGCAGCAGGCTGTCGGTCAGGTCGCCGTTGTAGACCCCCCAATTCACCACCATGGTGAGGTCGACGCCGATCCGCCGCTCGGCCAGCGCCCGAATCAGAGCGCTGGCGCCAGGGGCGTCCCAATCGACCAGCTCGAACCAGCGATACATGAAGCGGGAGGTGGCGTCGGACTGCGCCAGGTAGCGCGCCCGGGCGTCGGGCTCCAGGAGGTCGGGGCTGGTCGGGAGCGCGTGGGTGAGATCGTCGATGCCGAGCGCCACCGCCCGGGCCCAGCTCACCTGATTCAGGTGGGCGATCGCCCGGAGGCCATGCCGATGGGCCGCGGCGATCCCCTTGGCGAGCTCCTCCTCCGTGAGCGAGACGTACAGCTTGAGCCAGCGCATCCCGAGGTCCGCCTGCCGCTTGGCTTCCGCGTCCCACTCCGCGTCGGTCTTCGGGTAGGCGAACGCGTGGCCACCCATGGGCGGCGGCTGGATCACCGCGCCCGCGTGCACGGCGTCCGGCCCGAGCCACTCGCCTGCCGCGACCCGGCGATCATAGCGCGCGTTCGCCTCGGGATCGCTGCCTCGATTCCGCACCGAGGTGACCCCGAACGCCAGCGCCATCCGCCCGTTGAAGCGGGTGATCGAGTCGACGCTCCTCGATCGTGACGAGCGGCGCTCCGTCGACGATCTCGAGCGCGTGCGGCCCGGAGGTGATGCGCGTGCGCGTCGACGAAGCCCGGAAGGGCGTAGCGGCCGCCAAGATCGTGACGGCCCGGAAACGCGCCCGCCGTGGCGGGCGTCACTGCCCACTTCTGCGATCCGCTCGTCGGTGACGATCAGAAGGCGTCATGGTGACCGACTCGGCGATCGGGTCCAGCCGGGTGAAGCCGAAGTAGAGATCCGACCGGCTCCGGTCCGGCGCCGGACGGCAGTCGGCCGTGAGGAGGCCGATGAGCGTGACGAGCGCGATCGACCAGACGGTACCGCTCTGCATGGGACGGCTCGTGCGGGTTGGGGACTCGTCCAGGTAGTCTCCTCCGCCACCGCGCCTTACAAGCGAGCCTCGAGGCCGGCGGCGGCCTCAGCTCCGTTTCGAGCGGGCGAGCAGGTCGAGCACCACGAGCAGACTTCCGAAGGCCGCCGCGTTGATCAGTCCGACGAGCGTCGCGCCGACGAAGAAGCCGCCCTGGTCGCCGCCGCCGGACGGCGACGACCGTCGCAGACGTGGAACGGCCCTGCAGCAGCGCGGCCACCAGCGCCGCGACCGCGACGGCCGCGAGCCGCTCGGCCAGCGGCGCCGCTCGCGCCAGCCCGCAGGCCAGGCCCATGCCCACCACCGACACCAGCATCACGGCGGACTCGCTCCACCGATGGCAAGCGCCGTCAGGACGGCCGTGAGCTCCGCGAGGGGGGCAAGGCGCGTCTTCGTCATCGTGCTCCTCCAGGGCTCGGTCATTCCCAGCGAAGTAGTAGATCAGGCGATAGCGTCGCGAGAGGATGATGCTAGTGCTCCCTGGGCTGGGAGGTCAGCAGACTGTCCCCAAGGCGAACACCGTGGTGACGGTGTCCACCAGTCTCCCCAAACGTTGAACACCCCGCCGACTCGGCGGCACACGTCCCGGTCGGTGACGTGTCGGATCGCGCGATGGAGCGAATCGACCTCGGGACCGGAAGCTCCGGGATCGGAGATCGGGCCCGAGGCGAGGGCTCGCGCCCACCAGAGGCGCTGCTCCGCGACCTCGGTCGGGTCCGTCGTACAGGTCCAGGCGGCCCGGCGGGCGCGGGCGACCTGCATCCGCGCCGAGTCCGCGGGACACTCGCCCATGCAGGATCGAACGACGGCGAGCGGGTAACGGCGCACGACCTCGCCCGCGATGTTCAGGGTGTCGAACCTGGCCCCGTACCCGAGCCCGCGCACGGCGATCGCATAGCGACCGGTCCTGAGCCCCTCGGCGCGGAAGAAGCCGGAATCGCCGGTGGCTGCGCGGTGCGACGCGCCAGTCCCAATCCCGGTGAGAAACACGACGGCCCCACCGAGCGGCCTGCCAGTGACGGAATCGATCACCTGGCCACGGAACACCGCGCTTCGCTCCTGCCCCAGGCCGGGCCGAGCCACCACGAGCGCCAGGAGCCCGAGATGGAGCCGTCGGCTCATGGCGCCCCCGAGGCTTCGAGACGCCGGACGATGTCCGCGTGCGCCGCGGCGACGAGGGCGGCAAGTGCCTCGGCATCGGCTTCGCGGCCGGGCTCGACCCGGACGTGTCGCATGTGCTTGCCGCTGCCTCGCAGAAGGCGTCGGGGATCCGGGAGCGCCGCGCCCTGGAAGAATCCCACGTTGACGTGGGCCTTGAAGACCCCGACGTACGCGAAGGCCGCGTCGCCCACGCACGCGGTCGGACAACCGTCGTGCATCACCTCGCGCACGTCCGCGCCGGCTCCACGGATGACGGAGAACCAATGCCGGGCGAGCGCGCCCAGCTCGCCGGGGTGGGCGTCCATCCATGCCCCTACGGCAGCGGCTCGAGGTAGCGCGCCGGAGAGACGGAAGATGCGGTCCATGGCGCCCCCGGCGCTCAACGTGGGATACGGCTGAATGGGCGGTTCCCGACCTCCACCCGGTCATCCAGAAATCGAACCGACTCCCCGTCCGGTGTGAAGTAGAGGCGGGGCGCGTGCTCGCGGAGCCGCTGTCCCCCGCCCCAATCGAGATAGAGGTAGCCCCGTCGCACCGAGACCTCCATCGGATGGAATCCGCCGAAGACCGGCGCCCGATAGGAGCCGACCACCGTCGCCCACCACGCCCGGTTCGGACCGGGCGGATCGCCGGGACCGTCGTTGTACGGCCAGTACTCGAGCCCGCAGCAGCTGGTCATCTCGACCCCACGCGGCGCGCCGTCCGGGCCGAGGGCGAAGCGATACCGTACACCGGGCCCGCTGAACGTGGTCGGCCCCCGCGCGACGAGGCGGGTCGAGTCCGCGTGCAACGCCCCATCCACCACCGCGAAACGAATCAGGGAGCTGCGGCGCTTGTAGCTGCCCGCGAGCCGCGACAGGACGGCCGGATCCGGCTCCACCTCGGGCGCGTCGTCGAACGAGACCGGCGGATCCGGCGGGACTTGGCCCAGCTTGGCCCGCACCATCTTGCGGAGCGCGGAGTCAGCCAGCTCGTACGCGATGCTCGAGTGCTGATTCGAGAGCACGACTACGCCGACTCGATGTTCGGGAATCCAGGCCTGCATCGTCGCGTAGCCGTAGCCGTCGCCGCCGTGGGCAAGGAGCGTCGCGCCCGCCATCGGCCGCACGCTCAGGCCCAGCCCGTAGCCACCGGGCCGCTCGAACCCGAGCTGGGGAGTGGCCATCTGGTCGAGCAGCTCGGGAGCAAGCAGCGTCCTTCCGTCGATCGCCCCGCCCGCGAGCATGAAGGAGACGAAGCGCGCCATGTCCCGCGCCGTGGAGTACATCCCACCCGAGGGGACGATGGCGATCTGCAGATCCGGCACCTCGCGGTCGCCGGCGTGCCCTCGAGCGAGGTCGGTTCTGCGTCGCGCCAGCGCCTCGTCGAACGTGCTCGCCGTCATCCCGAGCGGCTCGAACAACGCGGCCCTCACGTACTCGGCGAAGGGCTGGCCCGTCAGCCGCTCGAGCACGTAGCCCGCCAGGTCCGGACCGAGGTTGGAGTAGCTGTAACGGAACCCGACCGGAGACATGAGCCACGCGTCCGCGATGCTTTCGACGTGTCGCTCGAAGGTCGTGGGTCGCTGATCGAAGTTGCCCCCGACGGGCGCTTCGTGCGGCAAGCCGGCCCAGTGGCTGAGCAAGTGCCGGATCGTGATCCGGCCGGCCTCGTCGTCGCCGAACCGGCTCCGGATGCTGAAGTCCGGCAGGTGTCGGACGAGCGGGTCGTCGAGCCCGAGTCGCCCGGACTCGACCGCCAGCAGGACGCCGATTGCGGTGTAGGTCTTGGAGATCGACTGCAGGCTGAAGGTGGTCTGGCCGGTGACGGGCCTGGCTCCCGTCCGGTCGGTGTGGCCGAAGCCACCGAGCCAGACCGTCTCAGGCCCGTCGACCAGGGCGATGGAGAGACCGGGCACGTCCGCCGCGCGCATCAGCTCGGGGATCAGCCGCTCGAGCTCCGCGATCGCAGGGCCGTAGTCTGGCGTCGACGGCGCGGCGCAGGCGATCGATGCCAGCGACACGGCGGCGCTGCAGAGGCGTCGCACCCGCGAGGCCTCCGCCGGGAAACGCACCGCGCGCTACGGCGCCAGCCGACCTTCGGTCGGCTGGGGAATCGAGTGCCGGGTCAGCGGGTCTCCCTCGCTCCTGGTGCGCTCGACGGTCGCGGCCTTGAGGTCCTTGAGACTCACCGCGTACCCCAGAATCGAGTGCCAGAAGCCGCTTCCGCCGCTCGAGAGCAGCCCCAGCGCGAGCGTCGCCGCGACGGCGTTCTGGTTGGCCGGCAGGATCTCGCGGGCGATCGGCCACGCGAGCGCGGAGATCCCGATGCCGGCTGCCACGGCCATCAGCTGGAGCACCGCCCGCCGGCGAGCCTCCTCGCTCGGATGGCGCTTGTCGCGCTCGAGCCAGGGCACCATGCCCTTGATGATCTCGACCAGCCGCTCGCCGGCCACGGACAGCGCGATGAGCAGGGTGATGACGGAGGGAAGGCTCTGCAGGGTTTCCATCGGAGATTGCCCTCGTGGTGGAAGGTCAGGCCGAGAGGCCGGCCTGGTCGGTGAAGTCGTTGGCGAACGCTCGCCGGAGCGCCGGCGTGGGCAGCACCGTCCGCCGGGCGTCGAGCCATGCCTGCACTCGTCCGGCGCCGTACATCCGCTGCATCCGGGCCGGACTCACCTCGTTGAGCTTGCCCCAGTGAAAGGTGTACTCCACGCCCTCGTTCTCGAGCGCGGCGAAGGTCTCGGAGAAGAACCGCTTCTGCCGGTTCGACTGGGCGCCGTCGAGGTCGATCACCGCGGTGGCCGGTCCGAACCGGGTGAAGCCGAGCGTCGCGTCGGTCTGCTTCACCAGACGGATCGCCAGGAGCGCGGGCGCGCCGATCGCGACCGCCCGCGCGCGCGCGATGCCGATGGCCTTCTCGACCTGGTCGAGCCGGACGCCGAGCCCGGCGCCGGCCGCCTTGCCCCTGGTCGTGGTGTCCCGAAAGACCTGGCCCGGTCTGCCGCAGACGTTCTCGATCTTGGACTGGGCGATCTTCTCGAGCGCCTTCGACAGCGGACCGGTCAGGTCCGGGAAGAGATCGGTGACCAGCCCGATCGCCTCGAGCGCGGAATCGCCCTGGCTCCACCGCCCGCCGATCGAGGGCGCCGTGCTGCCGGGCGGCCGGGTGGGCGAGCGGTACATCACCGTGACGACCCCCCGTCGCTGCTCGTCGTACGGGTTGATCACGATCTGGAAATGATCGGGCTCGCGCCCGTCGGCGCCGGGCAGGTCGAGCCCGCTGAAGTCCAGGTTCGCGATCGCCGACCACATCGCCGCGTCGAGCGGCATCTCCTTCCGCCAGATCTGCAGGAAGAAGGTCGGCGCCACCTCGAGCAGCAGCCCGTGGATCAGTCCGAAGCTGCCGAAGCTCACCAGAGCGGCCTTGAAGAGGTCGTCGCTGGTCTCGAGCCGCGCGCCGACCCGGGCGGCGAGGTCGTCGTTGGTCGCCCGGCGGCTCGCCGGCTCGAGCCAGATCGACTCGTCGGGCGAGGGCACCAGGTGGATCGCGCGGACGAAATCCTGCATCGCCCCGATCTTGAAGGCCGCCCCGTGGGTCCCGGTCGAGACCGCGCCCGCGATGGTCTGGCCGTTGCTCGCCCCGCAGGTCGGGAGCGCCAGCTGCTTCGCGTCGAGGTAGTGGTTCAGATCCGCGACCGACATCCCGCACTGGACGAAGACCAGCGGGCCGCCGGCGTGCGTCGGATGGACGTCGCCGCCGGCGATCGGAAAGCGGTAGTTGAGCGGTTGGGTGTTGAGCAGGATCCCGTCGGTCGCCGCCACCGGTCCGAACGACCAGGTGCCGCCATGGGCGCGGATCGAGCGATCCTCCGTCAACGCGCGACGGATCAGGTCCTTGAGGCCTTGCGTCGTGCCCTGGTAGCCGGCCAGGCTCGAGCGATTGGGGTCGGCGTTCCAGACGGTCAGCCACTCCCCGACCGGCGTGTCCACCGTCTGATGCCAGTTGCGCCAGCGACTCTGCTGGTTGTCGATGACCAGCGGCAGGGTGTCGGTCGGCGGCATCTCAACGGCTCCCCGACGACGGCGGGCTCAACGAGCCCTCGGTCGGCGTCGGGCGGGCGCACTTGCCCTCGATCTTCTTCGGCGCGACGAAGCCAAGGGTGATCAGCGTGATCAGAGCGTAGCCGACGTTGCTCCGCACGGTCACCTCCTGCAGACCCTGCTTCTGGCAGTCCACCAGCGGCCCGTTCTTGTTCGCGAGGCCCTGCCAGCGACCAGACCGTGACGCTCTCCACCGGCACGAAGGTCGTGTCCATCGCTACCTGGAGCGGCCCTCGACCGGGGTCACCCCCGACACCGATAAGGTGCGGTACTGATAGCAGCCGGTGGCCGCCGGCCGCGAGGAGTGCGACCGCGGCCGCCCGGCAGACGAAGCCCTTCATCGGAACCTCCTTGAGTATGAGCCCGCCGGACCTAACGCTCCGCCGTGGATACCACCGGAGCCCGACGGTCAGCTGAGCCGCGCCCCCCGCTCGGCGTCTCAACGACGGCTCGGCACCCACCGTGGCCGAGGCCAGCAGCCCGTGGCCGGGATGGATCTCGATGGTGCCACCTGGCAGCAGCCGGCGGGCGCCGTGGTCGTAGGAGAGCTCGAGCGCAGGTCCGCGGGCTCCGACTTGCGCTGGACCCCGGCGCCCACCCGGAGCGCGCCGTCGCTCCGAAAGGCGTTCCTGAGCGCCGCGGTCAGCAGCACGTCGTAGCGATCGCCCGTCGCGTGTTGCCCGGTGATCCAGAGCGTCGAGCGGAACCCTTCGAGGCTGTCGGCGTCGAGCGCGCCGCCGGCGACCCGACCCGCCAGCCCCCACCCGGCGGTCACCTGGACGTCGCCACGCGCCCGCATCTGACGACGATAGCGGGCAAAGACGGGCGCCAGGTCGACGCCCAGGTCGGCGAGCGACTCCCGAGCGAGCGGCTCGGCCTCCACGCCGAGGGCGTCGAGGAGCGAGTCCACCGTCTCCGGCAACCGGGAGTTGAGCACCGGGTCGTGGGGATCGTGAAAGGTGGTGCGGAGCGCGAAACCGGCCCGCCACCCGTCCGGCTCGGACGGGTCGGTGATCGCGCCGACCGAGACGACCGTCTTGGTGAGGACCCGAAGCAGCCGTCCCGCCACCGAGTTGGCGCGGTACGATCGGAGCGTGCGGAGCCCGCCGCCGAAGAGGTAGTAGGGCGACAGGTCGAGCGCGCCACCCACCGCCGTCGACTGCCCCGTGGCGGGCCGCACGGTCACGCTCGCCATGAACGGCTTCGGCGCGCTGCCGCGAAGCACCTTTGGCCCGCTCACGTCGAGCGCGACGAACGCCGCCGCGTCCGGCGGGTCCACGTCCAGCACGTAGCGGTAGATGTTGACCCGAGCGGAGTCGGGCGCCTGGGCCGCGAGCGGGGTGGCGACCGACGCGAGCGCGACGGAGGCACGAAGCGATCGCCGCCACCAGCGGCTCGCCTCTCCCGATAGCGGTCTGACTCTGGACTCCCTCGCTGTCCGCATCACGGTCGTCGGCTCGCGCTCATCCGTGCCTGAGGTACAGTCTGGCTGATCCCTGAGGATAGTCGAAGGCGCGCGCGAGCGCCCATGGGTCGTTTCGGACGCGCGCAATCGGATGCAGTCGTGTCCCGCGCTGGTCGTGGCGACCCGGCGCGCATCCGACCGAGAGGCGGCAGCGCGGTCAGGCCGGGATGCCCAGCGCGTTCACACCGGACCCACCCCGAATCGATCGAGGATTTCCGTCAGCACCGATGCCCCCTGGCCGAACTCGGCCGTGAAGACCGCCGCGTGCAGTCCCGCCTCCCTGGCGCCGGCGACGTTCTGGGCCTTGTCGTCGACGAAGAGCAGCTCCGCGGGCGCGAGCCCAACCTCCCCGGCAATCGCGGCGAAGTACCTCGGATCGGGCTTCGCGACGCCAAGGCGGTGGGAGTAGAAGCAGCGCTCGAACACCCGCTCGTACCCGAGCGTGGCAGCCATGTGGCCCCCTCGACGGGCCTGCTGGTTGGTCGCGAGAAAGCAGCGGACCCCCGCCGACCGCAGTCGGCCGATCGCCGCGAGCATCTCGGGGTCGACGTCGATCCGCGTCCAGATCTGCAGGATCTCGTCGAGATGGGCAGCGACGCCCCAACGGTCGAGCACCGGCACGAGGTCTTCGAGGAAGTCCCGCTCACCCGTCATCGATGGCTTCTCGGCCGCGAGCAGCTCGGTGAGGAAGCGATCGGCCTCCCGCGTCCCGGGCGGGAGCAGCCTGGTGAACGCCTCGAGGAACCCCCGGGCCGGCTGTTGGATCACGCCGTCGGCGTCGAAGAGCAGTCCCTTCACCCGATCTCCTCCCCGCCCGGCGCCGTGACGGCGTGGCGGCTTTGGTCTACCTTCCCATCGTCCCCCCGATTCTATCAGGAGTGTTCGATGCGCGCTGCCATTGGCCTGACCGTCATCGCCCTGTCGGCGCCCCCGGCGCTGGCACAGCGCCCCGCCGCCCCCGCTCCCGCCCGGCCCAATAGCGCCGCCCCGGCCGATCAGGCGGCGATCGCGCGGGCGAGAGCCTTCATCCGCGACACGATGACCGTGCTCGGCGCGCCGGGCGCGAGCGTGGCCGTGATGCGTCGCGGCAAGGTGATCTGGAGCGAGGGGTTCGGATTCGCCGACCTGGAGCAGGGTGTGCTCGCCACCCCGCTCACCCGGTTCCGGGTCGGGAGCGTCTCCAAGGCGCTGACGGCCGCGGCCGTCGGCGCGCTGGTCGAGGCCGGCAAGCTGGACCTCGACGCCCCGGTGCAGCGCTACGTGCCGAGCTTCCCGGCCAAGCGCTGGCCGATCACCTCGCGCCTGCTCGGAGGTCACCTGGCGGGGATTCGTCACTATCGCGACGAGAGCGAATTCGTCATGAAGCGCCACTACCCCGACGTCCAGTCGGGACTGGCGATCTTCGCCGACGACTCGCTGCTCTTCGAGCCCGGCACCCGCTTCTCCTACTCGTCGTTCGGGTTCAATCTCCTGAGCGCGGTCATCGAAGCGGCCGCGGGTGAGCCGTTTCTCGCCTTCATGGAACGCCGGGTCTTCGACGCCGCCGGACTGCTCCACACCGTGGCCGACCACGTCGACAGCATCGTTCCAAGTCGAGCGCGCTGGTATACCCGCGGTCCGGATCACGGCGGCATCATCAACGCTCCCGCCACCGACAACAGCTACAAGTGGGCTGGCGGCGGATTCCTCTCCACCACCGAGGACCTGGTCGCGTTCGGGGACGCCATGCTCCACGGCCGCCTGCTCCAGCCCGCCACCGTCCGCCAGCTCTGGACGTCACAGCGACTCGCGAGCGGCAGGGAGACGGGTTATGGCATCGGCTGGAGCGTGGGCAAGGACGCGGCGGGGCGGACCATGGTGTCTCACGGCGGCGGATCCGTGGGCGGCACGGCGATGCTGCTGATCTATCCGGAGCAGGACCTCGTCATCGCGGTGCTGGTGAACAGCGACTCGACCTTCGTCGACGCCACCGCCACGATCGCCGGGATGTTCCTGGAGTAGGCCGCGCCCGCGATCCGCGCGGGACCACCGATCACCGCGGCCGCCGACTCTCCACCAGCCGGACGTAGAGCTCGCCGGCGAGCTGCCCGACCCCCGCTTCCCCGTTGGTCAGGACGATCACCCCGCGCTTGCCCCGGCGTGAGAGGGCCAGGAAGGTGCGAACCCCGGCGTCGCCGCCGCCGTGACTCAACAGGACGTCGCCGTTGCTCGCACCGAACGGGAACCAGGTGAGGAAGCCGTCACGGAGATCGCCCGGCGCCATCAGCTCGACCACGCCGGCGGGGATGATCCGCTTGCCACCAGCCTGGCCGCCATCGAGGTACATCGCGAGGAAGCGAGCCAGGTCCCGGATGCTGGTCCGGAGCGTGCCGGCGGGCCAGTCCGGATAGCCGTTCTGCCCGTAGGCCACGAACCCGGTGTCGGCCGCGTATCGATGCGGGGTGGCGGGTCCGTTCGTTCCGAAGTCCTTCGCGAACCAGTGGGTTTCGCGCATCCCGAGGGGCCGGAAGAGCACCGAGTCCGACAGCCTGGCGAACGGCACGCCCGAGATGACCTGAGCCAGATAGCCGATCAGCGCGTAGCAGGTGTTGCAGTAGAGGGTGCTGTCTCCCGGGGCGACCTCGAGAAAATTGTCCCGCCCGTAGTCCTTGCCCCCGGCCGCGAGATAGCTCCGCAGGTAGGCGTCCAGCGGCGTCAGATCGTCGCCGCCCGACCGACTCCAGAGCGGCCCGTAGAACGCCATGTTGTCCTTGATGCTGGACCGGTGATTCAGGAGCTGCCGGAAGGTGATCGGCGCGGCCGGATGCGACGGATTCCGGAGTCGAAACGGCAGGTAGCGGCCGACGTCGTCGTCGAGCTGAAAGCGCCCCTCGGCCTGCAGCGTCAGCAGCAGCGTCGCGGTGACGGTCTTGCTGACCGAGGCGATCTGGAAGGGCGTGCTGTCGGTCGCGCGCCGGCCGGCCGCGACGTCGGCGAATCCGTAGGCGCCGAGCCAGATCACCCGCCCCGAGTCCACCAGCGCGGCCGCGAGCCCCGGGATGTGCTGCCCGCCATCCGCGCGGTCACGAGGGAATCGAGCCCGGTCGGCACCTGCGAGTGCGCCGAGCGCGGAGCGCGCCCGTCAGGAGCGCGAGGCCGAGGACGAACGCACGGGGCGCCGGCTGCGACGGAGCGCGAGGGGCCATGCCACTGCCGGCGGCTTCCTTCCGTTCCGTCAGGCCCGGCGAGATCGGACGCACGACGCCCTCCCGCCGCAAGAGTGCCGGGGCGACCCGGGCTCGAGCTGGCGCCAGCCCAACCGTCTGGCCCGACCGACCGTCCTACACGGGCCGCTCTGGCGGACCGCCGGGTCAGTAGAAAGCCGGCGCCAGCGAGCACCGCATCCGCCCGGACGGGTCGGGATCCGCAAACCGGATCCGGGCGAGGATGCCGGGCGCCCCCTTGAACCATCGTCGCCGATCGGGTCGAGCCGGGCGGGCGGGGCTCGGCGGTGGTGGACGTTGTCGTGAGAGCCGGTCCTTGGTGGTGACCGCGATGGCCAGGCCGCCATCCTGAGCCACCACCCGGAAGCGGAGCATCACGTTCTCGTAGACCCCGAGGTAGGGCGTCGAATCGACGAGGGCGACCACCGACGGCTCGGGTGCTCGACGCGGCTTCCCGGTCCACGCTTCGAGCAGCGGGTCGACCATCGACGGCTCGAGCGCGCCGTGCCGCAGTTCGTGAGCAAGGCGAGCACGCGGCCGCTCGCCGGATGGGCGTAGAGCAGCGAGCTCACGCCGGGTCCGCCTCCCCCGTGATGCACCAACCCGTCCGGCATGAGCATCCAGCCGAGCCCCCACTGCTGGTCGGTCGGGAGAATCATCCGCACGGTGGGCCGCATCATCCGCTCGGCCGAGTCGCGCGAGAGGATTCGTCCGCCGTTGGGCCCGACGCCTCCGCGCATCATCGCCCGCCCGAAGGTCACCAGGTCGCTGGCGGTCATGATCAGCGTCGCGCCGGCCGGGGCGAAGCTGAGCGGGAGGAAGGGTCGGGTCGTCTGGATCATCGCACCCGTTGCCGGGTCGGTCAGGTCGCCCACGCTCGCCCGGAAGCGCGGGAGATCGGTCAGGTCCGCGAGGGCGTGGCGCATGCCGAGCGGCTCGTAGATCCGCTCCTTGACCAACGTGTACCAGCTGTCGCCTCGAACCCGCTGCGCGAGATAGCCGGCCACCACCACCGCCGCGTTGTTGTAGCTGGGGCCGCCACCGGGCGCGTGCAGCTGCTCCAGCCCGGCGATCCGCGGCATCGCGTCCTCGATCCGCTCGCGGTCGGGACCATGGTCCGGAATGAAGATCCCGTCGATGCCACTGGTGTGATTGAGCAGCATGCCGCAGGTGATCCGGTCGCGGGCGGCCCGGTCCCGGAGCTCGAAGTCCGGCAGGTGCTTCACCACCGGGTCCTCGAGCGCGATCAGGCCGTCGTCGACCAGCTGCATCACCAGGACGGCGTTGAAGATCTTGGTGATGGACCCGATGTGCATCACCGTGTCCTCGGTGATCGGGTCGCCGGTCACGCTGTTGCGCATGCCGGCCACGGCCGTCGTGAGCGCCGCGCCGTCCCAGACCGCGAGCGAGGCGCCGGTAACACCGGCGGCGGCGCGCGCAGCGTCGAGGCTCGCGTCGGTCAGCGCCATGACGCCGCCCTCCATCGACCCGTCGCGGTCTCCACATCGCTCGGCGGAACTGGAGAGGTCCGGGCGTCCGACACGGCGTCCTCCTGGCGGCGGGTTGAAACGGCGATTCCGGCCATCTATGCTCGCGCTCGACGGCCGGAGGGGCAAGCCGCCTCGCCTCCCCGCGCCCACCCGGGAGGTGCCCCGCCGAAAGCCGGAGCGGGGGCTCGCGCCTCCGCTCCGACCTTGCTGCGCCCGCCGCCCGCCCGGGCGCCACCACCCCGGGCCCGGACCCGTGTCAGCCTAACGCTTTGGCGTCACCAGATTGAACCGATGAATCCGGTAGTACGGCGTCTGGTCGACCCGCCGATTGGTCCAGGTGTGCAGGATGGCGGAGGAGAAGCGGCAGCTGGGTTGGTCCCCCACGGTGAAGCTCTTGTACTGCTGCCCGGCATCGACCCGGAGCCGGTTGAAGTTGGTGGGGTTGAAGGAGACGTTGCCGGGCAACCCGGTGAAGCAGCCGCCCGGGTCCAGCTTCCACTCGACGTCCAGGCCGCCCGCCGGCGCCGGCTCCGCGAGCCGGATGGTGAACTGCGCGACCGAGCCATAGGCGACGGACGAAGGCCCCGTGATCTGGGAGACGAAGACCTCGCCCGCCGGCGCCGGCTTGATCATCCAGGTGATTCGGGGCTTGAGGCTCCCCTGGAAGCCCGCCCCGCCGACCTCGAAGACCACCGGGGTGTCCTGGGTCAACGAGCGGAGCCAGACCGCGTCGGCCATGCAGTAGAGGTAGAAGCCCGAGCGGCTGCAGACGAACTTGGTGCCGTAGGGGCCCTGCGCCGCGGTCGAGATCCAGTTGTCCGGCGGGAGCTGCGAGCCCGAGCTGCCGAATTGCAGTTTCATCTTGGCCACCCGCTTGGTGTTGTTGTCGATGCTCGACGACGGCGGGAACGAGGTCGTCAGGGTCTTGGCGTCGGAGGAAACCACCGAGGCCGGGTTGTTCTGGTTGAGGTCCCAGGTGACGCCGATGGCCTTCTTGTAGTTGTTGGACTGCGCCAGGGCGGACGTGGTCACCGACAAGACGGCGATCGCGACCACGAGAGTGCGGTTGATCATGGTTCGCTCCCGAGTGGGTGGAGGGCGGCGAGTCCCCGAGCGGGCCTGCCGGAATGCCTGGCTTATCGTGGCGGCCGGCGATTTCGGATCATGGCCCGGTTCCAGCCCCCCGGCTGGCCCTCTCGCGATGGGAGGCCAGGCCCGGTGGTCCCGGGACCGACTCCCGTCCACTCCAGGTCCCCCGGCTGGTGCGGGGCCCTTCTTCGGGATAAGCTCGAAGCTCCCCCGGCCGGCGCGAATGGCTGGCCGGCGTCACCGTCGATCGCCGTCCCGCGATCACCCTTCCGGAGGTCAGCCCATGTCGAAACGCCTCATCGCCCTGCTCGGCGCCGCGTTCGTGGCGGCGTGTTCCGGAGAAAAGGCCCCCGAGCCCGCGGAGGTCACCGCGATGGCCACCGTCGACCCTGCCCTCGAGCAGCTGCGGGCCGACTACGTCACCCACTTCAACCAGCACCACGCCAGCGTCGTCGGCGAGCTGTTCGCGGACTCGGCCGTGTTCCTGGGCGCCGACGGCTCGGTCGACGACGGCAAGGCCGCGATCGTGGCCGGGATGGAGCAGGTGATGGCGACCTCCCCCACCATCGATCTCACCACGCTCGAGACCAGCGTGATGGGAGACCAGGCGGTCACCCGCGGCGAGTACCAGATCAGGATGACCCCGCCCGGCGGGGCCGAGATCGCGCTTGGCGGTCACTACATGACCTACTTCACCCGCGACGGTGGCGCCTGGAAGATCGAGGCGGTGGTCACCAACTACGATGCGCCCCCGCCCGCCGGCCTCCCGGCCCCCCGCGTCCCGAGCGGGAACCCACCGGAGAACGGCACCCTCGCCGAGCTCTCGAAGGCCTACACCGAGCACTACAACGCCGGCCACGCGTCGGTGGTCGCGGCGCTGTTCACCGAGGACGCGATCGCGATGTTCCCGGATCAGCCGCCCGCGGAAGGACGAGCCGCGATCGAAGCGGCGCTCACCCAGGCCATGGCGCAGGGCTCACCCCAGGTGACGATCCACGACATCGCCACGATGCCGGCCGGCGACGACATGGCGATCGACGGCGGCTGGTACGAGCTCGTCGCCACCACGCCGGAGGGCAGCGCCACCACGACCGGGGCGTACATGCTGCTGGTGCGGAAGGGCCCCGATGGCTCGTGGCTGATCCACCGAATGATCGCCAACGGCAGGCCGACCCCGGCGAGCTGAGACGATTGTTCGGTAGAGGCTGATGCGGAGATGGGTGCGCCGGATCCGCGGCGCGATCGGAATGGGCCTGACTTGGGCTGCCGCCTGGTTCGGTGCGGGCCTCGCGCTGCTCCTGGTCGTCGGACCTGACGCGGCCGACGTACCCTTCCCCATCGGCTTCGGCGCCCTGGGCTTCCTCGCCGGGGTGGCCTTCTCGGGCGTCCTCGGCCTGGTGGGCGCCCGCCGCCGCTTCGACCAGATGTCGCTGCCCCGCTTCGCGGCGTGGGGAGCGGGCGGCGGCCTCCTGGCGTCGGTGCTGTTCGCCGCGCTGGCGGCCCTCGGTGGAAACTCGATCGACCTCCTGGTGGTGGGTCCGGTGTTCGGCCTGGCGGGCGCGGGCTCGGCGGCAAGCGCGCTGGCCATTGCCAAACGGGCCGGCGCACCGAGCGTCGGCAGCCTCAGCGGGGAAAGGGGGGTGGCAGGCGGCCGCGAGCGTCTCGATCAGAAGCCGTGATAGCGCCTGCGCGGAGCCTCCGGCTTGGCGGGAGGCCGCCATTCACCGGCCTCGACCGCGAGGGTGCGCTCGGCGAGCCGGTCGAAGACCGCCCAACCGAACTCCTGGCCATCACCCCGGTCGGCCAGCGCGTCGGCGATGGCTCGGGCGCGTCCCGCCGACGAGGCGATGCTCAACAGCGATTCGAGCCCGTGATAGGCCGACAGGAAATCCGGCGCCTCGAAGTCGACCCGATCGGCCGTGTATCGGATGCCCGGCACACCCTCGAGCCCCGCGAGCGACGCTGGCTCCCGCACCCTGAGGGCCGCGGCGATCGGCGCGGTCAATCGCATCACCTTCATCTCCGGGAGGCCCTCGATCGCCGCCTTGGCCAGTTCGGTGAGTAGCGCGTGCGCCTCGTCGAGCGGCAGCAGCGCCTTGATCCGGCCGGCGCTCTCGGACTCCTTGACCTGGGCGTACCGGAGCCACGGCATGCTCTCGAGGTTCTCGCGGAGGACGTCGTCGCCCGAGGCGAAGACGACCGGGACGCCGACTCGACCGAACGAGAAGGCGATCAGCTCCGTCTCGGTCACCGATCGACCGTTGAGGATCAGGTCCGTGCCCAGCCCGACGGTGTGCGCCAGGAAGCCGTTGCTGAACGTCTTGGCATGCATCCCGACCACGGCCACCGCGTCGTAGACGCCGGCCTCGGCGAGATCCACGTAGGGATCGAAAGGCACGTCGCGGAAGACCTGCGTCGCCCTGGGATCGAGCAGCTCGGTCCGGAGATCGGGATCGGGGTTCGTGCCACCATGGCCGTCGGCGACGTGCACTTCGTCGGCTCCTCCCGCGAACAGGCCCGCCACCACCGCGTTGACGTCGGCCGCCAGGAGCTCCTGGCCTCGACGGTACTCGTCTTCGTGATAGGACAGCGCCGAGCGCCAGTCGTCCTGGCCAGAAAGGCCCTCCATGTCGTGGATGATCAGGACCCGAATCGTGCCGTCGGCGTTCGCCGCCGGGCTCTCGAGCGTATATCGAGTGCCCGGCCCCTGGGCGCACCCCGCGACGGTCGTGAGCAGCAGGGCCGGCGCTGATGCCGTTCGGAACCGGCGCGCAGCGGCGACGAAGGGTCGGATCATGTCTGACGCTCCCTCAGCACGAAGTGGAGGCCCAGCAACGGACCACTGGCGTCCCCCAGGTCGACGCCCTCACCCTCCCCGAGCAGGCCTTGCTCGCGGAGGTACGCCCTCGCGACCTCGAGCGAGCGTACCATCAGCACGACCTCGAGTATTCCCCCACGCTCCGACTCGACGAGCCGGACGGCGGGGCCCCTGTCGAAGCGGAACAGTCCGGGCTCCGAGGGGCTCTCCCAGCCACCCAGCAGCCGCGCCCAGACCGTCCTCGCGCTCACCAGATCTGCATGTCCGACGACGATCTCGGCCACCGACTCCAACCCGATCGGGCCACCGTTGGCCTGCCGAAGCTCCTCGGCGGCCTCGATCCGGAAGGACTCGACTTGCTCCCGATCCTTGTAGTCGCAGAGGTAGATCTCGGCCGGCGCCGACACGAGTCCGCGAAGGTAGAGCGTCTCCCATCGAAGGGCGTCGGCGTCGCCTCCGTCGGGAGGAAAGAGGCGGGGCGTCGTATGCTCCAATCCCTGACGGTCGAGCCAGCGGGCGGCCTCGGCCGCGTCACCGGCAGGCTCGAAGGCGATCGCCGCGAGCGCGCTGGTCGCGCCAGCCGTCCCGTCGTCGATCAGCTCGACGACCGTATTGCCCAGCGAGAGGCCGGCAACCGTCACGGACCCGAACGAGACCGGCGGCCAGAGCACCCGGAGGCCCAGATGCCTCGACAGCGTCTCGGCCAACGCGGCAACGTCAGGAGAGCGGACGTTGAAGTGGTCGACCCGACGGATCGGACGCTCGTCGCTCGTCGGCGGTGGAGCGCTGCAGGCGAGCAGCAGACCGGCGAGCGCGAGCGGCCGCGCGTGAGCCAGGGCACGCCCGCGAGCCGGGGGTGCCGCCCCGCTCACTTCAGGCGCTCCAGTCGGCCCTTGCGCCGGACCAGGTTCTTGTAGTCCCACTGGACCTCCCGCGCCTCCGCCAACCAGCGTCCGAGCTGCTCGGTGTCGACCTCGTCGACGGACGTGTATCGGGCCTCCGCCGCCTTGAAGCTCCCCTCTTTGGCAAGGCCCTTCGCGGTGAAGCCCTGGCCGCTCCAGAAGAGCAGCCGGACGCACCCCTTGAGCTTGCTGTACCCGACGATCGGGTTCCCGTCGAGGAACCACACGGGGTGCGCGTGCCAGACTCTGTTCTCCGCGTCGGGCAGGCCCTGATCGATCCGCTCCGCCAGGAGACGACAGATCGCCCGATCAGCCGGGTCTTGCTTCGCGTTGTACGCCTTCGTTTCCTGGTGCATGCGCTTCCTCGTCGCGGCCAACGAACTGGATCAGATCGCTACCCCACGGACCGCCCAGGCCCGGGCTCGAAGCTCGATCGCGCCGGTCGGTTCGGCCCCGAGCCGCCGCCTCACACCTTCCCGAAGCGCCTCGCGACGCGCCGGCTCGAGCGACGCCACGTAGCTCGGCGCGGGCCCCGTGCCCCGCAGAAACGGCGTCCAATAGGCGTCGAAGTCGGCGAATCGGGTCGGCACCTCGATCGCGCGGCCCGCTACGTCCGAGAGACCCGCCGCGCACCAGAGGTCCTCGAGCGCGCCACGCCCACAGAGCGGGAACCGCCGTCCCTCGTCGAGCGCGGCCGCTCCCGAATCCAAGGCGGTGGCCTCGTCCCAGAAGATCCGAAGGAACTCCATGCCGTCCGCGTAGTCCCAGACGTAGGCGCCCAGAGCACCCCCGGTGCGGAGCTGTGCGCCCAGGGAGCGTACGACCTCGAGCGGCTCCGGCACGAAGTTCAGCACCAGCCCGGACACGACGGCATCGAACCCACCGCTCCGACCCGGCAGCGACTCCAGTCCGGCGACGACGAACCGCACCCGGGCGTCGGGCAGCAGCCGCCGGGCATGCTCGACGAACGGCGCCGACGGATCGCACGCCGTGATCGACGCGGGGACGCCGCCGACGGAGATGGCGGCGGTCAGCGCGCCGGTGCCGCAGCCAAGCTCGAGCCAGTGGGCGTCCGGCGCCACGCCCATCCAGTCGACGAACTCCGCCGCGACCAGGCGGCTCCAGCGGCCCATGTACGCTTCGTACGCGTCGCCGGCCAGCCAGCGGTCGTCGGGAGGGGGAGTCATATCGCGCTCTCGGCGAATATGAAGCCCCCGAGTCCAACCCGCCACGATCCGGTCCGGTCGACTCGGGGGTGCCCCGCCGCGCGGCGTTCGATGGTCGCAGACGACGTAACCGGGCCACCCGAACGGTAGCCGTTGACAACGGGGAACAATTCGACAATCATCTAATCGTTATGAATGGTCCGGTAACCACTCTGCTCGGACTCCTCCGACAACGGAGGATTATCCCGGGGACGGACGGCGCCTGGACGAAGCGCGGTGCGACGGGACAGCCGGGATGACGAGCAACAAGGTGTTCAAGGCCCTGGCGGATCCGACCCGGCGGCGAGTGCTCGAGCTCCTGCGCGACGGAGCGATGACGGCCGGCGAGCTGGCCGAGCGTTTCCCGGTCTCGAAGCCGACCATGTCCGCCCACTTCTCCGTGCTCCAGGAGGCCGGGCTGGTCGAGGCGGAAAAGACCGGCCGGGTGGTCTACTACCGCCTGAAGCTCTCGGTCGCGGAGGACGCCCTGCTCGGCTTCGCCGACGCTTTGGGAATCGGCGCCGCGCGGGTCGACCGGGGCGCGAAGCGGGCGCGGCCCGCGCTTCGCGGTAGAGAGGCCTGAAAGACGAGCGACGAGGACCACGCACCATGACCAACGATCTCACCCGACGCCATGACGGACCTCCGCTACTCGGAGCGGTCCGGCTCACTCCGAGGCCGGGCCGCGACGACCAGCGCGGAGCGAGCACATGGCGCGAGTCTGGATCGTCCTCCCCGGCGGACGGATCACCCGATTCAAGGCACGACAGAGCCGGCACGACTGCCGGAAGCGCCGATGCGGCCGACCGGCCGTCGGCGTGGGTCTCTGCTATCCGGTAAACGAGGCGCGACGGGAACGCCGGAGGCTCCGGGCCGAGCTCAGGCGGGCGCTCGGGCCCGCGGGCGACGATCCCGTCTCCCAGCGCGAGGAGTCATGACCAGCCCAACCGCCCGCGACGTGAAGGTCTTCGTTCCGACCAAGGATCTCGACGAATCGCTCGAGTTCTACCAGGCGCTCGGCTGGCGCTGCAACTGGCGGGAAGGCGGTCTGGCGGAGATCGAGCTCGCCGCGACGCGCCTCTATCTGCAGGGCTACTACGCCAAGGAATGGGCCGAGAACTTCATGATCTACGTGGTGGTGGACGACGCCGCGGCGTGGCACCGCCACGCCCGCACGGTGCTGGAGTCGGGCCGCTTCCCCACCGCGCGGGCCACGCCGCCCAAGCGGGAGGACTACGGTGCCCTGGTCAGCTACGTCTGGGACCCCGCCGGCGTCCTGATCCACCTCGCGCAGCCGGAGACCGAGTCCGGCAGTCGTTAGGTCTCGCGGCGACCTCGACCCGCCGGGGCTCCCCGCCCCACCGCCGTCAGCCCCCGAACAGAATCGGCGCGATCATCGCCAGGTAGAGGGCGCCGGCCCAGACGGCGGTGCCTGGGCCCAGCCGCGGGCCAGCGCCGGTCGCCGGCGGAGTCCGGAGCAGCGAGACCGCAAGCACCACCAGCCACACCGCCCACGCCGGAAAGCCGTAGTCCACGATCACGCCGAAGAGCGCCGGCGCGATGCCGAGCTGCTCCAGCGCCAGCAACCCGGCGACCACGCCCAACACGACGCCGGCCCATGCCAGCCGCCGGTCGGTGAGCCGCTCCTCCAGCAGCGCCAGCCCGGTGAGCGAGGTCCAGAGCCCGAGGCAGATGTTGGCGACGTGCTCGCCGACGGCCATGCCGGCGTATCGGTTGAAGGAGCCCTCGAGCAGCGCGATGGTATCGGCCGCGGTGCCCGCCGATCCGCCGGCCGCCATCTCGTTCGCCAGGTACGGGATCAGGATCGCCCAGCGGATGAATCCGAGGGTCTGCAGCAGGCCGCACAGCACCCCGAAGATCAGCGCGAACAGCAGCGTGGCGCGGTCGCGGTCGCGGAAGGCGCGGTAGACGAATCCGGCGATCAGGATCTGGGTGAAGCCGGTCATCGCGAGGAGCCAGTAGGTCGACTGGATCACCGGCTGGTGCGCGCGATAGGTCGCCAGGCGCTCCGCGGCTGGCACGCGCAGCACGTCGGGGAAGCCGAATACGACGCCGAGGATCGTGAACCCCGCGAACAGCGCGACGACGTGACAGATGATCGCGATGGCCGCGCCGCGGTAGGCGGCCCGATACGCTGTGTCCGACCTCATCCCCTGCTCCTCCGTTCGAGACCACCGAGTAGCCGCGCGCGCGAGGGCGGGTTGATCACTCAGCGCGTCGAGTCGCGGGAACGAGCCAGCCAGCCGGTATGCAGGAAGCGATCGGTGTAGCCGGAGGGAACCGCCTCCGCGTCCCGGAACCTGACCGGGATCCCGCGCGCATAGAGCGGATCGGGCGCGTCGGTGACGTGGAAGTGGAGGTGCGGCTCGGTGCTGTTGCCGGTCTGCCCGACCCGGCCGATCATCTGCCCGCGCGAGACCCGGTCGCCCTTGGCCACCGTGACGCTGCCGCCCTGGAGGTGCATGTAGCCCGAATAGAGCCCGTCTTCGTGGCGGATGATGACGTAATTGCCGGCCGCCGCCTTCTTGTCGGACTGGAGCAGTGCCGTTTCCGCCCGGGCCGACCGCTGCCGGAAGTCGTCGGCGCTCTCCCCCTCCTGGCGGAAGCGGCCCTCGTCCTCGACCGCGCTGGTCGCGACCTCGGCCACCTCGCCGTCGCCCGCGGCCAGCACGGGACGGCCATAGGCGTGGTAGTCGCTCGAGCGGCGGCCGTCGCCCGAGTAGGTCCGGCCGTCGGGACCCAGCACCACCAGGTCGAACGCGAATTCCTGCGCGGCCGCCCAACGATGATGGGCGTGCATGTCGGGGCCGGCGTAGACGTACCAGAGGCCGCGGAGCGGGAAGTCCAGCACCGCCCCCGAGGCGGGGCCCGCGAGCCGAAGGTCCTTCCGCGCGGTGAGCTCGCGGCCATCGTCGGCCTTCCCGGTGGCCGAGATCCGGAGCTCGCGCTCCCGCGCCGTGACCAGCATCGGCGTGCCGGTGATCACGATCGCCTCGCCGGGCCCGAGCCGGGTCGAGGAGGCCAGCTTGCCCTCCGGGCCCAACAGACGGCCGGTCTGGAACTGGAAGTCGTAGAGGTCCAGCATCCCCCGGGTCTCGTAGGCCTTGAGGGCCCGCGCGACCAGGTTCAGTCGGGCCGGGGGGCCCACCGCCGAATAGATGACGTCGCCGTTGGCGAGCGCGTCGACCGTGACCGAGAGCACCTCGCAGGGCTCCGTGCCCGTGTTGACGACGGCGATCGCCTGCACCAGGAGCGAGCGCATCGCCGGACTCGGGCCGGCGGGATAGGTGAAGAGCGAATCGCCGGGGTGGACCCGGATCTCGAGCTGTTGAGCGGACAGCGGAACGGGCGCCGACAGCGCCAGGGCCGCGAGGGCCCGGAGAACGACCGTGGAGCCGGACATGGGTTAGCAGATTAGCTAACCGCGCATCCTTCGGCAAGCCAGGCCCCTGCGCATTGTGCCCCGTCGCGTGGACTGCACTTCAGTGGCGAGCCCCGGCACGAAAGCCGACCGCCAGCTCGGACCCGGTCTCGGCTCAAGGTCGAGGGACCCGAGCGACGCAGCCGACCGGAGCCGCCCGCGTCGGCGGCTCACTTCCGCCTTGATCGAGAGAATCTGGAGGCCGCCCGTCCGTTCGCGACGAAGAGGGTCTCGTGGTCCGAGGCGACGAAGTTCGCCGACCCCGGCAGCAGCAGGCTCCCGAGGTGCACCAGCTGCGCTTATCCCCGACTTGGTCTTGCGATAGTCACTGTAGGTGGCGCCCACGCCGGCACCACCGTCCGCGGTGAGCACGATGTCGTCGGAGAGCTCACCACGCGTTGGTCACCGCATCCTCCGGGGCCACGCCGTCGAAGCCGTCGGCCGCCCAGTGACGCGGCCACGGTGCCAACTTGAGGTCGACCAGCTGGACGCCGCCATCGCCAGTCGCCACAAAACTCCAGTCCTTGTCCACGGCAACCGACGACTTCGAGTCGGCAATGCTCCCGCCCGAGAGCGGGACCGTCCGCAGGAACGAGCCGGTCTTGCCGTCGTAGATCCGGAGCCGGGCCGGGGTGCCTTGCGCAACCAGGACGTAGTCGTCGTTCGCCGCCGAGACCGCGCGGGCGTCGGCGAAGGCGTCGGTGGAGATCAACGCCATGGTCTTGGCGTCGAAGACCGACAAGCCACCCACGTTCGGACCGCCGGTGCCGGAGGTCACGTAGATCCGCGACTTGGTGAAGTCGACGCCGGTCGCAAAGTAGCTCGGCACCCCGATCCGCACGGAGCGCTTGGTCAGGAGGTGCTTGTCCAGGGTCACCCGCTCGACCACGGCACGCTCGGCGAAGCTCTGGTCGTCTGTCGCGGTCCCGAGCAGCACCTCGCCGTCGTCCGCCGTCACGGCGGCGACGTCGGTGCCCGCGAACACCGCCTGGGAGACCAGCGCCGGCCGATCCGGCTTGCTGATGTCGAAGACCTCCACCGCGCCCAACGAGGTGGCGCCAACCACCATGTAGCTGACATAGGCGTACTTGCCCTTGAGGCCGACGTGGGTGGCCTGGAGCTGGGCCCCGCCGATCGAGAGCGGCGCGACCTCGGCCTCGAGGTGGAACGTCACGGAGACTGGTGGAGCCAGAGCGAGTCCCTCTCGCGCTCCGAGCGTGGCGTCGGGGCGGAGGTCGACGAGCTGGCCGTCGGTGTAGCGCATCCGGCCCGCGAGCGACGCCGCGTCGTTGTTGACTGTGATCCGCTCCGCCAGCTCGGTCGGCCCCATCGGGACGGGCGACTCTGAGCAGCCCGCCGCCAGCGTCAGGGCCAGGATCGGCAAGGCGCCACGGCAGAGCAAGTCGCGCGTCACTGTGGCATCCATCATCTTTCCCTCTGTAGAACGGATTCGTCGCCTCGGGGGCGACCGTCGCCCCTTACCAGGGTCTGAGATCCGCAAGGGCGATACCGGGCAGGTAGATGCGACTCAAGTTGTTGCGGAGACTGAACTTGAGGGACCCAGATGTGGCGCGCGATCCACAGGCAGTCGGCCCGACCTCGCAATGCCGAATGTCGCCGATGAGCCGCACGATTCTGCAGCTGGTACGGGCCTCGCCCCGCCTGCCGGAGGCCAGCTAGCCGCGATGCCACGGCGTCCGCGCAAGCCACCGGTCTCGATTCCCGAGGGAATCGACGAGGACCTGGTCGATCTGTTTCTCGCCTATGTCGCGTCGTTCCCCGAGCAGGTGCGGGCCCTCGAAGCGGCGATTCTGCTCGCGGGACCGGCTCCGGACCAGGGCCAAGCCGCCTTGAGGGGCCTCGCGCACAAGCTCCGCGGCTCCGCGGCCACCTACCAGCTTCCCGCGATCAGCCAGGCAGCCGGGCGGCTGGAGGACGCGCCCGTCGCCGAGCTCGAAGCCCTCGCCAAGGAGCTGATTCAGGCGCTGCGGGCGGCCAGCCAGTCGCCGCGTCGCAAGGCCGCCGCGGCACCGAACAAGTCACGAGCCCCTGGATCTCGGCGCCGGAAGGCTGCCTCGGGCCGCACCCGCCGGGCCAGCGACCCGGCGCCGCCCCGCGGCGCGGCCGGCACCGTGCTGGTGGTGGAGGACGACCCGGTCGTCTGTCGGTTGCTCGAGCTGATCCTGAGAGCTCCCGGGCGGGAGATCGTGATCGCCCGAACAGCCGCCGAGGCCAGTCGCATGGTCGGCGAGGGGAGCATCGACCTGATTCTGCTCGACCTCCACCTTCCCGACGGAGACGGTCGCAGACTCCTGGTCGACTGGCGCACGGCGCCGGCGACCAGCACCGTCCCACTCTTCGTGATGAGCGCCGACCTGGGCTCAAGGGCCAAGGCCGAGTGCTTCGCGGCCGGAGCGGATGCGTTCTTCGAGAAGCCCCTCCGACGGGAGGTGATCGAGGCGGCCGTCCGGGCCAGGCTTGCGCGGGCCGGCGGCGACACGGCACCGGTTCCCGTCGAGTCGGAGACCGAAACCGCTTCGGAGGAGTCGGCGTCGGCGCCCGCCCCAGCCGCATCGCGTGCCAAGGCCAGTCCCGATCTGCTCCAGGCGCTGGTGATCGAGGACGACGCTTTCGTCGCGGCCATGGTCAAGCACCGGTTGACCCGTGCCGGGTTCAACGTGCGCTCGGCGACGACCGGCACCACCGGCTTGGCGGCGCTCAAAGAAGCCCCAACCGACCTCGTGGTCCTCGACCTCAATCTCCCCGAGGTCAACGGCTTCCAGGTGCTGGAGCGGCTTCGGGCCGATGCCGAACACCACACCACGCCGGTGCTGATTCTGACCGCCTCCGGCGCCGAAAAGGACCTGGTGCGCGCCTTCGCCCTCGGCGCCGACGACTACCTGGTCAAGCCCTTCTCCCCGACCGAGCTCCTCGCCCGCGTGCAGCGGCCGAGGAGGCGGGCGGGCCTTCCCTCAGGCAAAGCCGGCAAGCCGGCGCCCTGATTCCGGTCGGGCGAGCACCGGCTCGCTGGTCGCCCGGCCGGGATTGCCGCTGCAAGCACCCTGATGGCCGGCCCCGCGGTCGGTGCTGTAATGAGTTGCTGGGCTTAGACTTGCGCCATGGATCTCGGGCCGGGCCGGGTGCCGACCAGGCAAAAACCGCCGGCCGCCTGGAACGATGCAAACCATTGCGACTTGAGGAACTGGGTGGCTGCTTCGACGGCTGGGTGAGGCTCCAGCGCCGATCGACGCCGCAACGGCCCGAGGAATGATCCTTTGCCAGGTACTGTCTTCGACCCCGCCGCTGCCGACCTGCTCTTCACCATCGTCGCTTGGACGGTGGTGGGGGCGGTCTGCTCTGCGTGACGCTCGCGTTGGCGGCCATACTGCTCCGGCTCCAGGAACCACCGGGTCGGGAGCGGTGGGATCGAATCGAGGCCTCCTTCGCGCCGGCGGTGCTCGACGTGATGGCCGGCGCCCCCATCGACCCGGCCCTTCGCGAGATCGCGTCCGGCGACGTGCCCTACTTCATCAGGTTCCTGGCCCGCATCGCGCGCGAGGTGCGGGGTCGGAGCTCGAGCGGCTGGCCGAGTTGGCCCGTCCCTTCCTGACCCACCCCGGCTGGGCGCTTCGATCGCGGATCCCGGAAGAACGGGCTCGGGCGGTTTCCGCGCTTGGGCTGCTCGGCCGAGCAGGCGGAGATCGAACGAGGTCATCGCGGCGCTCGACGATCCGGCGGCCCTGGTGGCGATGAGCGCCGCGCGCGCGGCCGCCGCGCGCGACCCGCCCACGCGGCCTGGTGCTCGCCCATCTCGAGCGGCTTCGCCACTGGCGTCCCAACTTCCTCGCCGCGATGCTGGCTGCTCTCGGCCCGGACCTTGCGGCTCCGTTGCGCCGGGCCCTTGAGGATCAATCGCTCGCAGGTCGGGCCCGCGCGGTGATCGCGGAGGCCCTGATCTGCCTGAGCGATCCGGCGGCGGCAGGGCCGCCGCTCAGTGGCGGCCACCTGCCGGATCCCGGAGGTCTCGCCCCGGTGCTCCGGCTCGCTGGCCCGCGTCGGCCAGACCGAGCACCTGGCGGTCGTCCGCCGTCTCCTTGTCCACCCGGAGGAGATGGTACGGGTGAGCGCGTTCCAGGCGCTGGCCGCGCTCGCCGGCGACGACGACCTACTCCTGCTTCGAAGTGGCATGGCCGATCCCTCGGTCTGGGTGGCCGAGCATGCCGCGCGCGGGCTGGCTGCCGGGCCGGGACGCGGCCTGCTCGCCGCGATAGCCGACACCCACGCCCCCCGCAGTCGCCTGGCGAGGGAAGTGCTCATCGAGGGGGCGGCATGAGCTTCGCCGACCTGGGCTGGCTCACCGTCGGGCTGCTCAACTTCCTGATCCTGGGCTACTTCGTCCTGGTCACCGGATTTCAGCTCTGGACCTGCCTCCATGGACTCGCGACGCTCAAGCGCTACTCGATGCGGGTGCGATCGCTCGATCTGAGCGAGGTGCTGAGCCTGGGGGGCGCGCCACCGATCACCCTGCTGGCGCCGGCCTACAACGAGGAAGCCACCTGTGTCCCGGCGATCAGCTCGCTGATGAACCTCAAGTACCCCGATTACGAGGTCATCGTCGTCAACGACGGCTCGAAGGACGCCACCCTCGACCGACTGATCGAGGCCTTCGACCTGGTGCCCTCTCCGCGGTTCCCGTCGGCGGCGGTCCCGACCAAGCCGGTCCGGGGAATCTACAAGAGCCGAATCCACCCCACCTTGCTGGTGGTCGACAAGGTCAACGGAGGCAAGTCCGACGCTTTGAACGCTGGCCTCAACCATTCCCGAGCGCCTCTGGTCTGCGCCATGGACGCGGATACCCTGCTCGAGCGCGAAGCCCTGACCCGGATCGTGCGCCCCTTCCTGGAGGACGACAGCACCGTCGCGGTGGGCGGAGTGATCCGGATCGCCAACGGCTGCTCGGTCCAGGCGGGAGAGCTGACCCAGGTGGCCATGCCGACCAACTGGCTCGCACGGATCCAGATCCTTGAGTATCTGCGGTCCTTCCTGGCCGGTCGGGTTGGCTGGGCCGGGCTCGACGCAACGCTGATCATCTCGGGCGCCTTCGGCCTCTTTCGGCGCCAGACCGTAGTGGCCGTCGGGGGCTGGGATCCCACCACCGTGGGCGAAGACATGGAGCTGGTGGTGCGGATGCATCGCTATTGCCGCGAGCGAGGTCAGCCCTACCGGATCCGCTTCGTACCCGACCCGGTGGCTTGGACCGAGTGCCCGGAGTCGTTGCGGGTACTCGCTCGGCAACGGGAGCGTTGGCAGCGAGGCCTGACCGAGACCATGGTGCGGCACCGGACGATGCTGTTCAATCCGCGCTACGGTCACATCGGGATGATCGCGTTTCCCTACTTCTTCTTTCTCGAGATGCTGGGCCCGGTCCTCGAGCTCGCGGGGTACTTCTCGTTCGCTATCCTGGTGGCGCTGGGCAAGGCGAGTGGTCCCTTCGTCGCCGCCTTTCTCGCCTTGGCTTTCGGCTTCGGGCTTGCGCTCTCGATCGCCGGCATCGCGCTCGAGGAGCTCTCCTTCCGACGCTATCCGCGGCTCAGGGACCTCGGCATCCTGCTGGCGGCGGCCCTGGTGGAAGCGGTGGGCTACCGCCAGCTCTCCGGCTGGTGGCGGGTCCAGGGCCTGATCGGCGCTTGGCGGCGGAAGCGGGGCTGGGGAGCGATGACGCGAAAGGGTTTCACTCAACCGAAGGCGCAATCGACATGATCATACTGGTCTCCCTGGCGGCCCTCGGCGCCGCCGTCCCGGTCACCGACACGGCGCCTCGCTGGATCGCGGGCGCCTCGTTCGGGGTCGAGTCGTTCACCCGGGACCGAGCAGCCTGGCGCCAATACCAGGCCACCCTGGGCTACCGCCACCGCGGCGTGACCGTGATCGGCGAGCTGATCCGCACCGATCGATTTGCCCGCGCCGACGAGGCGTTGGCCGCCACCACCTATCTCCGGGTCGACCGGCGCACGTCAGGATGGGCCCGCCTGCAGGTGGCCCCCCGTGCCGACGTGATCGCGCGTCTCGACGCCTCGGCGGAGCTGGAGCGCGCCCTGGGCGGCGGTTGGACCGTCGCCGGCGGCTACCGCCGGATGAGCTTCGCCGAGTCAGGCGTGGACCTGCTCGGCGCCTCGGTCAATCGCTATCTCGGCCCATGGCTGCTGCAGGCCCGTGGACAGGCGGTGATGAGCGGCGGCCGGACCGGCGCGGGGGGTCGGCTCATGGCCCGGCGTTCCTTCGAGGACGATCCGGATCGGCTCCTGGAGCTAGCCGCGGGAGTCGGCCAGGAGGTGGTGCTGCTCGGCGCGGGCTTGCCGGCCGAGGTCCGCGGGACCGGATCGCTGGTGGCACGAGGTCGCTGGCGCTTCGGCGACCGCTGGGGCGCGGAGGGTTTGGTGACCTGGAGTCAGGAGCGCGCGGTGCCGGACCGGACCGGTTTCAACGCTGGGATCTTCGCTCGTTGGTAGCTCAGCGAGATGGGGTCGCGCTGGCCCTGGCCCGGACTCGTGGCCAACACGTCCCGCACGGCCCGGCGGAGGTCCTCGACCATGAAGGGCTTCCGCAGCACCCGATCGCGAGAGGGAATCCCCAGCGGCCCCGAGGGGCCACCCGAGATGAACAGCGCAGGAAGGCGCGCCAGACGGAGCGCGGCGACCAGGGCGGGACCACCCGTCCGCGGCATCACCACGTCGCTCAGGACCTGGTCGATCCGCTGGCGCACGTCGAGCGCCAGGGCCTCGACGCCTCGATCTTCCCGCCCAGCCCCGTGACCACGTTGTAGACGACGTTGAGCCCGATCCCTGTCCCACCACCAGAGGGCTTGGTGGTGAAGAAGGGCTCGAACACTCGCTCGCGGACCGCCGGATCGATGCCGCGGCCTCTGTCGGCCACCGTGATCACGGCGCGCCCGGCATCGCTCGCGGCGGCGATCCGAACCGCGCCGTTCGGACCCATCGCGTCCCTGGCGTTGGCCGCCAGATTGACCAGCACCTGCGCCAGCTCATCGGCGTCCGCCCGAACCGTCAGCGACACGGAGGCCCGCTCGATCACGAGTGAGATCCCCCGGCCGAGTAGCACCCGGAGCGGCTTGGCGCAGTCGTCGACCACAACGTCGACGTCCAGGACCCGGTGGCTTTCCGCCACCGGACGCGCCAGGCCGAGGAGCCGCACCGCCAGGAGGGAGCGCGCGGAGCAGCTGACCCGCTCGAGCAGGCCGTGCGCGCTGGCGCGCACCATCAGCTGCGGTGTCCGCCGCGACCCGGCCGTGAGGCTCAAGTAGGTGACGGTGTCGAGCGTGGGGCTCTGGTCGAAGCGCCAGGACTCGAGAATGTTCGCGGAGGGAGTGCCGAGCGTGTCCGGATCGAA
Organism: Gemmatimonadales bacterium; assembly: GCA_041390205.1. Lineage (GTDB taxonomy): Bacteria > Gemmatimonadota > Gemmatimonadetes > Gemmatimonadales > GWC2-71-9 > SHZU01. The sequence goes on from JAWKQJ010000020.1 coordinate 46,202, forward strand.
CGACACCCCCATGAACGCGACGACCACGCCCGCGGCGCGCGATCGAGAACCAGGCCGACCCCGCACCGCCCGGCACCACCTCGATCGTGTCCGGACGCAGCGTGACCGAGAGGTCGTTCTGATCAACCCGGTGTCGGTTCGGGCACGATGTCCCGACCCGACGTATCTTGGCAGCCGACGAAACCCACACCACCAGCCAGGAGCAACCTCGATGCGCCTCCTCGCCGGAGCTGCGGCTATCGCCGCGCTCGTCACCGGCTGCGCCGATACCCAGACCTACGACCTGGTCCTCGAGGGCGGACGGGTCATCGATCCCGGCTCGGGGCTCGACTCGGTCCTCAACGTCGGCATCGTGGGCGACAGCGTCGCGGCGCTCTCGGATCGCCCGCTCCGGGGCGCCACCGTGGTCGACGTGACCGGTCTGGTCGTCGCCCCCGGATTCATCGACCTCCACGCGCACGGCCAGACCCGGAGCGACATGGAGATCCAGGCCCGCGACGGGGTCACCACCGCGCTCGAGATGGAGGCCGGCGTCTTTCCCGTGGCCAAGTGGTACGCCACCCGCGAGGGCGACTCGCCGCTCAACTTCGGCGCCACGGTCGGGCACCGCGGGGCGCGCTACTACGTCTTCCACGACGGGCTCGAGGTCCTGCACGCCTCCACCAACCCCGCCGCCATCGAGGCCATCGCTGCGCTCGGGCCCCTACCGGCCGGCGCCAACCAGCCCGCGACGGAGGCGCAGGTCGAGGCGCTCGAGGGCGCCCTGCGCCAGGGGCTCGCCGAAGGCGCGCTCGGCGTCGGCTTCGGGATCAACTACAGCCCGGGCGCCACGCCCCAGGAGATCGAGCGGCTCTTCCAGCTGGCGGCGGATCGGCGGGTGCCCGTGTTCGTGCACACCAGGGCTTTCGGCATCGCGGCCATCCGCGAAGCGGTGAACACCGCCCACGCGACCGGGGTCGCCCTCCACGTCGTGCACGTCGCGAGCAGCTCCCTCGGCGACCTGCCGGACGCGCTCACCCTGCTCGATTCCGCCCGCGCCGCTGGCCTGAACGTCACCACCGAGGTCTATCCCTATACGGCGGGATCGACCCGGCTCGAGTCCGCGATGTTCAACCCTGGCTGGCAGAGCAACCTGCGGCTCGACTACGGCGATCTGGCCTGGCCGCTCACGGGTGAGCGGCTCACCCGGGAGAGCTTCGAGCGCTATCGCCGCCAGGGCGGCTGGGTGGTGATCCACATGATGAAGGAGGAGAACGTCGAGCGGGCCATCGCCCACCCCGGCGTGATGATCGCGAGCGACGGGGTGCCGTTCGTGAACGGCACCGGCCATCCTCGCGGCGCCGGCACCTATGCCCGGATCCTCGGCCGCTACGTCCGGGAGCGCGGGACGCTCACCCTCGCCGACGCGCTGGCCCGGATGACGATCCTCCCGGCCCGGCGGCTCGAAGGCCACGTGCCCGCGATGCGTCGGAAGGGTCGCGTCGCGGTCGGCGCGGACGCCGACCTCACGATCTTCGACCCCGCCACCGTGATCGACCGCGCCACGTTCACCGAGCCCACGCTTCCCTCCGCGGGGATCCCGCACGTCCTGGTGAACGGCGTCTTCGTGGTCCGGGACGGCGAGCTGGTGCCGGGCGCCTTGCCGGGTCGCCCGGTCCGCGCGGCGATCGAGCGCTGAGCGGCGTCACGCCCCGGAAGCGACGGGGCGGTCAGTCGTCCAGGGTATCGAGGAAGCGGGCGACGACCCCGTACACCGAGTCCAGCTCTTCCGGGGTCACGCAGTAGGGCGGCAGCAGGTAAACCACGTCGCCGAGGGGTCGGAGCAGCACGCCGGCGTCGAGCGCGAATCGCGTGAGGCGCGGGCCGACGGGGTCCAGATATCCCCGCCCCCCGTCGAGATCGAACGCGGCCATGGTACCGAGCACCCGCGGCCGGCGAACCCGCGGATGGCCGTCGAGCCGGGCAAGGCCGGCGCGGTGGGCTCGCTCGATCGCGGCGCGTCGGCCCGCGCAGGCCTCGTCGAGCAGGGCGAGGCTCGCCCGGCCCGCCGCGCAGGCAAGCGGATTGGCCGTGAACGAATGGCCGTGAAACAGCGTCAGGCGGCGATCGGCGCCGGCGAACGCCTCGAACAGCTCGTTCGTCGCCGCAGTGACGCCGAGCGGCAGCAGACCACCGGTCAGCCCCTTCGAGAGACAGATCAGGTCCGGCACCACTTCCGCTCCACCGGTCGCGAAGAGCGGACCGGTCCGCCCGAACCCGGTCAGCACCTCGTCCGCGATCAGCAGCACGCCGTGCTCGCGGGTCAGCCGCCGCACCGCGCGGAGCGACTCCGCGCTCCAGACCCGCATCCCGCCGGCGCCCTGGAGCCTGGGCTCGACGATCACCGCCGCCAGATCGGAGCCGCCGTCGGCGAGCAACCGTTCCAGCGCCGTCTCCACCTCGCCGTCGGCCGCCGGCAGCCGGTCCACGGCGAAGAGCTGCTGGTCGAACGCGGCGGTGAAGAGCCCTCGCCCACTGGCGCTCATCGCGCCGAACGTGTCACCGTGGTAGGCGTGCTCGAGCGCGGCGACACGGCGGCGGGGCGTCCCGCGATTGCGCCAGTACTGGAGCGCGATCTTGAGCGCCACCTCCACCGCGGTGGACCCGTCGTCCGAGAAGAAGATCCGCTCGAGTCCCGCGGGCAGCCGGCCCGCCAGCTCCGAGGCGAGCCGCGCGGCAGGCTCGTGGGTGCAGCCCGCGAAGATCACCTGGTCCAGCGTCCTCGCCTGCTCGGCGATCGCCTCGGCGATCACCGGATGCGCGTGGCCGTGGAGGGTGACCCACCACGACGAGATCGCGTCGAGGATCGGTCGGCCGGTCGGATCGTAGAGGTAGGCGCCCGAGGCGCGGGCGATCGCGATCGGGTCACCGGCCGTGGCGTGCTGGGTATACGGATGCCAGACGTGGGCCCGGTCGAGCGCGGGCCACGAGGCGCCACTCACGCCCGCGGCTCCGGTGGCGCGCCAAGCGCGCTCAGCAACCCGTCGATCTGCTCGTCCGCGTGCGCGGCCGAGACCGTGAGCCGGAGTCGCGAGGAGCCCGGGGGCACGGTCGGCGGACGCACCGCGGCCACCAGGAACCCGGCCGCGAGCAGGCGCTCGCCGAGGCGGATGGTGTCGTCGGGATCGCCGATCACCAGCGGGACGATGTGGCCGGCCAAGCGCTCCGGCACCCGCCAACCCAGGTCGGCAAGTCCGCCGCGAAGACGGAGACCGTTCGCGCGAAGCCGCTCCCGCCTCCAGGGCTCCGCCCGCGAGATCCGGACCGCCTCGGCGACGCCCGCGGCCACCGCCGGCGGCATCCCGGTCGAGAAGATGAACGAACGCGCCCGGTTGAGGAGCAGCTCCCGGAGCGTGGCGGACCCGATGATGGCGCCACCCGCCCCGCCGAAGGACTTGCCCAGCGTGGCGAGAGTCACCTCGACCTCGCCTGCCGCCCCGAAGTGCGCGGCGGTCCCGGCGCCGTCGGGCCCGAGCACGCCCGCGGCATGGCCATCGTCGAGATAGATCGCCGCCTCGCGCCGCCGGGCCACGGTGATCAGGTCGGGCAGCGGGTAGAGATCGCCGTCCATCGAGTAGACGCCTTCCACCACCACGATCCGGCGCCCCACTCCGGCGGGCTCGGCCGCGAGCATCCGGTCGAGCGCGTCGAGGTCCGCGTGCGGGAAGACCCGCACCCGGGCCCGCGCCAGCCGGCAGCCGTCGATGATCGAGGCGTGGTTGGAGGCGTCCGAGTAGACCACGTCGCCCTCGTGAGCGAGGGCCGAGAGCGTGCCGACGTTGGCCGCGTACCCCGACGAGAACGCCAACGCGGCCGGCGCGCCGTAGAGTTGGGCGAGCTCGGCCTCGACCTCGTCGTGGCAGGGCGTGGTGCCGGCGAGGCTCCGCGACGCCGCGGCACCGGCGCCGTGCCGCTCGAGCGCCTCACGGGCCGCCGCGATCACCCGCCGGTCCCGGCCGAGCGCGAGGTAGTCGTTCGAGGAGAAGTCGACGACGGACCGGCCGTCGACCGAGAGGGTGTCGCCGTCCCGCTCGACCGTCCGGAGCGACCGCCCGAGCCCCCGCGCACGGAGCGCCTCGAGCTCACGCTCGAGCAGCGGGTCGAGCGACGACGCCGCGGCGGGCTGGGTCAGCTCTCGAGCCACCCGGCAACCTCGTCGAGCCGGCAGCGGTCGCGCTCGGCGGGGTCGATACGCGGCAGCGTCGCGAGTCTTCGCCCCGGGAGCAGCCGGGCCAGCACGGCCGCGTTGCCACCGGTGGAGGCGTCGGGCCGCTCCGGCGCCGAGAGCACCACGCCGAGCAGCTCGAGCCCTCGCCGCTCGAGGCATTCCACCGTGAGCAGTGTGTGGTTCATGGTGCCGAGCCGGTCCGCGGCCACCAGCAGCACGGAAGCGTCGAGCGCGCGGGCCAGGTCGGCGATGCCCCAGTCCCACGCGAGAGGGGAGAGCAAGCCGCCGGCGCCTTCGACCAGCGTGACCCCCTCCGACGGGGTCAACGCCTCGATCTCCTCGACCATCGACTCGAGCCCCGGCGTTCCCGCCTCGGCCCCCGTCGCGACGACCGGAGCCACGGGCTCGGGGAAGCGGTGGAGCGCGCCGCGAGGCCTGGCCTGCCCGCTGGCGGCGGCCAGGAGCACGCCATCCTCTCCGGCGGTCGGGGTCTCGTCGCACCCGGTCTCGAGCGGCTTGATCGCCACGACGTCGCGGCCGCGCGCTCGGAGGCTCCGTGCCAGCGCGCAGGTCACCACCGTCTTCCCGACACCGGTATCGGTGCCGGTGACGACCACGGTCCGTCCCATCGCGGCCGCGGGCTCAGGCCGCGACCAGGCTGGCCACGGTGAACCCGGCCTCCTCGATCATCGCCAGATCGGCTTCCCAACCGGCGCCGGGGGTGGTGAGATAGCCGTTGACGAACATCGAGTTGGCCGGCAGGAGCGCGAGGGCCTGGAGCGCGCCGAGACTCACCTCGCGCCCGCCGGCCACCCGGATGTCCCGGGTCGGATTGACGAAGCGCATCATCGCGAGCGCGCGGAGACAGTCCTCCGGACTCGGCGGCGTTCGGCCGGCGAGCGGCGTTTCCGGACGCGGGTCGAGGAAGTTCACCGGAATCGACTCGACCTCGAGCGCCCTCAGCTCGAGCGCGAGCGCGACCCGATCCTCGAGGGTCTCGCCCATCCCGATGATGCCGCCGCAGCAGGCCTCCATCCCGGCCGCTTTGGCGCGTTGCACCGTGGCGATCCGGTCGTCGAAGGTGTGGGTCGAGCAGATGCCGGGATAGAAGGCGCGGGACGACTCGAGATTGTGGTTGAACCGATCCACGCCCGCCTCGGCCAGCCGCTCGGCCTGCCCCTCGGCGAGCAGCCCGAGCGAGGTGCAGATCTTGATGTCCATCTCGGCCTTGATCTGACGGGTCGCGGCGCAGACCACGTCGAGATCACGCGTCGAGGGGCCGCGCGTGCTCGTCACCATGCAGTACTTCACGGCGCCGCGCCGGTGCGCTTCCCGTGCGCCGGCCACCAGCTCCTCCACCGACTGCATCTGGTAGCTCGGCACGGGCGACGCGTTGCGGACCGACTGGCTGCAGAAGCCGCAGTCCTCGGGACAGAGGCCGCTCTTGGCGTTCTGGAGCACGTGGATCCGAACCTCGCGGCCGTGGTGGGCGTAGCGGAGTCGGTAGGCGGCGAGTAGCACCTCCACCAGCTCGTCGTCGGGCGACTCGAGCACGGCGAGCGCGTCGGCGGCGGTCGCCTCGCCATCGGCCAGGATCCGCTCGGAGAGTTCGTTCCAGCTCATGGGGCGATGTCTCGCGTCTCGGGGCGATCGGGATGCGCAAGGTAACGCCGCCGATGGTGGCGGTGAAGCCGAGCGACGGTCCGACGCCCAGCGCGCTCGCTACCGCGCCACGAACAGCTCGAGATGGGTCGGGTGGGCCGCGGTCTGATAGACTCGCATGGTCGCCGCCTGATAGTCGCGCCGCCCCGCCTCGAAGATGCTCGGCATGAAGGTCTGGGGGTTCCGGTCGATCAGCGGAAACCAGGTACTCTGGACCTGGACCACGATCCGGTGCCCCGCGAGGAAGCGGTAGTCCACCGAGTGGAGATCGAGGGTGTAGGGCGTCACCACGTTCGGCTCGATCGCCTCGGGCCGCTCGAAGCTGTTCCGGAAGCGGCCCCGGAGCACGTCGCCCATCACCATCAGCTGGTAGCCGGACATCGGGTCGCCCGGGGTCTCGGGATAGGCGTCGATCAGCTTGACGATCCAGTCGGCGTCGGTGCCGGTGGTCGACGCGAACAGCTTCGCGACGATCGAGCCGGCGATCACCACGTCCTGCTCGAGTGGCTCCGTGGTCCAGGTCAGCACGTCCTTCCGCCCGTCGAGGAAGCGCTGGTCCTGCACCTGCCAGGTGGGCCAGCCGTCGAAGCCGAGGGTCGGATCGATCGGACGCTTGCGGTAGGGCACCGGGTCGTCGGGGTCCGAGCGGTACTCGGCGAACGCCGCGCCGCGCGACGCGGGTTGCCAGCCGAGCTTCCCGCCGGGCTGGAGGTAGAGCTTCCGAACGGTGGTCCGCTGGCGATCCGGCCAGCTGGCGCGGGAGACCCAGGCGTTCGCGCCCGGCTCGAAGGTGGTGGCCTCCGCGAGCGACAGGGTCCCCTGCCCCTTGAGGTGGTAGCGGAACCAGGGCAGCTGGATCTTCTCGCGGAAGTAGGTGCCGGTCTCGCTGCCGAAGCTCACCATCCCGAGCGAGTCGCCCTTGCCGGAGCCCCAGCCGCCGTGGTTCCACGGCCCGACGACGAGGAAGTTCTGGTTCCGCGTGTCGTGCCGCTCGAGCAAACGGTAAATCTCGAGCGGACCGTAGAAGTCCTCCTGATCCCACCAGCCCGCCACGTTGAGGGTCGGCACCGTCACCCGGGTGAGATAGGGCGCGAAGGCCCGCCGCTTCCAGAAGTCGTCGTAGTTGGGGTGGCTCACGAAGTCGACCCAGGTCGGAAGCCGGCTGCCGCCGTACTTCTCCTGGACGTTCACGAGCGGCCCCAGGTCCAGATACCACTGATAGGTGTCGGGATCCGAGAACTCGAACGGCTTCACCTCGGCGCCCCGCTCCATCGCGAAGGCGTACTCCATGGCGTAGCTCAGCCGGAAGGCGCCGTTGTGATGGAAGTCATCGCCGATGTACATGTCCGCCGGCGAGGCCTGGGGCGAGACGGCCTTGAGCGCGGGATGGGGATCGAGCATCGCCATGACGGTGGTCCATCCCATGTACGAGATGCCCATCATCCCGGCCCTGCCGTTGTTGTTGGGGACGTTCGCGAGCAGCCACTCGATCGTGTCGGCGGCGTCGGTGCTCTCGTCGATCGCGGCGGGATCCTTGCGATCGCGCGGCGGGCGGAGCATCACGAAGCTCCCCTCGGAGCGGGACTTTCCGCGGATGTCCTGGAGCACGACGATGAAGCCGTCGTCGATCAGCTCCCGGTAGTTGTGGAGGGAGGTGGGGAAGCCCTGCGCGTCGACCCCGAAGAGCAGCCCGTAGGGCGTCCGGGTGATGATGAAGGGCATCGCCTCGGCGCCGCCCTTCGGGACGTAGATCTCGGTGTGGAGCTTCACGCCGTCGCGCATCGGGACCATGACGTCGCGCCGGGTCACCTTGGTGGACCAGTCGACCTGCGCCGGAGCGGGCGCGACCTGGAAGGCCGACAGCAGCAGGATGGTCGAGAGCGAAAGGCGGGCGAGCAGCGAGCGCTGTGAGATCCGGAAGGGCCATGGCATGGGTCCCAATCTAGCGGGCGCCGTCGCCCCGCGTCTCGTGAAGACTCCGTTAGGCCTTTGGCGTATGCCGGCTGCGGCTCCTATATTCCGACCATGCTCTTCGCCCGGCTCACTCCATGAGAGTGTTCCACCCGCGCCGGACCCGGTCCGGCAGGGGGCTCGCTGCAACGGCCCTCGGGCTGCTGCTGCAGGTCGGCCTGCTCGGCGGCCCGATGGGCGTTGCGCCGGGCCACGCCGCGCATCTCATGGCGGGCTTGCCGTCGAGCGCCTCGGGCCCGTCGGAGTCCCACCACCACGGGCAGTCCGACACGGGCCGGTCCGGAGACGATTCGCGCGCTCGGAATTGCTGCGCCGCGAGCTGTCTCTGCATCATTCACAGCACGGCGGGGGCGCCTTCCTCCGACGGCGCGATTTCAGCCAGCCGTACGACCGACCGGATCGGCCAGCCGAGCCTCGGCCCGGTCGTCACCACCCCGGCGTACTTCACCCCGTTTCCCACGGGACCTCCCTTCCTGAGCTAGCCAGCCCACACACTCGAAGGACCAAGGGTCGGCGCCAGCGCGCGGGCAATTGCCCGCGCGGAGCCGTCGACCGCAGATCACTCGCGTTGGGATTCTCCCGCCCGCAGCCAGCTCCTGGGTGCGCCGTGGGTTGTGTCCCGTCCATCTACGAGCAGGGAGCAACCGATGAAGCCAGCGTCAACCCGGTCGACCCGGATCCTGTTGGGCACCCTCGCCGCGGTCGGTCTCGCGGCCGCCTGCAGCGACGGACCGACCGAGCCCCAGGACATCACCGTCAACCTCAAGTTCGCCGCCGAGGTGAACGGCGCCGCGTTCGCCTGCGGCACCCAGTACACCAACGTCGGCAGCGCCAACACCGCGGTCACCCTGACGGACTTCCGTCTCTACGTCCACGACGTCCGGCTGCTCACCTCGAACGGCACGGAGGTTCCAGTCGTGCTGGCCCAGGACACCTGGCAGCGGAACGACCTCGCGCTGCTCGACTTCGAGAACGGCACGGCGTCGTGCGCCAACGGCACCGCCGCGACGAACACCGCCATTCGCGGCACCGCCCCCGCCGGAGACTACACCGGGATCCGCTTCCGACTGGGGGTTCCGTTCGCCATGAACCATCAGGATCAGACCCAGGCGCAGGCCCCCCTCGACATCGGCGCGCTGTTCTGGTCGTGGAACGGGGGCTACAAGTTCGCCCGGATCGACCACATCTCCGACGCGCAGCCGAACGGCTGGAACGTGCACCTCGGCAGCACCGGGTGTCAGCCGACCGGTAACCCGACCACCCCGGCCACCGCGTGCAACAACGCGCACCGGCCCGAAATCACCCTGAGCAACTTCGACATCGCGACCGACGTGGTCTCCGCGGACTACGGCCGGCTGGTCGCAGGCAGCAATCTGACCGTGAACGCCACCGGCACGGCGAGCGGATGCATGTCCTTCCCGGGCGATGGCGACTGCCCGGCGGTGATGAATCGGTTCGGTCTGAGCTACGAGGGCTCCAACTCGACCGGGCAGACCTTCTTCGCGAAGCAGTAGCCCGGTTCGGCTCGAAGGAAGCAGGAGCAGATGTCCAGCACGCATTCCCGAACCCACGCCCTGGCCACGGCACTCGTCGTGGCCATGGGCGGCGGGCTCGCCGCCTGCGGCGGCGACGAGACCCTCGGTCCGGACGCCATCGGCCCCGGAAACGGCAGCTTCGACTGGCGGCTGCCACCGGGCTTTCCGACGCCGCGGGTGCCCGCCGACAACCCGATGACGGCCGCCAAGGTGGCGCTGGGTCGTCACCTCTTCTACGACGTCCGACTCTCGGGCAACCAGACCCAGAGCTGCGGCTCGTGCCATCAGCAGGCCCGCGCCTTCACGGATGGGATTCCCCGCTCGATCGGATCGACCGGCGAGATCCACCCGCGGAACGCGCAGAGCCTCGCCAACGTCGGCTATCAGCCGATCCTGACGTGGGCCAATCCCGACCTCCACCTGTTGAGCGAGCAGGCGCTGACCCCGATGTTCGGCACCGTTCCCGTCGAGCTGGGGCTCGGCGGGATGGAGGCGGTGCTGGTAGGCCGGATCGAGGGCGACACCACCTACCAGCGACTCTTCGAGGCGGCCTTTCCCGGCGCTCCGGTCTCGGTCGACCTGATCACCAAGGCGATCGCCTCGTTCCAGCGCACCCTGATCTCCGGCGACAGCCCGGTCGATCGGGCCCGCCGCGGCGACGCGACGCTCTCGCAATCGGCGCGGCTCGGCCAGGCGCTCTTCTTCAGCGAGCGGCTGGAGTGCTTCCACTGTCACGGCGGGCTGATGTTCACCGGCACCTTCGACTTCGAAGGCAAGAGCGCGCCCGAGGCCGAGTTCCACAACACCGGGCTCTACAACCTCGACGGCCAGGGGCGCTATCCCGAGCCCAACTTCGGACTCTTCGCCTTCACGGGCCGTCCCGAGGACATGGGCAAGTTCAAGGCGCCCTCGCTCCGGAACGTGGCGCTCACCGCCCCGTACATGCACGACGGCAGCATCGCGACCCTCGACCTTGTGATCGATCACTACGCGGCGGGCGGGCGCACCATCGCGAGCGGGCCCCTGGCGGGGGTCGGCAGCGCCAACCCGCACAAGAGCGCCTTCGTGAAGGGCTTCACCCTCACGGCCGAGGAGCGGCGAGCGCTGCTGGACTATCTCGACGCGCTCACCGACGGCCAGTTCGTCGCCGACCAGCGGTTCGCGAATCCCTGGGCGGTGGGAAGCGCGGGTAACCCATGACCAAGCACCCGATTCTCATTCTGACCGTCGTGCTCGCCGTGGTGGCGCCGGCGGCCGCCCACGCCCAGCGCGACTCGACCCGGCAGGACTCCGTCGCGGTGCTCGAGCCGCTCGAGGTCACCTCGGAGCGCGAACGCGCCGCGCCGCCCCCCGTGGCCTCGACCGTAATCGACGGGCTGACCTTCCGGCGGAGCCACACCGCGAATCCCTATCTCGCCCTTCGGCAGGTATCGGGCATCGAGGTGCACGACCAGGGTCAGGGCCCAGGCTTCGCCTCCAACGTGGTGCTCCGCGGATTCACCTCCGACCACTCGTCGGATCTGCTGCTGGTGATCGATGGCGTGCCGGTCAACCTTCCGTCGCACGGGCACATCGAAGGCTACGCCGACTGGAACGTGCTCCTCCCCCGGACCATCAGCTCGATGCGGGTGCTCCACGGCGGGTCGAGCCCGCTCTACGGCGATTTCGCCCTGGCCGGCGCCGTCGAGGTCTTCACCCGTGCCGACAAGGAGGGGGTCGACGCCACCTTCGGCGCGAGCAGCTTCGGCGACGTACGCCTCGAGGGCGACGCCGGGATCCGCCGGGAAACGGGCGGCCTCTACGTCGGCGGCGGCTACCGCCGGGAGCAGGGCTGGCGGCCGAACAGCAACTACTGGCTCGGATCCGGTCTGGTGCGCGGGTGGACCATGGCGGGCGGCGGCCGGCTCGAGGGCGGGCTCTCGCTCTATGCCACCGACTGGAACAGCCCGGGCTTCGTGGACGTCCCGACCTTCAACGTTCCGAGCTTCGACTTCTTCGCCGACTCGACCGACGGCGGGCACTCGCGCAGGGCCGTGCTGCACGGCCGCTACGCGCTGCCGCTCAGCGGCTCGGCCTACCTGCAGGCGGTCGGCTGGGGCATGGCGTCCGACTACGATCTCTTCCTCAACATCCCCGGCCACGACCACGGCGGCGGTGCCGCCGCCGTGATCCAGTCCGGCGAGCACGACGATCGGACCGGCGCCGGCGGCCAGGTCGAGCTCGGCTGGCTGGCGCCGTTCGGCGAGCTGCTCTTCGGCGTGAGCGGCCGGAGCGACTGGATCGACTACACCCACAACGCCACCTTCGAGCGCTCGACCATCAACCGCGAGATCGACATCCGGGCCCGCCACGCGGCCGGGGCGCTCTATGGCCGCTTCCGGCGCAAGCTCTCGAGCCGTCTCGGCGTCGACTTGGGCCTCCGCTGGGACGCGCTCCGCCACGAGAGTCTCTCCCATCTGGTCAGCGCGCCCGAGTGGGAGCGGGCGACCAACGACGTGTTGAGCCCCAAGCTCGGCCTCCGCTACCTGCTCGGCGGGCCCTGGTCGCTCCGGGGCTCGGTCTCGCGCGGGTTCCGGAGCCCGGTCGGGATCATCGGCGATCCCGGGCGAGAGCCCTACCTGGCCTGGTCGTACGAGGTGGGCCTCGACCACCACTCGCGGGCGGCCAGCATGGAGCTCTCCTTCTTCCGCGTCGACGTCGACAACGAGCGGATCCAGGACCCAGTCACGCTGGCGATCTCAAGCGCCGGGAGCAGCCGCCGCGAGGGCATCGATGGCGCGGCGACGATCTTCCTCCCCCGCCAGGCGACCCTCCAGCTTCGGGGCACCTACAACCACGCCCGGCTCTCCGGCCTCTACGCCAACGCGCACGATGACCATCCGCTCACCGTGTTCTCGGGCACGGGCACCGGCACCACCGCGGACGCGCCCTACGGCAGCTGGGTGCCGGGCGTCAGTGAGTACAAGAGCTTCGTGCGGCTGGCCGCCCCGATTTCGGGACGTTTCGATCTCTGGGGCAGTCTCAGAATCGAGGGACCACACGTGCCGATCGGCGAGCCGTCGGTCCGGACCCAGCCGTACCACGTGCTCGACATGGGCACGACGCTCCGGATCCGGCCCGGGCTCGAGCTCGATCTCGACATCGAAAATCTGACCAACACGCGCTACGTCGAGGTCCGCGCGTCGGGCTTCATCACCCCGGGCTCTCCGCGGGCCTTGCGGACTCAGCTTCGGTGGTCGTCGCTCGGCTACTGAACGGCGGATCGCTCGCCGGGCTCGCCCTGCTCCTACTCGGGCAGGGCTGCGCACCCGGCGGTGAGCCGGCCGAGGCGCACCCGTCGGCCTCCTTCGCATGGCGGCTGCCAAAGGGCTTTCCGGTTCCGCGAGTGCCGGCGGATGATCCGATGAGCGACGCGAAGGTCGAGCTCGGCCGCCACCTCTTCTACGACCGGCGCCTCTCCGGCAACGGCACCCAGAGCTGCGCCTCCTGCCACCTGCAGGCGCTTGCGTTCACCGACGGCAAGCCGCGCGCGGTGGGCTCGACCGGAGAGGTCCATCCGCGGGCCAGCATGAGCCTTGCCAACGTCGCCTACCAACCGGTGCTGACCTGGTCCAACCCGATCCTCCGGGAGTTGGCCAAGCAGGCGGTGATCCCGATGTTCGGCGAGTTTCCGGTCGAGATGGGACTGCGCGACGAGCAGCCCTACCTCGACACCCTCGCGGCCGACACCACCTACCGACGGCTCTTCCACGCGGCCTACCCCGACCACGCCGAGGTGACGCTGGCCGGTATCACCCGAGCGCTCGCCGCCTTCCAGCGCACCCTCGTCTCCGGCGACAGTCCCGTCGATCGGGCGCGCCGGGGCGAGGCGCCACTCGACGCGCTCGCGGCCCACGGGCAGGCGCTCTTCGAGAGCGAGCGCCTCGGATGCGCCCGCTGCCATCGCGGGCTGATGCTGTCCAGCGCGCTCGACCACGCGGGGCTCGACGCGCCGGAGATCTGAATTCCACAACAACGGGCTCTACAACGTCGGCGGCACCGGCGCCTATCCCTATCCCAACACGGGGCTGATCATCACCGAGGACTCCGCCGACATGGGCAAGTTCAAGGCGCCCTCGCTCCGCAACGTCGCGCTGACGGCCCCGTACATGCACGACGGCAGCATCGCCACGCTGGACGAGGTGCTGGACCACTACATGGCCGGCGGGCGCACCGTGCGCGAGGGACCCCACGCCGGCGTCGGTCGAGCCAGCCCGTTCAAGAGCCCGCTGTGACCGGCTTCACCCTGTCCCGCGAAGAGCGCGCGCGTTGCTGGCGTTCCTGTCGGCGCTGACCGATTCCACCTTCGTCACTGACCCTCGGTTCGCGAGCCCTTGGCCCGGTCGTCGCCATGAGGAATATCCGATGTCCGCTCGCGGCCTGGCTGGTCGTCGTCCTGGCCCCTGCAGCGTGCGGGGGTGGGGGGCGGCCCCTGGCGACCCAGGGACCGATCACCGTCGTCTCGGGCTATGCCCTGCCGGTGATCGGCGGCGGCCAATCCGCGTTCGTCAGTGTCCGAAACGACGGTGAGGCCGCGGACACGTGTTGCTGTTCGAGTCGCCGCTCGCGGAAGCCGTGAGCCTGCATCGGACGGAGGTCCACAACGGTCCGCCCGGATGACGGAGGCCGAAAGCCTCGTGCTCGAGCCTGGGCGGACGGCGGTGATGGCGTCCGGCGCGCTGCATCTGATGTTGCGCGGCGTCAGGCCGGAGCTCACATCCGGCGACAGCCTGCCACTCGAGCTGACCTTGGCCTTGGCGGGTCGGGTGGTCGTGTCCGTGCCCGTGGTCGCCGTCGCCGACGCGCCCTGAGGGCGCCGGTCGTCCCCTATCGTCCCCTCAGCGCGTCGATCACCAGCGAGAGCCGGTTGAGCGCCGGCCGGATCCGCGACGGCGAGAGCCCGCCATAGCCGAGCACCAGCCCGTCCCGAGCGGGAGGCGTCAGGCAGTAGCGGCTGACCGGAAACGTCACCAGCCCCGCCTCGGCCGCCCGCTCCGCGATCGCCACCGCGGCCGAGCGACCCGCTCGCGCTCGACGAGAGAGCAGCCCCTCCGCCGGCCAGGCGAGGACGTGGGTGCCCGCGGTCGCCGATCCGAGCCGAAGCCGCTCCCCCAGGACCCGCTCGGCCGAGTGTACCAGCGCGTCGTGCCGCTCCTGGCAAGCGAGCCGCACCCGGCGGAGATGGCGGTCGTAGTGCCCCTCGGCGATGAACGCCGCGAGCGCCGCCTGCTCCGCGAAGGGACTGTTCCGCCCGGCGACCGCTCGCGCGTTGGCCACCGGCTCCACGAGCGACTCGGGCACCACGCAGTAGCCCAGCCGGAGCGACGGAAACATGGTCCGACTGAACGTCCCGATATATACGACTCGTTGCGGGCTGCCACCGGCCGCCTCGGCGTCGAGCTGCTGGAGCGCGGACAGCGGTCGGCCACGGTAGCGGAAGTAGCAGTCGTTGTCGTCCTCGAGCACCCAGGCGTTCGCTCGCCGGGCCCAGGCGAGCAACGCCATCCGCCGCGCCGCCGAGAGCGTCGAGCCGCTCGGAAACTGATGCGAGGGCGAGACCACGGCGAGCCGAGCGGCGGGCTCGAGCGCCTCGCCGGCCGCGACGTCGAGGCCTTCATCGTCCACCGGTACCGGCACCAACCGCGCCCCCGCGGCGATCAGCGCGGCGCGAAGGTCGAGGTAGCCGGGCTCTTCGATCCAGGCGGCGTCGCCCGGGTCGAGCAGCAGCCGGAGCAGCAGGTCGACCGCCTGTTGCGCGCCGCTGGTGACGATCACCTGACTCGGGGTGCAGGCGAGGCCACGCGCCGCCCGGACGTGCTCGGCGATCGCGCAGCGGAGCGGGGCCGCGCCCGCGGGATCGCCGTAGTCGAGATGCCGGAGATCGGCGGCGCTCCATTGCCGGCGAAGGAGCTTCGCCCAGAGCGCCAGCGGAAAGAGATCGAGCGGCGGCCGACGAGGGCGGAAAGCGCGGGCCTCGGTGTCGTCGGCGCGCGGGCCCGTGATCACCACCTCGCAGAGCGCCGCGCCGCGGGCGGCGAGGCGGGGCGGCGGATCGGTCGTCGGGACGCGCCGCCCCGATCCCGCGCTCGGGCGGGGCGTGACCATCCGGCGCTCCGGCAGCGTGGCGGTGACCCAGGTGCCGGCCCCGTGACTGCTCCGGAGATACCCCTCGGCGAGGAGCCGCTCGATCGCCGAGACGACGGTGAAACGGGAGATGCCGAGCTCGGCCGCGAGCACTCGCGATCCGGCCAGCCGCGTGCCGGGCGCCAGGCGGCCGGAGACGATCCCCTCGCGCAGGTGGGCGTAGACCTGCTCGAAGAGTGGCTCCGGGCCCGGCTCGAGCGACACGTGGGGCACCAGCCCCGCCACTCGCCTGCCCCGCCGTCCGGTTCTGGTCGCCATTGGGTCAGCCCGATAAGTGGACTGGCCAACCTATCCGTAACTGGTCATGGACACCATACCGGTCTACCGATTGATTGGTAGCCACGACGGAGCCAGCCATGCGCATCGCGGTCATCAGCGACATCCACGGAAACCTGCCGGCGCTCGAGGCGGTGCTCGCGGATCTCCGCCCGCGCGCGCCGGACCTGATCGTCAACCTTGGCGACCTCGTGAGCGCCCCGCTCTGGCCCAAGGAGACGCTCGAGCTGCTCCGCACGGTGCCGGGGCCCGTGATCCGCGGCAACCACGATCGCTGGCTCGCCGAGCGCCCGCCGGACGAGCTCGGGCCGACCAACCGCTACGTCCACCACGAGCTCTCCGCGGCCGACCGCGCCGCGCTGGGCGACCTGCCGCACCAGCTCGAGGTCGCCCCCGGGGTGGTGGCGGTGCACGGCACGCCCTACCGCGACACCGAGTACCTGCTCGAGGAAGTGGCCGACTTTCGTCTCGCACGCGCTCCGGCGGGCGTCGTCGAGGTCCGGCTCGGCGACTGTCGGGCCGAGCTGGTGCTCTGCGGCCACAGCCACGCGCAGCACTCGGCCGCGGCCACCGAGCGCACCCTCGTAGTAAACCCGGGCAGCGTCGGTTGTCCGCGTCGGGTCGACGCGAGGATGCCCGACCTCGTCGAGGCGGGATCGCCCCACGCTCGCTACGCGGTGACGACCAGGAAGCCCCACGGCTGGATGGTCGAGCTCCTCGCCGTGCCCTACGACGTGACCAGCGTGGTCGCCCGGGCCCGGCAGCATCGCCGCCCGGATTGGGCCGCGGCGTTTCTGGGTCAGGTGTTCGACCGATGAGGGAGCGCCTCGCCACCGGGATCGTGCAGGTGATGGCGACGCACAGCCCGCTCTCCGCCCGGCTCGCGGAGGAGGCCGGCTTCGACGCCGTCTGGGCCTCGGGCTTCGAGCTCTCCGCGCTCTACGGGGTGCCCGACGCGAGCCTGCTCTCCTTCTCGCAGCACCTCGAGATGACCCGGGCGATCGCCGAGCGGGTCTCGATCCCGGTGGTGGCGGACCTCGACACCGGCCATGGCAACGCGCTCAACGTGCGGCACGTGGTGCGGCAATACGATCGCGCCGGAGCCGGCGCCGTGGTGCTGGAGGACAAGACCTTTCCCAAGGCGACGAGTCTCCTGCCGGGGGCGCGGCACGAGCTGATCGGGACGGCCGAGTTCCAGGGCAAGCTCGCCGCCGCGCTCGACGCGCGCTCCAGCGATCGTCTGCTGGTGATCGGGCGGACCGAGGCGCTGATCGCGGGGCTCGGGCTCGAGGAGGCGCTCGCGCGCGGCCGGGCCTACGCCGAGGCCGGAGCCGACCTGATCCTGGTCCATTCCAAGCGGCCGGAGCCCGACGAGATCGTGGCCTTCGCCGAGCGCTGGGATCGCCCGACGCCGCTCGCGATCGTGCCGACGGCCTATCCCTCGCTCGACCTGACCCGAATCGCCGAGCTCCGGACCATCCGGATGGTGATCTACGGCAACCACGCCATCCGCGCCTCGGTGGCGGCGATGCGGGACGCGTTCGCGACGATCCGGGCGGACGGCGGGCTCGCGCGAGCGGACCGGACCGTGGCGCCGCTCGAGGAAATCCTCCGCCTCCAAGGCATGGACGAGCACCGCGCGGCCGAGCGCCGCTACCTCACCGACCAGGGAGAACCCTAGTGCTGCACTCGCACGAAGTCCCGCTTTCGGCCTCCGCGCTCCTGGTGATCGACGCCCAGGACTCCTTCAAGCACGACGCGGCCAAGTGGAAGCGGCGGAACAACCGCGCCTTCGAGACCAACGTCGCGGCCCTGGTCGAGGCCCATCGACGGGCCGGGCTCCCGGTCGCCTACTTCCTCCACACCGACGGCGACCCCGGGTTCGAGAAGGACGGACCGCTCTACCGGCTGATGGACTTCCTGGCGCCCGAGCCGGGCGAGCCGCTCTTCCACAAGTCGACCCGCAACGTCTTCACCAGCACCGACCTGATCCCCTGGCTGCTCCGGCGGGGCGTCCGCCGACTGGCCATCACCGGGATCCAGATGGAGCAGTGCTGCGAGACCTCGGCCCGGGTCGCGGCCGACCTCGGCTACGCCGTGGACTTCGTGATCGACGGGACCATGACCTTCCCGATCGCCAACCACGACGCCCCCGGCGAGGAGCTCGGCGTCGCGGCGATCGAAGAGCGGACCCGCTACGCCCTGCGGCGGCGGTTCGCGCGGATCGTCTCCACCGACGCGCTGCTCGCGGAGCTCGCGTCCACCCCCGTGCCGGCCTGAGCCGGCCTCCTTACTGCCACCGCCCCCTATGGCTACTATTCGCGACATGACCTCGACCACGACCTCCACCCTGGATTTCGGCGACCAGACCGCCCTGGCGGGCGGGCTCTCCCAGTTCGCCCTGGCCCTCAAGGGCTCGGCCATCCTCAAGATCGCGGCGGAGGTCCGGGCGATGATCGCCTCGGGCCAGCCGGTCTGCAATCTGACCGTCGGCGACTTCAGCCCGAAGGAGTTCCCGATCCCGGGCGCGCTCCGCGACGGGATCAAGCGGGCCCTCGACCGGGGCGAGACCAACTACCCGCCCTCCGACGGCGTGCCCGCGCTCCGCAAGGCCGTGAGCGACTACGTCGAGCGGGAGCAGGGCGTGCGCTATCCGATCGAGTCGGTGATGGTGGCGTCGGGCGGTCGGCCGATCGTCTTCGCCGCCTATCGGGTGCTGGTCGATCCGGGCGACGAGGTGCTCTACCCGGTGCCCTCGTGGAACAACGACTACTACACCGCGATGATGGGCGGGAAGCCCGTCGAGGTGCAGTGCCGCCGCGAGCACGGCTTCCAGCCGACGCTCGAGCAGCTGCTGCCCCACCTCGGCTCGGCACGACTGCTCTGTCTCTGCACGCCCGGCAATCCGACCGGCACCATGCTCGCGCCCGAGACGCTCCGGTCGATCATGGAGGCGGTGGTCGCGGAGAACGAGACCCGCAAGGCGGCGGGCGAGCGGCTCCTCTACGTGCTCTTCGATCAGATGTACGGCTCGCTGGCCTTCCCGCCGGCCGAGCACGCCAACCCGCTCGCGCTGGTGCCGGAGTCGGCGCCCTACGTGGTGGCGCTCGACGGGATCTCCAAGGCGTTCGCGGCCACCGGCCTCCGGGTGGGTTGGGCGCTCTGCCCGCCCGCGATCGCCCGGAGCATGAAGGACTTCCTCGGCCACGTCGGCACCTGGGCCCCGCGGCCGGAGCAGGTCGCGACAGCCGAGTTCCTCTCGGATCCGGCGGCGCTGGCGGCGTTCCGCGAGGGCTTCTTCGAGGGCGTGCAGGCCCGACTCGACGCCCTCTACCAGGGCTTCCAGGCGCTCCGCAAGGACGGCTACCCGGTCGACTGCATCGACCCGCAGGGCGCGATCTACCTCTCGCTCCAGCTGGACCTGGTGGGTCGCTCGATCGGCGAGCGCAGCATCACCAGCAACGACCAGATCCGCCTCGAGCTCCTGGAGAAGGCCGGGCTCGCGGTGGTGCCGTTCCAGGCCTTCGGGCTGGCCGGCGAGACCGGCTGGTTCCGGATGTCGGTCGGCGCGGTTTCCCCGCAGGACATCCATGACGCGTTCCCCCGGGTTCGACGGCTCCTCGATCAGGTTCGTTAGGCAGGCTTCGTCCCTCGCCCTGGCGCTCGGACTCCAGCTCGGCCTCGCCGCTGGAGTCCGGGCGCAGGCGCCCGCGCTGGGCTCGATCCGGGGACTGGTCCACGACAGCCTGCTCGCCTCGCGGCCGCTCGAGGGCGCGGTGGTCGAGATCCTCGAGCTGGGCCGGCTCGACACCACCGACGCCCGGGGCGTCTTCCGCTTCGACTCGGTGCCCGGGGGCCGCTACTCCGTCGGCTTCACCCATCCCGACCTCGACGCGATCGGGCTCCGACCGCCGGAACGGACGGTCGAGCTCGGCGCCGGGATCGACGTCACCCTGGTCCTCACCACACCCTCGCCGGCGACCATCTATCGGGGCCTCTGTCCCGGTCCGGCCGAGCAGAACACCGGCGTCGTGGTGGGCCGGCTCACCGACGCGGAAACCGGGCGACCGGTGGCGCGGGCGGAGATCCGGGGCGAGTGGACCGTCACCACCCTGGCGCCGACCGGCGGCCTGGTGAAGCGCCCCCGGACCGTGAGCGCGGTGACCGGGCCGAGCGGGGCCTACCGGCTCTGCGGGGTGCCTAACGACGTGGCCGTACTGCTCACCGCCCGGGTCGACTCGATCGTCGGATCGCCCAACGAGCTCGCGCTCGACGGCCGGCTGGTGGGCAAGCGCGACCTGCTGCTCGCGAGGGGCGGCGCGCGCACCGCCGTGGTGAGCGGCCTGGTCAAGGACCTCGAGGGCCGCCCGGTGGTCGGCGCCGTGGTG
Source organism: Gemmatimonadales bacterium (assembly GCA_041390205.1). Lineage (GTDB taxonomy): Bacteria > Gemmatimonadota > Gemmatimonadetes > Gemmatimonadales > GWC2-71-9 > SHZU01. The sequence continues at coordinate 66,424 of JAWKQJ010000020.1, forward strand.
ACCGTGCTCGGCCTCACGGCCGGCACCCCCACCGGACCGGACGGCCGCTTCCGGATCGACAGCCTGCCGGGCGGCTCGCACGAGGTGGACGCGCGCGCGGTGGGCTTCCGGCGCGGCCGCAAGCCGGTGGCGCTCCGGACGGGTGAAGGGACCTTCGTGGAGCTGGTCCTCACCCGCGCCACCGACGAAGCCGGCCAGGAGCTGCCCGAAGTGGTGGTCGAGGCCGACGCCGCCGCCTCCGACCGCACCGGCTTCACCAACCGCCGGCTCCGCGACATGGGCGGCTGGTTCATCGGCCGCGACGACATTCTCCGCCGCGGCTCGGTGCGGACCCAGGACCTCTTCCACGCGGTGCCCGGCCTTCGGGTCGAGCCGGTCGGTGGCGACGACTACAATCTGCTCAGCACTCGCGGCGGCGCCGGCGGCTTCAACGCGAACTGCGCGCCCACCCTCTACGTCGACGGGATCCGGATCCCGCCGGACGAGGGCATCGTCAACGTGCCGCTCGTGCCGGAGCAGATCCACGGCATCGAGATCTACACCAACCCGACGGTGGCGCCCGTGGAGTATCAACGCGGTCGCGAGTCCTGCGCGATCATCCTGGTCTGGAGCCGGCGGGGCGGGCGGCGATGAGCCTGAGGTCGCGGGGGCTGGCGGTCGCCGCGATGCTCTGCTCCCTCGCGACCCCCGGTCGCGCGCAGACGTCGGCCGAGATCTTCGGCCGCTACGCGGAGCGGGTGGTCAAGGTCCAGGTGTCGGAGACCGGCTCCGGCGGCAAGGCGTCGCTCGGCACCGCTTTCTTCGTCTCGGCCGACGGCCGGCTGATCACCAACTATCATGTCGTCGCCGCCGTGGTCCGCGAGCCCGATCGCTACGAGGCGCGCTGGCTCGACCAGGCGGGCACCGACCACCCGGCCACGGTGCTCGACATCGACGTGGTGTCCGACCTCGCGCTGCTGGACACCGGGGCCAGCCCGGCCGGCTTCTTCGCGCTCGGGAGCCCGCCGCTCCCCAAGGGCATCAAGCTCTACTCGCTCGGTCACCCGCAGGACCTCGGCTTGAGCATCGTCGAGGGGACCTACAACGGCCTGCTGGAGCACACGCTCTATCCCAAGATCCATTTCACCGGCCCGCTCAACCCCGGGATGAGCGGAGGCCCCGCCCTGCTCGAGAACGGCACCGTGGTGGGTGTGAACGTGGCGACCGGGGGTAACTCGGTGAGCTTCCTGGTGCCGGCCGCGGCGGCTCGAGAGCTGGTGGAGCGGGTCGAGCGGAACCCGCCCGATCCGGACCGCGACCTCCTCGAGGAGGCCGGCCGTCAGCTCCTGGCCAACCAGGAGCGCTACCTGGCGCGGCTCTTCGCCGACGACGCCCACCCGATCCGCCTCGGGCCGTTCGAGCTGCCGACGCAGCCGGCCGATTTCTTCCGCTGCTGGGGCGACGCCGATCGCGACCCGGACACCCCCTACGAGCGGGTGATCCACCGCTGCTCCACCGACGACTACCTCTACCTGACGGAGAATCAGTCGTCGGGCATCGTGACCCTCGCCCACACCGTGCTCACCAGCCGGCGGCTCAACCCCGCCCGCTTCTATTCCCTCTACTCGGCCGTGTTCACGGCGAGCGCGCAGGACGATGCCCTCCTGGTCTCCGACGACCTCGGCGGGCGACAATGTCACACCGGCAATCTGAAGCAGGGCGGCATGGTGCTGCGGACGATCTTCTGCGTCCGCGCCTACCGCCGCTTCCCCGGGCTCTACGACGCCTCGGTCACCGCGGCGGCTCTCGGCGCGCGAGACGTGGGGGTGGTCTCGAGCCTCGAGGTCTCCGGAGTGAGCTTCCCCAACGCCGAGCGGATCGCGCGCGAGTTCCTGAGCCGGCTCCGGTGGGCGCCCCGATGATGGTCGAGGTGCTCGACGCCCACGGGCGGGTGCAGCAGCGGATCCGGGTGCCGGCCAAGGGCCTTCGGATCGGTCGCGCGTTCGACAACGACCTCGTCCTCGACGACCCGTACGTCGACGGCCATCATCTCGAGATCGCGATCGGGACCGACGGCGGGCTCCGCTTCGTGGATCGTGGCAGCGTCAACGGCACCTGGTTGGGCGGCGCCCGGCGGCCCGTTCCGAGCGGGCCGCTCGCCCCGGGCACGGAGCTCCGGGTCGGCCGGACCGGCCTCCGCGTGGCAGACCCGACCCGGCCGGTGCCGCCTGCTCGGGTGGACCGCCGCCACGCGAATCTCGCCAGCCGGCTCACGGGGCGGACCAGCACAGCGGTCCGCTACATCGTCTTCGCCCTGGTGGTGTTCGCGCTGCAGGCGTACCTGGAGGAGAGCGAGACGATCGCCGCCGCGACTTTGGCGACGCCGCTGCTCGGCATCGTCCTGGCCTTCGGCTTCTGGGCGGCCCTCTGGAGCCTGATCGGGCGGGTCGCGATCCACCAATCGCGCTTCCTGCAGCACTTCGGCTGGGCCTCGCTGATCGCGCTCGGCTCGGCCGCGATCGGCGAGGGCGGCAGCTGGCTCGGCTTCCTGGCGCCGTCCTCGGAGGCGCCGGAGCTCCTGGTCGGCGCGGCGGACCTGGGGCTCGGGATGTTGCTGCTGGCGGGCCACCTGGGCCTCGCGACCGAGTGGACCACCCGGCGGCGTTGGGGCACGGCGATGGGCATCGCCGCGGTCGGGCTCGCCATCGCCGCGCTGGTGGCCGACCTGACGGAGCCGAGCGGCGGCGCGCCGGGGCGCTACGCGACCACGCTCAAGCCGATCGGCGTCCGGCTGCTCCCGACCAGCGAGCCGGACCGGTTCTTCGAGGCCGTGGACCGCCTCGAAGACGACGCCACGGCGAGCGTCGCCGACGACGACCCGGCGGGCGTTAGGCAGTGCGAGCACCGCCACCCGCTCGACGCCGGGCGCTTCGCGAGCGCCCTCCTGGCGGCCGCGCTGATCGCACCGGGCGTCGCGGCGCAGACCGAGCCGATCGCCACCGACCGGCCCAGCGTGAGCTACGGCGTGACCACCGTCTCACCGGCCGCTTTCAGCTCGAGACCGGGCTCGAGCTCCAGCGCCAGGACGGCGTCAGCACCGTGAGCGCGCCGTTCGCGGCGCTCCGCGCCGGTCTGGCCGAGCGGCTCGAGCTGCTGGTCTTCGTGCCGAGCTGGTCGAGGAGGTCGGCCACTGGCGGATCCGAGTCCGGCTTCGGCGACCTGAGCGTCGGGGCTCGGGGAGGCTTCGCGCCGGGTCGGGTGAGGGTCGCGGCGCTCGCGCTGCTCACCCTCCCCACGGGTGCCGAGGGGTTCTCGGGTCCGACTACGCTGCGCGGCGGCCTCGCGGCCGAATCGGCGGTCGGCGAGGCGACGGCGTTCGCGACCGGGCTGGTGGCCGTTCAGGAGCGAGACGACCGCCTGGCGGGCGACCTCGAGCTCTCCGCCGGCTTGAGCCGCGCGATCGCGGAAGGGACCAGCGGCTTCGTCGAGGGCTACCTTCAGACGCGCGGCCGCGCCCGCGACGGGGGCGGCGCCAGGGTCGGCCTCACCCGGCTCCTGGGAGACGACATCCAGCTCGACCTCTACGGCGGGATCGACCTGGTGAGCCCCACCACCCCCGTTGGCGGAGCCGGACTCTCGATCCGCTGGTGAGCCCGACGGCGAGCGGCGCCGTGGGTTTGGTCGATCGAGCGCCGCGCGCTAGGTTATCAGCCCCGACCCACACCCCAAGACGCCACCATGGATACCCTGACCGAAACGCTTCGCGTCTGGCTCGCCGACCCCACCATCGGGCGGCTGATCGCGTTTCTGATCGGGGTGCTGATCGTCTGGACCGCAGTCCGGATCGTCAACCGCACCCTGGGTCGGGCGATCGAGGGCTCCGAGGCCCGCTACCGGGCGCGCAAGCTGGTGGGCTTCGGCGGCTACCTGGCGATCCTGATCGTCGGGTTGGTGATCTACAGCGGCCGACTCGGCGGGCTGACCGTGACCCTGGGCGTGGCGGGCGCCGGGATCGCCTTCGCCCTCCAGGAAGTGATCGCCAGCTTCGCCGGCTGGTTCGCGATCTCGCTGTCGCACTTCTACCGAACCGGCGACCGGGTGCAGCTCGGCGGCATCAAGGGCGACGTGATCGACATCGGCGTCCTGCGCACCACGCTGATGGAGGTCGGCGAGTGGGTCAAAGGCGATCTCTACACCGGCCGAGTCGTCCGGATCGCGAACAGCTTCGTGTTCAAGGAGCCGGTCTTCAACTACTCGGGCGACTTCCCCTTCCTCTGGGACGAGATCACCGTCCCCATCAAGTACGGCAGCGACTGGCAGGGCGCCCGCGCGATCCTGGAGCGGGTCGCCGCGGAGATCGTCGGCGAGTTCGGCGATCGGGCCAAGGAGCACTGGAAGGAGGTCACCCGGAGCTTTCTGGTCGAGGACGCCCGGATCGATCCCATGGTGACGCTCACGGCCAACGACAACTGGATCGAGTTCACCCTGCGCTACGTCGTCGACTTCAAGTTCCGGCGCCGGACCAAGGATCTGCTCTTCAGCCGGATCCTCGAGGAGATCGACCGGACTGAGGGCCGGATCGGGATCGCGTCGGCCACCTTCCACCTGGTCGACGCCGCCGCTCCGGGTCAAGCTCGACCAGCCAGGCGGAAGGACGGGATGAGCGCTCGAGTGGGACAGCGGGCGCCCTGGAGGGTCACCCTTCACCGGGTCATCTTCGAGCACGACAGCCCGGCCGGCAAGGCGTTCGACGTCGTCCTGATCCTGCTGATCCTGGCCAGCGTCGCCGCGGTGATGCTGGACTCGGTTCGGAGCCTCCACGATCGCTACGCCGCGCTGTTCCAGGCCGTGGAGTGGGGCTTCACCGTGCTCTTCACGGTGGAGTACCTGCTCCGTCTGGCGACCGTGCCGCGCCCATCCGCCTACGCCCGGAGCTTCTTCGGGCTGATCGACCTGGTCAGCGTGCTGCCGACCTACCTGAGCACCGCGTTTCCCGGCGCGCAGTACCTGCTGGTGATCCGGATCCTCCGCGTCCTGCGGGTCTTCCGGATCCTCAAGCTGGTCGAGTACGTCGGCGAGGCCGACACGCTGGTGGAGGCGATCCGGCAGAGCCGCCGGAAGATCGCGGTCTTCTTCGCCACCGTGGCGACCTGCTGCGTGATCCTGGGCGCCACCATGTACCTGATCGAAGGGCCCCGGGCCGGCTTCACCAGCATCCCGCGAAGCGTCTATTGGACGATCGTGACGATCACCACGGTGGGCTACGGCGACATCGCTCCGTCGACGCCGGTCGGTCAGTTCCTGGCCGCGATCGTGATGCTGCTGGGCTACGCGATCATCGCGGTGCCGACCGGGATCGTGACCGTGGAGCTGGGCCGGGCCCGCTCCTCGCCCTCGGCGACCCAGTCCTGTCCGAGCTGCCGGGCAACGGGCCACGCGTCGGACGCCCGGCATTGCCGTCTCTGCGGTACCCTCCTGACACAGGCCGGGGACCCGACGGCACCCAGGCCCCCGGCCTGACGGGCCGGGCCAGGCGAGCGCCGGGCCCACGCAAATCGCCCGTCGTTGCCCCTCTCCGCGCCTTCCCGCGCAGGTGTGAGTACCGAGCGCTCGAGACCGTCCGGCGCCTCGGCCACCAGCTCACCCACACAGGAAGGCCATCATGCCAGACCGCGCTCGCCGGGCGCTCGCCCCGATCCTCGCCCTGACGCTCGCCGCCGCCACCGGGTGCCAGGAGAACACCGGTCCGTTGCCGGAGGACCACGCCAACCTGCACCCGACGGTCGAGCGGGTCGGAGTCGGACGCTTCGACGGCGCTCTCGCCCGGGAAGTCCGGCAGGCCACGGCCCGCTTCAGCTCCACGACCCAAGCCTCGCGCGCCGGATACGCGGTGGCGTCCGAATGCGTCGCCAGCCCGGCGGGTGGGATGGGCTTCCACTGGCTCAAGACCGAGTTGGTCGATCCGGTGTTCGATCCCTTGCGCCCCGAAGCGGTGCTGTACGAGCCGCGTGGCAAGCGGGGGGAGCTCACGCTGGTCGCGGTCGAGTACATCGTGGTCGACGTCGGTCAGCCGAGGCCGACCTTCGCCGGCCAGCCGTTCGACGTCGGCGGCACACCGCTGCCAGTGCCGCATTGGAGCCTGCACGTTTGGCTCTTCCGCGAGAACCCGAGCGGGATGTTCGCGCCGTTCAATCCTCGGGTCACCTGTCCGTAGCGGGCCAGCGGGCCCCGATTCGGTCGCCCCCGCACGCCCCCAGGCGGCCCCGCGCGATCCTTGCGGGGCCGTCGGGGGAGCGCCAGCTTGGCTGGGTGTCAGCGAGCGATCCGCCGAAGGACCCGGCACGCCCTCCCAACCCAGCAGGTGGATTCGAACGCCGACTCGAGCAGGCTGCCGAGTCGGGCGATCCGACCACGCTCGACCTGCTGATGCCCACGCTGTTCGACGAGCTCCGGATCGTGGCCCACCGCCAGCTCGCCAGGGAGCGCGCGCCGGTCACTTTGCAGACCACCGAGCTGGTCCACGAGGCCTATCTCCGCCTGCTCGGGGGCGAGCGAGTCACCCGGAAGGGGCGAGCTTACTTCTTCGCCGCGGCCGCGCGCGCGATGCGGCAGGTGCTGGTGGACGCCGCGCGGCGCCGTCGGGCGACCAAGCGGGGCAGCGGCGTCGCGCCGATCAGCCTCGAGGACGCGGGCGACGTGGCCGCCTTCGGCCGCGACGTGATGGAGCTGGACGACGCCCTCCGGAAGCTCGAGACCGAGCACCCGCGCCCGGCCCGGGTCGTCGAGTGCCGCTTCTTCGGTGGCATGAGCGTCGACGACACCGCCGAAGTGCTCGGCGTTTCGGCCCGGACGGTGAAGGCCGACTGGGCCATGGCCCGGGCCTGGCTCTACGACGAGTTGCACCTCGACGGCCACCAGTGACACCCCCCGCCCCTTCCGAGAAGATCGAGGCGGCCTTCGCGGCCGCGCTCGAGACGGCGGCGGCGAACCGCGAGGCCGTGATCGCCGAGATGCTGCCCGATCCGTCAGCGCGAGCCGAGGTGCGGCGATTGCTGGATCGGCATTTCGCCCTCGAGGCGACGGGTGACGGCTTCCTCGGCAACCTCGACGCCCAGCTGGCCGGCGCGTTGCTGGAAGACGCGGCGCCTCCACCCCAGACCATCGGACGCTACCGCGTCGAGCGCCGTCTGGCCCGAGGCGGGCACGGCGTGGTCTATCTCGCCCGCGACCCCGACCTCGACCGATTGGTCGCCATCAAGGTGCTCTCGCCAGAGCGTGCCAGCGGCGCCTCCCGGGCACGGCTCAAGGCCGAAGCCCGGACCGTCTCGGCGCTCGACCACCCACACATTGCGACCATCCACGAGATCGGCGAGACCGGGCAGGGCGACCTGTACGTCGTGATGGGTTACTACCCAGGGGAGACCCTGCGCGAGCGCCTCGGTCGCGAGCCCGTCTCCGTGTCGGAGGCCCGCCGTATCGCCACCGAGTTGGCCGATGCGCTGGCCGCGGCGCACGGGCGGGGCATCGTCCACCGCGACGTCAAGCCGGAGAACGTGATCCTGACCGAGCGCGGCGTCCGCCTGGTCGACTTCGGCATCGCCACCACGGCGGGCCCGACGACCGGCCGCCTCGCTCCCGCGGGAACGGTGGGCTACATGAGCCCCGAGCAGGCGCGAGGCGACGTCGTCGATCCCCGCTCCGACGTCTGGGCGCTGGGCGTCGTGCTCTACGAGATGCTGTCCGGACGACGTCCCCCTCGTGAGCCGGGCGCTCCGCCGGCGATCGGGCCCGGGATTCCCGAAGGGCTGGAGCGCCTGGTCTCCGCCTGCCTCGCGACCTCGCCGGACGAGCGCCCGGCGGACGGCCGCGAGGTCTGCCGTCGCCTCGGCGCCGAGCGCCACGACGACCCGATCGTGCCCCATGGTACTGGGTGGGCGCGGACATCGGTGGCGGTCCTGCCGATGGCGAACACCGGAGGGAACCCCGAGGACGAGCCGTTCGCCGACGGCCTCACCGACGAGCTGATCGGCGCCCTCGGCAAGCTGGAGTCGCTGAGCGTGACCGGCCGGACCTCGACCTTCGCGCTCAAGGGCAAGGGCCTCGAGGTCGGCGCGGTCGCGGCGATGCTGCGGGTCGGCAGTCTCCTGGAGGGCAGCGTAACGCGCGCCGACGACCGCCTCAGGATCCGGATTCAGCTGGTCGATCCGACCGGCGCGGTGCTCTGGTCGCACCGCTACGACCGAATGGTCGAGGACGTGTTCGCGGTGCAGGAGGAGATCGCGCGCGCCGTGGCTCGCGCGCTCGAGGTCCGGCTCACGACCTCCGAGGAGATGCTGCTCCGCCCACCGACGGCGAACCTCGCCGCCTACGAGCTCTACCTGAAGGGTCGATTCGTGCGGCGCCGGATGGCGCCCGACGACCTGGTCCGCTCGATCGACTACCTCGAGCGCGCCGCGACGCTCGACCCGACGTTCGGGCGGGCGCTGGCATGGCTCTCCGATGCCTGCTTCCTGCGCATCGTGATCGGCGCCGGCGTCCCCTGCGAGGAGATACCGAGGGCCCGGCGGCATGCGAACGAGGCGCTCGAGCAAGGGAGCGAGCTGGCCGAGGCCCACTGGGCGATGGCTCAGGTTCAAGGAGTAGCGGACTGGGATTGGACCGCCGCCGAGCGGAGCCTGGGCCGGGCGCTCGAGCGCAACCCCGGATTCGCCGACGCCCGCCACCTCCGGGCGATCTTCCTGTTGCACCGGGGCCGATTCGACGAATCGATGCAGGAGCTGAGCCGGGTGCTCGCGGTCGACCCGCTGCAGGCCGAAGCACATTTCACCCTCGGCCGGTCATGGCTCTGCCGGGGTGAGCACGAGCGCGCGGTCGAATCGCTCCAGGAAGCGACGGGGCTCCAGCCGAGCTTCGGCATGGCGCGCTCCTACCTGGGTCACGCCTACCTCGAGTGGGGACGGCACGACCTGGGCATCGCCGAGCACGAGCGAGCCGCGGCCGGCGGAACGGTCCGCGAGCGGGCTCAGCTCGCTTACGCGTACGCCAGGGTCGGCCGGCGGGATGAGGCCGCGGCACTGCTCGATGGGTTGCTCGGAGAGGACTGCTACTTGCCACCCTTCCAGGTCGCGATGGCCCAGCTGGCTCTGGGCAACCGGAAGGAGGCGCTGGACTGGCTCGAGCGAGGCTGCGCCGAACGCGATCCGTGGGTCACGGTGCTCAAGGTCGAGCCGGCGTTTCGCCCCCTTCGAGGCGAGCGTCGCTTCGACGCGATGCTGGCCCGGATCGGACTGGCCCGCTGAAGGGCGGCCCACCCCGGACGGGCCGAAGCTCAGCGATATCCCGTGGGGTTGCCCGACTGCCAGCGCCAGACGTCCCGGCACATCTCGTCCAGCCCGCGCTCCGCCACCCAGCCCAGCTCGTCCCTGGCGCGGCTCGGATCGGACCAGCACTCGGCCGCGTCGCCGGGACGCCGGGCCACGATCGAGTGCTTGATCGGCCGGCCGGCCGCGCGCTCGAAGGCCTGGATCAGCTCCAGCACGCTGTAGCCCCGACCCGTGCCGAGGTTGTAGGTGACCAGGCCGGGCTTGGCGGCCAGCTTCTCCAGGGCCCGCTGATGCCCGACCACGAGGTCGGTGACGTGGATGTAGTCGCGGACACCGGTCCCGTCCTGGGTCGGGTAGTCGCCGCCGTAGACCTGTACCTCCGGCAGCTTGCCCACCGCCACCTGGGCGACGTACGGCACCAGGTTGTTCGGCAACCCGTTCGGATCCTCGCCGATTCGGCCGCTCTCGTCGGCGCCGGTCGGGTTGAAGTAGCGGAGCAGCGCGATCTGCCAGTCGGGCTCGGCCCGGTGGAGGTCCCGCAGCATCTCTTCGATGAAGAGCTTCGACCGGCCGTAGGGATTGACTGCGGAGAGCGGAAAGCTCTCCTCGACCGGCACCGATTTCGGGTCGCCATAGACGGTCGCGGAGGAGCTGAAGACCAGGGTCTTCACCCCGTGGGCCCGCATCACCTCGAGCAGCACCAGGGTGCCGTAGATGTTGTTGTCGTAGTACCTGAGCGGCTGGCCGACCGACTCGCCGACCGCTTTCAGGCCGGCGAAGTGGATCACCGACTCGATCGGGTGCTCGTCGAAGACCCTGGTCATCCCTTCACGATCGCGAATGTCGACCTTGCGGAAGGGTACCGGGCGTCCGGCCAGCTCGGCCACCCGGGTCAAGGCTTCTTCATGGCTGTTCGAGAGGTTGTCGACCACGACGATCTCCCGACCCGCCTTGAGCAGCTCGAGACACATGTGGCTCCCGATGTAGCCGGCCCCGCCCGTCACCAGAATCGTCATGGCACCCATCGATGAAGTGGTAGTCCGGGCCGTCCCGGCCCGACCGGGATCGATGCAACCCGCATGCCCCGGCCCGCGGAGGAAGGAAAAAAGCGCCGGCCCGGGGCGGTGGGAACCCCGGGCCGGCGCGACTATCGGCCAGGACCTGTGCTCCGGGAGGATTCAGGAGAAGGGACAGCCGAGGGCCAGCCGAAGCATCTCGGGACCTCTGCTGCGACCGCGGAACCCACCTGCTGCCTTTCCGCGGGGGGAGGGTATCTGGATCGTGGCTCGCGGCTCGATCCGACCACCGGGGTGCCCGGCCGTGGGGTCGATCGGCGGCAGGGCGCTTCGGGTCTCCGGGGCCGTCGGCTGTTCGTCTTCCGCCGGCCCGACGTCGAGGATTCGCGACCGGCCGCCCAACCCCTGCGGCACCTGACCGACGAACCAGACCCGTTGTTTCGTTACGGGACAGATACCGAAGAAGCCGAGCAGACCGGTGCCCTCGCCGCCATCGTTGGCGGCGAGCGCGACCCGATGGCGGTGACGCGCCCGGCATGAGGGGCACGGCTCGGTCTGCATGGAGATGATCTCGATCTGGCCTGCCATGGTGCGGCGCTCCTTGTTCGCGCACCCAGGATAGGAATCGAGAGTCAAGCCAACAAGTTGGGAGAAAACCCAGCGAATGGGGTTGGGAGAAAACCTGGCCCGTCAGGAGCTTTCGACGCCCAGCTCCTCGAGGGTGGGTGCACCCGGCTGCGCCATCCGCTCCATGCTGAGCGCCATCAACGCCCGGGCGCTCTTCAACCCGAGGGCTCGCTCCATCTTGGCGCGATGGAAATCGACCGTCTTGATCTCGACGCCGAGGGTCTCGGCGATCTCCCGGGTGGTCCGGCCCATGCCCATCAGCACGAACACCTGGCGTTGCCGGCGGGAGAGCGCGTCGAGCGGGTCGCGCAGTCGGTTGGAGGGAAGGTTGTCGCCGCCGTCGGCGGTGGGCCTGGTCCGAGCCTCGAGCTGCGGATTCCGGTAGGGCCGTCCGGCCAGCACCTCGCTCACCGCGGCCATCAGGTCGGCATCGGAGGCGAGCTTGACCACGAAGCCCGAAGCCCCCGCCCGGAAGGCTTCATCGACGTAGATCTTCTCGGCCTGCATGCTGACCACCAGGACCCGGACCTCGGGGAAGCTCCGCTTGATGTCGCGGCAGACGTCGAGGCCGAGCCGCCCCGGCAATCCGAGGTCGAGCAGGACCAGGTTGGGCGAGAGCCGGCGGACTTCGCCCAGCACCTCGCTCCCGTCGTGCACCATCCCGACCACCTCGTAGGTGGGCTCGAGCATGGCCTTGAAGCCCTGGCAGACCAGCGGATGGTCGTCGACCAGCAGCAGTCGGGCGCGATCCGTCATCGTGTCTCTCCTTCGTCCGGCACCCAGGCCTCGAGGGTGGTCCCCCCGCCCGGCGTGCGGTCGATCGTGAGCGTCCCCTGCACCGCGCGGAGCCGCTCGGCGAGGCCCGGCAGACCGAGACCCGTTCCATTCCGGGCGCCGGGCGGCATCCCCTTCCCGCTATCCTCGACCCGGAGCACGACGCCACGGTCCCTGGCGAGCAGCCGGAGCGTGGCGGCCTCCACGCCGGCGTGGCGCGCCACGTTCCGGAGCCCCTCCTGGGCCACCCGGAAGAGCGAGAGCGCCGGGGCCGGCGCCAGGCGGGCGAACGAGGGGTCGGGCTCGATCTCCACCGCGACCTCGAGTCCGTCGGAGACCTGCATCTCGCCGGCCAGCACCTGGATCGACTTCTCGAGCCCGAGGTGCTCGAGGGTCGACGGATGGGCTCGGCGGGCCATGGAGCGGATCTCGTCCGCCAGGTCGTGGAGCTCCTCGCGGAGCCCTTCGATCCGCTGGGTCACCGCGGCGGTCGGCTCGCTGAGCAGGCGGGAGAGCGCGGAGACCTCGCCGCCGATCAGGGCCACCCGCTGGATGATGTCGTCGTGCAGCTCCTGCGCGATCCGCGAGCGCTCGGCCTCCTGCGCGCCGACCAGGCGCCGGCCGAACTGGCGGGCCTGCTCGATCCGGCGGCGCTGCGCGGCGATCATCACCAGCACCACGGTCACGGTCAGCAACACGGTGACCCCGCCCGCGAGGAAGTAGATCCAGCCGTAGAAGCTCGGGTCCGAGACGGGCATCGCCGGCGGTCAGAGCGCTCCGCGGAGGTCTTCGCGCAGCCGGCGGCCGGAAGGGGACCTCCCGACCCGCCAGAGGGCGCGGGCGATCAGGAGATAGCCGATGATCGACACCACCAGATGGAAGGTGAAGGTCTTGACGATCAGATCCTCCCGGACCCCGAGCATCGTTTGCCACGCGGGGAAGAGCACCACCTCGGTTCCGAAGATCAGCATCACGCCGATCCCGCACCAGAACCAGAGCTTGTCGGTCCACGCGTCGGGCGTGACCCAGACCCGGTCGATCACCGTGAGCGCGGCGGCGACGGTCTTGATCGCGTTGCCGACCGGGACCGAGACCGTGCTGATCGGGCTCGCCCACCGCTCGACCACCAGCACGTAGGTCCAGAGGGCCAGATACCCGGCCGCCAGCAGCAGCAGCAGGTTGCGTCCGGCCCGCCGCGATTGCCAGAGCGCGAACGCCACCGTGAACAGGGTGGTGTCCACCAGCAGCACGATCTCCTGCGGCACCCGGGTGAGCTGGTTGCGGCTCACCATCGCGTACATCACCGCGGCCGCCACCGTCGAGAAGCCCACGTTGACGACGATCAGGCGCGCCGGGACGGAGAGCCGTTTCCAGCGCAGGAGCCCGACCACCGCGAGGACCAGCATGCTGGCCGTCACGAGGTACGACGCGAAACGCGCGAAGGCCATCACGGTCGGAGGGGCCGGGGGCCTTCCGGGCTCAGCCCTGGAGGAGTCCGCCGCTCGAGCAGTAGGGCGGGCAGAGCCAGGGCGTGTCCCCGATCACGCCGCGGAGGATGTCGTCGCCGTTCTTGTCGACGCCGACGATCAGCGTGGTCTGCCGGCCGTAGCGGTCGATCGCCGGATAGAGGCGGATCCCGACGCAGCCCTCCTGCTTCAGGATCTTGTCGAAGATCGACCGGCTGTAGACCGCGGGCTGGGCGGCCTCCTTGCTCCGGGCGTGCTTGCGGACAAAGCGTGCCCGCATCTGCTTCGCGGTGGCGTGGGTGACCCGGTGACTCCGAGTCTTGAAGGGAGGCACCTTCCGCTTCGGTTGCTTCGGACCCTTGCCCCGCGAACCGCCGGCTCGCCCAATCATCGACCGCCTCCTCGATTTTCTATTGAATTACGTCTACTGGCCAGTGCGTCGAAGATGGCCATCCCCGCAAGGCCGGACAAGCTGGGCGTTTGCCCAGCCGTTCGACCTGGGAGAATGCCTGGCTCCGTTCAGGCGTGGATGGCGCGTGGCCGGGATTCGGACGGGCGCGGTGGTTGGTCGAGGACCAGCAGCCGGTACCCCACCCCGCGGCGCCCCGCCACGGTCACGCGGGATCCCGCCCTGGCGAGCTTGCGCCGCAGGTTGAGCGCGTGGATCCGGAGGGTCCCGTTCCGGGCACCGCTCTCGCCCGACCATACCCGGGCGATCAGCTCCGAGCTCGGCGTGGGGCGGTCGGGCTCCGCCATCAGCGCGTCGAGAAGGGCCAGCTCGATCAGGGTGAGGTCGAGATCGACGCCGTGGGCGCGGGCCACTCCGCCGCCCGCCTGGAGCAGCAGGTCGGCGAACCGGCTCGGGCGCCCGTCACGACTGGGCTGCCGCCGGGCCAGCGCGCGCACCGTCGCGACCAGCTCGGGACAGTCGAGTGGAAGGCCAACGACGGCGTCGGCTCCCGCGTCGAGCGCCGCGACGTGTCCGGCCTTTTCGGGCCCGCCGAGCACGATGATGCCCCCCGGCGAGGGCTGGCGCTGGCGGCAGCGGCGGACCAGCTCGAGACCGGAGCCGTCGGTCAGCCGGCCCGCGACCAGGAGGTCGTACCCGGCCTCCGCCAGCGAGCGACCCGCCTCGGCCAGCGTACCGACGATCGCCACGGCGTTGCAGGACCGGCGCAGCGCCCCGAAGATCTCGGCTCGTAGCGAACCGTCGGACTCGGCCAGGAGAATCAACATCGCGCGTCGTCCACCCCAGTGCGGAATCGTCCCGACTAGGTAGACGACCACGGTCGGCCGCTGTCCCGATCCGATTTCGGCAGCCCGCTCAACGGGTTCCGGAATCGGGACGATCCGGATCCCTCGCCACCGGCGGCTCGATCCGAAATCCGAGCTGCGAGAGCAGCGCGACCCCGTCGAGCATCGTCACCTCCCGCGCGATCCGTCCGTCCTCGATCGTGAAGAACGACATCCCCGCCACGGTCGCGCGGCGGCCGGTCCGCGCGAAGTCGCCGCGGGCCGCTGTCGATCCCGGTCAGCTCCCGAGGGCTAGCCTTGGGGCTCTCCCTGCAGGTTGGCCCGCATCGAGCGCCGGTCCGGGCGCACCGTGTGCTCGCCGAACTTGAGCAACCGCAGAATCGGATCGGGCCGGAGGTGCCAGCTGGCCCAACCGAGCGGCGAGTCACCGTTGGCGTCCTTCGCCCGTGGGTCGGCGCCGGCCTGGAGCAGCAGCTCGATCGTCCGTTCGGTCCCGAAGGCGGCTGCCCGGTGGAGCGGCGTCTCGCCACGGCAGCGGGCGTCCCGCATGAACCCGCCGGTCGGCGCGCCAGGCGTGGTGGTCAGGTTGGGATCGGCGCCGCGCGAGAGCAGCACCGAGAGGACCAGGTCGTGGGCGACCCGATCGTCGGTGCAGAGCGCCGCGTGGAGCGGGGTCTCGCCGGTGTCGGGGAGCGGGTGATTCGGATCGGCGCCGCGCTCGAGCAGGAACTCGACCAGCCGCCAATGGCCATGGAACGCCGCGCCGTTGAGATCGAGGTTGGGCCCGAGCTCGTCGAGCGAGGCGCCGTGGGCGAGGAGCTGTCGGATGGCGCTGACGTCGCCGTAGTAGGCACACCACGAGAGCAGAGAGACGCCGCCCGGGTCACGCTCCGTGGCCGAGCCGCCGCCCGCCAACAGCTCGAACACCAGGTCCGTCCGTCCGGCAGCGACTCGCGCGAGCAACTCGGTCATCGCGATGGCTCCCCCTCGAGTAGGTCGTCTTGGAGCTTCCCCCAAGATAGGAGCCGAACCCGATGCCGTCGAAGGTCGGGCCGCCGCCGTCAGGTGGAGGCGTCGAGCCCGCGCTGTTCGTCGGATGAGAGCACCTGGCGAATCAACGTGGTGTCGTAGAAGGATCGGATCTCCTGAATCTGGTCGCCGGCGATCCGGACCCAGTCGCAGGACTCCACCACGCCGTTCGGGGTCCGGTTGTCGAAGCGGATGGCCGCCTGGTCGCCGCTCGCGATCACGTCGCGAATGGTGAGCGCCATCACGCTCTTGCGTGCCATCGGCTCCACGGCAGCCAGGTAGGCATCGCGACCCGCAAGCCGCCCGAACGGACTCACGTGAACGAAGTCCGGTGCCAGCCGTTCCCGGAGCCAGCCCAGGTCCATCCGGATCCACGCCTCGATCCAGCCTCGTGCCAACTCGGCGCTTCGGTGAGCAGCGGTCATGGAGACTCCTTGGCGGCGTGTCGACGGTGCCGCCAGAGAAAGGCGGTCAGCGAATCGGTCGCCCGCCAGTCCTGGCGGATCGGCCCGACGAGCAAGGAAGGCAGAAACTGCGGCCCGCCGGGCCAGCCGTGGCCATGGCCCGCAAGGCTCCAGAGCGCAACGGCCGAGGCTCCGCCGCTCGCGAGCGGGCGCCAGAGGCGCTCCGATGCGCGCGGCGAGACCTCGAACCGCTCCAGCGGACGGAGCATCGGGTCTCGCTCGCCCAGGACAAAGGCCGCCGGCGGGAGCGGCTGCCCACGACACGCCTCCGCCCAGATCGGATAGACGCCGGCCGCGACCACGCCGATCGCCGCCAGCTCGTCCGCGAGCCCGCACGCGTATCGCACCAGGAGAAAGCCGCCGTTCGAGAACCCGACCGCATAGACCCGATCCGGGTCGACGGGATAGCGACGTTCGAGATCGCGAATCAGCGCGCGGAGAAACCCGAGGTCGTCGACCCCCGCTCGCGTGGCCGGCTTGAGGTCGTCACCGTCGTTCCAGCTTCGGAGGTGGCCCTCCGGATAGGCCACCAGCGCCTGGCCGGCACGAGCGACGCGGTCGAGACGGGTGATCTCCCGCATCCCCCACCAGCTCTGCCCGAAGCCGTGGAGCGCCAGGACGACCGGCCAGGGTCGGGCCGCCTCCCCACCGGGCAGGTCGACGTGATAGCGTCGCCGCACCCCATCCACGCCCACTGCGTGCCGCTCGCCCACCAGCATGCCGGACAGCCATGCCGCCGCGGGGAGGGAGCCGACGGCGACCACGAGCGCCGCAAGGCCGCGGAGACGACCCCGCCCCGGACGGAACAGCCGCCACACCCCAAAGACGACGGTGCCGAGGAACCCGATCGCCCACAGCGTCGGGGCGACCCAACGTACCGCCCCCGGGAGCAGGCGACCAGCGGGTGTGGCGGTGCCCACCAGGCCGAGCAGGACGAGCCCGACGGCGATTCGGGAAGCGCGACTGGCGGCCGGGTGGGACGGTGAGCGGGGCACCCCGGACAATAGTACGATTACCGTACTATTTTCAAGCGCCCGACTTCGGATCTCCGATGACCGGCGGCGGCATCGTGTCGCGAATCGTGCGCAGGCTCTGGCGGAGCGCGGCGAGAGCCCGGCGACCGACGATGCGCTCGAGATGCGCTTCCGCCCTGGCCTGGGCCGCGAGGCCGGTACGCAGCCCGTCGAGTCCTCGCGCGGTGTAGCGAACCAGCTTCGCGCGCCGGTCGCTTCGGTCGGTACGGACGGTGACGACACCCGCCGCCGCGAGCTGGCGCACGATCGGACCGACGGTCTGCTTTGCCAGTCGGGCGGCGGCGGCGATCTCGCTGATCCGGGCGCCGCGGAGGGGCACGTTGCGGAGAACCGGCAACCAGGTGGGCTCGACGACGATGCCGCGCGCCGCGAGATCGGCGACCACGAGGCCCTCGAAGCGATCGAACACGTCGACGAGGAGGCGGCCGAGGTTGTCGCGGCGCTGGCGCTCCAGCGCCCGTTCCGCGGCGGTGCTCGACGATGTCGGGGGCATGAGGGCGCTCGCTGGCTCGGTCGACGCCGGAAGATAGAGCGTGGCGCGAGCGACTCGAACCCTCAGGCTGGCCCTCCCCTCTCGCCGCTCCTATCATTGGCGGGACGCTCGACTCCGAGCGGGTCCCCAGGCAACCATCCTCCCGGCAGTCCCCACATGACCTCCGCCTCATCCCAGCCGGCAATCGCCCTCTCCCTCTACGCGCTGAGCGACGATCCGTACCCGATCCTCGCGCGGCTGCGGGAGGAGACGCCGGTCTGCTGGCTGGAGGAGGCGCGGGTCTGGCTGGTGACGCGCCGCCGGGACGTCCTCGCGGTGCTCAGGGACACGGAGACCTTCACCACCGACGACCCACTCTCGACCATCCAGCGGGTCTTCGGCCGGCAGATGCTGAGCACCGAAGGAGACGAGCAGAAGCGCTACAAGGCGGCCTGCATCCACGCCTTCGCCAAGCGACCGGTGCAGGAGAACCTGGCCGGCGCGGTCCGGGGCAAGGCCACGCGGCTCCTCCAGGCGATCCGCTGGCGCGGCGAGACCGACCTCCGCCGCTCCTTCACGGGCAAGCTCTCCGTCTTCAGCACCGGCTTCGTCCTGGGCATTCCCGAGGAGCTGCACGAGTCGGTGCTCGAGTGGTACGACAGCTTCGCCGCGGCGATCGCCAGCTTCGGCACCAACCCCGCCGCGCGGGCGGAGGGGCTGGTGGCGGCGGACGAGTTCCGGCGGGCGATGCGCCCCCTGCTCGCCCTGGCCGAGCGGGCTCCCGGCGCGGGCCTGCTGAGCACGCTGGTCCACGCGGCCGACCGGCTGGGCGACGACGAGATCCTGGCCAACGCGCTGATCATCCTCTTCGGCGGCATCGAGACCACGGACGCGATGATCTCGAACGCTCTCTGGGCCCTCCTCACCCATCCCGAGCAGCTGGCCCTGGTGCGAAGCGAGCCCGACCTGCTCGCCCCCGCGATCGAGGAGAGTCTCCGCTGGGAGCCGGCGGTGCAGACCTGCACCCGGTTCACCACCCGCGAGGTCGACGTCGCCGGCGTGACGATCCCGGCCGGCGCCTCCGTGCAGTGCATGCTGGGCGGCGCCAATCGCGACCCCGAGCACTTCGCGGATCCGGATCGCTTCGACGTCCGGCGGGCCAACGCCTCGGATCACCTCGCGTTCGGCATCGGCCGGCACCTCTGTCTCGGCTCGCACCTCGCCCGGTTGGAGACCCAGGTGGCCCTGGAGCTGCTGCTCGGGCTGCCACGGCTCCGGCTCGACCCGGACCACCCGACCCGGCCGACCGGCTACGAGTTCCGCAAGCCGGCCACGCTCCGAGTCCGCTGGGACGAGCGTTAGGCCCGGGCCCGACCATGGCCGGCGTCCTCGGCATCCATCACGTCACCGCCATCGCGGGCGACCCCCAGCGCAACGTCGACTTCTACGCCGGCGTGTTGGGGCTCCGGCTGGTGAAGCGGACCGTCAACTACGACGACATCCGCACCTACCACTTCTACTACGGCGACGCGACCGGCTCGCCGGGCAGCCTGCTCACCTTCTTCGCCTGGCCGGGCGGGCGGCGGGGGCGCGCGGGCGCCGGCCAGGCCGCGGCCGTCGGTCTCGCGATCCCGCAGGGATCGATCGGCTTCTGGATCGAGCGATTGCTCACCCACGGCGTCCGACACGAGGCGCCTTCAGCGCGGCGGCTGGCGAACCAGACCGAGCGGGTGATCGCGCTCCGCGATCCGGACGGGCTGATGCTCGAGCTGGTGGGAAGCGACGACGCCGAGCGGCGCGTGGTCCGGGAGACTGACACCGAGCTGCCTGCCGCCCACGCGATCCGGGGGCTCCACGCGGTGACGCTCTGGCAGAACGACGGCCGCGCGACC
>JAWKQJ010000021.1:0-85158 GCA_041390205.1 Gemmatimonadales bacterium
GCGGCCCGGAGCTTCGGCGGGGAGTCGCTCGCCAGGCTGCTGCCGCGGCTCCAGAGCGATCCCCGGTACACGTTCACCTCGTCTCAGGAGATGATCGACACCTCGGCCGCCATCATCGCCCGGGGCAAGGCGGCGATGGGACAGTGGTTCGGCCAGCTGCCGCGGGCCGACGTGACGATCCAGCCCTATCCCGCGTTCCGCCAGCAGGCCGGCGCGCCGGGCGAATACCAGAGCGCGCCCGACGACGGATCCGGGCCGGCGATCTTCCTGATCAACCCGTCGGACCCGACCCGGCAGCCGCGCGCCGACGCCGAGAACACCGCGGTGCACGAGGGAATCCCCGGGCATCACCTGCAGATAGCGATCGCCAAGGAGCGGACGGACCTCCACCCGGTCTCCCGATACCTGTTCTCGTCCGGCTTCGGGGAGGGTTGGGCGCTCTATGCCGAGCGGCTGGCGGACGAGATGGGCCTCTATTCGGGCGATCTCGCCCGGCTCGGGATGCTCTCGAGCGAGGCGTTCCGCGCGGCCCGGATGGTGATCGACGCGGGCATCCACACCCGGGGATGGACCAGGGAGCAGGCCGTCGAGTACCTGCGCACGCACACGGTGCTCGCGCCGGGAATCATCGAGGGGGAGATCGACCGCTACATCTCGTGGCCGGGGCAGGCGCCCTCGTACATGATCGGCCGGTCGGAGATCCTCCGCCTGCGGGAGCAGGCGCGGTCGGCTCTCGGCGAGCGGTTCGACATCCGGGCCTTCCACGACCGGACGCTCGAGTTCGGCACGGTGCCGCTGGGTCTGCTTCGGACGCGGATCGAGCGGTGGGTGGCGGAGGGAGGGCAGTAGCCGCGGACTGCGCTCCCCCGCTCGCGCAACGTCGACGGCCGACGCGGTCGCATGCACGAGGAGCCACTCCTTGCACGACCGAGCCCAGCTCCCCGAAGTCGACACCGCCGATCGGGACCAGTGATCGCTGTCACAACCCGCCGACGACGGATCGACTAGCTTGAAGCGCAGGGTGTCCGATGCCGCTTTCACGCATTCTGCGCCGGCACAACTCGCGAATCCGATCACTGCGCCGAGTCACGGTAGCCGTCGTCGCCGGGCTGGTCGTCGGCTGCAACGCGGCCGGTCCGCTCGATGGGCCAGTCAGTCCGCCGGCCGCTCCGCCGCCGCCACCTCCGCCGCCACCACCTCCGGCCCCGCCCCTTCGGCTGGTCCCGGCCTCCATCGTCGTCTTGTACCGCCAGACCGTTCAATTCGAGAGCTATCTCGGTACGGACTCAGTGGCGACGAGCGAGGTGGCGTGGAGCGTGGCTGACACGAGCTACGGCACGGTGTCCGAATCGGGGTTCTTCAGGGCCACTCCCTGCTTCCTTGGAGGTCAGACCGAGGTCAACGCCCACCTGCTGCGGGATCCGTCACGCCGAGTCACGGCGGAGGTCGTGGTGGTCGTGCCGGCCTTCGGGTTGGTCGACGCATACCCTATTCGGAAGGCGAGCGATCAACAGCCCGTGGACCGCGCGCGGGTAGCTGGTGACGTCGACGTGACCGTGCGGGCCGCGGCGTTGCCGTGCCGAGAGATCGTGTCCCTGACGTTGGAGATCACCGGTCCGTCCGTGGACACCACTCTCGGGCCACTGGAATTCGATCCTCCCGCGATCGGCACGAACGCGGACGCGGGTTGGACGACCGCGGTCGCACGTTGGTCGACCACGGCCACCGGCGACCACGGTCGCATCTTTCCAAACGGACACTACTCACTTCGGGCCGTTCGTCTCGACACGCGCGGCATCGTCACTTACTCGCCCTCCGCGGCGCTCCACGTCGAGAATCCCTAGCGTGCGGTGCTGGCCCAAGAGGGCGTGCTCGAGCTTCTCTCTGGCGACCGTGGCACTGGTGCGGCCTGATCCCAACCCGGAGCCGACGGGCCCGCTGGAGTGGCGCATCCTAGTGGGCATACTCGTAGTGTTGGCAGGCGGGTGCTCAGTGGAACAACCACTCCCGCCGCCACCACCCAGCCCCAGCTTCGGAAGCACGGTCATCGGAGTCGCCTATGGCCAGATCACCAGGACTGGAGAGCCTCTCGCGGCCGCGAAATACCGCACGTGGGCGCACACGAACGAATGCGCAACGCCCACGGGTGGAGAACCGGTCAACACCGCGGACTCCCTGGGCAGATACCGCAAGGAGCTGGAGTTCCTCGGCCGACCGGCCACGGTCTGCCTGACGTTCCGGCTCTACTACGACGACGACGGAGAGGCCGACAGCCTCGACGTGGCGGGAACGAAACTGATGATGAAGGCCCGAAGCGGTCCCTCGACGGTACCCGACAGCGTCCGGGTGGACATGGACATCCCGTAGCCGAGGCTCAACCATCGGCGGAATGGACCTTGGACACCGGCGACGTGACATCGGCACCGCGCGGGGGCGCCCTCCGCCTTGGTCGATAGAAGTCCCGGAGGAGTATTTGGCGTGCATTCTTCGATGGAGAGACCCCGCCTGGCGGGTGAGGTCAGGGCCAGGGGTCACGGCTGGCGGGCGGTGCTTCCGCCGATTCGCGCAGGCCTGGCAGTTGCGGCGGTGACGAGCCTCGTCTCTTGTGGGGCAGAAGGCGGTGTTCTCGACGATCCATGTTTCGGGGCGGCACCGTTCTTCGTGGACCCGGGGATGGCGACCTTGGCTGTCGGCGATACTGTCTCGTTGACCACTCGGGAGAACCCGGCCTTTGGTTGCACCTTGGTCTTTGACTTCGCGTGGGATGTTCGCCCCCCTGAGCTCGTCGAAGTTGAGAAGACGAGTCCAACCACGGCGCGGGCGATTGGTCGCCAACCGGGAGAGGCCCTCGTCAAGGCGACGTCTCTAGGTGGGCGAGCCGAGTCAATCACAGTCCACCTCACCGTTCAATAGCCGTCGCCGCGCGCATCGGCGGCGTGCCTGGGGTGACCGCCGGCGCATTGCTCGTTTCCGCGGCCGGGCCAGGCTATACCGTGCCTTAACCGTGGCGGGGATTGGTCGTCGGCGAGGTGACATCGGTCACCGCGCGAGGAGAGCGGCGACCGGTAGCGTATCGCCATGCTCACTCGTCGCCTCGTACCAGTCGCCGGCGCGGTGCTGCTCCTGATCGCGGCGGGCACGGCGCCCGCGCTCGGGCAGACCGGCTCGGGCGGCGTGCGGGCGATCCCGTTTCGCGCGGCGGACACCCTCGCCGATCCTCCAGTGGGTCAGCCGCTCGCTCCGATGCCACAAGGCGGGCCGCGCCGGCGGCCGTGGAAGGCATACGGCGCGCTGATCGGGGCTGGAGTCGGTCTCGTGGCCGCGCTGATCATCGTGCACCGCCAGCACTGCGACGACTGGGGATGCGAGCTGGGTGAAGGGCTCGTCATGTCCACGGTTCCACTCGCGGGGGCAATGATGGGGTTGGCGGTGGCCGTGCTGCTCGAGCCGAGGCGGGACACGTACTGGTGGCCGGGACGAGGCTCGGGCACGGCCGTCGGCTTCGGGGCTCTGGTCTCCTTCTGAGTGAATCAGGCGACGTGACTCGGCGCATTGGACGATCTCGGGCCCGGCTGGCCCTCGCGATCGGCGCGTTGCTCGCCGCCGGATGCGAGACGGGCGTCGGCCCGTCGGAGGACGCTCCGCTGCCGCCCGACTCGGACTATCCGCTCGAGGTCCGGGTGGAGCAACCGGCCGAGCGAGCGTCCAGCATCCGGACGACGCTCATGAACGCGGGGCCCGACGAGCTGGGCTACAACCTCTGTCTCGGCGGACGACTGGAGCGCCACACCGTCAGTGGATGGGTGGCCGTGCCTCCCAACCCCACGCCATGCCCCCTCGTGCTGTTGGGCCTGCCCTCCGGAGACAGCGCGGAGACGTCGGTCGGCATCCCCGACGCGGCCACGACCGGAACCTACCGGCTCCGGGTCGAGCTCCGGCCGATTCGCGGGCCGGGGAACGTGGTCCGGCGCAGCAATGCGATCCGGATCGTGCGCGGAGCCGCTGACCGGATCCCGGGGTCGGGAGAATGAGCCTCGTCGCCGTCCGATCGCTGAGCGTGGCCGCCGTGCTCGTCTGCATCGCCAGCCGGGCCCCAGCCCAACCGAGGGAGCTGCGGATCGAGGCGGCGGGCGGGGCTTTCGTGCCCACCCGCAGTCTCGGTGTCGCCGGGCCTGGTGAGGGCAAGCTCGACGCCCTCCCGGCCGCCAGTCTCTCGCTCGTGGCCCAGGCCGGCTCGCTCTGGCTCGCGCGACTGACGGTGATGCGCACGATCGGCGGTGGAGTCACGGTCCGTCCGGACCCGAGCTGCGGCGCGACCTGTGTCGTGGCCCACGCCGATCGCGGCCGAGTCACCGCCGGCGCGCTCGATTTCGGGGTCGCGGTGGGTCGCACCGTCACCGTCTCGGCGGCCGGAGGCGTCGGGATCCGCTACCTCGACTTCGGCCCTCCCGTGACGATCACCGAACCGACGCTCCCAGGCACGACGGACGTGCGGGCGTTCACCGATCACTCCACGACCGCGCTCGCGTTCCACCTCCGGGCGGACATCGGGTCCGACCTGGGGTCGGGACTGGGCTGGCGCCTCGCCGTCGAGGACTACGTGTCGCGACGCCGGCTGCCCAAGACCCAGCACGACCTGCTGATCACGCTCGGCCTGCGCTTCTCGCTCCGAAGCTCCGGGCACGGAGAGGGTTGAGGCCTCGCGCATGACCCGGAGACCGCGGGATCAAGACGAGTCGGGGCCGAGCTCGGCCGAGCCGGTCTTCTGGGGGTTCACGGAGGACGAATGGCTGCGGGCGCATCATGGCGAGCCCGGCTTCGAGCAGCGGCTCGCGGCGCTGTTCACCGTGCTGCGCGAGGAGCCGGCGGGTGGGATGCTCGGCAACGTCTCGGTGGAGGCGATGCTCGCGCTCGCCAAGTTGTCACCCGACCATGCCCGGCGGGTTCGGGAGCAGCTGGATGCCGGGCCCGGGTCGTGGCGCGCCCGACTCGAAGCCGGGCTACCGGATGCCCGAACCAGCGAGCTGATCCTGCTGCTCGATCGGTGGGCGGACCGGTGATGGGTTCGTCTCGATAGCCATGGGCGTCGTGCGGTCGGGTCTCCTGCTCCTCGCCGCGTGGGCCCTGCTGGCCCACGGGGTTGCCGCGGCGCAGGGGCTCGGCGCTCAGCGGGTGCGAGTCTCCCTCGGGCCGGACGACGAGTGGCGGGTCGGGACGGTAGTGCGGGAGGGGCCGGACTCGCTGATCCTGAGCGGGGGCCGAGGCTTTGCCCGAGCGCGGATCTGGGCGGCCCAACAGAGCGTCGGGAGCAGCGGAGCGCGGGCGGCCCGGTTGGGAGCTTCGATCGGCGCGGTGCTCGGCGCCGGCTACGCCGTCTACACCGTCGCGACGTCCCGCTGCGATGGAGCCGCCTGCTATCTCCTCGGGCTGACGACCCCTCTCCTGATCGGAACGGGGATCCTCGGCGGCGCCGCGGCGGGGTTCGGCGTCGGATGGGTGGTGGGACAGGTGTTCCCGGCCGAGCAGTGGCGACCAGTCGCCGGCTACGGGCTCGCGGTGCGGGTTGGCGTCGCGCTCGCTTGGCGCCGTGCGGGGCCTGCGGGACCGTCGCCGACGGAACGGCAATCGGGCGCCGCCACATGGAGGTGATGATGGGCAGGTCGAGGTGGCGGATCGCCAGAGGGCTCAGGGTCGTGGCACTGGTGGCCGTGCTCGCGCTCGGGTGCAACACCGAGCCGTGCGCGTGTCCGCCCGCGGCCAGCTCGCTGGTGTTCTACGGGCGGGTGCTCGAGGCGTCGGGCAGCCCGATCGAGGCGGCGACCGTCGCCGTGTCGCTCGGCACGCCGAGCTGCGTGTTTCAGATTCGGGCCGCGCCGTTCGCCACCGCCAGCACGGGTGCCGACGGACGCTTCCGGACGCCGGCGCAGCTGAGCGCGGCGGGCACCGAGGCCTGCGCTCGGGTCGCGGCCTTCCGCGCAACCGGCGAACCGATCGCGATCGTCGAGGGCACGCTCGTTCGCTTCCCGTCGTCCGACAACGGTCTCGACAGCGTCGGGTTCGTGCTTCGGGCGGAGCAGATTCCGAGCGGCGCGAGATGAATAGGGGCCGGCACAGGGGCGGTCCGCGACTTGGCGCTCTGCCAGTGGGCCTGGCGGTCGCGGCCGCCTCGGCGTGCGGGCTGTTCGGGCCCACGAGTGACGACTTCGTGATCGCGGTCGACTCGATCGGCGGGCCGCTGGCGGTGTCGGCGGCGGTCGCCTTCGATCAGCGACTCTACGGCATGGTCGGTCCGAACGGCTGCTACTCGCTCCGGGAGGTTCGGATGACCCGGAGCCCCGCGAGCGCCGAGGTCACCGTGGTGGGACGGAGACGGAACGGCGCGGTCTGCACGCAGGAGCCGGTGTATTTGGGCGGGGTGGCGGTCACGATCGTCCCACCGGTGATGGATCCGTTCACGCTTCGGGTGCGCCAGCCCGATGGAAGCACGCTGACCAAGACGATTCGGGTGGTGAGCCAACAAGCACCTTGAGCGCCCCGCGCCGAAAGCCCGGTCAACTGGACCGGCGGCGGCCGCGTTGCCAAACTCGGGCATCACCCTTTCCCTTCCCGTCATGGATCTGAGTCGCGTCTCAAGAATCGTCGAGATCGCGGGCGAGCCGTTCCCCGTCGTGGACGCGGGGGCAGGCCCGCCGGTGCTGATGCTGCACGGCTTTCCCGACTCCAGGCTTCTCTGGCGGCATCAGGTGCCCGCGCTCACGGAGGCCGGCTATCGGGTCATCGCGCCTGACCTGCGCGGGCTCGGCGAGGCGCCGCGGCCAACCGGGATCCGGCCCTATCGGATGCCGCTCCTCGCCGCCGACGTGCTCGGGTTGCTCGACCAGCTCGGGCTCGACCGGGTGCACCTGGTCGGCCACGACTGGGGCGCCGCGCTGAGCTGGCGGCTGGCCGGGTCGTACCCCGACCGGGTGGATCGGCTGGTGGCGCTCTCGGTCGGGGCGCCGTCCAGCCCGGGCTGGCAGACGATCGCGCAGCGGGAGAAGTCCTGGTACTTCGACTTCTTCTGCAAGCGGGGCGTCGCGGAGAAGGCGCTGACGGCGGACGACTGGAAGCTCTTCCGCGAATGGAGCCGGGGGCAGGGCGATCAGGCGCGATACCTCGCGGACCTCGCGCGGCCCGGGGCGCTCACGGCGGCGCTCAACTGGTATCGCGGGGCGTTCCTGCCGCCGGAGCCCGGTGAGGAGCCGGTGACTCCCCTGCCCGCCTGGGAACGTGTCCGGCGGCCGACGCTCGCCGTCTGGGGCGACGGCGATCCCTTCCTGCTCGAGCCGCAGATCGCGACGTCGGCCGGCGTCGTCGACGCGCCCTGGCGATACCAGCGGCTCGAAGGCGCGGGGCACTGGTTGATGCTCGACCAGCCCGAGCGAGTGAACGAGCTGCTCCTGGAGTTCCTCGGCGGCTAGACGTGGCCGGGCCGCCACCGCGCTCGGTTGACAGGTCGGCCTCCCGCTTCAAGGTTGGGTTCGGAGCCCGCGATGCGCCTCGGACCCGCCCTCTATCTCCGCAGGACGATGGCCCTCGCGTTCTTCGCCTGGGTCCTGCTCCGACTCATCGCCATGGCCCTGGCCCTGCGGGCTCAGGAGCCGGAGCCCTGGCGGCTCGCGCCGAGCGCGGCGGCGACGCTCGCGCTGGTGGTGGCCGGGGTGGTCTGGCTGGATCTCCGCCGGCGGCACCTCGTCATCCTGCTTCCCAACCTCGGCATCCCGGTCTCGACGGTGCTCGGCGCGGCCGCCGGCCTCGCGCTCGGCGCGGAGCTGGTGGTGGGTCTGCTCCAGTGATCGCGCTCGAAGCGGACGGCATCGGGGTGAGCTACGGCGCGCGCCGGGTGCTGACGTCGGCGTCGCTCCGCGCGGCGGAGGGTCGAGTGACCGCGCTGATCGGACGGAACGGCGTCGGTAAGACGTCGCTGCTCCGGGTGGCGGTCGGGCTGCAGCGCGCCGAGCACGGTCTGGTGCGGCTGCACGGCCGCACGGTTGGCCGGCCGCGGCTCGCGACGCTGGCTCGCGCCGGTCTGTTCTTTCTCCCCGCCCGACAGATTCTGGAGCCGTTCATGCCGCTCGGGCGCCAGCTCGAAGCGGTGGGCAAACACTACGGCGGTCCCGACCTGGAGGAGATCGCGGGGCGGCTCGGGCTGACCGAGATCTGGAGCGTAGCGCCGTGCCGGTTCTCGGGCGGGGAGCAGCGACGCGCCGAGCTGGGGCTCGCGCTCGCTCGCGGGCCTTCCTGTCTGGTGGTGGACGAGCCGTTTCGCGGGATCGATACGCGGGACATCGAGGTGCTGGTAGCGATGCTCCGAGGTGCGGCCGGCGCCGGCGCCGCGGTGGTGGTGACCGGGCACGAGATCGCGCCGATGCGCGAGGCGGCGGACGCGGTGGTGTGGTGCGTGGCCGGCACGACGCACGAGTTTGCCGACGCCGCGACGGCGTGGGCCGACCCGCAGCTCAAGCGGGACTTTCTGGGCGACGATCGGTGGCCCGCCTCCTGATAGCGCGGGCGGGTGGGGTCAGGTCTCGAGCGCGCGGGCGAGCCGGCGGCCGAAGAGCGCCAGGGTGATCCCGCCGCCCGCCCCGATGGCGGCGTGCAGCAGCCAGAACTCCACCGCGCTCATCCTCTCGTAGAACCCGCCGATCCAGCCGATCAGGACGTTGGCGACGAAGAGGGTCATGAAGCTGAAGCCCATCATGGTGGCGTTGACCTTGGCGGGCGCGGCGCGGGAGACGAGCGCCAGGAGGGTCGGCCAGTAGTAGAGGAAGGAGATCCCGAGCACGACGGAGTAGAGGATCGGCCAGACGGGATGGACGAGCGACCGCCCGGCGACGAGGATCCCGGCCACCAGGAGCAGATTGCTGACGACGCTCAGCCAGGCGCCGACGCCGATCTTGGCGAGATCGCCCGGCTCGCCGCCCCGGCGGGCCTGGCGGCGCCAGAGCCCGAACACCAGCGGGACGCCGAGGATGGCGAAGAACGAGTTGCTGGCCTGATACCAGGGGATCGGCACCTCGAAGCCGAGCACGGTGGGGGCGACCTGCCGCTGGATCCAGATCGGATTGACGTTGAAGAGCTGGAAGTAGGCGACGGAATGGAAGACGGTGACGGCCATGACGGCGGCGAGGGCGAGGATGCGGCGGCGGTCCGCGCTCGTGAGCGGCTCGCTGGCACGCCGCTCGCGCTCGACCCGCGCGGGCAGGTGGCGGTAGCCGACGAGATAGGTGACCAGCCCGGCGAGCATGAAGATCGCCGCGATGCCGAAGCCCCAGTGCCAGCCGTAGCGCTGGGCCAGCAGGCCGCAGAGGAGCGGACCGAGCACGGAACCGACGTTGATCGCCGTGCTGAAGATGATGAAGCCGCGGCTCCGGCGGGCTTCGTCCTCGAGCGGGTAGAGGCTTCCGACCTGCGCGGTGATGTTGCCCTTGAGGAAGCCGGAGCCGATCACCAGCAGCAGCAGGGCCGCGAGGAAGGACTCGTCGAAGGTCATCGCGAGGTGGCCGGCGCTCATCGCGAGCGCGCCGATCACCACGGCGGCGCGCTGGCCGATCCAGCGGTCGGCGATCGCCCCGCCGAGGAGCGGGGTGAAGTAGACGAAGCCGGCGTAGAGGCCGAAGGTCTGGGCGGCGAGCGCCTGGGTCGAGAGCGGGCCGAAGACGGCCTCGAGCGCGGCGCGCCAGGCGGGGAAGCCCACGACCCGCTCGACGTGGCCGGGCAGGAGCAGCTGGTTGACCATGTAGAGGGCCAGGAGCCCGGTCATCCCGTAGTAGGAGAACCGCTCCCATCCCTCGGTGAACGCCAGGTAGAAGAGGCCGCGGGGGTGGCCCATGAAGCCGCGATCGGTTGGGGTCGCTCGGGTCACGGGCGATCGGATCAGTTCGGGTTCGAGGCGGGTGATCGACCGGCGAAGGTACGGGTCCGGTCGGAGGTCGTCCAGGCGGCGGCGGGGGCTCGTGGCAAGCCGCCCGGCCGCGCTCCATATTGGCCAGGGTGGCAATCCCGCCGACGGAGGCTCCGATGTCCGCGACCAGGCTCCGCCACGCCTTCATGCTGTTCCACGCCGCGCTCGGTGGAGTGCTGCTGATCATCGGGCACAACACCCTGTTCCACGCGATCCATCAGCACGGGTTCGGTCATCTGGCGATGGTCGCGGCGCTCGAGATGCTGGGCGCGATCCTGCTGTTGATCCCGCGCACGCTCAAGATCGGAGGGGTGGCGCTGCTGGTGGTGCTGGTGCCGTGGTTCGTCGTCCACCTGACCCGCGGCGAGTGGGAGCTCCAGCTGTTGATCTACGCGACGGGCGTCTGGCTGGTGATGATGCACGGGCCGACCTGGGGGCGGAGGCCCGAGCTGTCGGGCGGGGCCGCGTGAGCGTGGCGCGGGTGCGGCTCGCGTGGCTGGTGGGTCTCGCGTTGCCGGCGATCGGGCCGGGATCGCTCGTGGCGCAGGACAGCGGCAGGCCGGCGGGGCGAGCGGACACGGTCTCCGAGACGCGGGAAGCAGCCGAGCGGGCCGGGCGCGCGCATCCGACGCCGACCGCGACGGATCGGGACCAGCCCGCGCAGGACCGCTGGGTCGGAAGGGTGGAGCGCCGGTGCGTCGACGTCGGGCTCGAGACCGTGGTTCGCTCGGGAGAGTTCGTCGCCGGGCCGTTCACCGGGTACGTCGATCTCTGGCAGGGGGGCGGCGCGAAGCTGTGGTGGCACCCGACCAGCCTGCCGCCCGGGGCGGCGCTCGGGACCGGGCCTCCGCTGACGGTGCACGCGGTTCGTCTGGATTCCGCGGCCGGCGCCGTGGTGTTCGAGCGACCCACGCTGGCACAAACCACGGGCGGCCCGCCGAACTCGCCCCTGCGCAAGTTGGGGAAGACACCGTCGGTGCTCTTCTATCCGTCGGCCTTCCGGCTCCCGACGCCGGGGCTCTGGATGCTGGTGGCGCGCGCCGGCAGGAATTGGGGCTGCTTCGTCTTCGACCTGCCGGGCAGGGCGACGCCCGGTCGGTGACCCTCCGGATCGAGCACCGCGCCACCCAAGCGCTCCCGCCGACGACCCTCGACACGATCGTGCGGCTCTGCGACGAGGCCTATCAGGAGTCGACCGCCGCTCTCGTGCGAGTGGCGTCCCGGGGAGGTCTGGCAGCGGCCCGCCGGTCGTTACTCGATCCTTAACTCTCGGCGCCAGGTGGCCGGATTCGCGTTAGGATTCCAGCGACGGCGCGGAGTTCGATGGAGCGCCGGGTCCGATCATCGCGAAGGGCTGGTGCCGATCATGCGTGGATTCGCCGGGGTCGTCCTGTTCGTCCTCCTGGCCGCCGCGTGCGGCGACTCGTCCGGGCCCCAGACGGACGAGTCATTCCGCTTCACCGATCCCCAGGGCGACACCGTGGCCGTCGTGAATCCGACGGTGCGGGCGACGGACGCGATCGCGACCGAGGTCACGGTGCTCGCGGACGTGATCCTGCTGCGGCTGGAGTTCGCGGCGGCGGTCACGCCGTGGTCGCAGGGCCAGCCGAACGCGCTCGACGGCTTTCTCGATCTCGACCTCGACGAGAACAGCGCGACCGGAGTTCCGGGCGCCGCCAACGAGCACGGCGGGGACGCGCAGATGGGGGCGGACTGGTACCTCGACCTCCGCGACGACGGCGCCGAAGGTCTGGTGCTGATCAAGCCCAATTCGAGCGATCGGATCGGCGCGACGATCCAGTACCTCGGCGCCGCGGTGGAGATCCGGCTGCCGCGCGCGGCGCTCGGGGAGACGGACGGGCGGTTCCTGGTCGCGTTCGTGCTCGAGACCGAGGACCGCCCGGTGAGCGACTTCGTGCCCAACGTCGGTCACTACGCGATCGCGCCGCGCTGAGGGGGCCTCGCGAATGAGGGCGACGTCGCTGCTGCCGCTGGTGCTCCTCTCGGGGTCGCTCGGCCCCGCCGCGCTATCGGCGCAGATCGAGCAACCCCGTTGCACCCGATTGAGCGCGCCACGAACCCTCCCGCCCGTGAGCAGCGTGCTGGACTCGACCCTGCTGGCCCGAGCCCTGGTGGCCGGCGGCGACCACGAGCTGGTCGCCTCGGTCGCCACCACCGCCGACGGCCGTCCGCGCGTCGTCCGGATCGGCTCCTGGGTGGACGCTCCCGACAGCCTGGCGATCTTGCTGGAGGCGGCCCTCCAACCGTCGGTCGAGGTCGACGCGCCGAGCATCCGAGTCCGGCTCCGTCTCGGCGGGCGACCGGCCATCACGCTCGAGCGCTCGGAGCTCTGCACGCCGGTTCTCATGGGCGGCCCCCAATCCCGCACCGTCACGATCGTGACGAGCTCGCCGTCTCCCGTCCGGACCCGCAGCGCCTCGATCCGGATGCGGATCTCAGCCCTCGGTGTCGTCCTGAGCGCCGAGCTCACGACCAGCACCGGCGTGCCGGAGCTCGATCGAGAGACCCTGGCCAACGCGTCGCAGCTCGAGTTCCGGCCGGCGACGCTCGACGGGCGCCCCGTCGAGGTCTGGCTCGCGCGCGGACGGGCGGAGTTGGTCCGCTGAGCTCGAGCCGACAGTGGCCGAGCGGCTCCCCCGCTTGAGCCCGGGGCCTTCTGCGCGCATTCTCCTGCTTCCAGCCCGCACCGGCCGATCGCCCGGAGCAGGGCCGCTCCTCCCGATCGACCAACTCGGATCCGACTCCTCAGGAGACCGCGACATGAACTCGCTCCGCCTGCCGGTCCTCGCCCTGCTCGCTCTGGCCTGCGCCAACCCGGCGCCGCCGCCCGCTCCGGAAGCCGTCGCGATCGAGTTCCTGAACTCAGGAAAGGTGCTGCCGGCCGACCTCCCCTTCTCCGAGGCGGTTCGGGTCGGCAACCTGCTGCTGCTGTCGGGCCAGGTCGGGGTGCTGCCGGGGACGCTGACGCTGGCGTCGGGCGGGCTCGAGGGAGAGACGCGGCAGACGATGGAGAACATCAAGACCGCGCTCGAAGCGCACGGCTACACGATGCGCGACGTGGTGAAGTGCACCGTGATGATGGCGGACATCTCGCAGTGGTCGGCGTTCAACCAGATCTATCAGACGTACTTCACCGCGCCGTATCCGGCGCGGAGCGCCTTCGGCACCAGCGGGCTCGCGATCGGCGCGCGGGTCGAAGTGGAGTGCCTCGCCGCGCGCTCGTAGCGGCGCTCAGGCCGAGCCGTCGGCGGCGGGCGGCTCCTCGTCGAGCGGGGCGGCCGCCCAGCGGACCAGCTCCCGGCGGCCCTTCGGGGTGAGGGCGTAGTAGCCGACCCGCACCCGATCGAACCAGCCGTAGTGGTTGTCGCGGAGAATCTGGCCGGCCCGCGAGACGCCGGTGCGGTCGCGGATCATCCTCGGAGCGAGCTCGCCTTCGGGCTCGAGCTCGCGGGCGCAGCGGAGCGCGTCCTGGCGATAGGCGGTGAGCCGCTCGCGCGAGGCGGAGCCGCCCGCTTCCGGGTCGCCGACTCGCTCGCGGAACTCCTTGAGCAGCCTCGACCGGCGCGCGGCGTTCTGCCTGGGGCGATAGGGCGACGGGTCGAGCACCGCCGTGACCGCGCCGCGCGAGGAGACGGTGAGGAGGCCGAGGCCCAACCGCCGGAGGAGCGCCTTGACCTGCCTGGCGCGGGAGCGCCAGGACCCGCTGCCGCCCGCCCCGATCCGAAACGCGACGTAGACCGCGTCCGAGACCGCCAGCCGATCGACCGCCTGCAACACCAGCGCGAGGGTGAGCCGCTCCTTGAGCTCGACCACGACGGGGCCGTCGCCATCGCGCACCGCCACGATGTCGCACGCGCCGATCTCCCCCTTGACGCGATAGCCCTGACGCTCGAGGAAGCGCTTGATCGGGCCGTAGAGCTCGACCTCCGCCATGGCACCGATACTACCCGCGACGGCGTCGCCAAAGCCAGGCCGCCGCTTGACGGCGGGGTCCGGACATTGTACCAATGTATTAGTACAACTACCCGGACCCGGGGGCCGACCGCCGCATGTTCCAGATCCAGCCCAGCTCGGGCGAGCCGATCTACCTCCAGCTGATCCGCCGGATCAAGCACGGGATCGCCACCGGGACGCTGGCCCGGGGGGAGCGGCTGCCGACGGTGCGGGAGCTGGCGGCGACGCTGCTGATCAACCCCAACACGGCGGCGCGCGCCTATCGCGAGCTGGAGCGCGACGGGGTGGTGGAGACGGTTCGCGGGCGGGGCACGTTCGTCAGCGCGGAGGCGCCGCCGATGGGACGGGTGGAGCGGCGGCGGCGACTCAAGCCGGTGCTCGAGCAGACGGTGGCCGAAGCAAGGGCGTTGGGGTTCGAGGACGAGGAGCTGCTCGAGGAACTGGGCCGGCTGCTCCGGGCGAATCCGGCCAATCAGGAGGTGGAGACGTGATTCGGACGGAGGGCCTGACCAAGCGGTACGGCGGCGTCACGGCGGTAGACGGACTGAGCCTCGACCTACCTGCCGGGAGCGTGGTCGGAGTGGTGGGCCCGAACGGCGCCGGCAAGACGACGCTGCTCCGGCTGCTGCTCGGCATCACCCGGCCGAGCGCCGGCCGCGGCACGGTGCTCGGCCACTCGCTCGCCGACTCGCTCGCGATCCGGCAGGCGGTGGCGCTGGTGCCGGACTCGAAGGCGCTCTACCAGCACACCACGGTGGCCGGGTTCCTCCGGTTCTACGCCGCGTTTCATCCGAACGTGGACGGATCGGCCGCGCGGGCGCTGCTCGGCCGGTGGGGCGTCGACCCGGGCCGGCCGGTGAGCAAGCTGTCGCGCGGCGAGCGGAGCAAGGTGCTGCTCGCGGCGGTGGTGGCCCGCGGGGCGCCGCTCACGCTGCTGGACGAGCCGTCGGACGGGCTCGACCCGGGCGCCGTCGAGGCGCTCTGGGGGACGCTGCTCGAGCAGCTGGCGGGTCGCGAGGGCGGCGGGATCGTGCTCTCCACCCACCGGCTCGACGAGGTGGAGCGGCTCTGCGACCGGATCGTGGTGTTGCGGCAGGGCGCGCTCGCGCTCGAGGGAGAGCTGGACGAGGTGAGGTCGCGATGGCAACGGCTGACCGTGCGGCTCGAAGGCGAGCCCGAGCCCGCCGCGACCGAGGGCCTGCAGGACGTGCGGATCCGGAACGGGGTGGTCGAAGCGGTGACCTCGAGCTGGGACGGATCCTTGCCCGCCGGGCTCGCCGCGCGGGGCGAGCTGATCGAGGCGAGGCCGATGGGTCTCCGCGAGATCTATCTCACGGCGGTGGGCCATGATCGTTAGGGCGATGCTCCGCCACGCGTGGTGGTCGATCCGGGGCCGCTTCCTGATCGCGGGGCTGGCGGTGGTGGCGCACGCCGCGATCCTGGCGCTGGGCTTCCGGCGCGTCGCCAGCGGGGTGCCGGGCAACTGGGAGCTCGGAGCGGCCGATCGGGCTCGGGTCGAGGCGCTGGCGCAGGTGCCGTTCGACGTCTACCTGGGGCAGACCTGGGCCGGTGGCGGCCTGGCCACGTTGCTGGTAGTGGTCGCCGTCGCGCTCGCGGTCGGCGGGGTCGCGGCGGAGCGGCGGCAGGAGACGCTCGACCTGACGCTGTCGCTCCCCGCATCGCGCGGCGGCTGGCTCGTGGCTCGCGGGGCGCTGGTCACGGCCCTGGTGACGCTGCTCACGCTGATCTCGGCGGTGGTGGTGGCCGGCATCGGCGTCGGGATGGGTCACCCGATTCCCGCCGGCACGCTGCTCGGCACGATCCTGCTCGCCGGCGTCGGGGCCGCCCACGCCGCGGCGCTCGGCCTCTTCTCCACCACGATCACGCGCGACAGCGTGGCCGCACTGCTGCTCGGGCTCGGCGTCCTCTACCTGCTGGGCGGCGTGGGCGAGAGCGCGTCGGTGTGGGCGCCCGGCGCGTGGCAGGACCTCGGGCGCTGGTCCGCCGCCCCGCCCTGGCGCTCGCTCGCCAGCTGGCTGGGCGTGGTGGCCTTGGGCGCGGGCGGCGCGATCTGGCGCTTTACACGAACCGACGTTTGAAGGAGATGGCGATGATTCCGAAAGGCACCCTCCCGCTGGCCGCGACGCTGCTGGTCTCGGCCACCACACTGGGAGCGCAGAACGGCCCGTGCCGTTGGACGGGTCGATACGAGGCAGGTCGCCGCCGGCTCGCAGACGATTCCCGGCCGGCTCGAGCTGGGCTGCCCTTGACGGCAAGCACTGGGCCGGCTGGCGCTGGTGCTCCGCGATTCGCTGATCGGCGCGATGCTCGAGTCCGGCACCACGGGTGACACGATCGATTTCCGGATGGGCGGCGGGCTCTCGGGGTTCCGGCTGGTTCCCGGCGCGGACATCAGTCGCGGGGTGGTGATGGTTGGCCGGCCCTTTCCGATCGCCGCGGTGCGGGTCGGTCCGGTCGACCCGTCGCTCGGAGCGCACTCGGCGCTCCGGCCCTGGGACGGCGTCCGAGTGGATCCGGATTCCGGTCTCTCCTACCCGGTCGCCGTGGACGGAGAGACGATGGTCTTCACCCAGCACGGCCGGCGGCTGACTCGGCAGCGCCTGATGGTGGCGAGCAAGGGCGCCGGCGGTTGGAGCGTGCGGGCTCTCACGACACCCGCCGACGACGCGGCGAGCGAGCGAGGGCCGGCGCTCCTTCCGGGCGGAGGCGGGATCGTCTTCGCGACGACGCGGCGGATCGAGGGAGACACGGCGGTGTCGTCGCGCTATCGACTCTTCACGATCGAGCGCCGGGGACAGGGGTGGAGCGAGCCCGAGCCGATCGCCGCCGCCGCGGCGCTCGCGGGAGACGGCGCGCAGCAGCCGGCGATGACCCGGGACGGCGCGCTCTACTTCTCGTCCGATCGTCCCGAGGGGCTGGGCGGGCGGGACGTCTACCGGCTGGACCGCGGGACCGCGGCGCCGGTGGCATTGGGCCAACCGACGAGCAGCGCCGGCGACGAGCACGGCGCCTGGGTGAGCGCCGAGGGCGACTTGATGCTGGTGGCCGGCGGCGGCGGGCGGAGCGCCACGCACGGGGGCGACGACCTCTACTGGTCCGGAGCGCACCGCCGACGGGTGGAGCGAGCCCCGGCTGCTGCCGGTGCCGATCAACTCGTTCGGCAACGAGTACGGCGCGTCGCTCAGCGCGGATCGGCGGACCCTCTGGTTCACGAGCGACCGCTTCGGGATCGCGCGGGCTTTCGCGTGGACCTCGCGGCCCACGGGGTGACGCTGCCCGCCGCGCCGGGCCACGGGGCTCGCACCGATGAACGTCAGGCTCGCGCCGCTCCTGCTCGGGGTGGCAGCGTGCGCTCCCGCGGAGCCCGCGGCCGACGACGCCATCGCGTTCCGGGACGTCACGGTGATCCCGATGAGCGGGCCCGACACGCTCCCGCACCAGACCGTGGTCGTGAGCGGCGGCCGGATCGCGGCCATCGGACCGAGCGAAACGGTGGCGGTGCCGGCCGGTGCCAGAGTGGTCGACGGCTCGGGCCGGTATCTGATGCCCGGTCTGGTCGACATGCACGTCCACACCAGCAAGACCAGGGCGTCGGCGCTCGGTCTCTACGTGGCGCACGGGGTGACGACGGTTCGCGACCAGGGCAGCGAGCACGCCGAGGTGCTGCGGTGGCGGCGTGAGATACGGAGCGGCGAGCGGGTCGGGCCCCGGATGCTGATCGCGGGGCCGTACCTGGAGTCGCTCCGGAACATCGAGCGGATGCGGCGGGACCCACCCGAGGCGCGGGTCGAGCCCTTCGAGCGGGCGCGGATTCCGGTGGCGTCGCCGGAGGACGCGCGGCGGATCGTGGACTCGCTCGCCACGCTGGAGCTGGATCATCTCAAGGTCCGCACGATCGAGAGCGAGGAGACCTACTTCGCCCTGGGCCAGGCGGCGGACGCGCACGGCCTCCGGCTGGTCGGCCACGCGCCGACCGACTCGCCGGCGCTCTTTCTCGAGGCGGGGCAGGACGGCGTGGAGCATCTCTTCCCGCCGTCGATCGACTCGATTCCGCTCGAGCGCCGGCGGGCTTTCTGGGCGGAGCTGGCGCGACGGGACGTCGGGGTGGTGCCGACGCTGGTGGCGGTCGAGGCGTCGGTGCTCCAGCCGGCCGGCTACTACCGGCAGCTCGTCGACGACAGCACGGGCGCGACCCACCCGCTCAGGCCCTATCTCTCGGCCTTCCTGATCCTCGACTGGCGCGAGCAGGCGGAGGAGGCGACGCCGGAGCGCCGCGCGATGTTCGATCGGCTCTGGCCCACGGCGCTCCGACATTTTCGCGAGATGCGGGAGGCCGGGGTGCGGCTGATGGCGGGCGCGGACGTGGCGGTGCTCAACGTCTTTCCGGGGGCGTCGCTCCACCAGGAGCTCGAGCTGCTGGTCGACTGGCTCGGGATGAGCCCGATCGAGGCGCTCCGGAGCGCGACGTCGAGCCCGACGGAATGGCTCGGCCTGGCCGACTCGGTGGGCACGATCGAGACGGGCAAGGTGGCGGACCTGGTGCTGCTCGACGCCAATCCTCTGGAGGACGTGACCAACACCCGCCGGATCTCGGCGGTGGCGGTCCGGGGCCGGCTCTTCCAACGGGGCGACATCGACGCGCTGCTCGACAGCGTGCGGGCGATGCCCGACATCCGGACGAACGACTGGCGGCGGTAGGAACGCGCGCCAGGCCTCTCTACAGGCTCAGCCGAGACATTCCAGCTCTTCGAGGCGCTTGCGGAGGGTTTCCAGCTCCCCGGCGCGGTCGAGCGCCGTGCTGGGGTCCTGTTGGATCTCCCGCCCGATCTCTTCGATGTCGTCCTGGAGGCTCTCGCAGCTGTCGCCACCGCAGGCGGCGAGTGAGAGAGCGAGACCGAGGCCGAGAAGGAGGGTCGGGAGTCGTCGCATCGGTGGGATCTCCTGGGTCGAGTCGGCGCGCGGGGCGGATGGCGGGGGCATTATCGTAGGATAGCCCGAACGAACGAGATCGCGACCTTCGCTCCGAATCCAGGAGTCCACGATGATCGTACCCGAGACACTCCACGCCGAGGGGCTCACCCTGCGCCGGCACCGGAGCGCCGATCAGGGCCCGTTCGCGGCGTTCCTGACCCACCCGACGGCCACGCGCTACATGGCCTTCACCCCGGAGCAGAAGACCGCGGACGGCGCCCGCGAGATGCTCGACTACGTGATCGCGTCGTACGACTCGGCGGCGCCGATCTTCTCGCTCACGATCGTCGACGAGGGCGGCGCCTATCTCGGCTCCTGCGGGGCGCAGCCACTCGCCGACGAGGACGACGGCATCGAGGTGTACTACACCGTGATGCCCGAGCAACAGGGACGCGGCGTGGCGACCCGGGCGATGCGGGCGGTGATCGACCACCTCTTCCGGAGCACGGAAGCGAAGCGGCTGGTGGCCTTCGTGGTCCCGGAGAACGTGCCCTCGGTCCGGGTGGCCGAGAAGCTCGGGTTCGTGAGCGACGGGGCGGCGGAGCGTGAGGCGGCCACCGGCGAGCTGAGCCACGACCGGCTCCGGGGACTGCGTTACGTCCTTTCCCGCGAGCCGTCGGGCGGTTGAGCCGGAGCGATCGGCCCGGAAGGCGGAATTCGAGGGGCCGGCACCGTCTCACCCGAAAAGGGGGTCGAGTGCCGCCGGAGCTACCGTTCACCAATCGAGTCGCGCGACTGCTGGAGCTGGCCGACGAGGAGGCCGCGAGCCGTGGGCATCCGGACAAGACGCCGGAGCACGTGCTGCTCGCGCTGCTCCGGGACGCCGAGGGGATCGGCGCCAGCGTGATCGGCAGGCTGCAGGGCGGCGATCTCGACGGGCTCTATCGCCAGCTGGAGGGGCTCCTGGCGGGCACCGATCCCGGGAGGAAGGCGGCCCCGCCGCGGGTCTCCTGGCTGCTGGAGTCGGCCTCGGCCGAAGCCGTGAAGCTCAGGCACCGGGTGCTGGGCTCGGAGCACCTGGTGCTGGCATTGATCCGGGAGCCCGAGTCGACCGCGGCGAGGGCGCTCGCGGATCGCGGGATTCGCTACGCCGACGCCGTGGCCGAGCTGAGGCGGATTCTCGGGATGCCGGCCGGCGGGCCGGCGACGAACGCGCCCTAACGCCCCATCATGCCGAGGATGTCGTCGAGCGGATTGCCGTCGCCGTCGGCATCGAGCATGGAAGCCAGGCCGCCGAGCCCTCCGGTGGAGGAGCCGCTCCGGGCGCCCCCGCCCAGGAGCCCACCGAGCAGGCCCCCGAGACCACCGAGTCCGCCGGCGCCGGCCGCCGATTGCTGGGACGAGCTGGAGCGTTGCTTGGCCATGAGGCCGGTCACGACCATCGCGAGGATCGGGAGCATCCGCTTGAGCGTGGTGGTGTCGACGCCCGAGCTGCCGGAGGCGTGCTGGGCCACCGCCCGGCTCACGTCCTTGGAGCCGAATATGGTGCCGAGGACGTCGTTGCCGCGGTTGACGTTGGTGGGGGCCGGCGCGAGGACGTCGTCGAGCAGCTCACCGCCGCCGAGCTGACCGAGCAGGGCACCGAGCCCGTCCGGCGCCTCGGCGCGGGCCTGCGCCTGCTTCTTGAAGCCTCCCAGAATCGCGGGGAGCAGCGCGGCCGCGCCGGAGGCCGCCTGAGATTCGGACACCCCCAGCTCGCTGGCCATGGACTTGAGGCCGCCCATCTGGGCGATGACGTCGGTGAGCTCCATCGATCGTTCCTTTCTCGGTTCCCGTCACCCTGACAACGCGCCAAGGCAAGCTAACCGGATCGGCGATCCGGCGACGCCGGCGATGCTTGACAGCCGCGGCGGGGCGAAACAGGTTCTCTGCCGAAGCGGTAGAGTTCGCGCGGCCACGGTATCGGCGGTCCCCTCCGGTCGCGAGCAGTCCCTCTGACCTCCCCCCTCGTCACATACGCACGATGCGCCTGGCACTCTGTGCGCTGGCGGTGGTCGCTTCGTCTCAGGCGGGCGGCGCCGGCCTCGCGTCCGACGACCCGATCCACTCCGCCGACTCGACCGCGCGCGGTCCCACCGATCCGGCGGAGCTCGAAGCGTTTCTCGACGGCCTGGTGGGCGCGGCGATGGCGGACCGGCGGGTGGCCGGTGGCGTCGTCGCGGTGGTGCGCGACGGCCGGGTGCTGCTCAGCAAGGGGTACGGCTGGTCCGACGTCGCGGCCAGGACGCCGGTGGACCCGGATCGGACCCTGTTCCGGATCGGCTCGGTCACCAAGACGTTCACCTGGACGGCGGTGATGCAGCTGGTCGAGCAAGGCAAGCTCGATCTCGACCGCGACGTGAACGGGTATCTCGACTTCAGGATCCCCGCGACGTTCGCGGCACCGGTGACCCTCCGTCACCTGATGACCCACACGGCGGGCTTCGAGGACGACAACCGGGACCAGGAGGCGGTCGACCCGGCCGACAACGTTCCGTTGTCCGAGTGGCTGCCGAGCCATCGGCCCGCGCGGGTCCGGGAGCCGGGGCGGTTCTCCTCGTACTCCAACTGGGGCGCGGCGCTGGCGGGCTACATCGTGGAGCGGGTGTCCGGCTCGAGCTACGAGGAGTATCTCGAGCGCAACCTCTTCGCGTCGCTCGGTATGGAGCGGACCACCGCGAGACAGCCGTTGCCCGAGGATCTCCGCGATGCGATGTCCGAGGGCTACGCCTGGGAGGGCGGCGCCTTCGTGGCAAAGCCGTGGGAAATCATCAAGGGGGCGGCGCCCGCCGGGGCGATCAGCTCGACCGGGGCGGACATGGCGCGCTGGATGCTGGCCCACCTCGCTTCCGACACGAGCGGCCCGCGGGTCCTGGCGCCGGCCACACTGGCGCTGATGCACGGCCGAGCCTTCGTCCACGACCCGAGGGTGAACGGCTGGGCGTTGGGCTTCTACGAGAAGTCGGGCCACGGCGTCCGGGTGATCGGACACGGCGGCGGGTCGCGCTGGTTCCATACGGAGCTGGCGCTCGTTCCGAGGGACGGGCTCGGCCTCTTCGCGTCGTTCAACACCGACACCGGAAGCGAGATCGCGTTCGGCCGGTTGCTCGACGACTTCCTCGAGCACTACTACCCGTCGGCGCCGACTCGGCGGGTCCGTCACGGCGGTCTCGAGCGCTTTACCGGCAGCTATCTCTTCAACCGGCAATCCTACACCACGTTCCAGAAGGCGTTCGGGCTGCTCGCCGCCGTGCCGGTTCGGGCGCTGGGCGACACGGCGCTCGAGGTGGCCCTGCCCTTCGGCGCGATGCAGGTGGCGCCGATCGACTCGCTCGTGTTCGAGGACCGGAACGGCTCGACCCGGATCGCCTTCAGGCTGGGCAAAGACGGCCGCGCCACCCACGCTTTTCTCGATCTCACGCCGATGATGGTGCTCGAGCGGCAGCCCTGGCACGGCGCGCCGCGGCTTCATCTGACGATCCTGGCTGGTGCGCTGCTCTCGTTCGTCGGAGTGTCGATCGGGGCTCTGGGCCGATGGCGGCGCGGCGGCGCCGAGCCGACTTCGCTCCGATGGGGGCGACGGCTCGTCGCGGGCATGGCAGCCGCCAACCTGCTCTTCACGATCGCGCTCGTCGCGGCGTTCTCGAACGAGGCCGCGCTGCTCTCCGACTCGCCGACGCTGCTCGAGGTCGCGCTGGCGCTGCCGCCGATCGGGCTGGCCCTGGCGGTGGCGGGGGGCGTAGCGACGTGGCAGGTTTGGCGGCAGCGCGCGGGCACGACGGGCGAGCGGTGGCGGCTCGCGGCGATGCTGCTGGTCGCGCTGCTCTTCGCCTGGTCGCTCGGCTACTGGAACCTGCTGGGTTGGCGCATGTGACGATGACCTCGAGCGATCGCGACGCCGCGCTTCAAAGGATCCGCCTGATCCACACGGGCGCCTGGCTGGTGCTCGGCGGCTCGGTCGTCGCGATCGCGCCGCTCGCGTGGGTGGGCCGGTTCCGGACGGCCGCCCTGCTCTCCGGCGTGGTGTTCGTCGAGGTGCTGGTCCTCGCCTTCAACCAGTGGCGCTGCCCGCTCACGCCGATTGCGGCGCGCTACACCGAGGATCGCCGGCCGAACTTCGACATCTATCTCCCCGAATGGCTGGCCAAGTACAACAAGGAGATCTTCGGGACGATCTACGTGATCGGGCTGCTGGTGCTGCTCGGTCGCTGGACGGGCTGGCTTTAGCCGACCTTAACCCGGACGGCCGCCGCCGTTGCGGGCCCGAGGCAGCCGCCGCATCGTAGACCTTGGGAGGTCGCGATGGGCTCTGGTTTCCGACCGGTCCTGTTCGCCGCATCGGTGGCGCTCTGCTGGACGCCGCGCGGCGTGGCGGCGCAAGCGACCGTGCTCGAAGGGGTAGTGCGGGACACCGCAGGTCGGGCAATCGGCTCGGCGGAGATCGTCAGCCTGACCACCCGGGAGCGGGCGACGGCGTCGGCCACCGGGGCGTTTCGGCTGACGGGGCTCGAGGCGGGCCCGGGGCTCTGGGTCGTTCGGGCCATCGGCTACCGTCCCGAGCGTCTCGCGGTCACGCTGGGGAGCGCCGACACGCTCGCCATCGAGGTGGTGCTGGGCCCGATGCCGCAGGTGCTGCCGGAGATCGTCGTCGAGGTCAGAGGACGCCAGTATCGCGGCAGGCTGGCCGAGGTGGCCAAACGGGCGTTCGCGAGCCCGGCGCCTGCCTCGGCGTTCATCGGTCCGGAGGAGCTGGAGCGCTGGGCGCCGTTCGATCTCGGAAACGTCCTGCGGCGGGCCGGCCTGCTGGTCTCCGCCGATCACGTGGCCTGTCCGCGATCGGGCGGAGGCCTGACGCGCGGCCGCGGACCCATGATCGCGGTCTGGCTCGACGGAGCCCTGGTCGAGCAATCGCGCTCGTTCGACGTCCGGACCTTCCCCGTCCAGTGGTTCGAGGCGATCGAGGTCTACCGCAGCCCCGTCGAGCGGCCGATGCAGTTCGACACCCAAGCCAGCTCCTGCACGATCCTGCTCTGGACTCGCGGGGGTTAGCAGCCCGCTACGGCACCAGCTCCTTCTTCGGCTCGAGCCGCACCACCCAGAGTCCGCTGTTGGTATCCGACAGGAAGATGTTCCCCTTGTACCACTGCGCGCCCCAGGTGCGCGGCGAGTTCGGGATCAGCCCTTTCGGATCGTACGGCAGATACGAGGCGATCTCCCGCCCCTGGCGATAGAGATCGCCCTTGAGCTCGCCTGAGAGATCGAAGACCCGGAGCCCGCCGTTGTAGAAGCCCGCGTAGAGGGTGTCGCCCTGGATCCAGTAGTTGTGCGACCCCGCCTCGGGGACCTCGACCCGGGCGACTTCCTCGGGGTTCTTGGGATCGGTGAAGTCGACCACGTGGATGTAGCCCGTGGTCTCGAACGCCGGCGCGCCCTCGGCCCGATTGGTCGCGGCACGGCGGAAGCTCTCGTCGCCCACCAGGACGTAGGAGCGGCCGGTCGAGCTCCGATAGGGGAAGGCGCTGTGGGCCGGCACCGCGAAGCTGACCTCGCCGCTCACGTCGACCGGATAGGCGTAGCTCGCGATCCGGACCGGGTTGGACGGGCTGCCGCCCGCGACCCCGTTGCCGACGTCGAGCAGGATCACCCCGTCGAAGACGTAGGAGACGTAGGCGATGCCGTCGACCACCCAGACGTCGTGGATCAGGTGGGCGGGAGTGTCGACCTCGAAGGTGCTGACCCGCCGCGGCGCGCGCGGGTCCTCGATGCTGATCACGTCGAGGCGCTGGAGGTTGTTGACGACGTAGACGTGGCCGCCCGCGACGAAGACGTTGTGGACGCCGCCGGTGAGCTGGTCGTCGAAG
Organism: Gemmatimonadales bacterium; assembly: GCA_041390205.1. GTDB lineage: Bacteria > Gemmatimonadota > Gemmatimonadetes > Gemmatimonadales > GWC2-71-9 > SHZU01. The sequence continues at coordinate 24,751 of JAWKQJ010000021.1, forward strand.
ACCGAGAGGGTCTCCACCTGGCGCGGGTTGGTGACGTCGAGGATCACGATCCCGTTCCGCCGGGTCGAGGCGCCCTCGCGGGAGATCACCGCGATCCGGCCGTCCTCCGAGACCTTGACGTCGTTGACGGTGCGGGCGTCGACGGTGACGGTGTCGATCGCCACGGGGTTGCCGGGATCGGTCACGTCCCAGAAGTAGGCTTCGCCGTTGGCCGAGTGGGTGCCGGTGATGGCGTAGTCGCGGCCGTCGACGCCCTCGAAGATCCAGAGATCGGAGGTCTGGAGCCCGGTGACCGCGCCGCGTCCGACCAGCTCGACTTTGCGGCTCACCTCGCGGGGCGTGATCCGGATGGTGCGGAAGGCCGAGTGGCCGGGGCCGCTCGCCAGCACGGTGAACTCGCCGGCGTCCTCGGCGACGAAGCGGCCGCGCTCGTCGATCTCGGCCGCGGGGTAGCGCGGCACCAGCTCGCGCTGGACGCTGCCCTCACGGAAGCGCTGCACCTGGGGCTCGTGGGTGACGGGCACGCCCTTCTGCGGCACGACGGCGAAGGTGACCGGCGCGTCGCTCACCACGTTGCCGCGGGCGTCCTTCGCGACCGCCCGGAAGTGGACGACGTCGCCGGTGCGGGCTTCGGCGCGATCCGTCTCGAGGGCGAGCGAAGCGACGGGGTTGGCGACCACGCGATAGCGCCGCTCGCCGACCACCTCGCCGGTCCGGGCGCGAATCACGACCTCACCTGGGGCGAGCGCGCTCAGCAGGCCGCCCCGGTCGACGGTGGCGACCGCGGGGGCGCTGGACTCCCAGGTGACCGGCTGATCCGGCCGCTCCGCGCCGACCCGGTCGGTGACCCTGGCGCGGAAGCGCATCGCGGCACCGGCGTAGAGCCGGTCGAGCGCCGGCAGCACCTCGACCCGGGCGGGCGCCGGCGGGCGCACGGTGACCGGGACGCGCGCCGTCGCGGTCTGGCCACCGGCGCGCGCGAGCACGGTGATCACGTACTGCCCCTCCTGGACCGCTTCGATGGTGCCGTCCGCCCCGGCGTCGAGGGAGCGGGAGGCGTCGGAGAGGAAGACCACGGTGTCGGGCGTGACGACCGTGCCGCTCGCGTCCTTGAGGGTGGGCACGAGGCGGGACTTGGCGCCGACCTCGATGGTCACGGTGGCCGGCGCGACGGTCAGCTGGCTGTTCGTCTGCGCGGCCGCGGCGTTCGGCAGGGCCAACAGCGTCGTGATGGCGATCGCGGTCGGATTGAGTCTCACGCGAAGTCCTCCCATGTGTTGCTGATTCGGCGAGACGGCTCTCGCCTCAGCCGTCCCGCCGCCGGAGCCGGGCGAGGATCTCGGCCGCTTCGGCCCTGGCCTCCTCCTCGCTCGGCGCGGGGATCCCGATGCCGGTTGCCCGGGCCCAGTAGACGACGTCGCCCGCGCTCGGATCGTGGTAGCCCTCGAGACCGAGATCCTGGATCTCGCAGGCGGCGTCGTAGGCGGAGACCAGGCCCTCGGAGTAGCGGCGCAGAATCGGATGGATCCGGGGGTCCGGCAGGGGTCGATCGTCGGTCACCGGCCCTCCTGGCGGGGCGTGTGGTCGCGGTTCGAGGGAGCATAGCGCCCCCCGCGCCCGAGAGCGAGTCCCGGCCGCCGGGCGCCTGATCGGGGTCGAGGACGCGAGCCACTTGCACGAGGCGGGCACCGGGCGCAAAGTCCTCGTTGGACGGAGACAGGACGTCCCCCGGAGGAAGCCGGCCATGCCAGCCCGAGGCCAGGCGAGCGCCGCGAAGCAGCTCGCCGCCTTCATCGCGAAGTTCGATGCCGCCGATCAACGGCGGATTCGCAGCGTGCGCGCCGCCCTCAGGCGGCGCTTCCCGACCGCCTGCGAGCTGGTCTACGACAACTACAACTTCTTCGTGATCGGCTACTCGCCGACCGAGCGGCCGAGCGACGCGATCGTCTCGCTGGCGGCTCGGGCGAACGGGCTGAGCCTCTTTCTGCTGCACGGCGCCGGGCTGCCCGACCCCGAAAAGCGGCTCAAGGGCGCTGGCAAGCAAACCCGCTTCATCCCGCTGGAGTCCGGGCGCGACCTCGAGGATCCGGCGGTCGAAGCGCTCCTGGCCGCCGCCCTTGCCCGGTCGCCGGCCGGGTTCGCGGCGTCGGGTCGCGGGCGGACCGTGATCCGCGCGGTGTCCGCCAAACAGCGGCCTCGGCGCCGGCCGAGATAGCAGGGCCCGACCGGGCTGGACTTCGACCGGGTCCGGCCCCATCCTCCTAGCCCCTCATCCGAGATCGAGCGCAGCCCGTGAGCCTGGAGCCCCCCCGTCGCGACTTCATCCGCCAGATGGTGGCCGCCGACGTGGAGAGCGGGCGCTTCGGCCGTCCGGTGCGGACCCGGTTTCCGCCGGAGCCCAACGGCTTCCCGCACATCGGCCACGCCAAGGCGATCTGCCTGAACTTCGGGATCGCCCGGGAGTTCGGCGGCGAGGTGAATCTCCGCTTCGACGACACCAACCCGACCACCGAAGACATCAAGTACGTCGAGGCCATCAAGGACGCGGTCCGCTGGCTCGGCTTCGAGTGGGACCGGGAGCTCTACGCCAGCGATTACTTCGAGCAGCTCTACGAGTTCGCGGTGCGGCTGGTGAAGCAGGGCAAGGCCTACGTCGACAGCGAGAGCGAGGAGGAGATCCGGGCCCATCGCGGCACGGTCACCACGCCCGGCGTGCCGAGCCGCTTTCGCGACCGGTCGCCGGAGGAGAACCTCGATCTGCTCGAGCGGATGAAAGCGGGCGAGTTCCCGAACGGGGCGCACGTGCTCAGGGCGAAGATCGACCTGGCCCACCCGAACATGATCATGCGCGACCCGGTGCTGCTCCGGATCCGTCACGCCTCGCACTATCGGCGCGGCACGGCCTGGTGCATCTACCCGCTCTACGACTTCGCGCACGGGCTCTCCGACGCGATCGAGGGAGTCACCCACTCGCTCTGCACGCTGGAGTTCAAGGACAACCGGGAGATCTACGACTGGCTGGTGCGCGAGGTGGGCTTCGAGCGGCCGCCGGAGCAGACGGAGTTCGCCCGGCTGGAGCTGGACTACACGGTGGTGAGCAAGCGGAAGCTGCTGAAGCTGGTGAACGAGGGTCACGTGAGCGGCTGGGACGACCCACGGATGCCGACCCTCGCGGCGATCCGCCGGCGGGGTGTGCCGCCCGAGGCGATCCGAAGCTTCTGCGAGGCGATCGGGGTGGCGCGGAGCCCGGCCCGGACCGAGCTGGCCACCTTCGAGCACCACGTCCGGGACGCGCTCAACCTCGAGGTGCCGCGGGTGCTCTGCGTGACCCGGCCGCTCAAGGTGGTGATCACCAACTATCCCGAGGGCCAGACCGAGGAGCTCGAGGCCTCCTACTACCCGCACGACGTGCCCAAGACCGGCACCCGGATGCTGCCCTTCTCGCGGGAGCTCTACATCGAGCGGGACGACTTCATGGAGGACCCGCCCAGGAAGTTCTTCCGGCTGGCGCCGGGGCGTGAGGTCCGGCTCCGCTACGGCTACTTCATCACCTGCACCGAGGCGGTGAAGGACGCGAGTGGCGAGGTGGTCGAGCTCCGCTGCACCTACGACCCGGCCACGCGCGGCGGCAACGCCCCTGACGGGCGCAAGGTGAAGGGCACGATCCACTGGGTCTCGGCGGCGCACGCGCTCGACTGCGAGCTCCGGCTCTACGATCGGCTCTTCACGGTGCCCGATCCCGACGGCCTGCCGGAGGGGCAGGATTTCACGTCGGTGCTCAATCCGGACTCGCTGGTGACCCTCCGCGGCGCGAAGATCGAGCCGAGCGTGGCGAAGGACCCCGCCGACACCCGCTATCAGTTCGAGCGGACCGGGTACTTCGTCCAGGACTCGGCCGACTCGAAGCCCGGAGCGCTGGTCTTCAATCGGACCGTCGCCCTCAGGGACTCCTGGGCCAAGGAGCAGGCCCGGAGCTGAGGGCGGCGCTCAGGGCTTCGCGGCCGCCGGCTCGCCGCTCTTCGCGACCCGGCGGATCTCCTCGCGCTGCTTCTCCCACGGAACGCCCTTGGTGATCCAATCCGGGGCGGGCTCGCCCTTCAGGTAGTGGCCGAACCACTCCAGGATCCTGCGGTGGTAGTCGATCTGGTTGCCCTTCTTGACGAACCCGTGGTTCTCTCCCTCGTAGACCAGCAGCACCACCTGCTTCCCGGCGCGGCGGGCGAAGTTGTAGAACTCGGTCGACTGGAAGAACTCGACCACGCCGTCCTTGTCGCCGTGCGCGAGAAGCAACGGAGTCTCCATCTCCTGGACCTTGTGCACAGGTGAAGCGCGGTGGTGCGCCTCGGGGTCTTCCCAGTAGGGGACCTCCATCCGCGCCTGCCCGGTCTCCCAGTGGCTCAGCTCCGGGAGGCCGGGGGTCCAGTGGATCTGTCCCATGAAGCTGACGAAGTCGGTGAGCGGCGCGCCGGCCACGGAGGCCGCGAAGACCTTGCTGCGAGTGGGCACGAAGGCGGCGTTGTAGCCGCCCCAGGAGTGTCCGATCAGGCCAACCCGCTTCGGATCAATCAGCCCCATCGACGCCACCTTGGCGACCGCCGGCTCGAGGGTCTGGACCACGCTCGGCCCCGGTGCGCGCGCGGTGAAGACGATGTCCGGCATCAGGACGAAGTAGCCCGCCTCCGTCCACGAGATGAAGCTGTAGTAGTCGCGCTCGCTCGGGACCTCGAAGAGGTGGGCCTGCGGCGAGAGCATCTCGTAGGTGTAGACGATCATCGGGTAGCGGCGCGAGGGATCGTGATTGGCCGGGTAGAGCAGCACGCCCTGGAGCCGGCGGCCCGTCTGGCTCTGGAACTCGATCAGCTCGGTCTTGCCCCAGGCGTACTCGCGCATGAAGGGGTTGGTCGCGCTGACCTGACGAGGGTCGCGGAGGGTCATCCCGGCGGCGAAGAAATCCGGCGAATCGTCCCGGGCCTCGGCACGGTAGACCAGCACCTCGGCGCTGTCGGCCTTCTGGAGGCTCGCGAAATAGCGATCGTCGTAAACCAGGCGCTCGACCCCGCCACCCGGCAGCACCCGAGCGAAGCCGCGCTTCTCGCTCCACTCGCCGTGGAGGGAGAGGTAGAGCGGGGCCCGTGCGTCGAAGGCCTCCTCTTCGGGGTCGAGGTCGACCACGCGGTGGACGATCTGCTCCCGCGCGCCGTCGGTGAGTCGGACCGCGCCGCTTCCGTCCGGGGCGACGCGCCAGACGTCGTAGCGGTCGTAGAGGAAGACCGCGCCGTCCTCCTGGACCCAGCCGCCGACGCCGTGCGGCGGGAGCAGGTCGGTGGGCGTGTCGTACGCGGTGTCGGCGAAGACGGCTCCCAGGTCGCGGGTGAGATTCAGCTCCTCGGAGGAGTCGAGGTTCTTGGACCAGTAGTCGCGGCCGTCGAACCAGAGCAGGTACTGTCCGCTCGGGCCGAGCCAGCTGTAGCGCACCGAGTCGAGCGCCTTGCTGCGGGCGGCGTCAGCCAGATCGGTCACGAAGACGTCGTGGTAGGGCCGGCCGAACATCTCGCCCCAGGGATACGGCCCGGAGACCCGCTCCACGCCGTGCCTGAAGTCGGCGGTCAGCTCGGCGCTCTCCAGGAGACCGGTCCCCACCTGCACCAGACGGTTCGAGTCCGGCTCCCAGACCGCGAGCAGGGTCCGGCTCGCGTCGCGCTCGGCCGAGGCCTTCTGCTGGGGAACGATCCGCACGTCACGGGTGCTCCAGATCTGCATCTGGGCGAGGTCCTCGTCGGCGAGCTTGGTGGGGGCGCCGCCGCTGTCACTCGGGGCGGCCTTCGCGCTGTCGGCGGGGCGGCCGTTCCTGAGCGAGTCGGGCACCGGCCGGAGACCGAGCGAGATCCTGGTCCCGTCTTCCGACCAGGCCGGGCGACGGTGCTGCACCACCTCGAGGGTGTCGATCAGCCCCGCCCTTCGCGGCTCCAGCTGGAGCAGCGCCGGCTGGCGACCGCGCAGCTCGCGCCAGGCGAGGAGCGTGTGGCGCGCGCCCTTCTTGCTCGCCGGCTCGACCGAACGGAGCACCGCGAGGTCATTCGCGTCCTTCCGCCACGCGAGCTGCCGATACGAGGCGCTCGAAGCGTCGAGGCCCCGCAGGCGACCGGTGACCGCGTCGTAGACCTGGACGCCGTTGCCCAGATCGGCACCGGTCGCGATCGTGAGCGCGAGGAGGGGCGCCGCCTCGCTCCAGGCCAGCTCGGTGACGTTGCCGATGGTGAGCTCCGCGCTGGTCTCCAGATCCATCACCCGGAGATCGGCCCCCTTCCCTTTCGGCTCGTCGGGCGGGTAGCCGAGGGCGGCGAGGAAGCGGCCGCCGAGATCGAACTCGAACGACGCGACGTCCGGCACGACGCGCTCCACACCGCTGGCGAGGTCGAGCAGGCCGAGTCCGCTCCTCACCGGCTGCTTCTCCTTCTCGAGGCGCTTGCGCTCTTCCGGGGAAACCCCGATCGACCAGGCAAGCCAACGCCCGTCCGCGGAGAACACCGGCCGCGAGCCCCACGCCGCGGCCCGAGTCAAGTCGCGATCGGTGCGCGCGATCCGGAGCTCGGCCCGCTCGTCGACCCTGGTGATCTGGTAGGCGATCCAGCGGCCGTCCGGCGAGAGCGTAGCCCGACCGACGGACTCGAAGCGGCCGTAGTCCTTGGGGGTGAGCGCGGGTTTCCGTTGCGCTGTGGCCGGCGCGGCGAGCAGCGAGGCGAGCGCCACGACCAGCGTGCCGAGGCTCAGGGGTCTGGAGGCGACCGGCATGAGGCAGTTCCGGGGTTCGAGGGAAACGGACCAGGTGTCTGATTCTAGTGCCGGCGAAAGGTGGAGACGAGTTGGGGTAGCGGCGGCATTATGATTCCGCCGCGATGACCGACGTCTTCACCACCGCCGATCGGGCGGCCGCGGATGGCCGCCTGGGATTCGTGCTCCGCCTGGGCCGGGCGCTGCACGAGGCGGGCTATGCCACCCATCGGCTCGAGGAGGCGCTCGAGTCGATCAGCCGGCGGTTGGATCTGGAGGGCCAGTTCTTCGCCACGCCGACGTCGATCTTCGCCTCCTTCGGGTCCGATCATCGGCAGCGCACCTTCATGATGCGGACCGAGCCCCGGCCGCCGGATCTCGGCGCGCTGGTGCGGGTGACGGAGGTCGCGCAGGCGGTCTCGAGCGGCCGGGAGACGCCGTCGCGAGGGAGCGAGGCGATCGCGGCGCTCGACGGCGCGGGTGGATCGACGCCCGCGGCGGTGGTGGTGGGCTACACGCTGGCGTCGGGCACGGCGGCGCGCTTCCTGGGCGGCGGCTGGCCGGAGATGCGAATCGCCGCGATCGCCGGACTCCTCACCGGAACGCTGGCGGTGCTCACTACCCGGTACCCGCGACTCGGTCGGGTCTACGAGCCGGTGGCCGCTTTCGCCTGCGCGGCGCTGGTCTCGCTGCTCGGCGTGGCGCTCGGCGGGTTTGCGGTGCCGGTGGCCACGCTCGCCGGTTTGATCGTGCTGATCCCCGGGCTCACGGTCACCACCGCGATCACCGAGCTCGCGACCCAGCACCTCACCGCCGGCACCACCCGGATGGCCGGCGCCTTCATGACCTTCATCGGGATCGGCTTCGGGGTCGCGCTCGGCTATCGGGTGGCGGGGCTGGTGGGCCAACCGGCCACGGTGACGCCGGTGCCGCCGCCGGAGTGGACCTTCTGGGCCGCGCTGGTGGGGGCCGCGATGGCCTTCGCGCTGCTGCTCCGGGCGGAGCGGCGCGATCTCCTCTGGATCGTGGCCTCCGGCCTCGCGGCGGTAGTGGCCGCGAAGGCGGGCACGGCGTCGTTAGGCGCCGATCTCGGCGTCTTCGTGGGGGCGGTGGCGGTCACGGCCTTCGCGTGGCTCTACGGCCGGATCACCCACCGGCCGGGGCCGGTCGTGCTCGTGCCCGGGCTGCTGGTGCTGGTGCCGGGCAGCATCGGCTTCCGAGGCGTGCTGGCGCTGCTCGACCGGCAAGTGCTCTCAGGGATCGACGCCGGGTTCTCGATGATGCTCACCGCCGTCGCGCTGGTGGCGGGGCTCCTCTCCGCCGCCGCGGTCCTCCCCGAGCAGCCGCTCGACTGAGGCCGCGGGGGCCGACGCGGCCGGACGGCGGAGCCGCACGATCGACCATCCGACCAGGAGCAGCATCGCGGCGCTCGCCGCGATCACGATGGCGGTGAGCGAGGCTCGCCGTTCGAGCAGGTGGGGCGCGACGGTAAACACCAGGGTGCCGGGCGTGATCCCGACGGCGGTGGTCCAGTAGAACACCGGCCGGGAGAGCGCGAGGATCCCGCTGGCCCAGTTGAGCGCGGTGAAGGCCATCACCGGCGAGAGCCGGAGGCCGAGCAGCGTCGGCCAGCCCGCGCGCTCGACGAGGGCCTCGACCCGAGCCATCCGGGCGGCGCCGAAGAGCCGGTCGGCCGGCGCTCGGCCGAGCCGGCGACCGAGCTCGTAGGAGAGCCCGCATCCGACCATCACGGCGAGCCAGGTGAGCACGAAGGCCCGGACGGGGGCGAAGAGGACCCCGTTCAGAAGGGCCGGCGCCTCGATGGGAAGCGGCAGCAGCGCCGCGCCGATGGTGAAGGCGACGGCGAGGAGGTGGAGGGTCAGGCCGGGGGCGCTCGGATCGGCGGCGCGCTCGATTCGACCGGCGAGGTCGCGGGCGAGGGGTCCGCCCAACGCGATCGCCGCGGCGAGCGCGATCAGGAGGACCGCGATCGACGCCCAACGAACGGGGCGGGTCGGACGATCGGCCGGGCTCAGGCCACCGTCAGGGGCTTGATCGCCTGGTAGGTCTCGCGCTCTTGCCGCTCGAGGTCCCACAGATCTCGGTCTCGCTGCAGGTTCAGCCAGAAGTCCGGGGTAGTACCGAGCGCCCGGCTCAGTCGGAGCGCGGTGTCGGTCGTCACGCTTCGCTTTCCGTGCACGACCTCGGTCAGCCGGGGGAACGACACTCCGATGTGCCGAGCCAGCTCGCTCTGGGTGAGACCCAACGGCTCGAGGAAGTCTCGGAGCAGGATCTCCCCTGGATGAGTCGGCGGGCGGTTGGTGGGCAGGCGCGGCATGATCGACCCTTTCCTCGCGAGGCGAACGAGGCTAGCACAACAGTCGTTATAACGACACTCGTAACATACACGACGCCTCATCCGGCGCAAGCGATCGCCACCCCCGCGCGCCGCTTCGGATTGTGGACCGTCGCGGGAGGCATTATCGAGGCTCCCATGATACGGAGCTTCCGCGATCCGGGCAGCGAGGACGTCTTCAACGGGGCGGCGACCCGGGCCGCTCGGAAGGCCTGCCCGGAGCCGCTCTGGCCGGTCGCACAGCGGAAGCTCGATCAACTGAACGCGGCGGCGATTCTTGGCGACCTTCGGGTTCCGCCGGCGAACCGTCTCGAAGCTCTGAAGCGCGACCGCGCGGGCCAGCACAGTATCCGGATCAACGACCGATACCGGATCTGCTTCGTGTGGACGGATCGTGGGCCGGAGCAGGTGGAAATCACCGACTACCACTGAGGGACCGCTTCGCGGCCGCGAGGCTTCGGGTAAGCGAGGCTTCAGATCGGGCCGGCCTTGCAGAATGACCCTCCCCGCCCCGGCCCCGCTGCCAGATTCTTCATCCCGGCCGGGCTCGCCGGGGCCCGACCGGCGGCGACGCGCAGCGTCTTGCGCGCTCCGGGGGACGGAGTCGCGCCCCCGGATTGGCACCTCGATTGCCCCCGGATCGGGCGTGCTGGAAGCTCTCGGAACCCTCTTCGCGCCTTGGGCGGACTTCTACGGCGGATCGACCCTGATGTCGGCGGGCACGACGGCGGTGCATCTGGCAGGGATGTTCGTCGGCGGCGGGTTCGCGATCGCCGCGGACCGCGCCACGCTCCGAGCGCTCCGTCACCCGAAGGCGCTGGCTCACCACCTCGACGAACTCCACGCCATCCACCGGCCGGTCCTGATCGGCCTCGGCTTGACGCTGCTGACCGGCCTGATGATGCTCACCGCGGACTGGGAAGCGCTGATCGACTCCTCGGTCTTCTGGGTCAAGATGGGGGTCTTCGTGCTGCTCCTCGCCAACGGGTGGTGGCTCCAGCACGGGTCGAGCCGGCTCCGCCGGGCGCGCGACCGCGAGCAGAGCGCCTGGCGCGGCAGGCTCGGCACCTCGGCCAGGGTGAGCGCCGCGCTCTGGCTCGCGACCCTCGTGCTCGGCGCCGTCCTCCCCTCGCTGTGATCGACTGGAGTCGTCCCCCGTGTCGTTGATCGTCTTCGCGCTCCTCGCCGGCTCGCTCCCGGCCCAGACTCCCGAGCTGCCGCTGGTCGTCGCCGCGGCCGACACCGCACGCCCGATCGCCGAGGTGGCCGACTCGATCTTCGGCCGATCCAGGGCCGCGCCGCGGATGGTGGGCTTCGCGGGGGAGGTGGGTCTCAAGCCGGCGATGCTCGCCGACTCGGTCCCGCAGGGTCTGGTCGAGTACAGCGAGCTCTACGGGGTGCGGGCCGACATCCACCGCTACGTCAGCTGGGCGATGATCCCGCTCTTCGTGGGCTCGGCGGTGACCGGCTTCCAGCTCCGGAACAAGGGAGACGACGCGCCGCAGTGGACCCGGGACCTCCACGGCCCGCTGGCCGGCGCCACGGCGGTGATGTTCGGGATCAACACGCTGACCGGCGTCTGGAACCTGATCGAGGGCCGCAAGGACCCGGAGGGCCGGGGCAAGCGGATCCTCCACGGGGTGTTGTTCCTGGCCGCGGGGGCGGGGTTCGCGTACGTGACGGCCGAGGGCGACAACATCCACTCGACGGGTCGCGGCAACCACTGGCACCGCGACGTGGCGCTGGGATCGATGACGGTGTCGCTGGTCAGCTGGTCGATGATGACCCTGTTCAAATAGCGCACGGCGGCCGACCGCAGGCCCGCTCAGGCCTGCCGATCGAGCCGAGCGAGATGCGCCGTCGCACCCATGCGGGTGAAGAGCGCCCTGGCCTCTTCGCGCCGGGCCGTGGCCGCCCCGGTCTGGCCGATCGAGGCGAGGGCCGTGGCGAGCAGGGCCGCGGCTTCGGCCTGCAACAGTGACGAGCCCAGCACCGCGCCGGTCTCGCGAGCGGCCTCGGCTTCGGCCGCGGCGCCGGCCGGGTCGCCGATCGCGAGGCGGAGGGCGGCGCGGACTCGCCCGGCTTCGGCCACGCCGATGCGATCGTCGATCCGGCTCGCGAGGGCGACGGCCCGATCGAGATCGGCGTTGGCGAGGTCGACCTGTCCCAGCGCGACGCGGGTCTCGGCACGGCCGGTCAGCGTCAGCGCGAGCAGACCGGGCTCCGCCACCAGCTCGGCATGGCGGACCTTCAGCCGCCTGCCGGCGAGGTCGAGCTCGTCGGCCTCGCGATAGGTGAGCCCCAGGTTGTGGGCGCTCTCGGCCGCGAAGCGGGCCGCGAGGCGCTGGTAGGCGACCAACGCCTCGCGGAAGAGCGAGCGCGCCTCGACGACTTCGCCTCTCAGGTGCCGCGCCGAACTGAGATTGTTGGAGACCCGCGCCACCATCAGGGTGTCGCCGGCGGCGCGCGCGGCCTCGAGCGCCGCGGCCCACTCGAGCGCCGCCTTCTCGACCGCGCCCCGCTCGAAGGCCACGGCGCCGAGCAGGTTGGAGCAGCGGAGTCGGCCGTCGTCGTCCGCGCGCTGGCGGTAGCGCTCGCGCGCCTGGAGAGCCAGCCGCTCGGCACGCTCCAGCTCTCCCAAGCGGGCCGCCGCCGTGGCCAGGCCGAGCGCCAGACTCGGGTCGGCCGCCGCGCCGTCGGTCTCGCCCCAGCGGACCAGCACGTCGCGATACCGCCCCTCGTCGAGGAGGGCGCGGAGCTCGCGGAGCGGATCGGCGGGGGTGACCATGGCCTGTGCGCTAGTAGGAGATCGCGTAGCGGCTGAAGGAGGTGAGGAACGCCTTCAGCTCCCGCGCGCCCTCGGTCTTGACGGTACCGATCTTGACGAACGGATCGCCGGGATCTTCCTGCCGCCAGATCGAGAGCCGGGTCTCGATCGCGTCGTCTTCGTCGTCGTGGTCGCCGTCGCCGTCGAGGTCGCCTTCGGTCTCCTCATAATCGAGCTTGAGCTCGGCCGGCTTGCTCGAGGAGAACTGGATCCCGCTGGGCAGAGCTCGACCAGCACCAGGCTCTGATCGACGATGCGCATGGTGATCTGGACCGAGTCGCCGGGCCAAGGGGTGCCGTCCGGCCGGGCCAGCAGCGAGCCGCTGTCGATCTTGAGAACGGCGAACTCCTCACCCCGGCCTCCGCCCGGCTCCTGGAAGTAGAGCTTGGCCTCGCTGCTCCGATCGATCCTGGCGTAGAACGAGGTGGAGGTATTGAAGAACGGCGGGTGGTCGGCCGGCAGCTGGAGGAAGGCCAGCTCGTCGGGGTCCTTGACGTCGTCGCCGTCGCCGCCGGGATCGGTGGAATCGCTACAGCTCCCGAGCGCCAGGGAGAGCGAGAAAAGGGCGAGCCATTCGAGTCGTCGAAGCCGTTCCATGCGATGCGTCATCCTTCCGGGTCACCGTCGAGAATTCGTTGCAGGCGGGGCCGCGAGATGCCGAGCCGGCGGGCGGCCTCGCTCTTGTTGCCGTCCACCCGCGCCACGGTTTCCAGCACGGCGGCGCGGATGATGGTGGAAAGGGGCGCCGGAAACGGCAGCGCCCCGGTGGGCTCCGGCGCCGGGGCGGGCACCAGGAGATCGTCGAGGAGCAGCTGCCCCGGCGGCGAGAGCACGAGGCCACGCTCGATCGCGTTGCGAAGCTCGCGGATGTTGCCGGGCCAGGGGTGCGCCCGGAGCGCCGAGCGCACCTCGGCGCCGAGCGGCGGGACAGGCAGCTCGTACTGGCCGGCCAGCCGGGTCACGAAGGTCTCGGCCAGCAGCTCGATGTCCTCGCCGCGGTCGCGAAGCGGGGGGAGCACGAGGGGCAGCACGTTGAGCCGGTAGTAGAGGTCCTCGCGAAACGCGCCGTTGGCCACCGCCTCGCCCAGGTCGACGTGGGTGGCACAGACCACGCGGACGTCGATCTTGCGCGAGGAATTCCCTCCGACCCGCCGAATCTCCCGGGTCTCGAGCGCGCGCAGCAGCTTGGGCTGCAGCTCGAGCGGGAGCGTGGCCACTTCGTCCAGGAAGAGCGTGCCGCGATCCGCCAGCTCCAGCAGACCGGGCTTGGCGGCCACGGCGCCGGTGAAGGCGCCCTTCTCGTGTCCGAACAGCTCGCTCTCGAGCAGGTTGCTGGGAATCGCCGCGCAGTTGATCTCGACGAAGGGATCGTCGGCCCGGACGGAGGCGAGGTGGATGGCGCGGGCGAGGAGCTCCTTGCCGGTGCCGGTCTCGCCGCCGATCAGCACGGTGACGTCGCGGACCGCCGCGGCCCGCCGGGCCTGGTGGAGCACCTTGCCGAGCGCGGGGCTTCGTCCGACGATCGCGCCGAAGCCGGTGGAGTCGCGCTCGGTTCGGGTGAACGCCTCGCGCGCGGCCGGGTCGGTCTCCCGCGCGAGGCGCTCGAGGGTGCGACGGAAGAGATCGAGGTCGCCCGGCAGGGCGAAGAAGTCGCGCGCGCCGCGGGCCACGGCGCCGACGGCGAGTCGGTGGTCGGGATCGGCGCCGAGCAGATAGGTGGGCACCCGGGGCGGATGGCTCGCGAGCCAGTCGACCGCGTCGGCCTCGGCGCCGCCACCCAGGACCAGCACGCCGACCAGGTCGGCGGGCGGATCGGTCGCGCCGTCGCGGTCGAGGGCCTCGAAGCCGAGGTCCTTCACCACGCCGCGGACCGTATCCGCGAAGCTCGGCGAGAGGCGGACCATCGCCAGCCTCCGCGCGGCTCCGGCTACCAACTTCCCTTAGTCATGGTCGTCCCTTCCGTCGTGATCGCGGTCCTCGAAGAGTCGAATCGACCGCCGGATGTTGTCGCGCACCGCGTTCTCGAAGGCCGCGCCCTTGTTCGCCTGCCCGGGATCGACCAGCTGCCCGCCGACCTTGAACCAGCTGGTCACGTCGATCGTGAGCGTCAGGTTGGTGGTGGTCGCCTCCGAGACGACCAGCGGGGGCACCAGGTCGTACTCCTGCTCCGCGCTCAGGTCGCTCAGGTAGGTGAACTCGACGCCGTCGAAGCGCCCACGGGCTCGGATGCTCACCTTCTTCAAGTCCGGGTGAGCCGCGAGGAAGGCGTCGTCTCCCGGATCGTCCTCGGGCTTGTGGATCTCGAACTCGACCTCGCGATAGGTCCCGGTGTCGGCCTCGATGGTGACCACTCGCTCCGGGCCTTCGCCGAGCGGGAGATCGAGGAGCATCGGACCGGTGACGAACTTCTCGCAGGCGTCGTCGTCGTGGTCGTCGTCGTCGCGCGAGGCGGAGCCGGCCGAAGGAGACGAGCCACCGCGGTCGTCGTCGCACTGACCGTCGTGAACCCGCTTGAGCTCGATCTCGCGAAGCACCAGCTCGACCTGCTCCAACACGAGGGTGTGGCCGCCCACCTCGATCGAGTCGGCGGCGGCAAGGGCCGCCGCGCTCACGCCCGGGGCCGTCATGACCGATAACGTAATCTGCTGGCCCCCGTCGGGGCCGGTGCCCGCGGTGCAACCGACCGCGAGCGGAACCGTCATTGCCAACAACCCGAAAGACTTCACGCTCCTGAAACCCATGATCGCCCTCTTCCCCTGATCGTCGTTGCTCTCACCCGCCGTCGCGGCGGGAACCCGACCAGGGCAAGTGCAACCGGGATGCCCCTTGGGATGGACAAACCAAGTGCTTAGTATGATTGGACTTATAGGCGACTGTCCCGATTCGATTCGGTCCCGGACGTACCGGTTCGTGACCACCTGTAATGAATCGTTTCAAGCCCCCGGAGGGCATTCGTGAGACGACTAGCCGCCGCTCTCCCCCTGCTGCTCGGGGCCTGCCAGGGCGCCGACTCGTGCGAGCGATGCGGCACCGTGGTGATCGCGGCCACCGGGGAGCCCCGGACCCTCCTGCCGCCGCTCGTGGCCGAGACCGTCGGCCGCGACGTAAGCGATCTGATCTACGAGAAGCTGCTCGAGCTCGCGCCCGGCGGGTCGCCGGTCGACTCGGCGGCGTATCGGCCGGGGCTCGCCGTCCGCTGGCTCCGCGCCGACCCCGCGACCTGGCGCTTCGTGCTCCGCCCCGGCGCGACCTGGCAGGACGGCCGACCGGTCACAGTGGACGACGTGGTCTTCTCCTACGCCGCGTGGGTGGACACCACCCTCGGGAGCCCCGCGAGCGAGCTGGCCGGGCGGACCACGGTGTCCGCGGAAGGCGACAGCGCGGTGCTGGTTCGCTTCGACCGCGAGGCGCCCGAGAATCTCTACGACGCGACCTTCCGGGTCCGGGTGCTTCCGAAGCACGTCTGGGACCCGATGCCCCGCTCGGAGTGGGCGGCCGACACCTCGATCGCGAAGCTGGTGGGCTCCGGTCCCTTCCGGCTGACGGCGTGGATCAAGGGGCAGACGCTCACGCTCGAGCGCGCGGCGCCTGTCGAGGCCGGCGCGGTCGAGCGGCTGGTCTGGCAGTTCGCCGGCGACCAGGACGCCGCCGTGAACTTCCTGCTCTCCGACGAAGCCGACGTGATCGAGACCATCCTCGCTCCGGGCGCGCGCGAGCGGGCGATGGCGGACACGTCCCTCGCCCAGCAGCCCTACCCGTCGGCGGTGTACGGGTTCGTGGGGTTCAATCACCGGGGAGCCGATGGACGGGCGCATCCGGTGCTGAGCGATCGCGCGGTGCGGCGGGCGCTCACCCTGGGCCTCGACCGGAAGGCGCTGGTCGATCGGGTGGTGGGCGGCGGGGCCGTGGTACCGCCGGGACCGATCTCGCGGGCGCTCTGGATCTGGAGCGACGACGTGGCCACGCTGGGCTACGACACCACTCGCGCGCGTGATGAGCTGACGGCGGCGGGGTGGGTACCCGGCGGCGACGGGATTCGCCGGCACGGCGCTCGGCGGCTCACCATCGACATCCTGATCCCGAGCACCAGCTCGGTGCGCCGCGGGCTCGCCGAAGGCATGCAGGAGATGTGGCGGCAGCTCGGGGTCGACGCGTCGGTGACGGGCGTCGACTTCCCCGTCTTCCAGCAGCGGCTCTCGGCGGGACGCTTCGACGCGATGGTGGGCGCCTGGTTGGACGAGCCCAGCCCGCGGAGCCTGGCCGACCAGTGGACCCGCGCGGGTTGGGGCGCCTTGAACTACGGCCGATACGACAATCCCAGCTTCGACTCGCTCTTCACGGCGGCCTCGGGCACGACCGATCCCACTCGGGCCCGAGCGCTCTGGACCCAGGCGCTCGACACCCTCAACGCCGACGCCGCGGGGATCTTCCTCTACAACCCGACCAACGTGGCGTTCGTATCGACGCGCCTGGAGAACGTCACCATCGACCCGTTCAGCTGGATGGCGTCGATCCCGAGCTGGCGGGCGAGCCGCTAGCGACCCTCACCGCCCGGGGATCCGGCGAGGGTCGGCGCGGCCGCCGAAGACCAGGTTGATCGGATCGTCGGGCGTCGCCAGGTCGGAGCTGGCAAAGGGCCAGAACCTCGCCACCGCGCCGCCGACCGGAACCTCGACGACGGGCGGGCCGTCGGCGAGGCGGTCGAGGGTCGGCTCGGGGCTCGGAGCGAGCGGGCCGTCGGATCGGCCGCAGCCCGCGAGGGCCACGACGAGGACCCGGAGGAAGGGCAGCACTCTGGGCATGGGGACTCTCCGGACAGGCGAGGGAGGAGGAGACTTCCTGTCCGAACGTCGTCTGGCGCAGTCAAGCCGCGATCAAGCGGTCGTGCCTATGGACCTCCCGAGACGCAACGATTCCCAGAGAGAGTCCCCCTGGGAATCGTCGGCGGATCTGAGTAGCCGGCCTATGCCGTTTTCCGACTCGGCTTGAAGTTGGGGTCGAAAATGTACTCCGGATCGGTCCGCCGGATGGGCGCCGAGCCCGACTTGGGCTGCTTGCAGACGTAGCGGTCGCCCCGGAAGTTGCGGAGCACCACCTCGTCCTCGCCGAAGCTCTCGACGTAGTCCGGCACCAGCGGGATCTTCCCGCCGCCGCCCGGGGCGTCGATCACGAAGTACGGGATCGCCAGCCCGCTGGTCCAGCCGCGGAGCGCCTTCATGATGTCGAGACCGGTCTGGACCGAGGTCCGGAAATGCTCGGCGCCCGCCACCTGGTCGGCCATGTAGATGTAGTAGGGCCGGACCCGCGCCTGCAGCAGCCGCTGCATCAGCCGCATCATCACTTCGGGGGTGTCGTTGACGCCCTTCAGGAGCACGGTCTGGCAGCCGAGCGGGATGCCGGCGTCGGCCAGCATGCCGAGCGCCTTCACCGCCGCGGGAGTGAGCTCGTCGGGGTGGTTGAAGTGGGTGTTGATGTAGAACGGGTGGAACCGCTTGAGCAGCTCGCAGAGCTCGGGCGTGATCCGCTCCGGCAGGTGACAGGGGATCCGGCTCCCGACCCGGATGATCTCCAGGTGGGGGATCGCCCGGAGCCGGGTCAGGATCACCTCGAGCCGGCGATCCGAGAGCATCAACGGATCGCCGCCCGACATGATCACGTCGCGGATCTCGGTGTGCTCCTCCAGGTACTTGAAGGCCGACTCGAACTGGGAGAGCGGGATCTTCTCGGGGTCGCCCACCTTGCGCCGGCGGGTGCAGAAGCGGCAGTAGCTGGCGCAGACCGGCGAGACCAGAAAGAGCGCCCGGTCGGGATAGCGATGGGTGATGTTGGGGACCGGGCTGTCCTCGTCCTCGTTGAGCGAGTCGACGATCCCGTCCTCGATCTCCAGCTCGGCCAGGGTGGGCACGTACTGCTGCCAGATCGGGTCGCCCGGCTCCTGGATCAGATCGACCATCGGGGGCGAGATCCGGAACTCGAAGTTGTCGACGGCCTGCTTCAGCCGCTCGGCCTGCGGCACGTGCTCGGGTCCGAAGCGCTCGACCAGGGCGTCGAGGCTCGCGATCGAGCGTTGCTTGAGGAGCTCCTGCCAGGTGGACATGGGTAACCTCGGCTACTCGGGCTTCGGGGGTCCGGGTCGGTCAGCTCGGCCTGGGGCCGGCATCGGGGAGCGGGGTGGCTCCTCCGTCGGGGCGCCCACCCGCGTCGCGGGCCGAGCGGGCGATGAAGGCTCGGGCGTAGGTGACCCGATCGTCGCCCGGGGCGTAGAAATCCGGAATGGTGGACACCAGGTGATAGCCGTGCCTGGCGTAGAAGGCCCGGGTGGCCGCGTAGTCGGCCCGACCCGAGGTCTCGATCAGCACCAGGCGCGCACGGCCCACGATCCGGCGGTGCATCTCGTCCATCAGCTGGCTGCCGACGCCCGACCCGTGACGGCCGGGGTCGACCACGATCCAATAGAGGTCGAAGGTGCCCTCGGTCCCGGGGGTCGGCCCCCAGCAGGCCCAGCCGGCCAGGGTGCCATCGAGCTCGACGCCCGCGGACTCGTAGTCGGGATCGACCTCGCGCCCGGAACCGGTGGCGGCGTCGAACACCTCGAGCGCCACGGGGATCTCGGCCTCCCGGAACACGCCGACGCCGCGCGTCATGGCTTCGACGCGCCGTCGGTCGTTGGGCCGGAGGGGCCGAACGGACGCTCTGCTGGTTGGTGCCGCCGTCACGCCGAGAGCTTGAGGTACCGTTCTTCGGAGGCCCACCGCCGTTCGGCGCGCTCGCGAGCCTCGTCGACCACCTTGAGGATCAGCGCGTCGTAGTCCCAGCCGCGGGCCGCGGCCATGCGAGAGAGCCCGGCATCGTCGGAGATGTCCGGGTTCGGATTGACTTCGAGGACGAAGGGCCGGCCGTCGGCCGTGACCCGCATGTCGACCCGGCCATAGCCCATGCCCTGGCCGATCAGGCCCCAGGCGTCCGAGGCCGCGCCGATCACGGCGGCCTGGACCTCGGGCTCGAGGTCGGCCGGGCAGGCCGGCACGGTCGCCAGGTCCTCGTCGCTGCCGGTGTCCCACTTGGCGTTGTAGGTGACGATCGGCCAGGCCCCGTTGGGCATCTTGCCGAAGACGATCTCGGAGATCGGGAGCACCTCGCGACCGACGAAGCCGACGTTGAGCTCGCGGCCCGGGACGTACTCCTGCACCATGACCTCGTCCCACATGTCCGAGGCCTGGGCGATCCGCTCCCGGAGCTTCCGCTTGGAGCTGCAGACGGCGCCGGCGTCGATCCCGACGCTGGCGTCCTCGGCGGACGGTTTGACGATCACCGGGAAGCGGAGGTCGGGAAGCTGCCCGTTCCGGACCAGCTCGAAGGGTGGCACCGGCACCCCGGCCTCCCGGAGCAGCGTGTTGGCCACGTGCTTCCGGTGGGCGATGGTGACGGTCCAGGAGGTCGTGCCGGTGTAGGGCACCCGGGCCAGGTCGAGCGCGGCCACCGCGAAGTCCTCGTAGCGGGCGAGACCGCTCACGCCTTCGCAGAGGTTGAAGATCAGGTCGACCTTCTGGACCCGCTGGAGCCAGCGGACGTCGCCGAGCTCCACCGGGATCATGGTGGTGTCGTGCCCGGCGCGGCGGAGGGCGCCCCTGACGCTCGCGGCGTTCTCGAGGACCGCCGCGACGTCCTTCGGGTCCCAGTCGCCGCCGCCCGCGTCGTAGACGATCCCGATCCTCACGCGGCCGCCCTCTCCCGGAGGGACTGGCCGCTGATCCGCCGCCAGGCGATGTCCGCGACGGTCTGGATCAGCGCGTCGTACGACATCCCGGCGGCGCGGGCCGCCTTCGGGAAGCAGGAGTTGTCGGACGGGTTCGGGAGGATGCCCGGCAGCGGGTTCACCTCGACCACCATGGGCTCGCCGGCGGCGTCGCAGCGGACGTCGACCCGACCCCAGTCACGGCAGCCGAGGACCCGGTAGGCCGAGAGCGCGGCGGCACGAATCCGCCGGGCCAGGTCCTTGGGAATCCGAGCCGGGCACTGGAACATGTTGAGTGGGCGGTCCGGGGTATCCCAGAGCCACTTGGCCTCGTAGCCGTAGATCGGCGGGGCGCCGTGGGGCAGCTCGTCGAAGTTCATCGAGACGATCGGGAGCGGCCGGGCTTCCTTGCCGTTGCCGAGGATCGAGACGGTGAACTCCTGCCCGGGCAGGTAGGTCTCGATCAGGACCGGCTCCTGATAGACGTCGAGCAGGTCGCCCACGACGGAGACCAGCTTGGCGCGGTTGGCGCAGAAGCTCCGGGCGGTGATCCCCTTGCTCGACCCTTCGAGCGCCGGCTTGGCGAAGAGCGGGAACGGCAGGTTGACGTTCCGGGCGTCGGCCCGGCTGTTGGCGATGATGAACGGGGCGGTGGGCACGCCATGATACGCGAAGACCTCCTTGGACCGTCCCTTGTGGAGGGAGAGGCTCAAGGTGAGCGGGTCGGACGCGTGACAGGGGATCCCCAGGAACTCACAGATCGCGGGGACGTGCCCCTCGCGATTCACCCCGTAGAGACCTTCCGCGATATTGAAGACGAAGTCCGGCTTCGCTTCCATCAGCTTGGCCGGGAAGTCGGGCGTCGCCTCGAGCCGGATCACCTTCCCGACCTTGGAGAGCGCCTTCTCGACCGCGTCGACGGTCTCCGCCTCGTCCCACTCGGCGTACAGGTCCGGCTGGGGCAGGTCGCCCCGCAGACCACGGCCGGCGTATTTGCCTTGAGGGGGAGCCTCGGACTCTGGCGCTTGCTTCGCGCCGTCGGCAGATGGGGAGAGATCCGGCTTGAGGTTGAAAGCAAACCCAATTCGGACCGCCAAGTGATCTCCTTGATGAGGTCAGTCGGTCTCGCGCGCGTGCGGCGAAATCACACCTCGTACCACTTGGAACAGAAAGCTAAGAAAGACCACATCACCGCACAATAGATTTTGCAATCAAATCGCGGGCCAATTCCACATCATCACCATCAGCAAGGACATCGGGATGACTGCAAAACGCCAGACTTCGCGGTCGCGCGGCCGCGTCTTCCGATCGATCGCGGTGGCGATGAGCATCTTTACGCTCGCTGGATCGAGCGCGGCGCAATCGAGCGACGCGCGGGTGATAGTGGTCACTCTCGACGGCATGCGATGGCAGGAAGTCTTCGGCGGCGCCGACTCGACGCTCCTGTTCGGTCGCGCGGGCGGGGTGCACGACACCGGATTCGTCGCGCGCCGGTTCTGGCGGCGGACCGAAGCGGAGCGGCGCGAGGCCCTGATGCCCTTCTTCTGGACCGAGCTCGCGCGGCACGGCCAGGTGCTCGGCGACCCCGCTCGCGGGAGCGAGGTCCGGGTCACCAACGGGCTCCGCTTCTCCTATCCAGGCTACAACGAGCTCTTCGTCGGGGAGCCCGATCCGCGGATCGACAGCAACGACAAGGTGCCCAATCCGAACCTGACGGTGGTGGAGTGGCTGGCCCGAATGCCGGCCTATTCTGGCCGGGTCGCCGTCTACGGATCGTGGGACGTCTTCCCCTACATCTTCAACGTCGATCGCAGTGGTCTCCCCGTGATTTCCCTGGGAGAACCGATCCCCGACGCGGCGGATTCGGCGGCCCGGGCGGTCAACCGGATGACCCGCGACCTCCCCGCCCACTGGGCGTCGTCGGCCCTCGACGCGCCGGCCATGGCGGGCGCGTTCCACCGGCTCCAGACCGCCGACCCCGGGGTCCTGCTGGTGCTGTTGGGCGAGACCGACGAGTGGGCCCACGACCGCCGCTACGATCTCTACCTCGACGCGGCCCATCGCGCCGACCGATTCCTCGAGCGGCTCTGGCGCGAGGTCGAGCGCAACCCGTCCTACCGCGGCCGAACCTCGCTCATCGTCTCGACCGATCACGGCCGGGGCGGCGGCGGCGACTGGACCGACCACGGCCGCGACGTGCCGGCCGCCGATCGGATCTGGCTCGGGGTGATGGGGCCGCGAACACCCGCTCTCGGCGTGATCGCGGGCGCTCGCGCGACGCAATCGCAGCTCGCGGCGACGCTCGCAGCGCTGCTCGGCGAATTCTGGCAAAGTGCAAGACCAACGGCAGCGCCGCCGGTCGCGTCCGCGATTCGATGAGGTCAGCGACCCGATCGAATTCGTCGATAGACGCGAATCGAGAAGGGAAATGCGTGGCGATCGTCGGCAGGATGACGCTCTTCCTCTTCCACCATCATCCAGTCCGACTCGTCGAACGGCGGAAAAAAGGTGTCGCCGTCGACGGTGGCGTGCACGATGGTGAGGTAGAGTCGATCGGCCTTCGGCAGCGCCATGCGGTAGATCTCCGCCCCGCCGATCACGAACACCTCGCGCTCCGTGGCGCCAAGGGCCAGCGCCTCGTCGAGGTCGGGCACCACCGTCACGCCCGGCGGGCGGAAGCTCGGATTGCGGCTGACCACGACGTTGCGGCGGTTGGCGAGCGGCCGGCCGAGCTCGTCGTAGGTCTTCCGACCCATGATCACGGTGTGGTCGACGGTGAGCCGCTTGAAGTGCTTCTGATCGTCGGGCAGGCGCCAGGGCAGACCGCCGTCCTTCCCGATCACCCGGTTCTCGCCCATCGCCGCCACCAACGAGATCAGCGGACGGTCATGCGGCTCGGTCACACCGCCACCGGAGCGGGGATGTGCGGATGCGGGTCGTACCCGACCAGGGAGAAGCTCTCGAACCGGAAGTCGTCGATGCTCCGGACGCCCGGATCGAGCAGCAGCTTGGGCAGCGGGCGCGGCTCCCGCTCCAGCTGGAGCCGCGCCTGCTCGAGGTGATTGCTGTAGAGGTGCGCGTCGCCGAAGGTGTGGACGAACTCGCCCGGCTCGAGCCCCGTCACCTGGGCCACCATCAGGGTGAGCAGCGCGTAGCTCGCGATGTTGAATGGGACGCCGAGGAAGACGTCGGCGCTCCGCTGATAGAGCTGGCAGGAGAGCCGGCCGTCCGCCGCGTAGAACTGGAAGAGGGCATGGCAGGGTGCCAGCGCCATCCGGGGCAGGTCGGCCGGGTTCCACGCGCTGACCACCAGCCGGCGGGAATCCGGGTTGGTCTCGATCTCCCGCACGACCTGCGCGATCTGGTCGACCGTGCCTCCGTCCCGGGACGGCCAGGATCGCCACTGCCGACCATATATAGGACCCAGATCCCCGTCCGGGCCGGCCCAGTCGTTCCAGATGGAGACCCCGTGCTCCTGGAGGTAGCGGACGTTGGTGTCGCCGCGGAGGAACCAGAGCAGCTCGTGGACGATCGACTTGGTGTGGAGCTTCTTGGTGGTGACCAGCGGAAAGCCCCGCGCGAGGTCGAAGCGCATCTGGTAGCCGAAGACGCTCCGGGTGCCGGTGCCCGTGCGATCGGCCTTCTCGACCCCGTGGTCGTGGACGTGGCGGAGCAAGTCGAGATACTGACGCATCGCCTCAATCTAACTCGCGCGCCGACCACGATGAGGGATCGTCCGCGAGGGCGAGGCGGCCGGCCGCGTAGCCGCGCTGCTGCTCGATCCAGCGGAGGCCGGCTTCGATGTCGGCCGGGATCGGCAGGGCGTCGGGGCCGACCTTGAGGGAGTAGATCGGCGACCCGGTCCGCTCGGTGAGCTTGACGCCGGGGTTGAGCACGCCCGTCGGATCGAAGGTCCGCTTGAGCTGCTGGAAGAGCTGGGTCATCTCCCACCCGTAGACCCGCTCGAGCAGGGGAGCGCGGAGCCGGCCGTCGCCGTGCTCGCCAGCCGGGGTGCCGCCCTGTCCGATCAAGAGCCGGCTCACCTCGTCGTAGAGCTCGGTCAGCGCGCTTTCCAGGTCGGGCCGCGAGACGTCTGCCAGCACGTTGGCGTGGACGTTGGCGTCGCCCGCGTGGCCGAAGAGGACCACCTCGAGGCCGAGTCGCTCGGCGCTCCGGCGCACGGCGGCGAGATAGTCGCCCAGCCGGTCCACGCCGACGCAGCCGTCTTCGATCACCTGGAGGGAACGGCGGGTCGGGCCGAGCCGGGCGAGCTTCGAGCTGGCGGAGCGCCGCACGGCCCAGAGGCTCTCCAGCTCCCGCTCGCCGTGGCCGACCACGACCTCCACGCTCTCGGCCTTGAGGATGCCGACCGCCCGCTCGACCAGCGTCTCGAGCTCGGCCTGATCGGCCCCTTCGAACTCGGCCAGGAGGAGCGCACCCTGCCCCGCCAGCTCTTCCGACCGAGGCAGGTCGGGAATCTCGTCCGCCACGAAGCGCAGAAAGCTCGCGTCGAGGAACTCGAGCCGAGCCGGCGCGAGGGAGAGGAGCGCCGGGACGCAGTGGCTCAGACGACGGGCGTCGCGCACCGCGGCGCGCACCGCCGCCCGCGCCGGAGGGATCGGCTCCAGCCGCCAGGTGACCTCGGTGATCAGCGCGAGGGTGCCCTCCGATCCGACGATCAGATCGAGGAGGTCGCCGGACGCGAGGTAGGCGTCGAGGGCGTAGCCCGCGGTGTTCTTGCGCACCTTGGGAAAGCTCGACGCCACTCGCCAGCGGGCGAGCCGCATGGTGGAGTCGGCGGCGTCGCGGAAGCGGCGCAGCAGGGTGGAGTCGGCGGGCTCACGAAGTCGCGCTCGAGCTCGGCCAGCTCGCCGTCCGCGGTGACCACCTTTAGAGCCTGGATCCAACGTCTGACCGGCCCGTACCCTGACCAGAGCGTGGGCCCGGCGGCGTTGGTGGCGGCCACCCCGCCGGCCGTGGCCCAACGCGCGCTCGACGGATCGACCGGCATCCGGAGCCCGTGCTTCCTCGCCTCCTCGGCCAACTCGCCGAGGGAGACGGCCGCGCCGGTCGTCGCCAGGAAGCGATCGGCGTCGACCTCGAGCGGCCGGCCGTCGAGCGCCGTCAGGTCGAGGATCACCCCGGGTCCGACGTTGTGACCGGGCATTCCGCTGCCGGCTCCGCGCGGGACCAGCGGGGTGCGCGAGGTGTGGGCCCACGACGCCAGCCACATCAGATCCCGCGTCGTCGACGGCACCGCGACCGCGCTCGGCAGGATCCGATAGATGCCGGCGCCCTCGCTGTAAGCCGCGCGAGCTCTCTGGTCCTCGCGCCAGACGCCTAGAAAGCCCGGCGGCGGAGCCATCGGGCCCTGGTGGTGTCGGCCGGCAACCCGGCGGTGGTATCGGCGGGTAACCCGGCGGTGGTATCGGCGGGTAGCCCGGCGGTGGTGTCGGCGGGTAGCCCGGCGGTGGTGTCGGCGCGTAACCCGGCGGTGGTGTCGACAGGAGGCTTCGCCGTCGTATCGACCGGGGGCCTGGCCGTCGTGTCGGTCGGAGGGCGCGCCGTGGTGTCCGTCGGCACCGGCACCGCGGACGGATCCACGGGCGGCGGCGCGTCGGTCGGTTTGACCGCCGTCGTGTCCGGCTCCCCGTAGAGCTCGATCAGCTTCTGCAACAACCGGCTCACCCGCTGGCCCACTGGGTGGGAGATCCCCACGTGGGTCTCGAGGTCCCGTTCCGGACGCGATGGATCGGCCACCGGGCGGAAGACCGTCTCCACCTCGACCTCGCTGAATCCCGGCTTGGCCGGGCCGACCCAGGCGCGGACCCGCACCACGTCGGGACCGACCGGGCGGGCTTCGGTGGGCGCCAGAGTGGCCGCGTCGAACCAGGGCGACTCGATGTAGCCGTCGCGCTCGCTCACCCGAGCGACGGGAATGCTGTCGGCGGCGAGCGCGTCCGCGACGGTGCGGGTCACCCGGGTGATGGTGTAGACCGGGTCGGGGTTGCCGAAGCCCAGCTCGCCGTGCGCCGACTGCGGGAAGGGAACGAAGCTCGGGCGCGAGGTCGTCGCCTTGCACCCGACGACGGCGAGGGCCACCCCGGTCGAGAGGGCGAGCGCGCCCCGCCAGTCGCTCATATGCCGAGCTCGGCCGGCACCGGCGTGGCCCCCGAGTAGTCGTAGAAGCCGCGTCCGGTCTTCCGTCCCAGATGACCGAGCAGGATCAGCCGCTTGAGCAGCGGCGGCGGCGCGTAGCGGGTCTCCCTGAACTCCGTGAACATGATCTCGGCGACGTTGTAGCAGATGTCGAGGCCGGTGAAGTCGAGCAGGGTGAATGGACCCATCGGATGGCCGCAGCCCAGCTTCATGCCCTTGTCGATGTCCTCGACCGACGCGACGCCCCGCTCCAGCTGCCGGATGGCGTCCAGCATGTAGGGCACCAGCAGCAGGTTGACCACGAAGCCGGCGGAGTCCTTGGCCGCGATCGGCTCCTTGCCGATGGCCTTGCCGAATTGGAAGGCGGCGTCGAAGACGGAGGGCTTGGTGCCCACCGTGCGGACCACCTCGACCAGCGGCATCAGCGGCACGGGGCTGAAGAAGTGGAGCCCGACGAAGCGGTCGCGCCGCTTGGTGACGGCCGCCATGGCGGCGATCGTGAGGCTCGAGGTGTTGGAGGCGAAGATGGTGTCGGCCCGGCAGAGCGAGTCGAGCTCCCGCCAGAGCGTGTTCTTGAGCTCCAGGACCTCCGGCACCGCCTCGATCACCAGGTCGCGGTCGGCCATCCCGGCCAGGTCGGTGGTGAAGGTGAGCCGGCCGAGGGCGGCGTCCCGGTCGGCCGCGGCGAGCTTGCCCTTCTCGACGAACTTGCCGAGCGACTTCTCGATCGCCGCGCGACCCTTGGCGATCGCGCCGTCGTCGAGGTCCCGCACGATCACCGGAAACCCGGCCGTGGCCGCCACCTGCGCGATGCCCCCGCCCATCAGCCCCGCTCCCACCACGCCCACGGTTTCGATCTTGGTCACTCGTGTCTCCCGACGGTTGACGTTCTCATTCGGAATCGCGTCCGCTCTTGAAGCGCGGCTTGAGCCGCCTGGCCTCGTCGGCCCGCTGGCTGGCCCGCTCGCTGCCGGCGGTGATGGCGCGCCGGACCTCGCCGGCCAGCAGCTCGAGCAGGCCCGGTCCCTTCGGCACCGACTCGTGCGACGGCTTGACCCCGCCCCGCTCGAGGAAGTCGAGCGCTCGCTCCAGACCGATCAGGACCCGCTGCGGCGCGGGACGGTAGCTCCTGAGGGTGGCATAGCCGGAGACCCCGGTCGGGATCAGCGGCAGCAGCGCCAGCGGCCCGAGCCCGAGCACCGCCATCGCGGCGGCGGCCGTGGCGCCGAGCCCGAAGAAGATCCCGCCCCAGGTGGTGTGCACCCGCCGGGTCGACGCCAGGCTGGCCGTGAGCGAGACGTGGACGTAGCCGGACTCCAGCTGAGTCGCGGTGGCGACGACGCTATCGGCTCGCGACAGCATGAACTTCGGCTTGCTGGTATCGAGCGACGCCGTGCCCCGCCGGATCGCGGCCTGCATCCCGCGGAGCGGCTCCCAGCTGGCCCAGCCGGCCTTCTGGCGCTGCACCACCATCAGCTCGTTCTTCTCCATCCAGGCCAGGAGCGAGGTGATCGCCGACTCGGGATCGCCCTGCACCACCCGCTCGGCCTGCACCTCGCCCGGCCCGATCCAGCGACGGATCGGGCCGCCGCCCTCCGAGGGTGCGGTCCCCACCGTCTGATGCTCGAGGATCGCCTGCTGGAGGTAGCGGGTCGGGATGCCGACCTCTTTGCCGAGGGCCAGCACTTCCTCGGGCGTGAGGTTGTCGCCGATCTCCCGCTCGCCGGTCTGGAGCTCCGCCGCGCGCTGGATGATCCGATCGAGGGCTTCCCGATCGATCGACTGCTTCGCGGGCAGGTCGCTCATACGTCGACCCGGCCGGACCCGGGCGAGTGGCCGCAGCTGATGCAGTGCCGCCATCCGGGCTCGATCTCGGTGCCGCAGCCCGGGCAGCGGATCGCCAGCAGCTGCTGGCCGCAGAAGGGACAGAACGCCACCCGCTTGCCCAGGGGCAGGGTCGAGCCGCAGTGCACGCACTTGGACGCCGGCTCGGCGGACCCCGCCGCCCTGGCCTTCTCGACCGGGGGCCTGTCGACCGGCCGGACGGGCTGGCTCGGTGGTGCGGCCGGCGGGCGAGGCGCCGCGCCGCGATCGATGGGCCGGACCGGCGCGGAAGGCCGCGGCGGCGCCGGCTTGCTCGGCGGTGGAGCCGCCGGCCCCGCCGCAGGCTTCGACGGCGATCCGGCCCGGGTCCGCTTGAGCAGCGGATCGAGCGGCAAGACGTACGACTCGTCGGGATCCGGCTCGGGTTGCTTCGGGGTGGGCGAAGGCGCTTCGGCGGACGGCGGCTCGGGCGGTGGAGCGGGCGCGGCCGGCTCCTTCGCCGGCGCCTCGGCCGACGCCGGCTTGGAGGTGTCGATGAACGGCAGGGCGTCCTTCTCCCGCGGCGGCGCGGCGGCCGCCAGATCCGCCACCTTGGCCACGGCGCCCGCGCCCAGCTGCACGGTCACCTCGTCGAGGTCCTCGACGATCTCGAGATCGGGGTTGGCGCCGAGGAGCTCGTCCCGGCATCGCTCCGCCGCTTCGGGCGGAAAGGTGCGCGCCCAGCCGTCTTCCTCGGCCACCAGTCGCAGGATCAGCAGCTCGTAGTCCTCGATGCTCTCGAGTCCGAGCACGTTGCGGGCGGTCCGATAGGGCAGCACCGCGCGCCGGAGCTCACCGATCGCGATCGGCCGGTGGAGGCCGCTCGGATCGCGCTCGCGAACCGTGTGGACCAGCCGGGAGACCAGGCGCGCGAGGGGCGTCATCCGCCCGATCCTCCGACCAGGGCGTCCTCGTCGAGCGCGAGCGGAAAGAGCTGGCCCGAGGCCAGCCGCAGCTCGAGCGCGCGATAGGCCTTGTCCGGATCGTACTCCTGGTAGCGGCCCTTGGCCCGCTTGGCCTCGAGCCACTCGCCGAAGCCCGCCTCCACCAGGCCGTCCGAGGTGTGCTGCTCGCGGGCGGCGCGTATGGCGAGGTCGTTGGCGAACTCGTTCTTGGGGTGACCGGCGTGGCCGCGGACCCAGGTCAGCTGGGTGTCGTGCCGCTCGAGCGACGCGGCCAGCGCGCGCCAGAGGTCGAGATTCTCGATCTCCCCGCCCTTGCGCTTCCAGCCGCGGGCCCGCCAACCGGGCATCCACTCGCGCACGCCGCGCACCAGGTACTCCGAGTCCGACACCAGCAGGACCCGCAGCCGGTTCCGCTTGGCCGCCATCAGCTGGAGCACCGCGATCGCTCCGGCCAGGGCCATCTTGTTGTTGGTGGTCGAGGGCGCGTGAATCCAGAACTCCCGCCGGGCCACGCCCGACGCCACCCGGGTCTCCACCAGGCCGCCGGCGCCGCCAGGATTGGAGCCCTCGCGCCCGTTGCCGAGACAGCTCTCGTCGAGATGGACCACGGCGACCCGCTGCGTCGCCCCGCTCACGCTATCACCTGAAAGGCCTCGATCCGGTCGAGCTCGAATCGATGCTCTTCGCCGGTCATCGGGATCACCCCGATCAGCACCTCGCGGTTGCCGACCGCCTCGATCCGACGCGCCTCGACGATGTATTCGTTGCCCTGGCGGACCACGGCGACCCGCCGGCCCAGTTGGGCGGCGCGCTCGAGCTGATCCATGAGGGCGGGAGTCCAGTGGAAGGCCATGCGGGAATTTGGGGGCGGGGCCAGGCGAGATCAAATCGCCGTCGCGCTAGCTCAATCCGCTCCCCCGAGCCACCCGAATCACGCCCCGCTCCGCGGTGATCTCGCCGATCACCCGCCCCGCCGGCGTCCGCGCGGCCGTGAGGGCGTGCAGCAGGTCCCTGACCTTCTCCTCGGGCACCGCGAGCAGCAGCCCGCCGGAGGTCTGGGCGTCGGCGCAGAGCAGTTGTTCCATGGCGGAGACGTCGTCCGACCACTCGACCGCCGCGGACTCGAGATTGCGGCGGCTGCCGCTCGGCACGGCCCCCTGCGCGGCCAGCTCGACCGCCCCAGGAAGGAGCGGCACCCGGGTGATGTCGAGCCGGGCGCCCACCGCGCTCGCGTCGATCATGTTGCGGAGGTGGCCCAGGAGACCGAACCCGGTCACGTCGGTGGCGGCCCGCACCCCGTGGGCGAGCGCGGCCTTGGCGGCCGACTCGTTCAGCAGCCGCATCACCCGGACGGCGGGGGCGATCTCGTCGGGATCGAGCACGCCGCGCTTGAGCGCGGTGGTGAGGATGCCCGTGCCCAGCGGCTTGGTGAGCACCAGCAGGTCGCCGGGCTTTGCGGCGCCGAGGGTGAGCAACCGATCGGGGTGGGCCTCGCCGACCACCGCCATGCCGAACTTGGGCTCGGGGTCGTCGATCGAGTGGCCACCCAGCACCAGACAATGCGCCTCGCGGCAAACCTCGGCCGCGCCTTCGATCACCTGCCCCAACAGATCGAGCGGCAGCTTGTCGCGCGGCCAGCCGACCAGGTTGAGACCGAGCAGCGGCTGGGCGCCCATGGCGTAGACGTCGCTCAGCGCGTTGGCGGCGGCGACGGCGCCCCAGTCGCGCGCGTCGTCGACGATGGGCGTGAAGAAATCGACGGTCACCACCAGGGCTCGATCGGGCGCGATCTGGTATACCGCGGCGTCGTCTCGCGTCGCCGCGTCCACCAGCACGTTGGGGTCCATCGCCCCCGTCACGTGGCGCAGCACCTGCGCCAGCTCAGCCTGGCCGAGCTTACACGCTCAACCCGCGCCGTGGGAGAACTGGGTGAGCCGGATCGGGGTGCGCTGGTCGCGAGCCTGCTGACTCATGGGTCTCTCCTGCTGCTGCCGGGAACTGCATCCGCCGGGCCGGACCCGACCTCGGTCGGCCGCACCATGGTGACGCCCGCCGGCGCCCCGAGCCGCACCGGGCGGCTCAGTCGAGGGCGCCGGCGGCGTGGAGCGCCCGGGCCGCGATCAGCGCCCGCAGCTCGGCGGAGATCGTCCCGAACGATCCGTCTTCGTGCTGCCGGAGCTTGAGCAGGGAGGCCGAGCGCCGGAGCACCGCCTTCGCGGCTTCGTCGGGAAGCCGGCAGAGGCCGTCGAGCGCCGCGAAGAAGTCGACCCGGGGCCAAGTGCCATCGGGCTGCTGGCGCTCTCCCACGAGCTGGACCAGGGAATCCCTGATCGGGCGCCAGCGCTCGGGTGCGGCCGCGAGCGCGGCGAGCGAGGCGAAGGCGAGGTCGGGCGGCAGCTGCTCCCCCCACCCGCTCCACTCGTCCACCAGCGAGGCCAGGCTGTCGAGATGCCGCTCGACCAGGAGCTCGTGCGTCCATCCCGCCCGGACCACGGCTTCGAGGGCGATGATGCTGGAGACGAAGCGCGCCTGCGACTCGAGCCGGTAGGTGCGTCCGTTCGGCACCGTGAGCGGAGCCATCCGGCTGCTCGGCGGCGCCGGCGAGAAGAAGCCGTCGAGGAAATGCTCGCAGGAGCGATGCTGGTGCCGGGCCGCCGTGCAGCCGAGGTGGAACGCCCCCGGCTGACTCTGTCGGGCCAGCAGCCAGCGCCGGGTCGGGCTGTTGGTGGGAAAGCGGTGGCCGAGATCCGCGAGCTGGATCACGGCCGTGGCCGTGGCGACCAGATCCTCGCCGAGCGATCCGTCGGCGGAGAAGCCGTTGGTGAGGCCGGCGATCAGGTGCTCGCGGAGCCTGGCGTCTCCCGGAGCCGGGGCGCCGAGGAGCGAGCGGATCTGCCAGCCCGCCCACGACCCGCGATCGGCGGCGAACCAGAGCAGCCCGGCTCGGGCCGTTCGCGTGGTCAAGCCGCGATCACTTGCCCCGGCGGGAGGGCCGCCTCGCGGCCTTCTTCGCGACCTTCTTCTTGGCCGACTTCTTCACCGGGCGTCCCTTGGTCGCCTTCTTCTTGGCGGCCTTCTTGACGGGCCGACGGGTGGTGGCCTTCTTGGCGGCTTTCTTCCTGGTGGCCTTCTTCTTCGTGGCCTTCTTGACGGCCTTCTTGGCGGCCTTCTTCTTGGCCGTCGCCTTCTTGGCCGTCGCCTTCTTCTTGGTCGCCTTCTTCTTGGTCGTGGCCTTGGCCTTGGCCGGCTTCGCCGCCGCCTTCTTCGGCGCCGGCTTCCTGGCTGCCGGCTTCCTCGGCGCGGCGGCTCTGGGAGCCGGAGCCGGCGGTAGCGGCGGCAGCTCTTCGATCGGCGTCAGCAGGGGCTCGATCACCTCTTCGGCCGGCGGGGGCGGCGCCGGCGGAGGCGGGGGCGGCGACGACGAGGGCATCGGTTCCATCCAGCCTGAGCCTGACCAACCCATCTCCGAATCGTCGAACGCGGCCATTGTGGAGCTCCCTTGGGAACGAGCGGGCTTTGAAACGTCGGCACGGCAAGGAGGCGCCTTATATCTTGCACAACTTTCGGAACTCTGCAAGCTATGCGCGCACTGCTATTGACCGAGCTCGGCGGGGTCGACCAGGTCCGCCCCGGCGAGGTGCCAGACCCCCAGGCCCCCGGCCCCGGACAAGTCTCGATCGAGGTCCGGGCGGCTGCCCTTAACCACTTGGATCTATTCGTCTTAGACGGCCTCCCCGGAATCGAGCTGAGCTTCCCCCACATCGTCGGGACCGATGCCGCCGGGGTGATCCGGGAGGTCGGCGAAGGGGTCCAGGGCCTCGCGGCCGGGGATCGGGTGGTGCTCAACCCCGGGCTATCCTGCGGGGTTTGTGACCCATGCGTTTCCGGGCAGGACCCGTTCTGCCGGCGCTTCGGCATCATGGGCGAGCACGGCCCGGGCACGGTCTGCGAGCTCCTGGTGGTGCCCGCCAGGAACGTGGAGAAGCTCACCGCGGACCTGAGCTGGCCCGAGGCGGCCGCGCTCCCGCTCGCGACCCTCACCGCCTGGCGGATGCTCACCACGAGGGCCCGGTTGGAGCGGGGCGAGAGCGTGCTGATCTGGGGCATCGGCGGCGGCGTCTCGCTCGCGGCGCTCCAGATCGCCAAGCACCTCGGCGCCACCGTGATCGCCACCAGCTCGTCCGACGCCAAGCTGGAGACGGCGCGGGCGTTGGGCGCCGATCTGACGCTCAATCACGCCACGGCCGACGTCACCCGGGAGGTGCGGACCTTCACCAAGACCGGCGCCCACGTGGTGGTCGACTCGGTGGGGGAGAAGACCTGGGAGCGCTCGCTCAAGGCGCTTCGACCCGGCGGCCGGCTGGTCACCTGCGGCGCGACCACGGGGCCGCACGTCTCGATCGACATCCGCCGGCTCTTCTGGTTCCAGTGGAGCCTGCTCGGCTCGACGATGGGCTCGGTGCCCGAGTTCCGCGAGATGATCGCGGTGGCCAACTCGGGCAAGCTCCGCCCGATCGTCGACACCGTCGTCCCGCTGGCCGAGGGCCGGAAGGCGTACGAGCGCCTGGCCAGCGGCAAGCACCTCGGCAAGGTCGTGATCGAGGTGAGCTGATCGCGACCCACGATCGTCGCCTCGACGCCCGCCCCAAGTCAGCGAGCGCCGAGGGCCCACGGACCAGGAACCGGAGAACCGATGAGAGTCACCCTGTTCGTCGCCGCGCTCGTCCTCGCCGCGCCCGCCGCCCAGGCCCGGGCCCAAGCCACGCCGCTCGAGGTGGCGGAGCGCCAGATCGCCACCTTCAACGCCCGCGACCTGGACGGCTTCATGGCGCTCTACGCTGAGGACGCCGTGCTGTCGGAGTTTCCCTCCGGCCGGGTGCTCGCGAACGGCAAGGCGGCGATTCGGGCCCGATTCGCGCAGGTGATCGAGGGGCTGCCCGCCAACTTCCCGCCGGTTCGAGTGGAGCCGCGGGTGATCGACGGCGCCTTCGTGGTCGATCACGAGCGCTGGGACGCGCCGGCCGGCGAACGGAACTCGGCGGTCTGGATGTACGAGATCCGCGACGGGCTGATCCGGAAGTCGTGGCAGGTGATCGTCCGCTGACACTGACCACCGCCCGCGGCGGCGAGAGCGAAGGAGGGTGGGGATGGGCGTGCTCGGATGGGTGGGGCTGGTGGTCGGCGTGGCGGTGCTCTTCTACGTCGTCCAGACGATCTACCTCGGGATGGTGCTCTCCTGGGAGAACGAGCAGACCCGGGGCGCCGCCTACTACGGCCGCACCCCCGCCGAGCGCGCCCGTTTCAAGGCCACGCTCCGCCGCCACGCGCGGCTGCTCCGTCCGATCCTCCGGCTCAGCGCGAAGAGCTCACCCTTCGATTTCGCCAAGGCGAGCTTCGAGCACCGCGGAGTGACCGGTCCCCGGGGCACCTGCAGCCCGGAGAGCTTCGCCGCCGCCCTGGAGTACCGGCCGACCGAGCAGGACGTCTTCGTGGCGACCCAGATGAAGTGCGGCACGACCTGGATGCAGCACCTCGTCTACGAGATCCTCCATCGCGGCAACGGCGACCTCGTCGCCACCGGCAAGACGCTCTACGGGGTCAGCCCCTGGATCGAGGGGATCCGGAGCGTGCCGATGGCGGAGGCGCCGCTCCACGGCGCCGAGCGCCCGTCGCGGATCATCAAGACCCACCTCCCGATCGAGCTTTGTCCGTTCGATCCGAAGGCGCGCTACGTCTACGTCGTGCGCCATCCGATCTCCTGCTTCGCCAGCTGCGCCGACTTCATCGCCACCAACGCCGGGGCCATGGCGCCGCCGCTCGAGCGGGTGGAAGAGTGGTTCTGCTCCGACCGGATGTGGTGGTCCAGCTGGCCGGCACACGTCCACGGCTGGCTCGAGCGCTCCCGCGCCCACGACAACGTGCTGTTCGTCTCGTTCGAGGAGATGAAGCGGGATCTTGCCGGGGTGGCGCGCCAGGTGGCGGAATTTCTCGGGCTCGCGCCGCTCGACCAGGCCGAGCTGTCGCGGGTGGTGGAGAAGTGCGGCTTCCGCTACATGCAGGAGCACCAGGACGCCTTCGAGATGAACCCGCCCCACCTGCTCCAGACCGAGGCCGAGCTCTTCGTGCGAGGCACCGCGGATCGGCATCGTGACGTGCCCGACGAGGCCCGCGCGCGGGTCGCCGGGTGGTGCCGCGAAGCCTCGGCGGCCCGCGGCCTCGACCTGCCCGCGCTCTACTCCGACTTGGGCTGAGGGACCCCGGCACCGGTCGCGCGGCTCTCCCGCCACTCCCGGTAGCAGCTCTCGACCTCCGGCACGAAGCCGCTCCGCGCCGGCCGCCATCCGAGCACCCGTTCGGCCTTGCTCGAATCGACGTGCTGGTCGAGCGCGAGACACTCGGCCAGCGGACCCATCCGCTCGGTCGCCTGGGCGGCGGAAAGGGTGGCGACTCCTCCGGCGAATCCGACGGCCGCCGCGGCGGCCTCGGCCATGGTGCGCACCGTCTCGGCGGAGCGATCGGTCAGGTTGAAGATCTCTCCGGAGACGTCGGAGCCCCCGGCGCGGACGAAGCCCGCGGCGGCGTCCTCGACGTGCACCACGCTCCAGCGGTTCGAGCCGTCACCCACGATGGTGGCGGGCGTACCCGACGCCGGGCCGGCGAACCACGGCGCGGTGAGCCCGCCGGTCCCGCCGTAGAAGCACCCGGGCCGGAGCACGATGCCCCGGACCCGCGGGTCGGCCAGCACCTGCTCCTCGATGGCGGGACGCATCCGGTTCTTGAACGGAGGCCGGGGCAGCGCGTTCTCGTCGAGCGTGCCGCCGGCCGCGTCGCCGTAGAGCCAGACCCCGCTGGTGTAGAGGAAGCCCGGTCGATTCCGGGCGGCGGCGAGGAGCGTCTCGACCGCGAGCCGGTCGAGGCCGAATCCCTCGCGCGAGTCCATCGCGGCGTGGACCAGCAGCTCGGCCCCCTCGGCCGCCGAGCGATAGCTCTCCGGGTCCTGCAGGCGGCCCACGACCGGGCGAACGCCGGCCGCGTCGAGGCGGCCGGCGCCCGATTCCGATCGGGTCATTCCATGGACGTGGTGCCCCTCCCGAACGAACGCGCTCGCAACGGCGAACCCGAGGTACCCGGTGGCTCCGGTGACGAAGACCCGCACGTCACCCGACGAGGGGCAGCCGCCGGACCGGCTTGCCCGTGAGCGCGGCCAGCGCGTTGGCGACCGCCGGCGCGATCGGCGGGAGCCCCGGCTCACCGACACCGGTGGGCGCCGCCGTCGACGGCACCGTGTGCACCTCGACCACCGGCATGTCGGGCAGGCGGAGCATCCGGTAGCGATCGAAGTTGGCCTCGACCACTCGACCGCCCTCGAGGTTGATCGCCCCGTAGAGCGCGGCGCCGAGCCCGAACGCGATCCCGCTCTCCATCTGCATCGCGACCACGTCCGGATTCACCACCGTGCCGCAATCGACGGCGCAGACCACCCGGTGGACCTTCGGCTTCCCGTCCACCAGCGAGACCTCGGCCACCTCCGCGACGGTGGTGTTGAACGACTTGTGGACCGCGATCCCGCGCGCCCGCCCCCGTGGCAACGGCGTCCCCCAGCCCGCCTTCTCCGCCGCGAGGTCGAGCACCGCAAGCCGCGCGGGATCGTCGGCCAGCATCGACCTGCGGAACTCCACCGGATCGCGTCCGGCAGCGCGGGCCATCTCGTCGACGAAGACCTCGACCGCGAACGCCGTGTGGGAGTGCCCCACCGAGCGCCACCACTGGACCGAGACGCCGACGTCCGGCGAGTGCTGGTCGACGTAGACGTTGGGGACCTTGTAGGGATGGTCCGCCGCGCCTTCGGTGCCGGCCGGATCCTTGCCATCGCCGGTCGCGAACGCGGAGTTCGCGTAGACCGAGGGACCGACGGCCCGGTGCCACCAGGCGACCATCTTGCCCTGCCCGTCGAGCCCGCCCCTCATCCGATGGTGGAACGCGGGGCGGAAGTAACCGGCGCGGGTGTCGTCCTCGCGGGTCCAGACCAGCTTGACCGGGGCCCGGCCGCCGATCGCCTTGGCGATGTTGGCCGCTTCGACCATGTAGTCGGCCGTCTTGGCGGCGCGGCGACCGAAGCTGCCGCCCGCGTAGAGCGTGTGGAGCACGACCTTGGCCGGCTCGAGGCCGAGCGCCTGCGCCACGGCCTGCTGGTCGAGGGTGTGCATCTGCTCGCCGTTGTAGACCTCGGCGCCGCCCGGCGTGATGTTCACCACGCAGTTGAGGGGCTCCATCGAGGCGTGGGCCAGGAACGGCACCTCGTAGGTGACCTCGACCGACTTGGCCGCGCCCGCCAGCGCCGCCTCGGCGTCGCCGTCCTTGCGCACTTCGAGGCCCGGCTTGCCGGCCAGCTCCCGGAACTCGGTGAACACGTCGGCCGTCGAGCGGCCGTTGGCGCCGCTCTCGTCCCACTCCACCACCAGCGCGTCACGTCCCTGCCGCGCCGCCCAGAAGTTCTCGCCGAGCACCGCGACCCCGGTGGGAATCCGGACCACGTCGACCACCCCGGCGACCTGCCGCGCCTTCGCGTCGTCCACCGACTTCACCGTGGCGCCGAAGCGCGGGGGATGGGCCACCACCGCGGTCAGGAGACCCGGCAGCTGCACGTCCTGGGTGAAGGTGGCGGTGCCCATGCTCTTCGCCCGGGCGTCGACCCGGCCCACCCCGGCCTTGCCGATCAGACGGAAGTCGGCGGGACTCTTGAGCGGGACGTCGGCCGGCGCGGGCATCGTCGCCGCCACCCCCACCAGGGTCCCGTAACCCGCGCGCCGATTGGAGCCGGCGTGCACCACCGCCCCGGGCTCGGTGTCGAGCTCGGCGACCGGCACGCCCCACTCCTTCGCGGCCGCGGCCAGGAGCACCGCGCGCGCCGCCGCGCCGGCCTGACGGTACTGCTCGAACGAATTCGCGATCGCGCTCGAGCCGCCCGTGCCCTGCATTCCGAAGGCCAGGTTCTTGTACTTCTCGACGTCCGCCGGCGCGCCGATCACCTCGACGGTGCTCCAGTCGGCGTCGAGCTCCTCCGCCACCAACGTGGCCAGGCCGGTGTAGCTGCCCTGGCCCATCTCGAGGTGCTTCGAGAGCACCGTCACCTTGCCGTCGGCGCCGATCCTGACGAAGGCGTTGGCCTCGTAGGTCGCCGGGCCGTCGCCGCCCGCGCCACCCGACGGTCCACAGCCGTACACGGTCACCAGCAGGCCCCCACCGACCGCGGCGCCGATCTTGATGAAGTCGCGCCGGCTCACCCCACGCATCGTCGCGGTCATGCGGACCTCCCGAGCTCGGCCGCCCGATGGATGGCGGCCCGGATCCGTTGATAGGTCCCGCAGCGGCAGATGTTGCCCGACATCGCCGCATCGATCTCGGCGTCGGTCGGGTTCGGCGTCTTCTCGAGCAGCGCGACGGCCGACATGATCTGACCGCTCTGGCAGTAGCCGCACTGGGGGACCTGCTGCTCCACCCAGGCCCGCTGCACCGGATGATTGCCGTCCGGGCTCAGGCCCTCGATCGTCACCACGGGCTTGTCGCCCACGGCCGAGAGCGGGACCGAGCACGAGCGGATCGGAGTCCCGTCGAGATGGACGGTGCAGGCGCCGCACTGGGCGATGCCGCACCCGAACTTGGTCCCGGTCATCCCCAGGATGTCGCGGATCGCCCAGAGCAATGGCATCGCCGGATCGGCGTTCACTTCCCTGGGCGTGCCATTCACGTTGATGGTGACCATCGGTGCTCCCCTGATTCGGATGGAATTGGCAGGCCTCCCAATATATCCCGCTCCCGAAATCGGCCCGGCCGCGGGGGTTTTCGCGCCCCGTCGGGGCCTCGCTCGGGGCCGGTCTTGCGCCGAACAACTACAACTGTAATATTACAACCGTAGTTCGTGGGCTCGCCCGGTCTCGTTGCCGGCGAGCCCGTTTCAACCCGCTTCACGGAGCCTCGATGACCGAGACCCATTCGCTCACGGAGCTGCAGCTGGCCATCCTCCGCGTCCTCTGGGAGCGGTCCGAGGCCACGGCCGCCGAGATCACCGACGCGCTCAGGCCCGAGCGGGGCCTGGCCCAGACGACCATCGCCACCATCCTCTCGCGGCTCGAGAAGCGCGGGATCGTGGACCACGAGACCCGGAGCCGGCAATTCGTCTACCGGCCGCTGGTCTCGGAGAGCGAGGTCCGCCAATCCATGGTGAGCGAGCTGACCGAGCGGCTCTTCGAGGGCGACGTCACCGCCCTGGTCAGCCATCTCCTCACCGATCGCGAGATCAGCCCCGGCGATCTCGCCCGCGTCAAGTCGCTGATCGAAAGCCATGAGAAGGAGGCCCGCCGTGGCCGCCAATGAGCTCTTCGCGTCGCTCGGCCGCCTCGCGCCGGCGACCTGGTCCTGGCTGCTCACCTATCTCGTCCACAGCACCGTCCTGCTCGGCCTCGCGGCCCTGGCCACCCGTTGGTGGATTCGCTCCGACGGTTGGCGGGAGCTGCTCTGGAAGACGGCGCTCGTCGGCGGAATCGTGAGCGCGTCGGTCCAGCAGCTCTCGCCCGATCTCGGGATGGGGCAGCGGATGGCGCTCGCGCCCGCCGCAGCTCCGGCGCGAGAATCCCGCGCGGACCTGCCGCTCGCTTCGAGCCAAGGCAACGAGCTCGCGCCCGATCCGATCGCCCCCGCTGGCATCGAGACCGAGGTCTCGGGCGCCGTGGCCACCACGTCGTCGGCAGAGCCGTCCACGGGCGCTCGGGCAGCCGCTTCGCCGATCTCGCTCTCCCAAACGTTGATGGCCCTCTGGCTGGGCCTCGCGGCCCTGCTCCTGGCCCGGCTGGTCCTGGTCCGGCGGCGCTATCTCGGCCGCCTGGGCGCGCGCCGCCCGATCACCGACCTCGCCGTGCTCGAGCCGCTCGAAGGCCTCCGCGAGGCGGCCGGGCTCAAGCGGCGGGTCCTGCTCACCAGCACCCCGGTGCTGATGAGCCCGGTGGCCCTCGGCTACCGGGAGATCTGTCTGCCGGAGGCGGCCCTCGAGGAGCTCGAGCCGGATCAGATCCGGGGCCTGCTGGCCCACGAGCTCGGCCACCTCGCCCGGCTCGATCCCTGGTGGATGGTGCTCGCGGCGGTGATCGAGCGGGTCTTCTTCTTCCAGCCGCTCAACCGGCTGGCCCGCCGGGGGATCGTGGAGGCGGCCGAGTATCTGGCCGACGACTGGGCGGTGCGCCGCACCGGAACCGGCGTGAGCCTGGCCAAGTGTCTGGTGAAAGTGGCCGAGTGGATCGACACCGCCCCCCGTGCCGCGCCGGTGGCGGGGATGGCGGAGGATCCCTCGCACCTGGTGACCCGAGTCCGGCGCCTGATCGAGGAGCGAGCGATGGCCGTTCTCCCCAGCCGGCGACGCACCACGGCGGTCGCGTCCGGCATCCTGACCCTGTCGGTGGTGATGCTGCCCGGATTCACCAGCGGCTCGGAGCCCGCGCGACTCCTCGGCGAGCAGGACGGCCTCCGCACCCTGGCGCCCGCCGTCGAGCGGGAGCGTATCGGCGACTCGAGCCCCGAGCGACTCGGTCCGACCGACGAGCGGACCACCAGGCTGGTCGACCAGCCGACGCCCGCCACCGAGGCGCTCGGCGCCGCGCTCACCCAGGCGCAGGATACCGGCGTGGTGGTGGCATTGATCGCCGCGCTTGGCGATTCGGACGTCGAGGTCCGGCGGGCGGTGGCGCGAGCGCTGGGCGAGCACAAGGACCTCCGCGCGATCCCGGCCTTGACCCGGGCGCTCGACGACGGCGACGCCGAGGTGCGGCGCGCGGCCATCGACGGGCTGAGCGAGTTCCGCGACCGGCGCACCGTGCC
Organism: Gemmatimonadales bacterium; assembly: GCA_041390205.1. Lineage (GTDB taxonomy): Bacteria > Gemmatimonadota > Gemmatimonadetes > Gemmatimonadales > GWC2-71-9 > SHZU01. The sequence continues at coordinate 65,235 of JAWKQJ010000021.1, forward strand.
GGCGATGATCTCCGCCCTCGCCGACGGCTCGTCCGACGTCCGGCGCGCCGCGGCGAACGCGCTGGGTGAGCTGTCGGCGCCGGAAGCCTACGACGCCCTGGTCCGCGCCACCCGCGACTCGGACGCCGAGGTCCGCTACGGCGCGATCAGCGCGCTGGCCGAGCTCGAGGATCGCCGGGCGGTCCCGACCTTCGTGGACGCGCTCGCCGATCGCTCCTCCGAGGTCCGACGCCGCGCGGCCGACGCCTTGGGCGACCTCGAGGATCCCCGCGCGGTGCCGGCGCTCACCGGTCTGCTGGACGATCCCGACCCGGAGGTCCGTCAGGAGGCCCTCGAAGGCCTGGCGCACCTGGAGCTGGACCGGCTGCCGGCCAAGGTGGTCGCCTTGCTCGGCGATGCCGACGCCGACGTCCGTCAGGCCGCGCTCGAGGCGGTCGCCCGGCACCCGGATCCGTCCGCCGTGGCGGCGATCCGGCCGCTGATGGCCGACGCCTCGCCCGACGTGCGGCGCGCGGCCGTCGAGGCCCTCGCCGAGATCCGCACCGAGCAGGCGATCGACCTGATCGTCACGGCGCTCAAGTCATCCGATCCCGAGGTCCGCAAGGCCGCGGCCGAAGCGCTCGGCAAGCGCTAGGAGAGAGACGATGCGTTTCGCATTGCTGGCCGGCACGATCCTCGGCGCGGTAGCGGCCGGCGCCACCGCGCGCCTCTTGCCGAGCGCGTCCGACGTCTCGCTCTCCGCCGTCCTGGCGGAGCGCGGCCCCGGCCCGGATCGAGCCCAGATCGCGCGCTACCTGGCGGCGCTCGGGCGCTCCGACGCTCTGGTCTGCAACCTCTCGGTCGACTTCATCGGGAGCTTCTGGGGCTGGTCTCGCTCCCGCCACGGCATCGGGAGCCTCGCCGACGAGCCGCGGGATTGGCGAGCGCTCCACGACACCCTCGCGAGACCGGTGCGCGATCCCGCCGCCGTCGCCGCGCTGGGCGACGCGCTCGGCGTGGAAGACCCGTGCGTCCGTCGCGCGGCGGCGAGGCTGCTCGGGCACGCGGGCGCCGCGGGACGCGGCCAGATCGAGCGCGCGCTCGAGAGCCCGGAGGCACGACGACGGGAAGCCGCGCTCTTCGCCGCGGCCGTGATGGAAGACCCGGCGCTCTTCGAGCGGCTGGTGGAGGCCACCCGCGATCGGGAGCCCGCCGTGGTGGCGATGGCCGCGTTCGCGATCGGCGAGCTGGAGGACACCCGCGGGGTGACCCCGCTCTCCAGGCTGCTCGACCGGAGCGAGGTCCGGGTCCGCGAGACCGCGATCTGGGGCCTCGGCGCCATCGAGGACCCGAGGGCGGTGTCGAGTCTGCTCCCGCTGCTTCGCCAGCGCGAGGCCAGCACCCGGATGCTCGCCGCGGATGCCCTGGGCCAGATCGAGAGCAGCGACGCGGTCGACGCCCTGCACGCCGCGATCGACGACAGCGACCCCTCCGTCCGCCTCGCCGTCGTCGAAGCGCTCGGGCAGATCGAGGATCGGCGCTCGGTCGGTCCGGTGACGCGTGCCCTCCGCGACGCCGACCCCGAAGTCCGGCGGGCGGCGGCGGAGGCGCTCGGGCAGATCGAGGACCCCCGCGCCGCCGACGCGCTCGCACGGGCCCTCGACGACGAGGATCCGGAGGTGCGACGCGCGGCGGTGGAGGCGTTCGGACAGCTCGACGACCTCCACCAGGCGCCGGCCGCGCTGATCGCGGCGCTGGACTCGCCCGACGTGAAGCTCCGGCGCGCCGCGGCCGAGGCGCTGGGCAACATCGAGGACCCGGCGTCGGTGCCCGCGCTGGGCCGGCGGATCGACGACCCCGACGTGGAGACCCGGCGCGCCGTGGTGCAGGCGCTCGCCGAGATCGAGGCGGAGGGCGTGACTCGCTATCTGCTGCTGGCGCTCAAGGACTCGGACCCGGAGATCCGGAGAGAGGCGGCCGAGGGGCTCGGCAACCGGCGGCACTAGGCTAGCGCGCCGCGCCGCCCTCCCAGAGACCTTGGGGGTCGAACCGGGCTCGGCCCCCCACGACGGTGAGCACGCTGGTAGTGCCGGGCAGGCTCGGGGGCGGCGCCGAGAAGATGTCCTGCGACAGAACCGCGAGATCCGCCAGGCGCCCGACGGTGAGGGCGCCTTTCTCGTGCTCTCGATGCTCCGCGAACGCCGATCCCAGCGTGTAGGCGCGAACCGCCTGCTCCATGCTCAGCGCTTCGCTCGGGTTGTCGGGGTGCAGGACGGCGAGCATCAGGTTGAGGAACGGATTGAGCGGCCCGTCCGACCCGAGCGCCACCGGGATGCCGGCTCCGAGGAGCGAGGCCAGCGGCTGCAGCACCGGCATCCGCTCCGGACCGTAGCGCAGGGCGGCCTCCGGACCGAGTGCCAGGTGGCTCGGGTTCTGGACCACCACCACGCCCAGACGGCGGGCCAGGGGAATCAGGTCGGGCTCGAGACCTTCGCCGTGCTCGATCCGGGGGCGGAGTCGTTGCCAGACCGAGTCGGGCGCCAGCTCGCCCATCAGCCGGAGCGCCAGCGCGATCGTGCTGTCGCCGACCGCGTGGAGCAGGGGCTGCTCGTCGGCGGCGAGCGCATCCTCGAGAATTCGGCGCAGCGTATCGGACTCGAAGTTGAGCCGTCCGTGCCATCCCGGACGATCGGAGTAGGGACGGCGCATCACGGCCAGCCGCTCGACCGGGGTTCCGTCCAGCACCCACTTGGTGCCCGAGACCGACACCCAGGAATCGTCGCGGGTCGGGAGCGCCTGCCACGGCTCGAGGATCCGACCTTCCGGCGAGGTCCCGGGCATCCGGATCAGCCGGAGTCGAACGTCGAGGTCGAGCGAGTCGAGCAGCGAGGCGACCAGCTGGGGGGGCATCCCGGTCATCATGTCCTGCACGCTGGTGATGCCCCAGGGGAGCACCTCCTCGCTCCGGGCGCGAAAGGCGGCGAGAATCGCGGCCGCGTCGGCCCCGAACGACGGCTTCCAGGCGTTGTATCCGGCGTACTCCTCCAGCAGACCGGTGAGCGCCCCCGAGGCGTCGCGCTCGAACCCGCCGCCCAGCGGATCGGGCTCGGCGAGCGAGAGGCCGAGCTCGCGGAGACCGGCGCTGTTGAGGATCGTCCCGTGTCCGGTCCAGGCTCTGAGCTCGACCGGGTGATTCGGCGCGACCCGATCGAGCATCAGTCGGCGCGCCATCGGGTCCTCGAGCACCCGAGAGCCCACGGTGGTCCGGAGCCAGGTGCCCGGCTCGACCCGGGCGACCAACGCGGCGAGGCTGTCGGCCACCGACTCGAAGGGCGGATCGGGCAACGGGTCCGGTACCACGGCGAAGCTCACGCCGGAGAGCGCGGTCGAGACGTGATCGTGCGCGTCGTTGAAGCCGGGCACCACGGTGCGGCCGCCCAGGTCGATCCGGCGGGCGCCGGCCGACGCGGCGGCCTCGACGCTCGGCCGATCGCCCACGGCGGCAATCCGCTCGCCCCGAATCAGCAACGCCTCGGCCCAGGGTGCGGTGGTGTCCGCGGTGAAGATCTTGGCGCCGACCAGCAACACCTCGTCGGGGGCGGAGCGCTCCGCGCAGCCGGCGAGCAGCGCGAGCAGCAAGGCCGCGCCGGCCGTCCGTCGGTCAGTCATCGTTCGGCGTCGAATCCGCCGGCGCCGGAGGACCCGCCGGAACCCGGAGCTCCATCAGCCGGACCCCGTCCGAGAACTGCTCGGCCATCAGCACCGCGCCCCGACCGGCGGCCACCAGTCGACCGTCGCCGACCGTGGTGAACGAGCGGGCGAGGAGCCCCGCCGTGTCGACCACGTGGTAGCGGCTGATCGAATCGCCGAAGGCCCGCGACTTGCGGAGCCAGACCAGGCCGTCGGGCCCGGCGAACGCCTTGTCGAACGGCGGCTTGAACGGCGCGAACGGCATTCCCTGGAGCGAGCCTCTCACTTCCTCCGGGAACGAGTTGATGAACACCTCGCGGTCGATCCGCTTCACCTCGAGCACCGGATCGGGCAGGGGCTCGCCCCGCGTTTCCTTGCCGCCGGCGATCGTATTCACCCGGTTGCTGTTGACTCTCGCGATCCAGAGGCGCCCGTCCGGGCGCACGCCCCACTGATCGGTGCCGGCCAGGATCAGCCGCTCGTACCGTCTGCCGGTCGAGAGCTGCACCTCCGCCAGGTCGACCGGGGCGAGGTGGGCCACCGTGTCGAAGCTGGTCATCGCCGGATTGCCGCGGACGATGGCCGTCGAATCGCGGTTGCCGCTGCCGTCGCGTCCGGGGTTGGGCGGAAGCTCGAAGTAGTACTGCCCGGCGGCGTCCCGCGACCTGGGGAGTCGCCCGCCGAGCGCGGCGGGACCGGGCACCGTGCCGACCAGCGAGCCGTCCGGCCCCCAGAGCGTCAGCCGGCCCTTGCCCCAGTCCGCGACCACGGCCGTGTCGCCGAGCGCGAACCCGTCGTACGGCTTGGCGATCTCCTGGTTGTTCCGACCGCCGACGGGCGCGACCGAGCCGGCGCCGAAGTCGACGATCACGGCCGCGTCGTGCTCGGGAAAGATCGTGCGCCTTCGTCCGTCCACTACCCAGGTCGCCTCCGGCAGGCCGCGGTCCGGGGCGACGATCGTGTCCGCGGCGATCGGCAGCGCTTCGTCGGGCACGCTCTCGGCCCGCCGAGAGGTCGCCCCCTCGCCGCAGGCCGACGCGGCGAGGAGCCCGAGCGACCAGAGCGCGGCGACCCGGCTCACATCTCCGCCGTGCTCGGCACGACCCGCTCGAGACCGAGCCGGCCGAGCTCGGTGTTGAGAGCGGCGAGGTCCTGACCCAGGAGACCGTGCAGCGTCGCCAGCTGCGCGTCGAGCTGGCCCGCCAGCAGGTCGTAGACCTCGTACGACTGCCGGGTCGGCTTCGCTTCGACGCTCGCCACCACCCCGGAGAGCGCCGCGATCTGGTTGTTGAGCTTGATCGGGAAGTTGAGCGGGTCCTGGTTGCTCTGGTTCCTGACCTGGTAGATCTCGCCCTCGACCGCGGAGAGCCGGGTCGTGAGCGGGTTGGCGATCCGCTCGAGCGCCGCCCTGCGGCCCGCGGGGGCCGCCGCGATCCGGGCGGCGATCTGCGCCTTCACGTTCCGGATGGTCCGCACGGCGTTGTTGGCGTCGCTGGTCTTGTCGCGGATCCGGATCAGGAAGGCGAACTGCTCGTCGAGATCGGCCTGGGTGGCCTGGCTCCGCGGGTCCTTCTTGAGCGCGAAGGTCTTCGACTCGGTCTGGTCGCCCGCGGTGAGCCGCACCGTGTAGCTGCCCGGAGGCGCCAGCGGCCCGAAGATCCCCGCCGCCCACATGATCAGGTTCTTGAACGAGGCCGGCGCGGGGTAGCGCATGTCCCAGGTGAAGCTGTTCGCGCCCGCGCGGTTGGTTGCCCGGGTGGAGCCGCGCGGCCCGAAGCGGAAGCCGCCGCCCTGCTCCTCCTCTTCGCGCGCGCTCGCGGGCATCACGCCCAACGCCGCGAGACTGTCCAGCCGGGCCTGCTCCACCTGGCGCTCCGCCTGCTCGGTCGAGTCCGGATCGCTGGTGAAGGTCCGGATCACCTTGCCGTCGCCGTCGAGGAACTCCAGCGTCACCTTCTGCCCACCGCGCTTGAGCCAGTAGTGGATCGTGGCGGTCCCGAAGATCCGGTAGGCGTCGGACGGCTGATAGAGGTGGGCGTCCTTCGCCACCACGTCCGCCGAAACCTGCCGGAGCGGGGTGATGTCGTCCAGGATCCAGAAGGCCCGGCCGTGGGTGCCGACCACCACGTCCGCGTCCTTGACGACCAGATCGTGGACCGGCACGGGCGGCAGATTGCGCTGGAGCGATCGCCAGCTGGCGCCGTCGTCGAGCGAGACCCAGACGCCGCGCTCGGTGCCGGCGAAGAGCAGCCCGCGACGCACCGGATCCTCGCGGATCACCCGGGTGAACTCGCTCCGCCGGATCCCCTGGTCGATCCGGGTCCAGGTCGCGCCGTAGTCGCTGGTCTTGTAGAGGTACGGCGTGAAGTCGTTCAGCTGATAGCGGTTGGCCGCGAGATAGGCGACGCCCTTCGCGTGCGGCGAGGCGTCGATCATCGAGATCCGCGCCCATTCGGGCAGGTCCGGCGGAGTGATCTTGGTCCAGTTGGCGCCGTTGTCGCGGGTGATGTAGGCCAGGCCGTCGTCCGATCCGGTCCAGATCACGCCCTTCTCCACCGGCGACTCGGCGATCGTGAACACCGTCGCGTAGTACTCGACGCTGGTCTGGTCCTTGGTGATCGGACCGCCGGAGTTGCCCAACGTCGCCGGATCCGCGCGGGTCAGATCGGGCGAGATCGGGGTCCAGCTCTCGCCCTGATTGGTGGACTTGAACACCACGCTCGAGCCGACGTAGAGCACGTTCGGATCGTGCGGGGAGAACACGATCGGGTAGGTCCACTGCATCCGGTACTTGAGATCGCTCGCCGGATGGCCCATCGGGTTGAGGGGCCAGGGGCTCACCACCCGCTCCGAGCCGGTCCGGGTGTCCTTCCTCGAGAGATAGCCGCCGTAGCAGCCGGCGAACATGATGTCGGGATCGTCGGGCTTCGACGCGATGTAGCCCGACTCGCAGCCGCCCGCGTCGTAGTAGTCGGCCAGGAAGCTCCCGTCGGAGCCTTCGCTCGACATGCAGGCCGTGCTGTTGTCCTGCTGCGCGCCGCAGACCCGGTACGGGAAGTGATTGGTGGTCATCACGTGGTAGAACTGGGCCGTCGGGTAGTCGATGTCGGTGAAGCTCCGTCCACCGTTGAACGACACCTCGGCCCCGCCGTCGTCGCCGACGACCATCCGCATCGGGTCGTTGGGCGCGACCCAGAGATCGTGGTAGTCGCCGTGGTGGGTCCGGATCGGACGCGGGAAGGTCCGGCCGCCGTCGGTCGACTTCCAGAACTGCACGTTGAGGACGTAGACCGCGTTCTCGTCCTTCGGGTCGGCGATGATCCGCGAGTAGTACCAGGCGCGCTGGCGGAGCTTTCGCTCCTCGTTGACCTTGACCCAGGTGGCCCCGGCGTCGTCGGAGCGGAACACCCCGCCCGAATCCGCCTCGATGATCGCGTAGAGCCGCTTGGAGTTGGCCGGCGAGACCGTGATCCCGACGTTGCCGATCAGCCCCGACGGGAGCCCGGGGTTCCGGGTGATCTCGGTCCAGGTCTCGCCCGCGTCGGTGCTCTTGAAGAGCCCGCTCCCGGTGCCGCCGCTCACCAGCAGCCAGGGCCGGCGATAGGCGGTCCAGAAGCCCGCGTAGAGGGTGTTGGGATCGTTCGGGTCCATCGCGAGGTCCACGACCCCGGTGCTGTCGTCGCGGAAGAGCACCTTCCGCCAGGTGTCGCCCCCGTCGTCCGACTTGTAGACGCCGCGATGCGGGCTCGGGCCGAACACCGGACCGAGCGCCGCGACGTAGACGAGATTCGGGTTCTTCGGGTGGACCCGGATCTTCGAGATGTGCCGGGTCTCGACCAGCCCCAGGTAGCGCCAGCTGCGACCGCCGTCGTCGGTGCGGTAGACGCCGTCGCCGTGGGAGGTGTTGCCGCGGATCGGATACTCGCCGCCGCCCACGTACACGACGTCGGGCCGCGACTCGCTCACCGCGATCGCGCCGATGGTCCCGCCGAAGTAGCGGTCGCTCACCGGCGCCCAGCTGTCACCGCCGTCGCCGGTCTTGAAGACCCCGCCGCCGGTGGTGCCCATGTAGTACTCCATCGGGCGGCTCGGCGAGCCGGCCACGGCCACCGACCGGCCGCCACGCTGGGGCCCCAGGTTGCGCCAGGTGAGCGAGGCGAACGCGGTGGTGTCGACCCGAGTCTGCGCCTCGATCGAGGGGGCGAGCGAAAAGAGCGCCGCGGCAACGGCGCTGAGAAGGCGTGTCATCATTCGGAGATTCCTCGAAGGGACATGAGACCGATCGCCTAGCTTACTGCGACCCGCGAGGCCACCGCAAGTCGAAGGCGGGGCTCCACCTGGGCGCCGGACCGCCCGGCCCGGCCCCCCGGCGCTAGGCACCCCAGACCCGCTGGTAGACCCTGAGCCAGTTTCCGCCCATCGCCTTCTCGATCTCGCTCTCGGTCCAGCCGCGCCGGCGGAACGCCGCGACCAGGTTCGGGAACTCGGCGATGCTCTCGAAGCCCTTCACGTAGCGCCAGGGCTCGCTCACCATGTCGGGCGGGATGATCTCGCGGTTGATCCCGCCATCGTACGGAATCGGCATCCCGTCGACGAAGTCGGTGCCCATCCCGACGTGGTCGATCCCGACCCGCTTCTTGATGTAGTCGTACTGGTCGACGTGCGCGTCGAGGCCCACGTGCGGCGTCGGTCCGGTGTTGCCCCGGCCCCGCACGTGGAAGTCGTTCACGGCCGTGATCCCGATCACCCCGCCGGTCCCGGCGATGGCGTCGATCACCCGGTCGCTGACGCAGCGGTAGTTGTCCGCGATCGCGGCGACGTTGGTGTGGGTGCAGACCACCGGCACGCCGCGCGAGATGGCGATCGCGTCGAGGGTGGTGCGCTCCCCGGTGTGGCCGCCCACGTCGAGCACGATCCCGAGCCGGTGGATCTCCTCGACTAATCGCTGCCCGGCCCTGGTGAGCGGCACCTCGGGCTCCAGGCAGCCGGCCCCGAACGCGTTGGTGACGTTGTAGCAGAGCCCGACGATCCGGAGGCCCATCTCGTAGAACGCCCGGAGCGGCGTCGCCGCGCTCCCGATCGGCCAGTTGAAGCCGCTGCCGAGCGCCGTGGCGTCCTGCCAGCAGAACACGTTGGAGACCTTGCCCTCGCGCCGGGCCCGCCTGATCTCCGCTACGGTGGTGGCGTGCACCAGATCGTCGCGATGCTGGTCGAAGAACCGGAGCAGGGCCGCGTAGCCGTCGATGTCCCGGGGCCCGCCGGCCACCCCGCAATGCACCCCGCCCCGCTTCATCCCGCTGAGGTGCGACTCCCGGATGTTGCCGGCGAAGAGACCCTCGACCACGATCGGCTCCTGCGCCGGCTGCCCCCCGACCCGCCGGGACACGAGCGCGGGCAAGGCGCCCGCCATGGCACCGAGCTTCAGCAGCTCACGTCGCTCCATGGATCCTCCGCATTCGTGTCGTGGGAAGCGCCGCGGGCGCTCGATGGCAAGTTAGCCCGTTTCCGACGGCGGGGGTCGGCCGCCCCTCTGGCCAGGCCTCAGCCCCAGGCCGAGTAGAGCAGGATCGCGATCAGCACCGAGCCCAGGCCCATCTTGGCCGCCGTGGCGACCACCCGGCCGATCAACGCGCCCCAGGCCACCCGCTGAGCCTGGCCATGGCTCACCGTGGCCGAGTACTCGGCGATCAGGGCGCCGAGAAAGGACCCGGCGAACGAGCCGACGACCGAGCCGATCAACGGAATCGGCACCCCGACGATGGCGCCGACGATCCCGCCGATCAGCGCGCCCCAGCCGGCCCGCTTCGACCCGCCGTACTTGCTGGTGTAGCGAACCGAGGCCACGAACTCGATGATCTCCGCGAGCCCGGCGATCGCCACCCCTACCAGGATCGCGGCCCAGGAGAGCGCGCCCCCGGACACGGCGAGCTTGAGCACCACCGCGACGGCGAGGAAAATCCAGAGACCCGGAAGCCCGACCGCGGTCAGGAAGAGCCCCGCCAGCCCCGCGACGAGGAGGATCCAGAAGCTCACGGTGCCCGAGCCTCCGCCCCGCCGGCGTGCCGCTCGAAGAGCGAGCGGAACTCCGGCGGCAGCGAGATCGGCCGGCGGGTCTCGGCGTCGATCAGCACCTCGACCGCCTCCGCGATCGCCGCGCAGCGATCGTCGGCCATCACGGTCTGCCCCAGGGTCACCGAGCTCCGCCCGATGCGCTGGACCCGGGTGCCGACCCGGACCTCCATCCCGAAGCGGATCTCCTCCCGATACTCGATCCTGAGCTCAGCCAGCACGATCACGGGGCCGGCGTAGGACGCGGTGAGGGGCTGCACCGGCAGCTCCAACGCCACCCGCCCGTCCTCGAGCCAGCCGGCCAGGTTCACGTTGTTCACGTGCCCCAGCAGATCGAGATCGCGGAACCGGATCCCGACCGGAGTCCAGTGCCGGAACCCGGCCGGATCGGCGAGCGTCCGGTCGAGCCGCTCGCTCACTTGGGGAACCGGATCACGTCGTTCTCGAGCGGTGTCTCCCGGCGCCGCTCGTCGCCGGCCGATGGCGTGAGCCAGTCCTTCGGCACGCCGCCGCCGGTGTCGAGCACCGACGCGTTGCCGAGCAGCCGGTACCCTGCGAAGACGAACGGCAACCCTTCGGTCCCGAGCGGCGAGGGCGCATCGCCCACGTGGAAGTGGAGATGGGGCGCGGTCGAGTTGCCAGAGTTGCCCAACAGACCGACCTGCTGCCCGGGCTTCACCCGATCGCCCACCTTGACCGCGACCGAGCCCGGCACCAGGTGCGCGTAGAAGCCGTAGAACCCGTCGCCCAGATCGATGATCACGTGGTTGCCGCCCACCGTCTCCAGCGTGATCGGCACGGCGCGGGTGGGCGAGAGCGGCACGTTCTCCGGGATTCCGTCCTTCACCGCCACCACGGTGCCCGCCGCCACCGCCACGACCGGTTGCCCGTGGCCGTACCAGTTCTCGTTCTTGGTCGAGTCGCCGTGGAAAGCCGTGCCGTCCGGACCCAGCTCGATCCAGTCGGTGGCGAAGCGCTGCGCGATCCGCACCTGGCCTTCGAGGGGAATCCCGGTCCGGCGGTGGCCCGAGGTGTTGCCCGGTCCGTTCACCGCCACCCAGACGCCGCCGTTGCCGAACGGCGACCGGAGCACCGGCAGCGACCGCCGCCGGACCGGCACCCGGAAGCCGTCGAGCGTGTCCGGCGGCTGCGCGACCGAATCGGTCGGGGCCACCACGATCCGATGGACCAGCGCCCGCGGCGTGGCGGCCGCCGGCGCGATCACGTAGGCGAAGAAGACCCCCTGCCGGCCCGCGCCGATGCTGCGCGGATCGCCGGGCGGCGGACCGCCCGCGGGGATCATCGCCTTCTTGAGCTCGTCGCCGTCCCAGCGGGCGAGCACCTGGTCGTCGTCACCCCGTACCTCGACCGCCCGAACCTCCAGGTCCCGGCGGCCCCAGTTCGAGATCCGGAGCTCGTAGACCAACCGGGCCGAGTCGCGGGACACGACCGGGATCGGGAGCGCCGGCACCCGGATGTCCACCGGCACCAGCCGGAGCTGCGCCTCGGCCGGGAGCGCGCCCAGCAGAGCGCCGACCAGCGCGACCATGACCCCACGGGTCCGAGTGACTCGACTCATGCCACGTCCTCTCAAATGTCGATGGAGCCCGCTCACACGACCTCGAACAGCCCGGCGGCGCCCATGCCGCCGCCGACGCACATCGTCACCACCACGTGCTTCACCCCGCGACGCTTGCCCTCGATCAGCGCGTGGCCCACCAGCCGCGCGCCGCTCATCCCGTACGGATGCCCGATCGCGATGGCGCCGCCGTCGACGTTGAGCAGCTCGTTCGGGATCCCCAGGCGATCGCGGCAGTAGATGACCTGGACCGCGAACGCTTCGTTGAGCTCCCAGAGCCCGATGTCCTTCATCCCGAGCCCGGCCCGCTCGAGCAGCCGGGGCACCGCGAAGACCGGCCCGATCCCCATCTCGTCCGGCTCGCAGCCCGCCACCGCGAAGCCGCGCACGATCCCGAGCGGCTCGAGCCCCCGGCGCTCGGCCAGCTTGGCGTCCATCACCACGCAAGCCGAGGCGCCGTCGGAGAGCTGGCTGGCGTTGCCGGCGGTGATGCAGAAGCCCTCGCCGCGGACGGCCTTGAGCCCGGAGACGCCTTCCAGCGTAGTGTCGGGCCGGGCCCCCTCGTCCTTCTCGAGCGTCACCTGCGTCTCGCCGCTCACCTGCCGGGTCTTCTTGTCGAAGAGCACCTTGGTGGTGGTGATCGGGACGATCTCCCGGTCGAAGCGCCCGGCCTGCTGCGCGGCGGCGTTCCGCTGCTGGCTCTGGACGCCGTACTCGTCCTGCGCCTCGCGCGAGATCTTGTAGCGCTTGGCCACGATCTCCGCGGTGTCGATCATCGGGAGGTAGACCGCGGGCTTGTTGGCGTCGATCCAGGCGTCGTGGGTCCTGAAGGTGTTGGCGTGCTCGTTCTGCACCAGGCTGATCGACTCCAGACCGCCCGCCACCATCACCGGCACGCCCTCATTGGTGACCCGGTGCGCCGCCATCACGATCGCCTGCATGCCGGAGGAGCAGAAGCGGTTGACCGTGGCCCCGCTGGCCGTCACCGGAAGCCCGGCCCGGATCGCCGCCTGGCGCGCGATGTTGTTGCCCGTCGCCCCCTCGGGCATCGCGCAGCCGAGGATCACGTCCTCGACCTCGGCCGGATCGAGCTTGGCCCGCTCCACGGCGTGGCGGATCACGTGCCCGGCCAGCTCGGCGCCGTGGGTGTTGTTGAGGGCGCCGGTGTAGGCCTTGCCGATGGCGGTGCGGGCGGTCGAGACGATGACGGCGTCGGACATGGGGTCGGGCTCCGGTCGGATTCGGTGAGTTGAGAGCCCAAACATACACCCTCCCCACCGGCGGGACGCCGTGCCATCTTACCCGGCCCCGACCACCATCAACCAACGCGGGTAGCGATGAAGATCGGCCTCGTCGGCTTCGCCGGCTCCGGAAAGACCACCGTGTTCAACGTCCTGACCGGCCTCGACGTGCCCGTGGGCTTCGGTGGCGAGATCAAGGTCGGCACGGTCCGGGTGCCCGACGAGCGAATCGACCGGCTGAGCGCGATCTTCAAGCCGAAGAAGACCACCTACGCCGAGATGACCTTCTCCGACGTGCCGGGCGAGCGCGGCGCGGAGCGGGGCGGCCTCTCGGGCAAGGCGCTCGCCCAGATCCGCGACCAGGAAGCCCTCTGCCTGGTGCTCCGCGACTTCGACAACCCGGCCCTGGAGCGCGCCGCCGACCCGGCCGGCGATCTCGGCTCCTTCCACGCCGAGTGTCTGCTCGCCGACCTCGAGATCGTCGAGCGCCGGCTGGAACGGGGCAAGAAGGAGCGGGCGCCCGCCCAGGAGCTGGCGGCCTTCGAGCTGATGAAGAGCACCCTCGACTCGGAAAAGCCCCTCCGCTCGCTCCCGCCCGAGGCGCTCGATCGAGCCCCGCTGCGCGGATTCGGCCTGCTCACCGATCGTCCCCTCCTCGTGGTGCTGAACCGCGCCGAAGATCGGGCCGCTGAGCCGATGCCCGCCGACCTCGAGGCCGAGATCGCCACGCTGGACGCGGCCGGGATGGTGATGTCGGCGAGCGTCGAAGCCGAAATCTCCCGGCTCGAGCCGGCCGACCAGGCCGCCTTCCTCGCCGACCTCGGTCTGACCGAGTCGGGGCTCGCCCGCTTCATCCAGACGGCCTATGGGCTGCTCGACCTGATCTCGTTCTTCACCGTGGGCGAGGACGAGGTCCGCGCCTGGACCATCAGGCGGGGCACCCGCGCGCGACAGGCCGCCGGACGGATCCACTCCGACCTCGAGCGTGGCTTCATTCGCGCCGAGGTGATTCCCTACGCCGTGTTTCAGGAGCTGGGATCGGAGCAGGCGGTCAAGGACGCCGGCCGGCTCCAGGTCGAAGGGAAGGACTACGTGGTGGCGGACGGCGACATCATGCACATCCGCTTCAACGTCTGAGGGGCTCAGCGCCCTCCGCCGATACCGAAGCCGGCGGCCGACCAGAGCGCCGCCCCCCGGATCGCGCACGACCGGCCGATCTGCACGGCCTCGGCCTCGGATGCCCCGGGTCGGATCGCGTGATACCCCTCGTGCGCCACGGCGGCCACCAACCAGTCGGCTGACCGGGTGAAGGCCGCCGACCAGAAGTGCACGGCGAGCGGGACCGCGTCCGGTGTGACGTAGGTAGCGCCGTAGTAAACGAAGCCCTGCGCCGTGTCCGGCTCGACCCAGACGCGCACCCGGTCCGCCCGGTCGAGATCGCGCATCGCGAGCCCGGTCGCGCGGCAGACCCCCATCCGCTCGCGAACCAGCTCGTCGACGGCGCTCCGGAAAGCGACCCGCTCCTCCGGAGACATCCTCGAGGAAGGCACCCAGGCGAAACGTTCGCTGGTCGGGCAAACCGCGCCCGGGCTCGCCGCCGCTCCCAGCGGGTGCGCCGAGAGCAGCCGGGCTTCGAGCGCCTCGGCATCGCAGTTGCCCACCGAGCCCAGCGCCAGGTCCACCAGCAGCACCTGCGCCGACACGCCGGCGACCGGCGTCAGCGCCAGGAGAACGGCCGACACCACCCCGAGGAGGGGTCGGCCGGGCCGAAATCGGTGGAGTTCGAGGGCTCGCATGGCCCTTGAAAGTTTCGCAATTGTTGTGCTACCGTCACGAAATTGTTACAAACCCACTGAGCTGGTTTTCCGCCCCCTCTGCGGAGGCCAGCCCCGACCCTCGCTCGTCTCGTCACGGTATCTTCCGGCTCCCCACGAGCGCCGGAGCGACCCGATTCCCTCCTTCCTCGCCACCGCGATCCTCTTCGATCTCGACGGCGTCCTGGTCGACTCGCGCGGCGTGGTCGAAACGGTGTGGCGGCGCTGGGCCGGGCTCCGCAACGTCGACCCCGAGCCCTTCATCGCCGTCGCCCACGGACGGCGAAGCTCGGAGACCATCTGCCTCGTCGCGCCGGAGCTCGACGCGCGCGCCGAAGCGGCGGTGCTCGACGAGATGGAGGCCCGCGAGACCGAAGGCCTCGCCGCGATTCCTGGAGCCGCCCGACTGCTCGCGTCGCTGCCTGGTCGGCGCTGGGGAATCGTCACCTCGGGGAGCGTGCCGATCGCCACCCTCCGGTTGAGGGCCGTGGGGATCGAGCCGCCGGAGCTGATGGTGACCGGCGAGCGAGTCGAGCGCGGCAAGCCGGATCCCGAGGGATACCTGCTCGGCGCGAGACTCCTCGGCGCGGAGCCGGCGGGTTGTCTCGTGTTCGAGGACGCGACGGTCGGCGTCGAGGCGGCGCGAGCGGCGGGAATGCGCGTCGTGGCCGTGGCGACCACTCACGAGCGGGCCGCGCTCCAGGCGGCCGACGCGATCGTCGACGACCTGACCCGAGTCGGCGTCGCCACGCCGGACGGCGAGCTGGCGGTCACGGTCCACCCGTGAGGGCTGGCGACCCACCGCCCGTGACGTACGTTCTTGCGATGCTCCCCCAACGACCGGTCTTCCGACTCGTCTGCCTCGTCGGCCTCCTGATCGCCTCGCTCCCGGGCGCGCTCGCCTCTCAGCCCGCGGCCCGGGCCAAGGCCGGCGGCGAAGAGCTGCTCGGCGAGTGGGTGAGCGACTCCATCGCGGTGTTCCGCGGGGTGCCCTTCGCGGCGGCGCCGGTCGGGCGGCTCCGCTGGCGACCTCCCGAGCCCCACCGGCCCAGAAGCGGCCCCCAGGCGGCGCGCGAGTTCGGACCGGCCTGCGTCCAGAGCAATCGACTCGACGGCTTCTCGCGCGGGATCGCGGCGGCCTTCGGCAAGGCGGACGCGTATCGTCCCGCTCCCTTCCGAGTCAGCGAGAACTGTCTCTTCCTCAACCTCTGGACCGGCAACCTCGACGCCCGCGGAGCGCCCCGGCCGGTGATGGTCTGGATCCACGGCGGCTCGAACATCGCGGGCGAAGGCTCCTCGCCGCTCTACGACGGGCGCCGTCTCGCCGAGCGCGGGGTCGTCGTCGTCACGCTCAACTACCGGCTCGGCGTGATGGGCTTCCTCGCCCATCCGGGCCTCACGGCCGAGTCGGACCGGCGGGCGTCGGGCAACTACGGCCTGCTCGACCAGCTGGCCGCCCTCGGCTGGGTGCGCGACAACGTCGCGGCGTTCGGTGGCGACCCGAGCCGGGTCACGATCTTCGGCGAGTCGGCGGGTTCGATCGACCTGCTCCACCTGATGGCGTCGCCGCTCGCGGCCGGCCTGTTCCACCGGGCCATCGCCCAGAGCGGCGCGCCGATGGCCGCCCTGCCGCGCCGGAGCGCCGCCGAGGCCGAAGGGGTCCGGCTGGCGGAGCGGCTGCTCCCTGAAGGCGGAGCCGATCCGGAGGCGCTCCGTGCTCTGCCGGCGGAGCAGGTTCACCGGGCGGCGGAGGCCCTCACCGGGGAGCGGCGGTTCACCGCCGGGCCGGTCCTGGACGGCTGGGTGCTGCCCGACGTCACCGGCCGTCGCTTCGACCAGGGACACACCGTTCGGGTTCCGCTCCTGATCGGCTCCAACGCGCGGGAGATGACCACCCTGCGCTACTACCTCCCGGCGGTGGAGAAGACGGTGGCCGGCTATCGCTCCTACCTGACGGGTCTGCTCGGTCCGCTGGCCGAGCGGCTGCTCGCGCTCTACCCGGCGGAGAGCGACGACGCGGTGGAGGGCGCCCTGATCGACCTGACCACCGACCTCTACTTCACCTGCCCGAGCCGCTTCGCCGCGCGGGCGGTCGGCCGGCACGGCCAGCCCGCCTGGCTCTACCACTTCGAGCGGGTCCGCCCGGGCGGATCGGCGTTAGGCGCGTACCACGCCGCCGAGATCAGCTACGTCTTCGACACCAGGGAGGAGTGGCTGCCCGGCACCGAGGTCGACCGCCGGCTCTCCGACGCCATGATGGAGTACTGGACCCGGTTCGCCACCACCGGCGATCCGAACGGACCGGGGCTTCCGGACTGGCCCCGTCACGACCCGCAGGCGGACCAGCACCTCGTCCTTGGCGACCGGATCGCGGTCGGCACCGGTCTCGACGCGGAGGCCTGCAACCTGGCCGACTTCGGCACCCGGGCGCTCTGGGGACCGCCCCCCGCGTGACCGCCACCGGCTTGCCCTCCCCTCGCCATCCCGGCACTATCATGCCATGGCTCGAATGATCTCGAGCGCGAGGCTCGGCCTTACCGGCGGCGTGCTCCTCGCCCTCGGCATGGTGGCCCGGCCCGCGGGCGCGCAGCGACTCGGACCGGTGGATGGCGCGGGCCTGCCACCCACCGACACGACCCGGGTCGCCGTCGGCACCCGGGCGCCCGACTTCACGCTCGCCGGCCTCGGCGGCGCCCGGGTCACCCTCTCGTCGTTCCAGGGCAAGAAGGCCGTGCTGCTGGTCTTCTATCGTGGCCACTGGTGACCCTGGTGCGCCGGTCAGCTCGGTGAGCTGAGAGACCTCCTGACTCCTGCGCAACGCGCCTCGGTCGCGATCCTCGCGGTCTCGGTCGATCCCGAGCCCGAGATCGTCAAGATGATCGAGCGCATCGAGATGACCGACGGGCGCGCCCCCGACGGGATCACCTTCCTCTCCGATCCGGACCACCGGGTCATCGACCGCTACGGTCTGCTCAACCCGGCCAACGAGCGGCGCCCCCTGCCTCATCCGACGGTCTACCTGATCGACCGGGACGGCCGGGTCCACTGGAAGTTCACCGAGGTGAACTACAAGATCCGTCCCACCAACGAGATGGTGCACGCCGCCCTGGAGGACCTCCTCCAGGCCGCCCGCCCGAAACCCTGAGCCGTCCGCGGGTCGTAGTGCCCGTGCAACGCTGACTGGGCCACGAACGTCCTATTGGCGGGCTTCGGCCCCGTTTTCGTCTCACCTGTTTTCTCGATCGACCGATAGAGGTCGGAGGTCTCGATGCGTAGGCTCGCGCTCTTGTCACTCGCTCTGCTGGTCCCGGAGGCCGCGGCGGCCCAGAACTTCGGGAGCGCCGTCGCCGCCAGGAATGGCGAGATGCTGATCGGCCAACCGATCAACGAATACGCCCTTGGCATGGTGCACGTCTATCGACGCGCGGCCGACGGCAGCTGGAAGCACGCCACGGAGCTCTCGGCGACCGACGGCACGCCGCTCGATCGCTTCGGCCGCAGCCTCTCGGTGGACGGCAACCGCCTCCTGGTCGGCTCGACCTCGATCGACGAGTCGCGCGGCGCCGCCTACGTCTTCGAGCGCAACGCCTCCGGACAGTGGAGCCAGGTGGCCAAGCTGGTGGCTGAGGGGTCCGTCGCCGGCGAGTCCTACGGCCGCAAGGTGCTCCTCCAGGGCGACGTCGCGTACGTCGCGGCCTGGGGCGGCAACGAGAGCCGCGGCAGCATCGCCGTCTTCCAGCGACAGGCCGACGGCAGCTGGGCCCAGCGCGGCGCGGTCGGCGCGGGCGACCTCGAGCCGCGCGACTTCTTCAGCTCGGCCATGGACGTGCGAGGCGACCTGATGGTGGTCGGCGCGATGCAGAAGGACTCCGCGCGCGGCGCCGCCTACCTCTTCCGGAAGGACGCCTCCGGCGCCTGGAAGGAAGAGGCCAAGATCATCGGCCGCGGCCTGGTGCGGAACAACCAGTTCGGCTCCGAAGTGATGATCGTCGAGGACGGCCTGGTCCTGGTCGCCGCGCCAGGGGCCGACTTCAGCACCGGCGCCGTCTTCGCCTTCCGCTACGCCGACGGCACCTGGACCGAGGTCGCCAGACTCGGGCCCCTCGACGGCGCCCGGCAGGCCCGTTTCGGCACCACCCTCACCGCGGTCGGCAACGAAGTCTGGGTCGGCGCGCCCGGCGCCGATCAGAGCGGCGCGATCTACCGCCTGGCGCGCGGCCCCGACGGCCGGCCGACCAGCGCCACCAAGCTGACCAACCCCGGGGCCGATCGCGGCGACGCGCTCGGCGCCGCGGTCGCCCTCGCCGGTGACGTCGCCGTGCTCGGCCTCCCCGGCGACGACTTCGGCGCCGGCACCGCGCTGATCGTCGATCGCGCCGGCGGCTTCGTCAGAGGCCCCAAGATCTGGGCGGAGGACAAGGGACTCGAGGCGCTGACCGGCGCCAAGAAGGAGTGCGGCACCGGCCACAAGGTGGCGACCTTCGACTGCAGCGACGTCGACCTGCTCTCCTTCCTTCCGATCAAGTCGCTCGGCGGGGCGCGCGGCGTCTCGCTCAACGACGTCTGGGGCTGGACCGATCCCTCAAGCGGTCGCGAGTACGCGCTGGTCGGACGGATCGACGGCACCTCGTTCGTCGACGTCACCGATCCGGGCAACCCGAAGTACCTCGGCGACCTGCCCAAGACCGAGGCGTCGCCGGCCTCGGCCTGGCGCGACATCAAGGTCTACAAGGACCACGCCTTCATCGTCGCCGACGGCGCCCAGCACCACGGGATGCAGGTCTTCGACCTGGCCCACCTGCGCGGCGTCCGCGCCCCGCAGACCTTCAAGCCCGACGCCTGGTACGACAAGATCGCGAGCGCCCACAACATCGTGATCGACACCGCCAGCGGCTTCGCGTTCGCGGTCGGCGGCAGTTCCGGTGGCGAGACCTGCGGCGGCGCGCTCCACATGATCGACATCCGCGAGCCGAAGAGTCCGAAGTTCGCCGGCTGCTTCGCCGACAAGAGCACGGGCAACCAGCGGACCGGCTACACCCACGACGCGCAGTGCGTCGCCTATCACGGCCCCGACGCGACCTACGCCGGCCGGCAGATCTGCTTCAACGCCTCCGAGACGGCCATCGGCATCGCCGACGTCACCGACAAGGCCACGCCCAAGCCGATCTCCCACGCGAGCTACCCCAACGTGGCCTACACCCACCAGGGATGGCTCACCGAAGACCAGCGGTTCTTCTACGTCAACGACGAGGGCGACGAGGCCTCCGGCAAGGTGGCCGGCACCCGGACCCTGATCTGGGACGTCACCGACCTCGACGATCCCGTGCTCGCCGGCGAGTACGTCTCGGAGAACAAGGCGATCGATCACAACCTGTACGTGAAGGACAACTTCATGTACCAGTCGAACTACACCAGCGGCCTCCGGATCTTCGACGTGAGCGATCCGAAGAAC
The DNA here is from genome assembly GCA_041390205.1 of Gemmatimonadales bacterium. Taxonomy (GTDB): domain Bacteria; phylum Gemmatimonadota; class Gemmatimonadetes; order Gemmatimonadales; family GWC2-71-9; genus SHZU01. Next base: position 85,059 of record JAWKQJ010000021.1, read on the forward strand.
CCGCGGCCGGTGGGCTTCTTCGACACTCGACCGGTGGGCAACGACGATCCGACCTTCGCCGGATCGTGGAGCAACTACCCGTTCTTCAAGAGCGGGACCA
>JAWKQJ010000022.1:0-84866 GCA_041390205.1 Gemmatimonadales bacterium
ATACTTCAAGGTCAAGGACCGGGGCAAGGACATCATCATCTCGGGCGGTGAGAACATCTCGTCGCTCGAGGTCGAAGACGCCCTCTACCGCCATCCCGCGGTCTTCGCGGCGGCCGTCGTGGCGCAGCCCGATCCGAAGTGGGGTGAGTCTCCGGTCGCGTTCGTCGAGCTCAAGCCCGATGCCCAGGCCACGGAGGCGGGCCTGATCGGCCACTGTCGGGCCGAGCTGGCGCACTTCAAGGCGCCGAAGCGGATCATCTTCGGCCCGCTGCCCAAGACCAGCACCGGCAAGATCCAGAAATTCATTCTACGCGAGCGAGCCCGCTCGACGGAGGCGATCGTATGAGCGACACACCCTACGTCTTGCGCCGGGACGACGGCCCGGTCGCCACACTGACCTTGAACCGGGGCGATCGTTTCAATCCGCTCTCCCGGCCGATGATCGCCGCGCTGCGGGCGGAGCTCGATCGCCTCGCCGAAGACCGCTCGATCCGGGTAGTGGTGCTCGCCGCCCTGGGCCGCGGCTTCTCGGCCGGGCACGACCTCAAGGAGATGCGGGCTCACGCGGGCGACGACGAGTGGCAGCGGCAGCTCTTTTCCGAGTGCAGCGCGATGATGCTCGAGCTGACCCGCCTGCCCCAGCCCGTGATCGCGCGGGTGCATGGGATCGCCACCGCGGCCGGCTGCCAGCTGGTCTCGACGTGCGATCTCGCGGTCGCCTCCGAGAAGGCCAAGTTCGCCCTGCCGGGCGTGAACATCGGGGTCTTCTGCTCGACCCCGGCGGTCGGCGTGGCCCGCAACGTCGGCCGGAAGCGGGTGATGGAGCTCCTGCTCACGGGGCAGCCCGTCTCCGCTCAGACGGCCCTCGAGTGGGGCCTGGTGAACCGGGTCGTGCCCGAGGACCGGCTGGACGCGGAGATCGCCGGCTTCACCGAGCTGATCGTGGCGAGGAGCGCGGCGGCGATCACGCTCGGGAAGCAGGTCTTCTACCAGCAGGTGGACGCCGGGGTGGACGCCGCCTATCGCACGGCCGCCGAGGCGATGACCTGCAACATGGCGTACGCCGACGCGGCCGAGGGGATCGACGCCTTTCTCGGGAAGCGGCCGGCGGTCTGGCAGGACCGCTGATCTCGTCACCCTGGGTCGGGAGGGGCTCCGATGACTCCGCCATCACGCAGAAGGTTCGTTGAGACGACGGTCGCCGCGACACTCGGCCTCGCCGGCGCGGGGTGGCGGCCGACGGGGACCTGGCCCCGCCTCCGATCCGCCGCGGGAGATCGCGCCGAGCCGGGAATCCGAGTCGTCGACGGGCTCCCCAGCGGCCCGGTTTCGCCGATCGCCCATCGGATCGGCCTCCAGCGCGACGTGCTCACTCCGATGCGGGACGGGGTCCGGCTGGCGATGGACCTGGTGCGCCCGGATGGCGACGGCCCGTTTCCCGTGGTCCTGGTCCGGACCCCGTACGACAAGGTCGGCCAGCGTCTGAGCCCGCAGGTCGAGGACCTCGCGCGGCGCGGCTACCTCGTCGCGGTGCAGGACTGTCGGGGACGGTTCAACTCCGACGGGATCTTCGACCCGTACCGGCAGGAACACGACGACGGGTTCGACACCGTGGAGTGGGTGGCCCGACAGCCATGGTGCGACGGCTCCATCGGCATGATCGGCGGCTCCTACGTCGGGCAGACGCAATGGTTCGCCGCCTCCCAGGCGCCGAAGGGTCTCAAGGCCATCGCGCCGTTGTGCTCCCCACCCGGCCATCCCTTCGTGAACGAGCCGTTCTACGGGGGCGCCCTGATCCTCGCCATGGTCGAATGGACGGTCGCGATGGGGCGGCGGAGCTTCCAGCTGCCCGGACTGACCGGCGTCCTCACCGAGCACCAGCCGTACTTCGACGTGCTGCCCCTCTCGTCGATGGACGACGCGAGCGGCACCTCGAGCCCGTTCTACGACGAGTGGATGAAGCACCCGAGCTTCGACGAGTTCTGGCGGTCCCGTGGGTACGAGCAGCACTGGCCTCGGATCACCGTGCCGGCCCTCAACATCACGGGCTGGTGGGACATGAACTTCCTGGGCGCGCCGCGCAACTTCGTGGGCATGCGGGAGCAGGGGGCGACCCCGGAGGCCCGGGAAGGCCAGCGGCTGGTGATCGGGCCCTGGCCGCACTGGGTGAATCGGCAGCGGGAGCTGAGCGGGCTCGACTTCGGGCCCCGGGCGCTGGTGGACCTGAACGGATACGTGGTGCGGTTCTTCGATCGCTGGCTCCGGGGCAAGCGTGAGCACGGATTGGACGCCGCCGCGCCGGTCCACGTCTTCGTGCTGGGCGCGAACCAGTGGTGGGAGGCGGACCAATGGCCCTTGCCCGGCACGCGTCCCACACCGCTCTACCTCCACAGCGACGGCGGCGCCAACTCCGACCGCGGCGACGGCAAGGCGAGCTTCGAGGAGCCGGGGAACGAGCCCCACGACACCTTCGTCTCCGATCCGACCGATCCGGTCGCCGCGCCGTGGAGCCTCCACGAAGGTCCGGTGGACGATCGGCCGAGCAGCGCTCGAGCCGACGTGCTCTGCTACACCTCCGATCCGCTGACCACGCCGCTGGATGTGGTGGGCCCGGTGCGGGCGGTGCTCTACGCTTCTTCCACGGCGGCGGACTGCGATTGGCACGTTCGACTGACCGACGTGCACCCGGACGGCACGGCGCGCTTTCTGTGTCATGGACTGCTGCGCGCCCGGTTCCGCGAGGGGTTCGACCACCCCGCGTTCCTGACGCCCGGCGAGGTCACCCGCTTCGAGGTCGACCTGACCGCGATGGGTGCGCGGTTCTTGCCGGGGCACCGGATCCGGGTCGAGATCGCCTCGACCTGGTTCCCTCGATTCGAGATCAACCCGCAGACCGGCGCCGCGAACTGGATGACGGATCGGGCACCGCCGGTCGGGGCCCGGCAGGTGGTGATGCACGACGCGCGGTATCCCTCGCAGGTGCTCCTGCCGTTGATCCCGGTGCGGCCCGCGAGGACTCCCGCGTGAGGACCGCTCATTCCGGAGCCGTGACATGTCGCCTCGTTCCTATTGCGCGCTCGCGGCCGCCCTCGCGGCCTGCACCCCTTCCACTCCCGAGCCGGCCGGTGGCGCGTCCGACGCGCCTGCGGCCTGGCGCTGGTCGCTCGACACCGTCCGGTCCATCGTCGACGACGTCAGGGCCGGGAAGAGCCTGAAGCCGACGTCCTGGCCGGGCGGCGCGCGGGTCGCCGTGCTGCTGTCCTTCGACGTCGACAACGAGACCATTCCGCTCCGCTACGGGCAGCCCACGATCGGCGAGCTCTCGCAGGGGCAGTACGGCGCCCGGGCTGGGATTCGGCGGGTGACCGAGCTGCTCGCGCGAGAGGGGATCCCGGCCACGTTCTTCATCCCGGCGGTGAGCCTGCTCCTCACGCCCGAGATGGTCGGGATCATCAAAGCCTCGGGTGACCACGAGTTCGCGGTCCACGGCTGGATCCACGAGCGGAACACGGTGGTGCCCCCGGACGAGGAGCGGGAGCTCGTCCAGCGGGCGATCGACACCCTGACCCGCCTCACCGGGGTGCGGCCGGTGGGATATCGGGCGCCTTCCTGGAACTTCAGCCCCGCGACGATGAGCATCGTGCGCGACCTCGGCTTTCTCTACGAGAGCTCGCTGATGGCGGATGACGTGCCCTACGAGCTGGACGTGGACGGGGAGCCGACCGGGATCGTGGAGCTTCCGGTGGAGTGGATTCTCGACGACGCGCCCCTCTTCAGCCCCCTGGGTGACCGTTACAGCCCGCCGCGGGAGGTGATGCAGGTCTGGATGGACGAATTCGACGCGGCCTATCGGGAGGGCGGGATGTTTCTCCTCACCATGCATCCCCACGTGATCGGCCACAGGTCGCGGATGGTGGCGCTCGAGGGCCTGGTCGCCTACATCAAGTCGAAGCCGGGCGTGTGGTTCGGAACCCACCGGGCGGCTGCTGAGCACGTGCGACCCGGGGTCCGTGGCGCGGCCGCGGACGGGGGCCGCTGACCCGCCTCCCGCCGATCTCCCGGATCGCCCCCTTCGGGCGTTGCCCGGCAGCGCGCTCCGACCGGGTGCGTGAATGCGGATTCGAGTGCCCCCGGTGCTCCGAGCTGCGCTCGTGGCTTCGGGCGGAGAGGTCAAGTACCTTACCGAGCTTCGTTCTCACCACCGGTCTGTGCTTCTGGAGGCGCTCGTGACGCGGATTCCCGTTCTTGTCGGCCTGGCCGCCCTGTCCCTGGTTCCCGGACTGCGGGCCCAGCAGAGTCCTCTGGTTCGCGAGATCGACGCGGCCGTCAACCAGGTCGAGTCGAAGGTCGTGAGCTGGCGGCGCGACATCCACGAGCATCCCGAGCTCGGCAACCGCGAGGTGCGGACCGCGAAGCTCGTGGCCGATCACCTCCGCGCGCTCGGGATGGAAGTGCGGACGGGAATCGCCCACACGGGAGTGGTCGGCGTGCTCAAGGGCGGTCGGCCCGGGCCGGTGGTGGCGCTCCGGGCCGACATGGACGCGCTGCCGGTCACCGAGCAGGTGGATCTGCCCTTCAAGTCAACCGTGCGGACCACCTACAACGGGATGGACGTCGGCGTGATGCACGCCTGTGGGCACGACAATCACGTCGCGATCCTGATGGGCGCGGCCGAGGTGCTCGCTGGCATGAAGGCGAAGCTGCCCGGCACGGTCCTGTTCGTCTTCCAGCCGGCCGAGGAGGGGCCTCCTCCGGGCGAAGAGGGCGGCGCCAAGCTGATGATGAAGGAAGGGGTCTTCACCAACCCCACGCCGTCGGCGGTGTTCGGGCTGCACGTCTGGCCGGGCCGGGTCGGGACCATCGAGTATCGCTCGGGCAGCGCGATGGCCGCGGCGGACTGGCTCGAGATCAAGGTGAAGGGCCGGCAGACCCACGGCGCGGTGCCGTGGGGCGGGGTGGACCCGATCGTGGTCTCGGCCCAGATCATCACGGCGCTGCAGACGATCACCGCGCGCCAGATCGACGTCACCAAGTATCCGGCGATCGTCACCATCGGCATGATCCAGGGCGGCAACCGGGGCAACATCATCCCCGACAGCGTGATGATGTTCGGCACGGTGCGCTCCTTCGACGAGGAGATGCGGAAGGACATCCACGATCGGATCCGGCGAATCGCCGAGCACATCGCGGCGAGCGCCGGCGCGACCGCGACGGTCACCGTGCCGCCCTACGGGGTCGTCACCTACAACGACCCGCCGCTCACCAGCCAGATGCTCCCGACGCTCGAGCGGGTGGCGGGCAAGGACCACCTCAACGTGGCGCAGCTGACCACCGGGGCCGAGGACTTTCCGGAGTTCACCCGCGACATTCCGGGGCTCTACTTCTTCCTCGGCGTGACCCCCGAGGGACAGGACCTGATGACCGCGCCCAAGAACCACTCGCCGTACTTCTTCGCGGACGAGAAGGCGCTGCCGCTCGGCGTGCGAGCGATGACCAATCTCGCGGTCGACTACCTCTTCCAGGCGGGCGGCAAGACCAGCGATCGTGAGTGAGCGCGGCCGGATCGCGCCGGGCGTGAGGCGCCGGCCGTGAGCGGGGGCGCCGCGGCGACCGGAGCGGGCGACGGCCTGCTCCGCAACATCGGCCGATGGACCCTGGTCGGCCTGGTGCTCAACGGGATTCTCGGCAGCGCCGTGTACGGGCTGCCGTCGGTGCTCGCCGGCAAGGTCGGCGGCGCCGCCTGGTGGTCGTGGCTCGGCGCCGCCGTGGTCATCGCGATCATCATGGCCTGCTTCGCCGAGGTGGCGTCGCGATTCGCCGGCGCGGGCGGGCCCTATCTCTACGCCCGGGTGGCGTTCGGCCCCTTCGTCGGGATCCAGATGGGCTGGATGGCCTATCTGGTGCGGCTGACCGCCGCCGCCGCCAATGCCAACCTCGTGGTCACCTACCTGGGCGAGTTCTGGCCGGGCGTCTCGAAGCCGGCGGCCGGCGGGCTGGTGCTGCTGGGGCTCCTGGGCGGGCTCGCGGCCATCAACTACCGGGGCGTCAAGCACGGCGCGCGGATGAGCAACCTGTTCATCGTCTCGAAGCTGCTGCCGCTCCTGCTCTTCGCCTTCGTGGGGATCGCGCTGGTGCTGGCGCGCGGGCCGATCACGCCGGCGCCGCCGACGGCGCCGATCACCGGCTCGGTCTGGGTCGAGACCCTGCTGATCCTGATCTTCGCCTACGGCGGCTTCGAGGCGGCGATGGTGCCGCTCTCCGAGGCCAAGAACCCGCAGCGCGACGCGCCCTTCGCGCTCTTCATGGCGCTCCTGGTCTGCACGGTCATCTACACCATGGTGCAGCTGGTGGTCAGCCTCTCGCTGCCGGACGCGGCCAGCCACGCACGGCCGCTCGCCGCGGCGGCGCGGGTGCTGGCCGGCTCGCCGGGGGCCGTGCTGATCACGATCGGCGCCCTGCTCTCGCTGTTCGGGTATCTGAGCGGCGCCACCGTGATGGCGCCGCGACTCACCTTCGCGATGGCGGAGCAGGGAGACTTTCCAGCGGTCGTGGGTCGGGTCCATCCCGTCTATCGGACACCCTACGTGTCGGTCCTGCTCTTCTCGGCGCTCGCGCTGGTGCTGGCGCTCTCGGGGAGCTTCGTCCAAAACCTGACTCTCTCCGCCGTGAGCCGGCTGGCCACCTATGGGCTGGTTTGCCTCGCGGTGCCCGTGATGCGCCGGCGCTCCGACCTGGCGGAGCCGGCCTTCCGGCTGCCCTTCGCGGGGCCGATCGCGGTCCTCGGGGTCTTCTTCTCGTTGCTCCTCGCCACCAGGATGACGTCCCGCGAAGGGATCATCCTCGCGATCGTGGCCACGCTGGCGGGCGTCAATTGGCTGGTGGCCCGGCGGCGTCGCCAGCAGGCAGCGTGAGTCTCGACGCCTTCGCGGTGAGGCGGGTGGTGCGGCCGGAGGAGTGCGATGAGCTCGGCCACGCGAACAACGTCGAGTACCTCCGCTGGATCCTGGACGCGGCCTCCGCGCACTGGACCTGGCTCCGGACCCACGGGCCGGCGGCCGGCGTCGAGGAGCTGGCCTGGGTGGTGCTCCGGCACGAAGTCGACTATCTGGCCCAGGCCTTCCCGGGCGACGAGGTGCTGGTCTACACCTGGGTCCCCGCCTGCACCGCGATGACCTGCGAGCGCTGCGCGGAGATCGAGCGCGTGTCCGACGGCGCCATCCTCGCCAGGTCGGTCTCCAACTACTGCGTCATCGATCTCGCCACGGGCCGGCCCCGGCGGCTGAGCGAGTCGATCCGCGCCGCGATCGGAGGTCCTCCGATGGTGAAGCGCGACCGTACCGCCCGAGCGCCCACGCCGCGCCCGCCGCTGGTCGCCGAGGCCGACTGGCGCGCCGCGGAGTGACGGGGGACGAACCGGCGAGCCGTCACTGCCGCCGGGCTCGCTTCAAGCGCACCACCTGACCCCTGGCGATGGCGTCACCCTCCTGGACCCGCGCGGTGCTGAACTGCTCGAACACCCGCTCCACGACGATCGTTCCCCGCTGGCTCTCGGGCGCGCCGAGCGGCTTCCCCGTCGCGGGGTCCACGAGGGCCTCGCCCAGCTCGAATACCTCGAGCTCGAGACCGGGCTTCATCCCGTCCCTCGCCGCCACGTTGAGATAGACCACGCCGTCCCGGACGTCCGCGACCATGCCGCTCCATCGGACCTTGGGCATCCCGGTGAGGAGTCCGACGACCGCGTTCTGGATCGCCTCGCGCGAGGCCTGCCCGAGCGGTGTGACGAGCTCCGCGTCAGCGCTGTAGCTCTTCTCTTCTCTCACGAGATCGGCCGCCACGCCGGTCTGGCTCGCCTTGCCCTTGCCCTTGGTGGCATAGAGCACCTCGCCGGTCGACGGATCGATCAGGCGGAGGTCGATGATCACTTCCGCGCTCACCCGCTCGGCGGCGACGGTCAACCCTCGAACCACGTTGCTGATCGCGCCGCCCAGGCCGGAGCGCTCGAAGGTGAAGCCGGTGATGTCGCCGGTGAGCAGGGCCTGCGCGCCGAGCAGCCCGCCCTGCCTCGCTCCCGTCTCCTGGGTGACCCGGCCGGCGGCGGCCAGCGCCTGCTCCTGGTCGACCTGAGCCATCGCGGCCCGTTCCAGCACCACGAAACGCCCCGTCCGGATCAGGGTCGAGGTGAGCATCTCGGTGAGCCCGCGGGCGAACTCCGCGGGCGGCGGGATCGCGATGGTGACGGTGGTCTGAGAGCCCTGGGCCGGTGGGAGGTACGGCTGCGGCGGAGCGCCCACCGGCAGCTGGGTGGCCTGCATCCGGAGCGCGCTGCCCGACAGGTCCATGACCGCCACCCGGAGCTTCCGCCCGACGTCGGCCTGGCCGGCGAGCCCCGCCGGGGCCAGGAGGCCGGCCAGGACGAGCCCGATCGCGCGAGACATCGGGGGCGCCTAACGCTCACCCGCGGCAGGCTTGCGGAGGACCTCCGCGCGGGCCTGGCCGATCTTCGGCGCCTTCTTCCTGGGATCCAGGCCGGGCGGACCGCTCACCTGTTCGAGCCGCTCGCCGAGGCCGGCCACGGCCAGGTGCGCCGCGAGCTTCTCCTGCCGGCGCCGGACCATCACGGTGTCGGGCTCGCCCTGTTCGTCCAGCTCGGCCGGCAGGTTGAGCACGAAATCACCCTCGATCGCCTGGAGCGCTTCGGCCAGCATCGCGAAGTCGTCGGCGACCTCCCCCTCGAGGGCGTCGCTCGCGCCGATGAAGCGGATGCCCTTGAGCTCGAGCCGCCCCTTCGACAGATCCTTGATCATCCCGGCCGCCGTCTGACCCTTGCCGAGCAGGCCGCCCAACGCCTTGGCCGCCGATGGTGCGGCGGTGGCGGCGAGTCCGATCGGCGTGGCGGCCGCCATCGCGCCGACCACGTTGCCCGCCGACGGCGCGACGCTCGTCGCGGCCGCGGCTTCGGCCTGGGCCCGAAGCTGCGCGTCGAGCTGGGCCTGCTCCACGCCCGCGGCCTGGAGCCGGAGCATCGCGGTGTCGACCGCGCAGCTCGCCGCTGGTGGCGTCGCGGAATCGGGCTTGAGCCCCTGGCGGACCTTGCCCACCAGCGCGCCGCCGACGGTCGGCGACAGGGGGACGGTTCCCATCGGGCAGGCGCCCTGCCCGATCCGGGTCCCACCGGTGCCGAGGACGGTGTCGATCACGGCCGCGGCGGCACGGTTGGCGCCGGTGTCGGCGGCGGCCTTGACCGCACTCTTGACCTTTCCCGTGAGGGACGGCTTGGCGCTCTGCGCGGCGGCGGAACCCGCGAGGCAGGCGAGCGTGACGGAGAGGGCGAGCGGGGTTCTCATGAAGCCGGTCCTTGCTTGGGTTTCGGTGCGGGAGCGGGCGGGTCGACCCGGACCAGCTCGATCCGAGCCGCCCTCGCTGGGACTGGGTCGGCCGCAGACGGGCCGCGGGGGTCGCCCTGCGGTTCGACCAGGTGGTTGGGATTCGCCCCCGCGGCCAGCAGGGCCCGAAAGGCGGCCTGCGCGCGGCGGCGGCTCTGCACGGTGTCCGGAGGAAGGCTGGCCTCGCGCTCGGCAGGAACGAGCACGGCGAATCGACCGGGCGTGAGGTTGAGCGCTCGCGCCGCCTGGCGGAGGATCTGGACACTCTCCCCGGCCAGGCTGTCGCCCCCGAGGGCGAACGGCGCCTGGTCGAGCACCAGTCGGCCGGTGGCGAGCCGGGCTGCCAGGGCCTCGACGGATGGCAGCTGGGGCGACCGACCCAGGACGCAGAGGAGGAGCAGCCCGACCATCGCCTTTGGTCTCCTTGCCAGGGCCCTGGCCTCGTCCGGGCGGGGGGCGGCAGCGTCCTTCCGCAGCGGATCGGACCGGCGATAGCTTATCTGGCGAAGGTCAGGCTCCGATCAGAGCCGGGTCATCTCCCGATCAAACAGGCAACGTGTTCAGGATCACGGTGTTGGGTGGGTTCTCGCTGGAGCGGGACGGCACCCGCGTCGAGGGCCTCGGGCCGCGCCGGAGCGCCCTGCTCGCGGCCCTCGCCGTCGCCGGGGCCCGCGGCGTGAGTCGGGATCGCCTGCTGCTCTACCTCTGGCCCGACAGCCCCGAAGAGAAGGCGCGGCACAGCCTCGCCCAGGCGATCTACTCGCTGCACCGCACTCTCGAAGCCGAGGTGCTCGAGTCCTCCGCGACCGAGGTCCGGCTCGCGGACCGACTGATCGGCTCCGACGTGGGGGACTTCCTCACCGCGCACTCCTGCGGCGACGCCCACACGATGGCCGCCCTCTACCGTGGCCCGCTGCTCGACGGGTTCATCCTCTCCAACGCGGCGGAGTTCGACGCCTGGGCCACGGCCGAGCGGGCCCGTCTCGAGCGGCTCGCCCTCGAGGCGATCGAGCGAGCGGCTCTCGCGGCGGACGCGGCCGGCGAATCGTCCGAGCGGCTCTGGCGGCGGCTGACCGACCTCGATCCGCTGGTGACCCGCTACGCCATCGGCCTCGCCCGGGCGCTGGCGCGATCCTCGGATTCGGGCACGGCGCTCCGACACCTGCGGGAGCACACTCGGCTGTTGCGGACGGAGATGAGTCTGCCGGCGCCCTCCGAGCTCCAGGAGCTGATCGTCGAGCTCACTCGCAGCGGGCCCGCGGTGGCCGCGGAGCCTCCTCCCGGTTCACCGGCGGTCGAAGCCGCTCCGCCCGTCGCGACGTCCCCACCCGAGGAGCGCGCGATCGAGGCTTCGCCGGCCCCGCCACGGCGGCGGAACCCGGCGCGGTGGCTCGCGATAGCCGGCGTGGGAGGGGCGCTGCTCGCCGCATTGTTCCTCTGGAACGCCCGCCGGCCGGTGCGTCCGCTGAGCGGTGGCGCGATGGTGGTCCTGGCCGACGTCGAGAACCTCACGGCCGATTCGACTCTGGGCCGGGCCCTCAGGGTCGCGCTCGAGGTCGGGCTCGGACAGTCGGCGACCTTTTCGCTCTACCCGCGATCGGACCTGCCGACGAGTCTCGCGAGGATGGGACGGTCCATCGCCGACACGGTGCTGGCGGAGCCGCTCGCGCGGGAGATTGCCCTGAGGGAGACGGGACGGGCGGTGATCATAGTGGCCGTGTCGGAGATCGGAGGGCGCTACACGGTCTCCTCGCGGATCGTCGATCCGCCGAGCGGTCGCGACCTCGCGGCCCGCCGGGAGTCGGCGGAGCGGGCGGACGACCTGCTGGAGTCGGTCGATCGCATCACCGCCTGGACCCGCCGGCGTCTGGGCGACGCCCGATGGGAGTCCGGCGCGAGACTCCCGCTCGTCACCACGCCGTCGCTCGCGGCGCTTGGCGCGTTCGCCGACGGTGGCGCCGCCTATGCCCGCTCGGATTGGGCCGTGGCGCAGCGGTTTCTGGCCCGCGCGATCGAGCTCGACACCGGCTTCGCGATGGCCCGCGCCCTCGTGGGCGAGATCCATCTGGTCAACAACCGGATCCCCGAGGCGCTCGCCGCGCTCCGGGAAGCGGAGCGTCGCTCCACCCGCCTCACGGAGCCGGAGCAGCTCAACCTCCAGGCGATGCTGGCGCGGGCGGAGGGGCGGACGGAAGCGCTGATCGCGAGCGCCGGGGCCCTCGCGGCGAAGTATCCCTCGGCCGGCTCCTGGCGGCTCTACGGCGAGGCGCTCCGCTCGGCGCGGCGGTTCGACGAGGCGGTCGCCGCCTTTCGGCGGGCGCTCGCCATCGACTCGACCGACGTGGTCGCCGCGCACGCGCTCGCGATCGCGCACAACGGCGCGGGCAACTACCGCGACGCGCTCGACGCCTACGCGCTGGTCGACCGGCTCGACTCGACCCGGCTGCTCCGCGACTTTCAGAACCATCAGTGGGGTGGCACCTTCGTCGCGATCGGCGATCTCGCCGGCGCGGAGCAGGTCTTTCGCCGGATGCTGGCGCGGCCCGCCCCCGCCGACCGTGCCCGCGGCCATCGCTCGCTCGGCTACCTGGCCGCCTATCGCGGGCGCTTGGGCGAGGCGGTCGAGCACTTCCGCGCGGGGATCCCGCTGCAGACGCCCGGATCGCTGTCTGAGTATCGCGACCTGGTGGTGCTCGCGGATCTGGAGCGAACCCGGGGAGACGCCCGGGCGGCCGAGGCGGCGCTGGATCGGATGGTGACGATCTTCCGGCAGGTGCCGGTGCAGGCCGCCGCCGTGATGTTCGGCGGACACCAGCTGGCGCTGGCGGGCCGGCTCGGGCAGGCGCGTCTCTTTCTCGACTCGCTCGCGGCCCGCGCGGCGCTCCGGCCGAACGCCGAGCAGGACCAGGCGGCGCTGGCCATCCTCCGCGCGGAGCTGGCACTCGCCTCGGGACGACTCGGCGAGGCGGAAGCCGCGCTGGCGCGACCCCGCTTCGACGCCTACAACGTGCTGGGCTTCGGCCTGCGCGCGGAGCTGTTCGAGCGGACCGGCCGCCTGGATTCGGCCCTGGCGATGGCGCGCGCGGCCAACGAGAGCAGGGCCTTCGGGCTGGAGACCCAGATGGACTGGGCCCGGAGCTTCGCGGCGCTCGCCCGGATCGCGGAGGCGGCCGGCGACTCGGCCACGGCGCGGGGCGCCTGGTCCGCGCTGATCGAGCAATGGAACGCCGGCGATCGCGACCTGGCTCCGCTCGTTACCGCGCGAGCGGAGCTGGAGCGGCTCCAGGCCGGGGTGCGCCGCTGACCGCCGGGCGAGGCGTCCGCTCGGTAGCGGGTCTCGGGCACCGGCCTTAGAATGGCCGGATCATCGACTCGAGAGAGACCCCACCCGACGCCCCCGCCCGGGGCGTCGCCTGCCGGGAGGCCCCGCTGATCACTGTCCCCAACCAGACGCTCGCCCACCGGTTTCCCGAGTGACGCCGAGCAGCGCCGGTCGCGAGGTCGCCGCCCGCCTCGGGCTCGAGCCGCATCCCGCCGAGGGCGGGTATTTCCGTGAGACCTACCGCTCGGTCAGCCGGTTCCGGCCGGGCGGCCCATTTCCGGGGGAGCGCTCGGTCGGCACCGCGATCTACTACCTCCTCACCGCCGACACCTGCTCGGCGATGCACCGCCTGCCCGGTGACGAGATCTTCCACCACTACCTCGGCGGCCCGGTCGAGATGCTGTTGCTCCGGCCGGACGGCACCAGCGAGGTCGTGGTGCTCTCGTCCGACCTCGCGATCGGCGAGCCGCAGCGGGTGGTTCCCGGCGGCGTGTGGCAGGGCTCGCGCCTGATGGCGGGAGCCGAGTTCGCGCTGCTCGGGACCACGATGGCGCCGGGATTCGAGTTCGCCGACTACGAGACCGGCACTGAAGCGCTGATCGACCGGTATCCCGTTCGGGAAGCGATGATCCGGGCGCTCCTTCCGCCAGGCGCGGGCCGGGCCTGACGATCGCACTCGCGGATCGGGTCGCCGTCGACGGGCGCCCGACGGCGGCAGCGGGGCAGGCCCGCGGTTGGCCGCGCCGCGCCTAACGGCGACGCGCGAACAGGTTGGTCACCCCGGCGCAGACCTCGGGCAGGCCGTCGAGCGAGGCCGTCTCCAGCACGTGGAGCACCGCGGGCGCCGCGCAGCCGAAGCCGGCGCCGTGCGCCTCGTTCCGCACGATCAGGTGCCGGGCGTTGGGGAGGTGCCGGGCGACCCGCTCACCGGCCTCCGGCGGGGTCACGGGGTCGAACCACCCGGAGACCACCAGCACCGGCACCGGGGCGCGGAGCGGCTCCCGCGCCCCGGGGCCGATCGGCGCGCGGACCCACTCCCGGCAGATGGCGGAATACTCGTCGATCAGGTAGCTGCCGATGAACGCGCCCCGCACCAGGGCGGGGACCTCGCCTTGATCGATGAACCCCACGTCCTCCGCGCAGAAGATCGCGAAGTGGAGCCCGTCGGCGAAGCTGTCGTTGAATCCGGCCGCGCGGTTGAAGTAGGCCTGGGCAAACGGAGTCAGGTCGCCGGTGCGATCGGCCTCGGTGACCATCCCGGGTAGGCGACGACCGCCGCCCGAGCCATAGAGCAGCCCGCGCACCGCGTAGCCGAAGTCGCCGAGCGCGAGCTCGACGCTCGCCGTCGAGCTGTCCGGACGGCGGATCGTCACGGTGGCGGGGCCGCGCCGGAGCGTGCCCAGCAGCCGGCCGAACGCGGCGGGCAGATCCGGGTTGGCGGGGCCGCAGTCGGGGCTCGCCGCGCAGTCGGCGAAGACCCGGTCGAGCGACTGCTGGAGACTCGCCGCGTACTCGGCGGGCGCCCGGAAGTCGAACGGGACGACCCCGTCGATCACGGCCGCCGCCACGTGCTCCGGATAGGCGCGCAGGTAGGCCTGGCCGATCCGGGTGCCGTAGGAGCCGCCCCACACCAGGATCTTCTCGTAGCCGAGATGCCGCCGCACCCGGTCCACGTCGACGATCGCCCGCTCGGTGGTATAGAGCTCGAGGTCGGCGCTCTGCTCGAGTCGCGTCCGACAGCGCGCGAACTTCTCCGGGTCGAAGACGTGTCCGAACGCGAGGGCCGGGTTCGCGATCAGGTCGATGGGGCAGGCCAGCGGGTTGGATCCGCCGGTGCCGCGCTGATCCACCATCACCATGTCGCGAGTCGCGCCGACGCTCGCGAAGGGGCCTCGCGCCAGCCCGGCGAGGTCGGTGCTGCCTTGCCCCGGCCCGCCCGCGAAGAGGAACACCGGCTCCCGCCCCGCCGGCCGCTCGGCGCGAATCACCAGGTAGCGGATCGGGATCGTCCGCCCGGTCGCGGGTCCGCTCGGGTCCTCGAGCACGGTCAGGTAGCCGCACTCCGCGCGCGGGCCGAGCTCGACGCCGCGGCAGGGATCGTCCGTCTGGGCCGCGGCCGGTGTCGCGCCCGGCAGACCGAGCCCCGGGGAGAAAAGGAGCGCCGCAAGGAGCCGGGCGAAGACGGCCGCGTCGGGTCTCGCCGGAGGAGTCATCGTCGTCGCCCCTGGTCGAATCGCCATGTGGGTCGGTAGCCCCGTGTCGGGGCCTGCCCGGTGAGCGCCGCGCGCACCATCTCGACCGGCATGCGGCCCGACTGGAGCACGGCGTCGTGGAACTCGCGATCGGTCATCCGGCCCGAGCCGACCAGCTCCCGGTGGAGGGCGCGGAACTGGAGCCCACCCATCATGTAGGCCAGCTGATAGAGCGGCGGATAGCTGCCGTTGAACGAGCGCCGCACCTCGGCCGTCGCGTTGGCGCGCTCGTGGCCCACTCGATTCACCAGCAGGTCGATCGCCTGGTCGGGCGTCATCTCGCCGAGATGGAACTTGAGCGAGAAGATGATCCGGGCGGCGCGATGCGAGCGCCAGAAGAGCGCGCCCACCCGATCCTCGGGCGACCGGTGGAAGCCCAGGTCCCAGAGCAACATCTCCCAGTAGAGCGCCCAGCCCTCGGTCCAGAACGGCGTGCCGAAGAGCTGCCGGTGGGGCTGATACCGGGCACCCATGAAGCCCTGGAGGTGGTGGCCCGGGATCAGCTCGTGGAACACCGTGGCGCGGGAGAAGTGGACGTTGTTCCCCCGCATGCTCATCTGCTTGTCCGCCTCGGCCATGGCGTCGGTCGGGAAGGAGACCAGGATGGTCTCGCCGCCGAGGAAGAAGGGCGACTCCTTCTGTCGCTCCGGCGACATCATCTCCATCCGCCAGACCGACTTCGCCAGCGGCGGCACGGTCACCAGGCCGCGCTGCTCGACGAAGTCGATCGCCTCGAAGGCGAGGTCCCGGACCAGCTGCGGCTGGAGTCCGGGCTCCACGTGGAGGGTCTTCACCTTCTCGAGCGCCGCCCGCCAGTCGTCGCCGAAGCCCATCTCCCGGGCGGCCTTCCTCATCTCGGCCTCGCACCAGGCGAACTCCCGCTCGGCGATCGCGAGCAGGTCCTCCGGGCCATAGGGGATCATCTCGAAGGCGAGGTCCTGCACCAGCGCCTCGCGGCCGATGGGGTCGCCCACGATGGGCTCGTCCTCGCCGGGCTTCACGCCGACCACGGTCTCGCGGAGCGTCGTGCGGTAGCGCTCGATCGCCGCCTTGCTCGTCTCGTACGGCTGTTTCGCCCACCAGGTGAAGACCGGGTCGTACCCGGCATGGAACCCGTACCAGCGGTCGAGAACGCGCGCGAGGTCGCCCAGGTGCTCCGCGGCGCGGAGGGCGACGATGCGAGTCGGCCGGCGCGCCGCGGAGTCGACGATCAGCCGGCGGATCGAGTCCACCGACCGGGTCAGGTCCGCGAGCGTCCTGCCGAGCGCGCTGGCCTCGACCGGCTGGAGGTCGCGCCGCTGGTCGTGCAACGAGAGGATGGTGGCCGCGAAGGGCAGCTGCCCTCTGGTCTCGTCGAAGCGGCGCTGGTCGCGCTCGAGCCAGGCGAGGTCGCGCCGGAGGAAGTTCGCGAGCAGGGTGTAGTCGATCTTGCCCTGCAGGCCCAGCCGGTCGAAGTCCACCCGCTCGAGCTCGCCGAGCCAGCGCTGGTCGAAGCTCCGGAACGCCTCGTAGCGCTCGGTGGAGCCCTCGGCGTCGAAGCGGCGGCGGAGCGCGTCCCGATCGGCGTCGTAGCGCTCGACCGCCGCGCGCAGCTCGCTCGACGCGCCGGCGCCCACCAGGTCCCGAACCGAGGGAACCCAGGAGGCCGGCGAGGGATGCTGTGCGGGAAGGAGCGGGGGGAGAGCCAGGACCAGCAGCGCGACGGACAGCGATCGAGCGACGGCACTCATATCAACTCTCCCAGGAGACATCGCGCCGAGCCGCCGCCCAGCGTCTCGAACGCCGAGAGGTCGGTGTGCACCACCGTCGCCCGGCGCTCGAGGGCCTGGCGTTGCTCGGCGGTGAAGCCGTGGTAGGCCGCCGACGACATCGCGAAGAGGGGATCGCCGCGATCGTTGAGCAGGGCGAGCCCGTTGCCGCAGAAACGGAGCACCTGCTCGCGGGTGATCTCGAGCACCTCGTAGCCCGAGTCCCGGAGCGAGCCGCTCACCGCCACCCGCTCGGCGGGATCCGCGATCGATTCCAGACAGACGATCGCCAGATGGTGGCCGAGGAACATCATCACGTTGGTGTGATAGTAGGGGACCCCGGTCCGGTCGGTGGCGGTGAACGCGATCAGCCGGTACTCGAGCTGCCCGGCCCACTGCTCGGCCAGGGAGGGCTCGGTCCGGGGCGAGAGCGCCGCGTAGGCGACCATCGCGTCGTCGTCGAGACAGAGGCTGCCGGTGCCCTCGAGGAAGAGCCCCGACCGCTCGTAGGACGACAGGTCGAGCGTGCGGGGGTAGGCGACCCGGAGCATCTCGATCAGGTCCCGCCGGCGCTCGGTCCGGCGGTTGGGCGCCAGCATCGGATAGGTGACCAGCGTCCTCGGCAGCTCGGGATCGGCGGGACGGTGGGTCGAGAACCAGTTGTTGCAGAAGGCCGCGTCGGGCGTGTCGGCGCGGCTCCGGGTCACGGTGATGCAGACCCCACTCGCCACCAGGGCCGCCCGGAAGGCCCGGTGCTGCTCGAGGGCGAGCCGCCCGAGGCGGGCCACCTCGGCGGCGGCCAGGTCGTGCTGGAACGCGTTGGACTCGGCCGTCTCGGGGTTGAACCCGAAGTCGACCGGCTCGATCATCAGGACGTGCGACGCCGCGCGCTGGGGCATGGCGGCCTAACGGCGGTCGGGCGCCGCGGCCTTCGAGTCGGCGAGTCGCCGGTCGTTGGCCCCGCTCGCCACGCCGGTGGCGGGGTCGATCCGGATGGTGTGGCCGTAGCCCTGGCTGCCGCGGCGGAGCACCGTGTGCCCCATGGCCCGGAGCGAGTCGAGCACCGGCTCGGGGACGCTTTCGGACTCGAAGACGGTCCGATCCGGCAGCCACTCGTGGTCGATCCGCGGCGCGTCCACCGCGTCACGGGCGCTCATGTCGAACGCCACGGTGTTGAGCACGACCTGGAGGACGGTGTTGATGATGGTGCGCCCGCCCGGCGACCCGGTCACCAGCACCGTCTTGCCGTCGCGGGCCACGATGGTCGGCGTCATCGAGCTCAGCATCCGCTTGCCCGGGGCGACCAGGTTGGGCTTGGTGCCGATGTCGCCGGCGGTGGAGGTGAAGCCCGGCTTCTTGTTGAAGTCGCCCATCTCGTCGTTCAGGATGAAGCCCGCGCCGGCCACCACGATTCCGGAGCCGAACCCCTGCTCGAGGGTGTAGGTGTTGGCGACCGCGTTGCCCTCCGCGTCGACCACCGAGAAGTGGGTGGTCTGGTCGCTCTCCGGCGCTTCGACGGTGAGCCGCCCCGCCGCCAGCTCGAGGCTGGAGCTCGCCCGGGTCGAGTCGATCCCGCGGGCCAGGGCCGCCGCGTGCGCGGCCGAGGTGAGTCTGGTGACGGGCACCGGGCCGAAGTCCGCGTCGCCCAGGAACTCGGCCCGGTCGAGATAGGCGCGGCGCATCGCCTCGATCATCAGGTGGAAGGTCCGGGCGGCGTAGCGGGGCCGGGCCGCGATGTCCCAGGCCTCCAGGATCCGGAGCATCTCCACCAGCGCCGTGCCGCCCGAGCTCGGCGGCGGCATCGAGACCACCTCGTGGCCCAGAACGTTGGCCTTGACCGGCGCCCGCTCGACGGCGCGATACTCGGCCAGGTCCTTCATCGAGATCAGCCCGCCGTTGGCCGCCATCTGCGCGGCGAGCCGCTCGCCGATCCAGCCCTTGTAGAAGGCATCGGGTCCGTCCGCGGCGATCGCCGCCAGCGAACGGCCGAGATCGGGCAGCACCAGCCGGTCGCCTTCCCGCCACTCGCCGCCACCCGACTTGCCGTAGGCGGCGCCGGTCTCGGGGTGACGCTCCCTTGTGCTCTCGACCAGCCAGTTGACCCCGGCCGCGAGGTCCTTCGAGACCACGAAGCCGTCGCGGGCGAGCGCGACGGCCGGCTCCACGACTCGGGCCCAGGGGAGCTTTCCATACTTCCGGTGCGCGAGCCACAGCCCACGGACGGTGCCGGGTACGCCCACCGAGAGGTAGCCGGTGTGGGCGCGCTTGCGATCAATCCGCCCGGCCGAGTCGAGATACATCGTGGCGGTGGCGCGGAGCGGGGCGCGCTCGCGATAGTCGATCGCGGTCGCCCGGCCGTCGGCGAAGCGGATCACCATGAACCCGCCGCCGCCGATGTTGCCGGCGGCGGGGTAGGTCACGGCGAGGGCGAACGCGGTGGCGACCGCCGCGTCGACCGCGTTGCCGCCGGCGCCGAGGATCGCGGCGCCGACGTCCGAGGCGGGTCCTGACGCGGAGACCACCATGCCGCGGGTCGACTCGACCGTCTGCGCCCCGACCTGGCGAGCCGATCCGACCGCGAGGATGCAGGCAAGGAGATGGATTGTCCTGGGCATGCCCGAATCGTAGGGGTGCCCCTGGCGTCCGTCTACCCGGCCTCGGCTCAGTCGAGCGGGTTGGCCGGGTCGGGCGTCCCGGGGCTCTGGGGGCCGGGATCGGCTGGCGGCGGGTCTTCGCGCACGGCCTCCCAGCGGACCCAGTGCTTGCAGTCCGACTCGCCGGGCTTGAGGCGCCCCCGCCAGTGCCCGGTCGGGCAGTCGCAGGTCCCGATGGTCGCGTGGCGCGGGGTATAGACTCGCCAGTCTTCCCGGTCCGGCTTCCGGTCGCCGGTCCAGAACTGGCAGGTCGCGCAGTACACCGAGAAGGCCTTGTAGTCCATCATCTTGCGGCTCCGCCGAAGTCGGGTCGCCAAGCTGCCACCGGCCGATCAACCGATCGTCAAATGACAGGGGTGCAATCGCTGGCGGCAACGGTGCAAACAACCGGCCTCTGGCGGAGTCTTCACGATGGCGTAACTTGAAATCATCCAAACAGCCATCTCCGGCCATGCTGAGAGAATCCCGCCGGGGTCGTTCGCGAGGCGCGCCAAGCCCGACGACCGCCCTGGTGACCGCGCGCCTTCGGCGCCTGGTCGACGACGCCCACGACGGCAACTTGATGGAGGCGGCCGCGCACGCGGACGTCCCCTATTCGGCGCTGCGTGAGCTCCATTCCGGTCGCTTCGGTCGTGGCGCCGCCAGGCTGCTCGGCACCATCGCCGCCGCCTATGGCTTGCCAGCCGACAGTTCACCGCCCCGGACGACGGCACCGTCCGTGCGCCGCCTGGGCGGCGCTCTTGCCCGATCAGGTGTCGGGCCGGGCCGGTCGACGGGTCACCATCCCGTTCGGCGCCTGGCCGCTGATCCGGGTGCTGGTGCGGCTCGAGCAGCGGCTCCGCGACCAACCCCCGCATCCCGATCGTCCCATTCTGGGCGACGCGACCGACCCGCGCGAGTGCCGGAGACGCCTGGTCGGCTTCCTCCTCCAGCCGGTCACCACCGCGCAGCAGCTCGGCACCACGGACGTGCGCTGGGACTCGCCGCCGTTTCCGGGGCCCGCCGACTTCGGCGGACCCGAGGCCGCCCGCTCGGTCGGGATGCTGCGCGACCTCGGCCGCTTCTGGGAGGGCGCGCTCGCCACCCTGCTCGACGACGCCGGCCCGCGGTCCGTCGCCGCCCACTAGCCTCACCGCCGGCGGCGGTAGATTCTCGGGTCCGGCGTCCTCCCGATCGTTAGGCTCCTGGCCGCGCCGGAAGCGCCCCCGCTTCCGGCGCCTTCGTTTCCCCTCGCAACCGGCCCTCGATGACCGAGCTCAAGAAGACCCTCGGCGGCGTCCAGTTCTTCTCCATCGGCTTCGGGACCATCGTCGGGGTCGGCTGGATCGTCTACCTCGGCCCCTGGTTCGAGCAGGCCGGTCCGGTCGGCACGGCGGTGGCCTTCCTGATCGGCGGGCTTCTCATGGCCGTGATCGGGCTCTGCTACGCCGAGCTGGCGACGATGTTCCCGGTGGCCGGCGCCGAGGCGGCGTATGGCTACGCCGCCTTCGGCGGCCCGGTCGGGTTCGCGGTCGGCTGGTCGCTGGTGCTGATGCTGATCGCGGTGATCCCGTACGTTTCGGTCTCGCTCGCCTGGATCCTCGACGTGCTCTTCCCGGGCTGAGCGGCCCGGTGCTCTACACCTGGCGCGGGCAGCCCATCTATGCCGGGGGCCTGGCCATCGCGGTCGGCTGGACCCTCTGGCTCGGCTTCCTCAACTATCGAGGCATCAAGGGCGCGTCGCGCTTCCAGGACCTGCTCACCTATGGAAAGATCCTGGTCTCGGCAGTGTTCTTCATCGCCGGCATCTTCGGGGGATCGACCGTCAACCTCGAGCCTGCCTTCGGCGCCTCGGGCGGCGCGTCGTGGGGCGGGATGATCGCCGTGCTGGCCACCACGCCCTGGTTCCTCGCGGGCTTCAACCAGATTCCGCAGCTCCTGGAGGAGAAGGCGCACGGCACCGCCGTCAGATCGGTCGGGCTGATCGTGGTGGCGTCGATCATCGCGGGCGGCGTCTACTACGCGCTCGCCGCGCTCTCGGCGGGCATGGCGGCGCCCTGGCAGGAGATCACCCAACGCGAGCTGCCAGCGGCCGCGGCTTTCCGCGCCGCCTTCGGCTCGGAGCTCTTCGCGCGGCTGGTGCTGGTCTCCGGCATGTTCGGTATCGTGACCGTCGGCAACGCCTGCTCGATCGGGTGCTCGCGGCTGCTCTTCTCGCTGAGCCGGGCGCGACAGATCGGCCCGGGCTTCTCGCGGCTCCACCCCAACTTCGGCTCGCCGGTCGTGGCGATCGTCTTCATCACCGCGTTCGGCGCGCTGGGCTCGTTTCTCGGTCGGAGCGGCATCGCCCCGATGGTGAACATCGGCTCGGCGATGGCCTGCGTCGGCTACGTCGCGACCGCCGCCGCCCTGATCAAGCTTCGCCGGGTGAGCCCGCACCTGCCCCGGCCGTATCGGATACCCGGCGGAATCCTCACCGCGGCGATCGCGGGCGCGGGGAGCCTCTTCCTGCTGGTGAGCGCGCTCCGCCAGAACTGGATCGACGCGAACGGGAGCTTCCCGGCGGAGTGGGGCGTCCTGATCGTCTGGGCCGCGCTCGGTTATGCCTTCTATCGTCAGGCGCGGCCGGGGCGACTCGAAACCGACGAGCCGGCGCGCCGGCGCGTCATGCTCGGAGGGGAGGCGGCATGACCGACGACGTCGGCGCCCGATTGGCCGCGCTCGGGCGGGAGCTCGACCGCGCGCTGGTGGAGCAGGACCACGCAGGGGCCGCGGCCGTCTTCACCGAGGACGCGGTGCTCGGCGAGTCGGGGATGGAGGACGTGGTGGGCCGCGCCGCCATCCGGGACTTCCTCGCGGCCGGCGACCGGGTCCGCCGGGTCACCCACCACGAGCTCACCCGCGACGACCTGCTCGTCGCCGGCGACGTGGCCGTCGAGACCGCCCGCTTCGACGAGGGCAAGGAGTATCCGGACCGCCCGCCGGTCCGCGAGCGGGGCAGGGTGGTGCTGTTCTGGCGCCGCGAGACCGACGGCCAGTGGCGTATCTTCCGACTCGTCGTGAGCGACCTTCCTGCCTGACCCGATCCCGGAGCGCATCGTGGGACTCGTTCGTGCCATTTCCCGGACGTCGTGGGCCTCAGCCCTCGTGCTCGTCGCCGCGGCCGGCTCGGCCTGCGGGGGTGGCGCCGACACCGGTCCCTATGACCTGGTGATCGCGGGCGGCCGGGTGATGGACCCCGAGAGCGGGCTCGACGCCGTCCGCTCGGTCGGCGTGCGCGACGGGCGGATCGTGGCGATCGCGGAGGGAGCCTTGAGCGGCGCGCGGACCATCGACGCGACCGGTCTGGTCGTCGCTCCGGGCTTCGTGGACCTCCACGCGCACGGCAACGGATACGGCGGCGATCGCTGGCAGGTCCAGGACGGCGTGACCACCTCGCTCGAGCTGGAGGAGGGCGCCTATCCCATCGCCGAGTGGTACCAGTCGCTCGAGGGGAAGTCCTACGTCAACTTCGGCGCCTCCGCCGGCCACATCCCGGCGCGGGTCGCGGTGCTCCAGGGCGCGAAGACCCTCGTCGAAGCCCGCACGATGCGCCAGGAGGCCAGCGATCCGCCCCCCGTCTGGTCCCACCATCTCGCGACGCCCGACGAGCGGCAGCGGATCCTGGCGACCATCGAAGCCGGCCTCGAGGCCGGCGGTCTGGGCGTCGGCTTCGAGGTGAACGAGTCGCCGGGTGCGAGCCGCGAGGAGATCCTGGAGCTGTTCCGCCTGGCCGAGCGGATGGGCGTGCCGATCTACGCTCACCTCCGCCTGATGGGGCAGGACCCGATCTCGGGCAGCATCGCCGGCGCTCAGGAGGTTCTCGCCGACGCGCTGGTGACCGGCGCCTCGACCCACTTCGTCCACCTGGGGAGCAGCGGTCTCGGCTACGCGGCCGAGCTGGTCGGGATGATCGAGGCGGCCCGCGCCCGCGGGCTCGACGTCACCACCGAGGTCTATCCCTACACCGCGGCCTCCACCGGGATCGAGACCGCGCTGTTCGAGGGCGACTGGCGGGGCCGGCTCGGGATCGACTTTGGCGACGTGGAGTGGCCTCCGACCGGCGAGCGCCTGACCGAGCAGAGCTTCGGCCGGTTCCGCGCCCGGGGCGGTCCGGTCATCGTCCACATGATGAAGGAGAGCAACGTCGAGCTGCTGCTGGCCCGGCCGGGCGTGATGGTGGCGAGCGACGCGATGCCGCTGATCGACGGGCGCGGCCATCCGCGCGGGGTGGGGACCTTCGCCCGGGTGCTCGGCCGCTACGTCCGCGAGCGCAAGACCCTTCCGTTGATGGACGCGCTTCGCAAGATGACGCTCGAGCCGGCGGAGCGGGTCAGGGGCGCCGCGCCGAGCATGGCCCGCAAGGGGCGGATCGCCGTCGGCGCCGACGCCGACCTCACGCTCTTCGATCCGGCGACCGTGATCGACCGCGCCACCTTCGCCGAGCCGACTCAGGCCTCGGCGGGAATCCCCTACGTGGTCGTCGGTGGCACCGTGGTGGTCGACGGCGGAACGCTGCAGGCCGACGTCCGGCCCGGGCGCGGCATTCGCCGGGGCGATCCGTGACCGATCCGGCGGGGCTCTACCGGGCCGAGGAAGCCCGGTGGGCCGCCCAGCTCGAAGCTCTGGAGCGGCGCTTTCGCGCGGTCGGGCTGATTCGGCTGGCGGTCTTCCTGCTCGGCGTGATCGTCGCGATCGCCGCGGTGATGACCCGGAGTGTCTCTCCGGCCTGGGTGATTCCGCCGGTGATCGGCTTCGTCGTGCTGATCGCCTGGCACGAGCGAATCGCCCGCGGGCGCGACGCGGCAACCCGCTCCAGGGACTACTACCGGCGGGGGCTCGGCCGCCTCGCCGGCGAGTGGGCCTCCACCGGTGACGACGGCGCCCGCTACGTCGATCCCGGCCACCTCTACACCTCCGATCTCGAGGTCTTCGGGCGCGGCTCGCTCTTCCAGCTGCTCTCCACCGCGCGGACCGAGACCGGCGCCGCCCGGCTCGCCTCCTGGCTGGCGAGCGGCGCGCCGCCCGCGGAGATCGAGGCGCGGCAGGCCGCCGTCCGGGAGCTGGCCGGCATGCCGGCCCTCCGTCACGACCTCGCCGTGATCGGTCCCAACGTGGAGCACGGGCTCGACTCGGCCACGCTCCGGTCCTGGGCCACGGCGGAGCCGGTGCCGTTCGCCGCCTGGCTCACCGGTGTGGCGCGCGCCGGCGCGGTGCTCAACCTGCTCGGCCTGGTGGGCTGGGGGCTCGGCTGGTGGCCTGGCTATGTCGCGATGATCCCGATCCTGTTGTCGATCGTCGTCACCACGACGGTGCAGCGGCGAGTCCGCGCCGTGCTCGAGGGGGTGGACGCTCCCGAGCGCCAACTGGTGCTCCTCGCCGAGCTCCTCGACCGGCTCGCGACGGCGGAGTTCCAGGCGCCCTGGCTCGCGGCGCTCACCGCCCGCTGGCGGCAATCGGGCGAGGCGCCGGGCGCGGAGGTGCGCAGATTGGCCCGCTACGTCGATCTGGTGGACGCCCGCCGCAATCAGCTCTTCCTCCCGATCGCCGGCGTCCTGCTGCTCGGCACCCAGCTCGCCATCGCGATCGAGGGCTGGCGTCGCCGGGTGGGCCGGGCCGTGGTCGACTGGGTCGAGGCCGTGGGCGATCTCGAGGCCGTCGGGTCGCTCGCCACCTTCGCCTTCGAGCACCCGGACGACGTCTTCCCGAGCGTCCGGGACGGGGCGGCCGGGCTCGATGCGGTCGGACTGGCGCATCCGCTCCTCGCCGAGAGCGGCGTGGTCAGGAACGAGGTCCGGCTGCTCGAACCCTGCCGACTGATCATCGTGAGCGGCTCGAACATGTCGGGCAAGAGCACCCTGCTCAAAGCGATCGGCACCAATCTGGTGCTGGCGCAGGCCGGCGCGCCGGTGCGGGCTCGAGCGCTCACGGCGCCGCCCTATGCGCTGGGCGCCTCGTTGGTGCTCCGGGATTCATTGCTCGAGGGGCGCTCCCGCTTCTACGCGGAGATCATCCGACTCCGCGACGTGGTGACGCTCACCGAGGGCGACCGCCCCGTGCTCTTCCTCCTCGACGAGCTGCTGAGCGGCACCAACTCGCACGACCGCGCGATCGGCGCCCGGGGCCTGCTGCTCGGCCTGATCGAGCGGGGCGCCGCCGGGTTCGTCACCACCCACGATCTCGCGCTCACCGCGATCGCGGACGAGCTCGGTCCTCGAGCCGCCAACTGGCACCTCGAGGACCGCCTGGTCGATGGGACGCTGGAGTTCGACTACCGGCTGGCGCCGGGCGTCGTCGAGCGCTCGAACGCGCTCGAGCTGATGCGGAGCGTCGGGCTCGAGATCGCGCCTCAGAACCCGAAGCGCAGCCCGAACGAAACCACCGGGTAGTACTTGAGGTACGACCGGCTCTCGATGTCGGCCTGGATCTCGGCCACTTCCAGGGCCACGTTCTGGTCGAAGAGATCCTTCTCCACCCCCGTGAGATTGGGCGAGCCGGTCAGGCTCACCGTGGGGTAGCCGGAGAACACCAGTCCCAGATCGAACAGAAGCGACACCCGGCCGCGCCCGCCGAAGCCGAGTCCGGCGTACGGCGCGTAGTCGGTATCGTACGCCACCTTGCCGGTCAGCGAGCCGACCTGGTCCGGCTGGTAGGTCTGGCCGCCGATCGTGATCGGGCCGGCGAGCCGCGCCACCACGTCGCCCTGGTTCGAGTTCCAGACCATCCCGCCCGAGAGGTGGAACGACCCGCCGAACGGATGGAGATCGACGATCGCCGTGCCGCTCTGGAGCTTGGGCGTCATGTCGTAGTCGATGCCCTCGATCGTCGCGGTGCGGGTGAAGCTCAAGTACTGGCCTCCAGCCCGGAGCCCGAGATAGCGACTCGGCCGGAGCGAGATCTCGCCACCGACGCCGAGTGTGGAGGCGCGGATCCCGAGCCCGACCTGGGCGGCGGCCGGCGCCGAGAGCGCGGCCGCGAGGATCCCGGCCGCGAAGAGTGAGCGAGCGCTGTTCACGATGTTCCCCCGGTTTGAGGTGCGCCGGGACCGGCCCGGCTCCATTCGGGGGCTCGAGGAAGCAATCGGGGGGCCAGAGCCAAGTCGTTGGCTCTCAAGAGGATGACCAGGTCGGAACCCGGAAGGTCTGGCGGAAGGGCGGCAGATCTTGCGGGGTGCCGGCGCAGAGTTCTGCGTCCGTCCGAAAGGTCGCGAAGCATGGTCGGCGCGGGAGCGCCGGAGGACCGCGGCCTTACTCTCCGGGGGCCGGGAGCGCCACCAGCACCGCCGTGATCGCGAGCAGCACGACGCCCATCGCGAGCTCGAGCCGCGCCGTGGCGCGCACCGCCCCGGGATCGTCGCTGGCGCGGAGCCTGGGGAGCGCGACCCGCCAGTTGTAGGCGCCTAGCGCCGCCACCACGAGCAGCGCCGCGATCTTGAGGAGCAGCACCCGGCCGTAGCCGGTCTCGACCAGCGGAGCGAGCCCGCCGACGTAGCGCCAGCCGATCACGACCCCCGCCGCCATCGCGATCCCGCCGCCCAGCAGCGCCACCGGCGAGAACGCGGCGATCGCCCGCCCGGGAGAGAGGCCGCTCGTCGGCCGGAGCGCCACCAGCGCGGTCGTTGCCAGGGTGCCGAGCCAGACCGCTCCCGCCGCGAAGTGGAGCCCGTCGAGCCAGGGCCCGATCGCCCCGGCGGCGTGGAGGCCCACCGCGTGGCCGGTGAGCGGCGCGGTGCCCACGATCGCCAGCGCGGCGCCGAGGGTCAGGACCTTGCTCCAGCCGGCGGAGCGGGTCCCCGCGAGGAGCCACGCCAGCAACCCGAGGCCCGCGGCACCGAGCTGCCACTTCCATCCCGAGCCCCAGGCGCTCTGGAGCACCAGCCGGACGAACTCCGCCGTCACCGGCTCCTCGGGATCGAGCAGCGATCGGGTCTGGAAGTAGAGCCGGGCAGCCAGGGCCACCAGCAGCAGCAGGCCCGACCAGACGGCGGTCCGCGCGAGGGTGCCTGCCGCGGCGCGGCCGGCCGATTCCTCTGGATCAGCGCCGGCCCGCGGGAGCACGACCCAGCGGGTCACCGCCGCGCCCACCAACAGGAAGGCGGCGAGGTAGCCGAGCCACCTCGCCGCCGCGTAGAGGACGGCCGAGCCGTCCACCGTCAGGGCTGTTTGACGCTGAAGCTGAACTTGCCGCGGACCGCGTGGCCGTCGTCACCCGCCGTGCGCCAGGTGAGCAGGTACTTGCCGGGGGCGAGCGGCTCCTCGATGTCGGCCATCACCGAGAGGGTGTCGTCGGTGGCCCGCATCTTCGAGGTCTTGATCCGCTGATTCGACTCGTTGGTGAGCGTCACGCTGCTGAACGCGGGGGTGGGCTTCTCCGAGAACCAGAGCCGCACCGTGGTGGGCGGAGTGGCCAGCACCTCGTCTTCCTTCGGGGTGCTCTTGGTCAAGTGATTGTGCAGCATCGCCGCGGCGGGCGTCGCCGCCACGAGACCCAGCACCAGCCAGCCCAGACGCTTCATCGCTCCTCCGACCCACGGTCCATGGCGTAGTCTTCGGGGGAGAACCTACATGGAAGCGGGGCGGCCCGGCAATCCGGGCTGGCGCTCGACGTCGGCCCGCCGCTCCGCGTTGGCCCAGCGGAAGAAGAGGGTCGCGATCCCGATCCAGATGATCGGGTCGCCCACCACCTTCATGATCAGGCCGGCGAGCTGCTGGTCGTAGGCCGGCGTCAGGAGATCGAAGGCCCGGGGGGCCAGCTCGTAGAGCCGGTAGAGCGGATACTCCGCGAAGGTGAGGAACGCGGCCGGGAACATCGACGGCAGCGTCTGCACGAAGAGGTAGCCCATCCGCAGCGGGGAGCTCAACCGGTTGAGGCCCACCGGAGCGAGCGCCGGCCACCAGAGCGCCAAGCCACCGGTGATCCAGGCGAGATCGATCACCAGGGAGCCCACCTGGCTCGTCATCAGCTGGTCGACCACCGACGGGAAGTGGGTCACCAGCACGATCAGGTTGTGGACCACGAGTCCCGTCGCCGGGTGCGCGGCGATCCGCGCCGGGCGGCCGATCCGGCCCGCCTCCCGGCGCTCCGTCATCAGCGGCGCGAGACCCAGCAGCATCAGGGGCGGGGCCGCGAGCGCCAGCATCACGTACTGGAGAGAGTGGAAGCTCGACAGATAGCCCCCGCCGAGCGTCCCGATCGGCCAGTCGAGCGCGGCCCAGACCAGCAGGAGTCCCGGCAGGAACCAGCCCCAGGCCTTCCGCCGCGCGGCCCGGTCGCTCGGCAGGCCGAATTGGGCGAAGCCCGCGAGCAGGAGCAGCACGAAGACCCAGACGCCCGGATAGGCGCGCCATTCCCAGCTCCAGGGCAACGTCGTCGCGGCGCACCACCAGGTCATCGGGCCGAGCCTCCGAAGCTTCGGAGCAGTCGAGGGACGTCCGACGCCCACTCCGCCTGCCGGGTGCCGAAGGGATAGTGGAGGTGCACGCTGTCGTCCGGTGAGACCACGATCACCTGCGCCGCGTGGGAGACCGTGTAGCCCTCGCCCTCGCCGTCCTTCACCGCCGCCTCGATGCCCGAGGCGCGCTGCGCCGCGATCACTTCGTCGATCGAGCCGACCAGGCCCACGAAGTCGCGATCGAAGCGGGCCAGCCACGGCCCGAGCACCTCCGGCCGGTCGCGGTCGGGGTCGGTGGTCACGAACACCACGTCGATCCGCCGCCGCTCCTCGCCGGTCAGCTTGCCGAGCACCGCGCCGAGGTTGGCCATCGTCGCCGGACAGACGTCGGGGCAATTGGTGTAGCCGAAGAAGAGCAGGGTGAGCCGCCCCTTCGTGGCCTCGGCGAAGTCGAAGCCGTCGCCGGCCACGGTGGTCAGGGCGAACTCCGGACGCGGGGTCGCCGATGGCAGCCGATAGCCGTGCAGGGCGTCGGGATCGGGGTCCGATCCTCCGGCGCAGCCGACCAGGAGGATCAGCGAGGCCAGGGCGCCGCGCCGGTCCGTCACGTCGGCTGGTCCTGCTTCTCGATCGGACGGGCCGCCCACCGGCCGGCGAGAGTGCCTCCGATGGCGGCGGCGGTGACGTCGCTCAGGAAGTGGGCATGGGCGAGGATCCGGGTCGCGCCGCAGCCCACCGCCAGGCCGTAGAGGACCGGGGCGGCTCTCGGAAAGCGCCTGCCGATCGCCGCGGCCCCCGTGAAGGCGACCATGGTGTGGCCGCTCGGCATGCCGAGCCCTCGCGTGCTGAACGGGTCCTCGGCGAACGAGCGGAACTGATAGTCGCCGCTATCGCCTGGACGCTCACGACGGATCAGCAGCTTGAGGACTTCGGAGCCGAGCCCGCCCACGATCATCGCGATCACCATCACGTGCCAGGTCGAGCGGGTCTTCGGATCCCGTTGGCGGCCAGCGGATTCCTGCAGCGAGATCGCGACGGCGATCAGCAGCCAGGTCGGGGCGAACCCCATCACCCTGAGCAGCCGGCCCCAGTCCTTCTCGTAGACGTCGGGGAGCCGAAAGCCTGTGGCCCAGCCGTCCAGCAGGTGCGCCACGACCAAACTGAGAGTGATCGCTAGCAGCCAGACCAGGGCGCGTGGCCTCTTGCCGAGCTCGGTCACGCGCCCACCGCCGTTCGGGCGGCGCGCAGCGCCTCCTCGACCTCGGCCAAAGTGGCGGGCCTGCTGCCACCGCCCTGGACGATTCTGCTGCCGCCACCCTTGCCGCCGCCGACCGCGTCGAGCGCCGCCTTGAGCGCCGGGCGCAGGTCGAGCTCGAGACCTTCCGACCGGCCGAACACCAGCTGGGTCTTGGGGCCGCCCGAGGCGACCAGGGCCACCACGCCGTCCCGTCCGGTCAGGTCCAGCACCAGCGCGCGGAGCTCCTCCGCCGGGCGATTCTCGAACGCGGCCACCACGAGGGACCGGCCAGCCACGCTCTCCGCGCCGGCGTGCAGCTCCGCGGCCTCCCTGGTCAGCGCCTCGGCCTTGTGCCTCCCGATTTCCCGCCGGGCGGCCTGGAGCTCCTCTTTGAGTCGTCCGACGGCCTCGGGCAGCTCCTCGACCGAGCAGGTGAGCTCCGCCGCGAGTCGCTGGGTGATCGCGTGCTTGGTGGCGTAGTCCGCCCGCGCGCGCCCGCCGACCAGGAACGCGACCCGGCTGCCGCGCTTGATCCGCTCGGTCTTGAGATGATGGATCAGGCCGAGCTCGCCGGTGCGGGCGACGTGGGTGCCGCCGCAGGCCGAGTAGTCGAAGTCGCCGATCCGGACCACTCGCAGGGCGCCCTCGACCTCGGGTGTCTTGCGGAGTGGCAGCGCGGCCAGCTCGTCCGGCGTCGGAAACCAGGCGGTGACGGAGACGTCGCGCGTCACCACCTCGTTGGCCACGGCGAACGCCCGCTCGGCGTCGCGGTCGGCGAGCTCGGGCGTGTCGAGGTCGATCGAGACGTAGTCCTCACCGAGGTGGAAGCCGATCGTCGCGGCATCCTTCACCTGGATGAAGGCCTGGGAGAGCACGTGCTGCCCGGTGTGCTGCTGCATGTGGTCGAAGCGGCGCGGCCAGTCGATCTCGCCGACGACGGTCTCGCCGCGGGCGATCGGCGCGGCCAGGCGGTGGATCACCTTGCCGTCGCCCTCGCGGACGAACACGTCGCTCACCGCGACGCCGTTCAGGGTGCCCCGGTCGAACGGCTGGCCGCCGGAGGTCGGATAGAACGCCGACCGTTCCAGCACGACGTACGGCCCGCCGTCGAGCTCGCCGGTCTCCTCGACCGTCGATTCGAAGCGCGTGAGATAGGAGTCGGAGTAGTAGGAGCGGGCGGACACCGGCGGGTTCGATGAGGGCGACGAGGAACGCTCAGCGCGCCCGGAGGGACTCGAACCCCCAACCCTCAGATCCGAAGTCTGATGCTCTATCCAATTGAGCTACAGGCGCGAGCCGGGGAAATCTCCTCGGACGACGAGGATTAGTCAAACGGCCGAGTCGCGCAGCGCGCGTCCTCTCCGCCGGGGGTGGCGCCGGCGGCGCGCGCCCGGGCCAGGCCGGCCGAGGACCAGCAGTTGGCCGGGTACTCCCGCAGGTCTTCCCGGAAGACCGTCGCGGCCTCGGCGCTCCGAGCGGCATCGAGCAGGACGCTGCCTAACGCCTGGCGCGTGGGGAGCGGCCACCAGGGCGGCTCTTGATAGCCGAGCGCGCGCTCGATCCCGAGTCCCGCCTGGAGCTCGGCCAGCGCGGCGTCGGTCGCGCCGCGCGCCAGAGCGAGTCTCGCCTCGAGGTGGTGGCGCGCCAGGGTCGCGAGCGCCCGCCCGATCCCCCGCGGCATGGTCGCCGTCCGGGCCGAGAGCGAGTCCCGGAGCGCGGCCGCCCGATCGCCGGCGCCAGTGGCCAGCAGGGCGGAGCCGCGGGCGAATTCCGCGAGCCCGCGCGCCACCGCCAGCTCGCCGGGCGGCAGTGGGCGGGCCAGGACCTCGTCCCAGCGCTCGAAGCGCATGGCGATCAGATCGGGGGCGGCCCGGATGCTCTGCGCCAGCACCGAGCCCCGCGCGTCCGGGTCCGAGATCCGAGCGCTCGCCGCCCGGGCCGCGGCGGTGGCCTGTCGCTCCCGCCCCGCGAGCATCGCGGCGAAGGCGAGGAAGTAGAG
Organism: Gemmatimonadales bacterium; assembly: GCA_041390205.1. Lineage (GTDB taxonomy): Bacteria > Gemmatimonadota > Gemmatimonadetes > Gemmatimonadales > GWC2-71-9 > SHZU01. Next base: position 32,005 of record JAWKQJ010000022.1, read on the forward strand.
GTCGTGCGCCGTGGAATCGACGGCGATCGCGCGCTCGCTCTGGGCGATGGCGTCGTCGTACCGACCCAGCCTGAGATAGAGATGGGCCGGCATGTGGACCAGGTGCGCCGCGCCAGGCATGGTCCGGGCCAAGCGCTCCGCGCAGCTCAGGGCGCGCCCGGGTTGGACCGCCTCGGTCGCGTGGATCAGCAGGTGGCAGGCGCCGGGATGGAGGGAGTCCAGCGAAAGCGCCCTGTCCAGCGCCGCGAGGAGCCGGGTCGTGCCCGGTCGTGGCTCGCCGCCCTCCCAGTAATCCCAGGGCCGCAGGTTCATCAGCGCGTCGGCGAAGAGGGTCAGGAGCTCGACGTCGTCCGGAAAGCGCGTCGCGACGTCCTCCATCGCCTCGGCGTACGCCGAATCCGCCGCCGCCGTGCCGGAGAGCCTCGGGGCCAGGGCGTCGATCAGGGCCCGCTCGCGAGCGCTTGCCCGTTTGCCGAGCTCACCGGCGTGCGCGATCGCGCGCGCGGCCGCGCGCGCCTGGTCAGGAGCAATCTCCGCGTTGAGGTTGGGACCGAGCGCGAGGGCTTCGCCCCAACGGCAGATCGCGCAGGCCGGGTCCAGTCGCCCGGCTTCGGCGAAGGCCCGCGCGGCCTCCTGGTGCTCGAAGGCGTACCAGAGTCGCATGCCCTGGTCGAAGTAGCGCGACGCCGAGTCGATCCGGGTCGAGATCGGCACGTGCAGCGAGCCGAGACCCGAGCGGAGCGGAGGAGTGCCGGTCTCGCCCGGAGCGCAGGCCGCGAGCGCCACTGAGAGCCAGCTCGACCAGGCTCGTCTCATTCGTGTGAGTCCCTCGCACTCCAACAGACGACTTGCTAAGATCGTTCCCTCATGGACAAAGACCAACTCCCGGTGCTGCCGTGCTATCCGTGTCCGCATCAGGCCAGCTGTTGCGCCTACGGCTCCACGGTCACCGACGCGGAGGCCGCCGCGATCGAGGCCGACTTCGGCCCCGGCAAGGTCTATCGACTCGAGTCGGGTGAGTGGCGGACCCGCGTCGACAACGAGCGCTGCGTGCTCTACGTCGACGGCGGCTGCGCGATCCACGACAAGCCCTACTACCCGCAGGTCTGCAAGGGCTTCCCCTGGAAGGACGCGGAGACGGGTGGCCCCTACGAGTTCGATCGGACCATCTGCGGCGAGTTCATCGCCCGGCCCGAGCTGCTGGAGGTGTATCCCTTCCTCGGCCACGAAGACACGGTGGACGCCGGGGGCGCGGCCGGCAACGTGGATCGCTCGCCCGACGACGACTGATCGCGGTCGCCCCGGGGCGCCGCTCGAAGAGCGGGGGGCCTACGGGCCGTACATCATGGTGGCGCCCGAGCTCGATCCGGTGATCGGGCACACGCGCGGGCCGAGTCGAGGCGACGATGCCTCGGTCCCGTGGCGCGACTTCATGGGCGCGGTCGATCGGCTGGTGGCGGCGCGACGTCGGGGGCGGTGCTGGACGGCTGTCCGCGGAGCACGAACACCATGCCGAAGCCGAGGGCCGCCGCGGCGATCATGAACCACTGGACCGCATAGGACAGGTGGGGGCCGTCGTCGAGCGGCGGTGGCTCCACCCTGATCGGGAGCACGCTGCCCCGCTCGCCGTGGTCCGGACCGTCCTCGGGTCCCATTCCCAGCACCACATAGTATGGAGCGATCGGGTACGGCAGCCGGGCCATCAAGGCGCTCCGGTCGATCCGGGCCCAGCTCTCGCCATGCGGCGTCTGGAGCGGGTGACCGTCGCCCTCGTCCGGGGTGCGAAGCGCGGTGCCGTGGATCTCGAGGCGCTCGGGCTCGGGGTAGAGGTTGCGGGGGGCGGGAGGCCCGGCGTCCGCGGTCGGCAGGAAGCCGCGGTTGACCAGCACCGCCGTGTCGCGGCCGGCCGGTAGGAAGGGCGTCACCACCTGGATGCCCGGCGTGCCCCGCAGCAGCCGGCCCCGAAGCACCAGCTCGTTGTCGAAGTCGAAGCGACCCCGGCCCGCCACCGAACGATAGGCCAGGTCGGCGGGCGGTGATTCCCGGTTGAGATCGATGGTCGGGAGGTCCCGCTGGGCGAGGGCCGCGCGGTTGGCGGCGCGACGATCCGCCAGCCGTTTCAGCTGCCAGACGCCCAGGCCCGACGCACCCAGCGCGACCACCACCGTGATGCCGAAAAGCCCGTATCGTCCCAGCGCCGTCATTCCCGCCGTCCCGATTTACGGACAACCGGACGCCGATTTCGGCTCTGGGGCTTTTTCTTAAGTCTAGCCATTACAATAACATAGGTCGTACGAATGTCGCGGCCCATTGCTTGCTTCTCTAGCTGTCGTCACTCGAAGTCTCGAGTCGGACAACACGACAAGGAAGGGTCGGATGACACGCAAAACGGCAGTCCCTCTTCTGGCCCTGGCGCTCATCGCCGGGCTCGCTTCAACCGCCGATGCGCAACGGCGTCGCGGCCTGGTCGACGTGACCCCGCGCAGCGATCGTCACGGTTTCTGGATCAACTTGGGGATCGGTGCTGGCACCGATTCCTACAAGTTCGCGGACGAAGATAGCTACTCGGACGGCCTCACCCGCCCGGCCTTTTCGATCCGGCTCGGTGGGACGGTCAATCCGCACCTCCGGCTCGGCGCCGAGCTGACCGGCTGGGCCGACACCTTCACCGACGACCTGGGCGAGCGCCAGACGCAGTACCTCGGCGGCCTCCTCCTGATCGGGCAGTTCTACCCGGCCCGCGACCTGGGCCTGTTCATCAAGGGCGGCGCCGGTGTGAGCCGAAGCGGCGTGGACGTGGTCGGTCCCTTCGACTCCCACGAGGACGGCTTCGCCTGGACGGCCGGTCTTGGCTACGAGATCAAGCTCGGGCGGTCGCTCTTCCTGACGCCGACTCTGGACCTGCTCCAGCACCGGTCCGAGGCCCGTGACGAGTTCGGCGTGAGCCAGCCCGCTCTCTACGAGCGCCTGGTGACCTTCGGCGTGGCCCTCACCATTCAGCCCGGCCGGTGATCCGATGACCCCGATTGGCGTGGCGGTGCGGCAGTCTCAGTCCAGCGAAAGCTCAAGCGTCTCCGACAAGACCTTGGCCCGCGCCGTGCCGTCACGCCAGTCTTCTCCTTCCGCCCGGTCTGGCCGCGCGCCGGCCCGGCTCGAGCCCAAGCGGTACTCGCAGAGCACGCTCCTCCACGCACTGATCCCCTCGCGGTACTGACGCGCCTCCCGCGGTTAGGTTTGGGGGCATCCGAAGCTTCGGGTGTCCCTTTCGCGTCCCAACCAACCGGAGTCGTGATGACGATCGCGCGTGGGCTCGGCATTCTGGTCACCATCCTGGCGACGGCGTCGCCGCTCCTGGCCCAGCGCGGCCGCCGCGGCTCCGACGGTGTTCCCCGGCCGCCGGCCTTCTCGCTCACCGCGGGCGCCGCGCCGTACGACCTGTCGGCCACCGGCACCGGTCCCTTCGGCGCGATTCGAATCGAGGTGCCGGCGGGTCGCCTGTTCGTCATCGAGCCCGGTCTGACCTTCTTTCGCTTCAGCTCCGAGGTGGGCGAGGACGTGAACCTGTTGTTCACGGAGGTCAGCGTGCAGGCCCAGGTGCCTGGCCGGGGCGTCCGTCCCTACGGCGGCCTGGGTGTGGGGTTCTCGGAGTTTCTGTCGGGCAGGGGCGGCAACGACTTCGTCGGTCACGTGACCGGAGGGATCCGTTGGCCGTTCGGCGGACGCTGGGGCGGCAAGGTCGAGGCCCGGGCCCGTACCCTCAACTTCGATGGCTCGATCGTCGAGCTGGGCTTCGGGATACGACGCTCGTTCGGTCCGTACGCTCGCTGACCACCCGACGGGGCGCGGGCCGGCCCGCGCCCGATGAAGCCCCCCTCATATCAGGAGGCCGCCCGCCCCAGGGGACTCGCCGGGGTTCGGGGCCTTGTAGATTCCAACCTCGCGTCGGGCCTCCGGGACCGGGGCGCGCCGGCGTCTGCGGCCTCGCACCCGTCGCTTGCGGTCGCTGGCAGGAGCTGAGGCTCCGGACCCACAGGGCACGCCCTCGACACCGGTGATTCGACCGGCCAACTTGGCCGCACCCGAGCGCCCCGGGCGAGGGTGGCGCGAGGCATCGTCGAGCACCCCGGATTGGCAGTGCGCAGCGAACCAGGAAGGGATGCGATGACCAGGAAACGCGTGGCCGTCCTCTTCAACCACGTTGGCGAGGACGAATACGAGAAGCTCAAACAGGTCGACGAGTCGAAGCTCGACTTCGAGCCCGAGTACGAGATCGCGGTGGCGACGGTGCAGGAGGAGTACGACGCCATCGTGACCGCGCTCAAGGCCGAAGGCTTCGACGCCTTCCCCTACAATCTCGAAGAGCGCATCGACCGGCTCCACGCCCTGGCCGCCGAGCGACCGGACGCCGTGGTGAACCTGGTCGAGCACTTCCACGACGACCCGGATCACGAGTCGGCGGTCGCGGCGTATCTGGATCTCTGCCAGATCCCCTACACCGGCGCGCCACCGTTCACCCTGACGCTCTGTCGGCGGAAGGGGCTCGCCAAGCAGCTGCTCCGCGCGAGCGCCGTGCCGACGCCTCGGTACCTGCTGCTCTGGGAGCCGCGGGTGCCCAAGCGTCATGGGCTCCGCTACCCGATGATCATCAAGCCCGCCCGGGAAGACGCCAGCGCCGGCGTCGATCAGGAGTCGGTGGTCGACGACTTCCGGCAGCTCGGTGAGCAGGTCGAGCGGGCGTTCGAGTCGTTCGGGCCGCCGATCCTGGTCGAGGAGTTCATCGACGGCCGCGAGCTGCACGTCGCGGTGCTCGGCAACGATCCTCCCATCGTGCTGCCGATGGTGGAGTACGACTTCACCGGGCTCTCGGAAGGCCGTCGGCGGATCATCAGCTACGCCGTGAAGTGGGACCCGCTCCAGGAGGACTATCACCGGGTCCACTCGGTCTGTCCGGCCGAGCTCTCGAGGCGGGCTCACGACCGGGTGGCGGAGGTGGCCCTCCACGCCTACCGGATTCTGGAGTGCCGCGATTACGCGCGGCTCGACGTCCGGCTCGATTCCCAGAATCGCCCGCACGTGCTCGAGGTGAATCCCAATCCGGATCTCACCGAGGGGGTCTCGTTCATGGAGTCGGCGGAGACCGGCGGCTACAGCTTCGCGACCACGCTCCGGATGCTGGTGGAGATGGCGCTCGGCCGGACGGTCGCGCCCTACGTCCCGCCGGAGCCCGCGGGGCCGGCGGAGGGCTGAGCGCCCGCGGCTCCGCTCAGAAGAGCCGGAGCTCGAGCCGCAAGAGACGCCCCGGGCGCGGCAGCCCGCACTGATCGAAGAGCGCCCGATCGCCGAGGTTGTCGAGGGCGATGCGGGTCTCCAGCCTGGACAGCATTCCGCTCCGACCGACCGACCACACCTTCGACACGTGTCCGTTCACGATGGCCCCGGCGTCGAGCCGGGTGTCCTGGCCCGTGCCCGGATCGATGCAGAACTGGCGGCCCGTGTAGTCGAGCTCGGCGGTCGCGACGGTCCCGAAGCCGATCGGAAGGGCGGCGCGCACCGTGCCGAAGACGCTCGGCAGGTTCTCGGGCTCGTGGGTGACCTGCGCCTCGGTATCGGTGAGGTCGACCGACTGGAGCGTGAGGTCGCCGCTCAGCCCGACGCGTCCGACCGTGGTGGCCGCGAGCAGCTCGAGGCCGGTGCTCGCGAGCCGATCGCGGTTGACCCGGAAGAACCGCCGGTCGGGCAGGGTGGTGCGGACGACGGCGTCGCGCAGGTCGTGACGGAAGAAGACGGCCTGGACCTCGCCGCCGCCGAGCCGGGTGGTGACGCCCGCCTCGAAGGCGGTCAGCTTCTCTGGCTGGAGGTCCGGGTTGGGCGCGAAGCGGTTGAGCGCGCCGGAGTAGAGCTCCCGGAGCGCGGGGAAGCGCCCGCGGCGGCTCACCCCGCCGTGAATCAGGGCGTCGCCTCCGCCCACGACCATGCTGAAACCGGCCCGGACTCCCCACTGGTGGAGGGTGCCCAGCGGCTCCCGCCCGCCGCTCTCCGGGGTCTTGCCGACGTCGTAGGCGCCGCCCACGCTCACCCGGAGCGCCTCGATCCCGGTCCCGTCTTCGATCAGGCGCCAGACGGTCTCCGCGCCGAGGCTGGCGAGCTGCTGGCGATAGCGCGCCTCGGCGTCGGGGAGGATCTCGTCGTGACGGATGTCGGACCAGGTGAACGCGGTCCGAAGCTCGCCCCGACTTCCGAGACTCTGATCGGCGAGCAGGCGGAGGGTCAGCGTCCGGTCGTTCCCGTTTTCGAAGCCGTCCGTGGTGACGTAGTCGCGACCGGTGTAGGAGTCGATCTCGGTGCGGCCGAAGTCGAGACCGACGCTGGCCTCCAGGTCGCCCCGGCCGCCGAAGGAGGCGCGGGTCGCCGGTGCCGCCGGAGATCACGCCGACGGTGCGGTTGACGTCGGGATAGCGCCAGAAGCGGGCGTCGTCCGTGCCGAGCTCGGCGGCGATGCCCCGCTTGGCGTCGAAGCTCGATCCCGAGAAGGAGAGCCAGGCGCCGTCGTTGCCGTGGAACCTGGCGGCGACGAACCCGTCGACGCTCCTCGCGTCGGTGTTGACCCGGAGGCCGTCGTCGGTCGGGAGCGGCTCGGTGATCCCGCGGGCAAGGGGCTGCCCGGGCGTGTCACGGAACCCGGCGCCCGCCCGAACCAGCCATCGTCCCGCGCTCGACTCGAAGGGGAGGGTCATCGTGGCCCGGGTGCCGACGCCTCCGACCCCGTCCACGCCGGCACCGATCTCGACCGACGACGCGCTGGGCTGGAGCAGCGACCGGCCCACGCTGATCTCGACGATCCCGCCCAGCACGTTCGGGCCGTAGAGCATCGAGGAGAGCCCCCGAGTAAACTCGATCCGCTGGGGGGCGGCCGCCGGGATGATCGAGACGTCGGCGCGCGCGTCCCAGGCGAGCGTGATCGGCACGCCGTCCACCAGCACGGCCACCTGCCGCGACTCGGAGCCGCGGGCCGAGATCTCGGCTTCGCCCCGGGAGTTCCGCCGCACGTGCAGGAAGGGCGCTTCGCGGAGGACCTGCTCGAGCGGCGCGGCCGGCGGCAAGGGCAGCGAGTCGAGCGCGATCGCGACCCCGCTCGAGCCGCCGACCGAGGTGATCGGCCGGCGGGCGCGGACCACCAGCTCGGTCAAGGTGGCCGCGGTGTCGGCGCGGGCGGAGTCGGGCTGCTGGGCTCGGGCGGTCGGGGCCAGGGCCACGATCGCGAGCAGGGCGAGGCGGGTTCCCTTCGTCATGGCGGGGAAGTTATTGCCGCGCAACGCGGAGCGCAGCGGGGGGCGGTCGCGGGCCTCGGGCTTGCTCTCTAAGTCCAAGTCAGATATTATGTTGCCGCCGCCAAAACGCCCTGGTGGTGAAACTGGTAGACACGCTATCTTGAGGGGGTAGTGCCGAAAGGCGTCGCGGTTCGAATCCGCGCCAGGGCATGCAGTCTCCGCCGCACGACCCCGCCAGCGTAGCTCAGTGGTAGAGCACTCGATTCGTAATCGAGCGGTCGTGGGTTCAACTCCCACCGCTGGCTTGCCCGCTCGCTCGGCGCCGGCCCAGCGACCGGCGCCGCCCGATCCGGCCTACTGCTTGTCGTAGACCAGCTTTCGCGTCATCTCGCCCCGAGGCGTCGTGGTGGTGATCACCACGGTCATGGTCTTGCCGTCGGCGCTGAGAGTGCGCACCTCCTTGGAATCGATCTTCATCGTGCCGTTCGGGCCTTCGAAGGTCATCGATCCGTCGATCAGCAGGCTGCCGGCGTCGAGGCGGGCGTGGCTCACCACCTCGCTGTTTCGCATGCCCGGGGTCCGGCTCTCCTTGCCGTCGAGGTTGTAGACCAGCCGGCGATCCTGGTCGCCGATCTGCTCGTCGATCGTGAGCTGATCCTTCGACTGCCGCACCCGGAGCTCGGTCGGCATCATTCCCATCCCGCGTCCGCGCTGGCCGCCTGGGCCTCCCCCACCCCCGCGGGCGGGCGGAGCGTCGCTCTGCTCCGGGTTGAGCTTCCAGTGGCCCGAGAAGTCGGGGGCCTGGCCGGCGACCGGCGCGGCCAGGAACGAGGCGGCGAGCACGAGGGACAGGGTGCGCATGGCGACCGGGCTCCGAGGGAGTCGAGAATGGAGTAATACGGACGCCGGCCTCGCTTCGTTGTCGATTCCCGCCCGCCCCCCCGGACCGTTGAGTAGTCGCTTGCTGCGGCTCGCTCGTGTGTCGTAGGTTCCGCCATCCGAAACGGAACCAATCGCTTAACTTTGGCGTTCCGCAGGGGGAACGACCGTCGATCATGACCGCACCGCAGGCCGAACAACCCGGGCTCCAGGCCCCGCCGGACGGCGTCGTCCGACGGCTGACGAACCGTTTCGCCTATCCGGCGGAGCATCCGTTCAGCTCGCTCACCGGCTATTACCTGCTCCTGGTGGCGGCGGGCGCGCTGGTGGTGTGGCTCGTGCCCGGGGCCGCCGCGATGATCTCCGGCGAGCGCCTGGCGCAGCTGATGTCGGGAACCAACCTGCTCGACACCGCGAGCGGCGCCCCCGGGAGCGCGCTCTCCTGGGCGACGACCCTGGACATGGCGCTCGCGATGATCGGCTCGTTCCTGCTGATGCTGCCGACCTCCTGGGTGTTCATGGCGGAGCGCCGCCGGAAGGGCTTCGACCAGGCCTTGGTCCAGACCATGATCGTGCTGTCCGTGGCGATCGCCGGGGTCGTGGTGATCGTCCGCAACAGCGTGGCGCTCGCCTTCAGCCTGACCGGCATCGTGGCCGCGGTGCGGTTTCGGACCAATTTGAGCGACACCCGCGACACGCTCTACATCTTCACCGCGATCGGCGTGGGGCTCGCGGCCGGGGTCCAGGCGCTCGCCGCCGCGCTGGTGCTCTCGATGGTGTTCAACTACGTGATCCTGGCCTTCTGGCGCGGCAACTACGGGATGTGCGAGCTGGGCCAGCCGTCCTCCCATCTGCTGATCGGGGCGACCGCCTTGCCGGCCGGCGAGGGCGGCGGCAAGAAAAAGAAGAAGAAGGACTTCGACTCGGTGCTGGTGGTGCGCGCCGACCATACTCAGCAGGCCCGCGGCGCCGTCGACGCCCTGTTGGCCGCCGAAGTGAGCCGCTTCAAGCTGGTCGAGATCGAGCAGGGATCGAAGGGCCGCGGCCATCTCAAGTACCTGGTCCGCCTCGGCAAGAAGACGGACCCCCGCGACCTCGAGGACGCGCTCCTCGAGCGCGGCGCGCCCTACCTGGTGGGAGCGCGCGTCCATTGACCGGCGGACGGCTCCGCGCCGGCGCCGGCCGCATGGCGGCGGCCGGTCTGCTCCTGGCGTTGACGCCGGGGGCCGAGCGGCAGCAGCAGCCCTGGCTCGATCGCTGTCTCGACGCCGAGCCCACCCACCGCTGGCTCTTGCCCGCGGCGTTTCGGGAGGTCTCCGGCCTCGCCCTGTCGGACGACGGCCGGCTCTTCTTCCACAACGACGAGCAGGGCATCCTCGCCGCGATCGATCCCGCCAAGGGCACCATCCTCGCGACCTACCGCCTGGGTCCCGGCACGCCGCGTGACGATTTCGAGGGCATCGCGATCCGGAACGACCGCCTCTTCCTGGTGACCAGTCGGGGCTTGCTGTACGAGTCGCGGGTGCCGGCGCCGGGGCCGGTCGAGCTCGGGATGCTGCCCTTCCGGATCGTCGACACCGGACTCGGCCGGGAATGCGAGATCGAGGGTCTGGGCGTCGATGCGGATGGCTCGCTCCTCGTGGCCTGCAAGACCGCCCGGCGGAAGCGGCTCGAGGACTGGCTCACGCTCTTCCGCTGGAATCCCGATCGGCAGGCGCTGGCCGAGCCGGATCGGATCCAGGTGCCGCTGGACGATCTGGCGAAGGGCAGGCCCGGGAAGCGCTTCCACGCGAGCGGCGTGGAGCGCGATCCGAGCAACGGCCGGCTGATCGTGGTGGCCGCGGCCGACGACGCGATCGCCGAGATGGGGCCGACCGGCGAGGCGCCCCGGGCCCGCGAGCTGCCCAAGCGTCACCGCCAGGCGGAGGGCATCGCGATCGACAAGGCGGGGCGGCTGATCCTGAGCGACGAAGGCGGTCGCGGTCACGGCTCGGTGACGGTCTATGCCTGTCGTTAGGCGGCTCCTGGCGCTCGCGCTGGTCGCGCTGATCGGGTGTCGGCCGGCGGGCATCACGCTCTCGCCGGCGCCGGCGCTCGATCGACTCGCGCCGGTCTCCACCCTGTTCCTGATCGGCGACGCGGGCGCCGCGGCGAAGGGCGGGGACCGGGTCCTCACGGAGCTGGCCCGCCAGGGCCGGGACGCCACCCGGTCGAGCGCGATCGTCTTTCTTGGAGACAACGTCTATCCGGCCGGAATTCCACCGGCTGGCGATCCGTATCGCCCCGAGGCGGATCGGCGCCTGCTGGCGCTCGCCAGCCTCGCCGACTCGACCGGCCTTCCGGTCTATCTGATCCCCGGCAACCACGATTGGGCCCGCCATCGACCCGATGGGTGGGCGGCGGTCCAGCGCGCGGAACGGTTGCTCGACCGCTACGCGGCCGAGCACGAGGTCCGGGTGCGGCAGGTGCCGAGCGGCGGCTGCCCGGGGCCGGAGACCCTCGAGGTCGGCGACTTCCGGGTCGTCGCGATCGACACCCAGTGGTGGCTCCACGACGGGCCCCGCCCCGGCGACGAGCAGGGGGCCCGCGGCTCGCTGCCGGATCCCGAGGCACGCTGCGACGCGGAGACGCCCGCGGCGGTGACCGCCGCGCTGGCCGCGGCGCTCGACGCTCCCGGAGACGAGCCCGTCGTGGTGATCGGACATCACCCGATGGAGTCGCACGGCGAGCACGGCGGCTATCACCCGCTCACCCAGTGGCTCCTGCCGCTCGCTCCCACGCCCTTCGCCCCGTGGCTCTGGCTTCCGATCGGGTGGATCTATCCGGTGGGCCGCCACCTCGTCGCCGACGCCCAGGATCAATGGAGCGATCGGAACCGGCGGATGCGCTCGGCGCTCGAGGGCAGCTTTCCGTCGGGCCGGCCGTTGATCTACGCCGCCGGCCACGAGCACGCGCTGGAGGTGATCCGTCGCGGGCCGGGACGGTACTATCTGGTGAGCGGGGCGGGAATGGAGCACCACCAGACCGCGGTGGGCATGGGCGACTCGACCGCCTTTCGCTCCGCGCGGCCCGGCTTCATGCGCATCGATCGCTTCGCCGATCGGCGCGTTCGACTCGGCGTGACGGTCATCGACCCCTCGAACCAGGCCCGGGAGGCCTACCGATCGTGGCTCGACTACGGAACCGACTGATCGTCCTCGCGGCGGCGAGCGCGGTTGCGTTTCCCAGCGTGGCGGACGCGCAGGCCGGCATGAGCGACTCGGTGACGGTCGTGCCGGGGGCCGCCTACGCGCGTGGCGGCGTGTACCGCTTCTTCTTCGGCGACCACTACCGCGACCTGTGGACCACGCCGGTGAAGGTGCCGGTGCTCGACCTGGCGACCTTCGCGGGTGGTCTCCGTCCTCTGAAGCGCGGCGGCGGCACCCAGACCAAGTCGCTCCGCTTCGAGGGCGCCGACGGACGCCAATACGCCTTCAGGAGCGTCGACAAGGATCCCACCGCCGCCCTGCCGCCGGACCTCAGGGAGACCTTCGCGGACCGGCTCTTCCAGGATCAGATCAGCTCGGGTCACCCGGTGGGCGGCCTGGTGGTGCCGCCGATCCTCGAGGCGGCCGGGGTGCTCCACGCGACCCCGACCCTGGTGGTCCTCCCCGACGACCCGGCGCTCGGCGAGTACCGGGCCGAGTTCGGCAATCTGCTCGGGATGATCGAAGAGCGGCCCCGGGACGCCGACGACGAGGGCGTGAGCTTCGCCGGAGCGCTCGAGGTCGTGAGCTCGGAGGACTTCCTCGACGCGATCGAGGAGCGATCCGACGTGCGGGTCGATTCCCGCGCGTTTCTCCGGGCCCGGCTGACCGACATCTTCCTCGGCGATTGGGATCGTCACCGGGATCAGTGGCGCTGGGCGATGGTCGAGCGTGGAGGCCGGCGGCAGTGGGTTCCGATTCCCCGCGACCGCGACCAGGCCTTCGTCCGCTTCGACGGGTTCCTGTTGCGCCTGGTGCGCCGTCAGGTGCCGCAGCTGGTCGAGTTCGGCCCCGACTATCCGGAGATCGTCGGCGCCACCTGGAACGGGCGCGATCTCGACCGCCGACTGCTGACCGATCTCGAGTGGCCGGCGTGGGACAGCGTCGCCACCGATCTCGAGCGCCGGCTCACCGATCCGGTGATCGAGGCGGCCGTGTCGCGCCTGCCGCCCGAGCTCGGCGCGATCGACGGGCCCCGACTCTCCGCCGCGCTCAAGGCCCGCCGCGATGGACTCGGTGAGATGGCCCGGCGGTACTACGGGCTCCTCGCCCGCGAGGTCGACATCCACGCCACGGACGCGGCGGATCGGGTTCGGGTGGAGCGGGTCGACGGCAGCTCGGTGCTGGTGGAAATCGGCGGCGACCGGCCCTGGTACCGGCGGCGGTTCGACCGGTCGGAGACGGCCGACATCCGGGTCTTTCTCCACGGCGGCGACGATCGCGCCGTGCTCGAGGGCCAGGGGAGCGTGCCGACCTCGGTCCGCTTCATCGGCGGCGGTGGCGACGACGTCATGGTCGACTCGAGTCGCGTCGGCAAGGGCAAGTTCTACGACGACCGCGGCACCAACGAAGGCGTCGGCCACGGCATCAACGGCAAGCCCTACCAGGCCATCGACGACCCGGAGGACCCGACCGCGCTGCCGCACCGCGACTGGGGCAGGAAGGCGATCTCCTTCCCGTTCGCCTCGGTGAGCCCGGATGCCGGGTTCACGATCGGTTGGGGCGGCCGCTTCACGCGGTACGCCTTCCGGAAGAAGCCGTTCGCGTCCCGACTGCTCTACACCGCGGTGGCCGCGACCGGGGCGAAGACCGGGCGGCTGGTGGTGAACTACCGCGCGATGCGGGAGAACTCCCGGAGCTTCGTCGAGGTGGACGCCCTGGCGAGCGGGATCGAGGTGCTCCGCTGGCACGGCTTCGGGAACGAGCGGACGATCGATCCCGATCAGCCTCCCTCGTTCTATCGCGCGACCCAGCACTCCGTCGAGCTCGCGCCGGTGCTCGGCTGGGCGCTGGGCGAGCGCAGCGTGCTCACCATCGGTCCCCGGCTCCGCTATTCGGTGACCGAGACCGACGACGGACAGAACGCGACCCGCTTCATCGGACTGGATCCGCCATTCGGCACCAGCGGCTTCGCCCAGCTGGGCCTGGCGGCCAATCTCGAGGTCGACACCCGCGACGTCCCGCTCGCGGCGCGCAGCGGCGTCCATCTCAAGCTGGGCGCGCGCTATCAACCGGCGCTGCTCGACGTGACCGACGCGTACGGCTCCGTGGGCGGCGAGGTGGCGACCTACTTCAGCGCCTCCATCCCGACCCAGCCCACGCTCGCGCTGCTCGGCGGCGCCACGAAGATCTGGGGCACCGCTGGCAGGATTCCCTTCCACGACGCCGCCTTCCTCGGCTCGAGCAGGACGCTCCGCGGCTTCCGCTCCAGCCGCTTCGCCGGCGACCGCGGTGCCGTGTGGGGATCGGCCGAGCTCAGGCTGGCCCTCACCAAGGCGTTCATCTTCGTGCCGGGGCGCCAGGGCGTGTTCGGCTTCTACGACGTCGGGCGGGTCTACCAGAGCGACGAGACCTCCGACCTCTGGCACGACAGCGTCGGTGGCGGCATCTGGATGAGCTTCCTCACCCGGGGGAGCATGCTGAGCTTCTCGGCCGGCAACAGCGACGAAGGGACCCGCTTCCACGCCGCGGTGGGATTCGCCTTCTGAAACGAAGCGAGCCGGACGGGTGATCCGTCCGGCTCGTCTCTCGCCGCCCGAGGGCGGTGTCAGTTCGCGAGCTTCGTGCTGTCGGTGCCGACTCGATGCCGAATCTCACCCGAGGTCCGGGCATGGAGCTCGGCTTCCTTCTTGGACTGCAGCTCCCTGAGCTCGACGGGATGCCGGGAGACCCGGCCCCCTGCGCCCGCCTCTTTGGCGTGGACCGCCTCCTTGACCTCCTGGATCAGATGCAGGTTCACCTTCGCCGCGGCGCCGTCGAAGGTGACGTCCTGCTTGAGCGTCACCTCGATCAGGTCGTCGGTGAGCTCGCGGCCCTTGAGCACCTCGATCCGGGCGATGTCGTCCGACACCAGGGCCGGCATCGCGTGGTCCCGATAGAGCTCCGAGCCCGCGGCGTTCCGAACCACGACGACCGGGTGCCTGGCGATCACCTTGGAGGCGATGGCGGGAGCCTCGGCCTTCGCGTCGGTGGTCGGGCCGACCGGATCGGGCGCGGGCATCTCGCAGGCGGCGACCAGCGCGAGCGCCGCCACGCCGCCGAGGGTGAGCTGACGGACTGGGCCGAGGGGCCGGCGCGGGAGAGTCATCCGATCGATCCTTTCTTTGAGCTCCGAGCCGGAGCGGGTGAAGGCCAGCATGCCGACCAGCGGCGGACGAGCCACCCGACCGGCGACTTCGAGGAGCAGCTCGCCATAGGGCCTGACCGGCGCGCGGCCCAGCACCCGCGCGTCGCAGTCGGTCTCGATGGCGCGGGCCAGCCGCAGCAGCATCCACCACGCGATGGGGTTCCAGGGCACCAGCGCGAGCACCAGCCATCCGCCGAGCAGCCATTGCGGGTCCCGGGCCGTGAGATGCTCGCGCTCGTGGAGCACCAGCAAGCGCTGCGCGGGCCGGGGGAGGGAGCGGAACCACTCGGGCACCAGGATCCGCGGCTCGCCGAACGCCGTCGCTCCCGGACCGAGTCGATCGGTGAGGGCGACCGGCGTGCCGTCGACTCGAATCCGGCGGGCCCGGCGGACCGCGGCGCGGAGCTGCAGCAGTCCGCCCGCGACCAGAGCGAGCACCAGACCCGAGCCGACGATCCAGATCGCGCCGAGCGGGCGGTCGAGATCGGGCGCGGCCGCGATCGGCTCAGCGATGAGGGTCCGGTTGCCGCCGGGCTCGGCGGCGAGCGGCTGGATCGGTGCGCGCGGCCGGAGCGCCAGCGCCGCCGGCACCAGCGCCGAGGCGAGGAGGGCGGCGGCCCAGAGATTCCGGACCCGCCAGCCGCGCGATCGGATCAGCGGTTCGATCAACCTGGCCGCCAGGGCCACGATCGTGGAGAGCGCCAGCGTGTAGAGCAGCCAGGAGGCGATCATCGCTCGCCCTCCGGGTCGTCGCCGGCTTCGAGCCGCTCGTTGAGGACCTGACGCAGGCGCTCGATCTCGGCTTGATCGAGCTGGCCCGAGACGAGGTGGGTGAGCAGCAGCTCCCGCGAGCCGCCGAACACCTTGTCGACCAGACGGCCGAGCGCGGAGCGCCCCGCCTCCGCCCGAGCGACCAAGGCCCGATACCGGTGGGCCTTGCCCTGGACCTGATGGTCGACGTGACCCTTCGCCTCCAGGGTCCTCAAGACGGTCAGCACCGTGGTGTAGGCGAGCTCGGCCTCGAGGGCCCGGCGCACCTCCTGGACGGTGCTCGGCCCGCGGGCCCAGAGGACCGCCATGACGTCGAGCTCGCGATCTGTGAACGACACTGCCATCGGCGACCGGCTCCTACTAGAAGTCTCGTAGAAGCTAGGGCGCGGGCTCCGGTCTGTCAACTATACAAATAGTAGGAATCGGGTCGAGGGTCGTCGGGGCGCTCCGGCCGGCGTCGCCGAATCGAGATCCGGCGCTCCGGGCGGCGCGAGCTATATTCAGGCCGCAATGACGCTTCCGGCCTCCCAGCCGTCCAACCTCCTGACCCGCCTCGCCGACCATCCGTTGGCGCGGATCGTCGCGTATTACATCGTCCTGGCGGTCGGCCTGCTGTTGATCTACCAGTGGCGGCCCAACCTCCCGGGGGTCTTCACACTCGGTCGCTTCCACGAGCTGGCCGCCACCACGTCCGACCTCACCAACTCCACGCTGCCGCTCGACGTCCCGACGCCGCTCGACATCGTGAAGGAATCGTTGATCGCGATGGTGGGGGCCTACCTGCTGATGCTGCCGGTGGCGTGGGTCTACATCCTGACCCGCGCGAAGCGGGGCTACCAGCAGTCGCTGGTGCAGACCCTGATCGTGCTGCCGATCGTGGTGGCCGGCGTGGTGATCCTGGTAAAGAGCAGCCTGGCGCTCGCCTTCGGCCTCGGCGGGATCGTGGGCGCGATCGCGTTCCGGAACCGGCTCGAGGACACCAAGGACGCGGTCCACGTCTTCCTCGCGATCGGGGTCGGGGTCGCGGCCGGGGTGCAGGCGATGGTGGTGGCGGCGGTGCTCTCGGTCTTCTACAACCTGGTCAGCCTGAGTCTCTGGTGGACCGACTTCGGCCGGGTGCCCGCCAGCATGGCGGGGCCGGGCGCGTAGCGGCGGCTGGCGCGGCTCAGGGGCTCGAGTCGGCGGGACGCCTTCGTCTCGCAGGTCGACACGATGCTGCTCAAGTCGATGACACCCGATCAGCTCCAGGCGCTGGCCAATCGCGCGAAGAAGCGCCAGCGCCGGATGGCGGACAACATCGGTCTGGAGAGCGAGCCGGAGCTCGAGGAGACCGGCGAGCGCCGTCGGCCGCGCTACGACGCGACGATCCGGATCGTCGCCACCTCCGACCCGACGGCGATCAAGCCCGCGATCGAGTCGGTGCTCTCCGGCCAGGCCAAGTCCTGGTGGCTCGAGGCGTCGACCCTGGCCGACGTCGGGCGGCCGACGCTGCTCTACCGGGTGCGGCTCAAGAAGAGCGTGCCGGGCCCTCTTCTCGCCGAGGCGGTTCGCCGCGCCGTGGCCGGCCAGGTGAGCTCGGTCGAGCTGGTCTGATCCGATCCGACCGTGGCGACGTTCTCGCAGTTCCGCTGCTCCGTCGACGGGGTCGAGGCGCTCGCCCGACTGCGTGAGGCGCCGCTGCCCCTCGGTCTGAAGGCCACGCCCACCGAGCAGAGCTTTCACCGCGACATCTATCTCGACACCAGCGATCGGGCGCTCGCCCGCCGGGCGGTCTCCTGTCGACTCCGGATCACGGCGGACGATCGTCGGACGCTCTGCCTGATTCTCTGGGGCGGAGCGGACCATCCCCGAGCGGTTCGAGGCGCCGGTGGTCGATCTCGATCCGCGCCGCGCTTGGAGGGCCCTCCGAGCCGGCGCGGCGGCTCCGCGGGCTGGTGGAGCCGGTCCTGCTCAAGCCGCGAATCGAGATCGAGACGGTGCGCTGGACCCGCGCGGTGGTCGGCGGCTGGCTGGTCAAGAAGCCGCGCTTCGCCTTCCTCTACGACGCCTGCACGGTGCGGCACGGCGGGTTGGCGCGGACCTTCGAGGAGCTCCAGGTCCGCCGGCTCGGCGCCGGCGGTCCGCACCTGGAGCAGATCGCCGAGGCG
Source organism: Gemmatimonadales bacterium (assembly GCA_041390205.1). GTDB lineage: Bacteria > Gemmatimonadota > Gemmatimonadetes > Gemmatimonadales > GWC2-71-9 > SHZU01. The sequence continues at coordinate 49,442 of JAWKQJ010000022.1, forward strand.
CTCGAGAAGAATCACGGGCTCCGGCCCTTCCTGATCCCGAAGTACGAACGGGCGGAGCAGCTGGTCGAGGCGATCGCCTCCGAGGCGACGGTGCGGATGCTGAGCTCGGATCGCGCCGTGGTGCTGCTCGCGCTGGACGGCGGGCGGCTGGCCTTCGTCGAGCGCGATGCGGGTCTCGCGCTGCCGGTCGGGCGGGGGAGCGGGCTGGACGCCTGTCGCCACGTGCTCCGCTCGGTCTTCGACAGCGGCGTCGGCGAGCTGACCCTGCTGGGCCAGGTGAGCGGCGCGCCGGACCGGGCCGGTCTCGAGGTGTGGGTGGCCCGGCGGACCCGGGGGCGCGCCGACGGCGAGCGCGGCGACCGGGTCGCCTGGCTCACGATGCAGGAGGCGCTGGCCAAGGTGGGCACGCCCGAGCTCCGCTCGCCGGAAACGTTAGGCGCGCTGGCCCTCGCGGCGCGGATGGAGCTGGTGGCCGATCCGGAGCCGGGCCCCGCGCCGGCCGCGCGGCGCTCCTCGGGCAACAACCGGCCGCCGACCGAGGCCCGACACGTGCGCGCCGACGCGCCGGCCGAGCACTTCCTCAACGTCGAGACCAGCCAGCTGGCCTTCCACGAGCGGGTCCTGGCGATGGCCGAGTCGGCGGAGACCCCGCTGGCCGAGCGGCTGCGCTACCTGGCGATCGTGGCGGGCAACCTGGACGAGTTCTTCGCGGTCCGGGTCGGCTCGCTCAAGGCCGCGATCGCCGACGGGTCCACCCGGCGGACCTTCGACGGTCTGAGCCCGGCCGAGCAGTTCGACGCGATCGCCGCGCGGGTGCCGGGGATCCTGGCTCGGCTGGCTCGGGCCGCGCGCGAGTGTCTCGAGCAGGCGCGGACCCGAGGCGTCCGGGTGGCGAACTGGCTCGAGCTGGATGCCGACTCGCGGGCCGCGCTCACCAGTCACTTCGAGGCCCAGCTGCTGCCGGTGATCACCCCGCGGGCGGTGACCCTGAGCCCCGGCCATCCGTTTCCGGTGATCCCGCCGCTCACCCTGGCGTTCGCGGTGCTGATCCGCGACGTCCACACCGGGCCGGTGCACTTCGCCTATCTCGCCATTCCCAATCGACTGCCGCGCTGGCTCGACGCGCCCGGCGGCGAGCTGGTGCCGGTCGAGGAGGTGATCCGGGCGCACCTCCAGGCGTTCTATCCCGGCCGGCCGGTCGATCAGCGCTGGCTCTTCCGGCTCACCCGCGCGGCCGACCTCGCGGTGGCCGACGACGAGACCGGCAACCTGGTCCAGGTGATCGAGGAGGAGGTCCAGCGTCGCGGCCTCAACGCGCCGGTCCGGATCGAGGTGGAGCGGGGCACGCCGCCAATGGTGACGGACCTGCTGATGCGGGAGCTCCGCTTCGAGCGCCGGGCCACGCTCGCGCCGCTCGGCGAGCGGGACCTCTACCTGGTGGACGGGTTGATGGACCCGACCTGTCTCCGCGCGGTGGCCGCCCGACTCCCCGCCGAAGACAGCTTCCGGCCCTCGGTCGCGCGGCAGCCGTTGCCGGCCGAGCCGTCGCTCTTCGAGCAGCTCGACGCGGGTCCGATCCTGGTCCACCATCCCTACGAGGACTTCGACGCGACCGTCGGTCGGTTCTTCGCCGAGGCGGCGCGCGATCCGGACGTCGTCGGGATCAAGCTGACGCTCTACCGGGGCGGGGAGTCGTCGGGGCTGATCGACGCGTTGGAGATCGCGGCGCGCCAGGGGAAGGACGTCTCGGTCTTCGTCGAGCTGCGGGCCCGGTTCGACGAGGCGCGCAATGCCCGCTGGGTCCGCCGGCTGGAGGAGGCGGGAGCACACGTGGCCTACGGGCTCGCGGGGCTCAAGATCCACGCGAAGTGCGCGCTGGTGGTGCGCGAGACCAGCGAGGGGGTCCGGCGCTACGCCCACGTGGGCACCGGTAACTACAATCCGGCCACCGCCAGGATCTACACCGATCTCGGCCTGCTCACGGCCGATCCCGCGATCACCGCCGACGTGGGCGATCTCTTCAATCAGCTGACCGGCTCGACCGGGGCGCCGCTCGGCAACTTCCGTCGGATCGTGGTCTCGCCGGAGGCGATGGTGCCCACCCTGATCGGGAAGATCGAGCGGGAGGCGGCGCTTGGCGAGCGCGGCCGGATCCGGATCCAGGTGAACGGCCTGGAAGACCCGGAGCTGATCGAGGCCCTCTACCGCGCCTCGCAGGCCGGCGCCTCCGTCGACCTCGTGGTGCGCGGCCTCTGTCTCCTCCGACCCGGCGTGGCGGGGCTCTCCGAGCGGATCCGGGTGGTGAGCGTTTTGGGGCGACTGCTCGAGCACCAGCGGATCTTCCACTTCGGCAACGACGGCGCGGACGAGTATCTTATCGGCTCGGCCGACCTTCGTCCTCGCAACCTCCGCCGTCGGGTGGAGGTGCTCGTGCCGGTGACCTGGCCGGCGCACATGGCTCGCCTCGACGGCATCCTCCACGGCCTCCTGACGGAGCCGTCCGGATGGTGGCTCGACGAGACGGGACGTTATGCGCGAGCGACCGCGGCGGGGTCGGCGCGCCACGTGCACGACCGGTGGCTCGAGAACGAGCCGTGAGGAGAGCGACCCGGTAATGGACGCGCTGGGCCAGCGATTCCAGCGGCTCTTGAAGGGCCGCTACAGCCTCGACCGCGAGATCGGTCGGGGCGGGATGGCTACGGTGTACCTGGCCCGCGACCTCCGGCACGACCGGGAGGTCGCGATCAAGCTGCTCCAGCCCGAGCTGACGACGCCGGTCACCGCGGAGCGCTTCCTCCGCGAGATCAACATCACGGCCAAGCTCCAGCACCCCCACATCCTCACCCTGATCGATTCGGGCGCCAAGGACGGGCTCGCCTACTACGTGATGCCCCACGTCGACGGCGAATCCCTGCGCGACCGGTTGATCTGGGACAAGCAGCTGCCGGTCGATCGCGCGGTGCAGATCGCCCGGGAGGTCGCGTCCGCCCTCGGCTACGCGCACGAGCGCGGCGTGGTCCATCGCGACATCAAGCCCGAGAACATCCTGCTCTCCGCGGGGCACGCGATCGTGGCGGACTTCGGGATCGCCCGCGCGGTGCGCGACAGCAACCAGCAGGCGATCACTCAGGTGGGGCTCCCGCTCGGCACGCCGGCGTACATGAGCCCGGAGCAGGCAGCCGGCCGGGAGGACGTCGACCACCGGGCCGACCTCTACTCGCTGGGCTGTGTGCTCTTCGAGATGCTGGCCGGTCGGGCGCCGTTCGTGGCGCCGACGGTCTCCAAGGTGCTGGCCGCGCACCTCAATCAGCCCGCCCCGGCGGTCACCGACCACTGCTCCGGGGCGCCGATCGAGCTGGATCGAGTCCTGAAGCGCGCGCTGGCGAAGGAGCCGGGCGAGCGATTCCAGACCGCGGGCGAGTTCGTCGAGGCCCTCGAGCTGATCGGGGCGGTGGAGACGCTCGAGCGGAAGACTCCGACCGGCGCCCGCCGGAGCATCACGCCGCCGCAGACCAGCTACGCGACCCACGAGGGCACGCCGTTCGGTCTCAAGCAGCTGCTGATTCTCGGCGGGCTGATCGGCGCGGTGGTGCTGGCGGTCGTGGGCGTCCGGGCCCTCCTCCAGGAGCCGCCGCCGCCGCCACCGGCGCCCGGGGTGATCGATCCCGCGGCCACGGCGCCGTCGTTCCTGAGCTCGATCGGGCTCAAGCCGCTCGAGGCGATCGGCAACGACTCGACGGCGCGGGTGGCGTCGGCGGGCCTCACCGAGGAGATCACCGCGCAGCTCAGTCGGATCAAGCGGCTCAAGGTGATCTCCCGGACCACCATGGAGGCCGTGCGCGACCGCGAGTGGACCAGCCGGATGATCGCCGACTCGCTCGGGCTCCGCTTCCTGCTCGAGGGATCGGTGCAACGGGCCGGCGACCAAGTCGCGGTCACGCTCCAGCTGATCGACGCCACGACCGACGGACACGTCTGGAGCGATTCCTACCGGATGCCGATCGCCGACCTGCTGATGGTGCGGGAGCGGATCGGGATGAGCGTCGCGACGGCGCTCGCCGAGCAGGCGCCGGGCCTGGCGGTGCTGGTGCCGGACTCCAGCTCGCGCAACCCGCTGGCCGTCGAGGCGAGGGCGCGCGGCCTCGACCTGGGCGGGACCGCCGACCCGGTGCGACTCGACCAGGCCATCGGGGCTTTCGAGGAGGCGCTCGAGCTGGATCCGCGGTACGCCGAGGCGGCGGTGGATCTCTCGAACATGCTCCGGGCCTACGTCGACTACGGCTTCGCCGGCGATCGCGAGCCCTACCAGACGCTCCGCGCGGCCGCCCGGTGGGCGGATCGCGCGGTGGCGCTGGACCCCAACTCCGGACCGGCGTACGCCGCCCGCGGCGCGGTCCGCGGGCAGATCGGCGCATCGACCACGGAGGCGCTGGCCGATCTCGATCGGGCGGTCGCGCTGGCCCCGGCATCCGGCAACGTCCGGGTCTATCGGGGCATCGGGCTCGCCCGGGCCAAGCGCTACGAGGAGGCCCTGAAGGAGCTCGAGCTCGCGGCGCAGCTGGACGCCCTGAACGGCGCGGTGCGGGGCGGCGGGTACGCGCTCACGGCGCTGGGCGCCCGGCGCTACGACATCGCGGCCCGCGAAGCCCGGCGGGCGGCTGCCCGCGACCCCGGCTTTGCCGGGTGGCATGTCATCGAGCTGCTCGCGCTCGGTCTCGGGGGCGACTGGCCGGCTTGCGCCGCCGAGCGGCTGCCGGATCCGGGCGGCCCGATCACGGCGCTCTGTCTCGAGCGGGTGGGACGGGGCGCCGAGGCGACGGCCCTGGTGGACAGCCTCGTGACCGAGGCCCGCGCCGGTCGGACCAGCATCTACACCATCGGGCTGCTCGGCGCCTACTACGCGGCGCGGGGCGACGCTGCCGAAGCGTTGGCCTGGCTCGATCGGGCCTTCGCGGTCTCGCCCGTCGCGTTCGACTTTCGGTTCTTCGACTCCGGTCTGTTCGAGCCGGTGGCCGGCACGCCCGCCTTCCAGCAGGGCCTCGCCACGGTGCGCGCGCGGGTCCGGACCCGGCTGGGCCAGGCCGCTGGCCGTTAGGCGGACCCCGCCCGACTTCCCGAGGAGGCCACGCTGACCGAGACCTGGTCCCCGGCCGCCGTCGCCTCCGTCGCGGCGCTCCTGCTCCTCATCCTGATCTCCTGCTTCTCGCGGATCAACGTCGGCGTGCTCGGCCTGGCCCTGGCCTGGCTGATCGGCGTGACGGTGGCGGGGCTCCCCGCGACCGCCGTGGTCGGCGGGTTCCCGACCAACCTGCTGCTCACGCTGCTCGGCGTGACTCTGCTCTTCGGGGTGGCGGAGGCGAACGGAACGCTTCGAGCGGCTGGCCGTCCGGGCCGTCGGGCTGGCTCGGGGGCGGCGGGCGCTGGTGCCGGTGATCCTCTTCGCGGTCGCGTTCGGGATCTCGAGCGTCGGGCCCGGCGCGATCCTGGCCGTGGCCGTGACGGCGCCCCTCGCGATGGCGATCGGCGCGAGGGCGGGCGTGGCGCCCTTCGTGATCGCGCTGGTGGTGGCCAACGGGGCCAACGCCGGCAATCTCTCGCCGGTGAGCGCGGTCGGGGTGATCGCCAACAGCAAGATGGCCGAGGCCGGCCTCCCGGGGCACGAGGGCAAGGTGTTCCTGGCGGGGGCGCTCTCGCATCTGCTGGTCACGGCGCTCGCGCTCGCCGTGCTCCGCTGGCGGGGCGGAGCGTTCCGAGCGGCCGCTCCCGGCGATCAGGCGGCGGTGGCGGACGCGCCCGAGGTCGGGCGGCGCGACGCGATCACGATGGCGGTGATCGCGCTCTGGATCGTCGGCGTGGTCTGGTTCCGGCTCCACCTAGGCCTCTCGGCCTTCGCGGCGGCCGCGCTGCTGCTGCTCTCGCGGCAGGTCGAGGAGCGGGCGGCGTTCCGCACGGTGCCGATCGGGATCATCGTGATGGTCACCGGGATGTCGACCCTGGTGGCGCTGCTCGAGACCACCGGCGGGATGGAGGTCTTCTCCGGTCTGCTGGCCCGGCTCGCGAGCGCGGCGACGGTCAACGGCGTGATGGGCTTCGTGACCGGACTGATCTCGACCTACAGCAGCACCTCGGCCGTGGTCCTGCCCGCCTTTCTCCCGACCGCGCCCGGGGTGGCGGCCCAGGTCGGAGGCGATCCCGTGGCCGTCTCCCTCTCGATCACCGTCGGCTCGGCCCTGGTGGACGTCTCGCCGCTCTCCACCCTGGGCGCGCTCTGCGTGGCCGCGGTGGCCGACCCGGAGCAGTCGACCCGGCTCTTCCGTCAGCTGCTCGTCTGGGGGCTCACCATGGTGGTGGTGGGCGCGCTGGTGGTGCAGCTCTTCGCGGGCCTCCTCGCCGGACTCTGAGCCGGACGAACGGACGACCCGACCGTTGGTCGGTCGGGTCGTTGGCCACGGGTCGGTCGATGAAACGGCGTTCGCGAACGAGCCTGCCGGGCGGGTCAGGCCGCCCGGCTCGCCCGGTCAGAAGCCGAACTTGTACGCGAACCCGAGCGCATAGGTCACGTCGAGCTGGGTTCGATCGAAGGGCGACGCGACCCACTTGTAGGTGAGCGCCTTGCCGGTCGCCAGCACCTCGAGCGGCGTGCCCGGCACGGTGAAGCTCACCCCCGCGCCGAACATCCCTGCCGCGCGGGTGAAATGGTTGAACATCTCCTCGGCCTCCGGGCCCTGCTGGTCGACGATCACCGCCCCGGCGCCTCCGAAGACGAAGGGGGCGAAGCTGCCGATCGGATACCGGACCTCGGCGTGCCCGCCGAGGAAGTACCGATTGACCGTGTGATCGACGAACGCCACGTTGCCGAGCCCCTTGGCCCGAGCCATCGTAGCGTCGACGTGCAGAGCGAAGAACCGATTGAACTGAACTCCGGCGGCCGCGCCCAGACTGTACCCCGTGTTGAAATGGGCATCGGCCCCTGTGGCGTTCAGGTTGCGGGTATGGCTGTAGCCGCCACCCTCGACCTGGAACACCACGGCCCGGTTCTGTCCCACCGCCGGGGTGGCGAGAGCCGCCACCGCGAGCGCGGTGAGGATCAGCTTCGACTTCGACATACCAACCTCCAGTCCGCCTCGACCCGCAGCCCGGCTCCCGGCGCCAGGCGGACACGCCACGAGCCAAGCTCGAAGCTAGGACTCCTGGGGTGAACCGCCGGTGAAGGGCCGTGGAAGGGGCCTTCCCCGCCTGATTATTGTTGCCAAGCCTCCATGGCAGCCTTCACTTCGGGGACCGGAGCCACGCCGGCCAAGACCTTCTGGGCCTTCGCCGCGATCTACCTGATCTGGGGCTCCACGTACCTCGCCATCCGCTTCGCCGTCCACTCGATGCCGCCCTTCTTCCTGGGGGCGGTTCGGTTCCTCCTGGCCGGTGCAGCCCTCTTCCTCTGGGCCAGGTGGCAGGGCGAGCGCTCGCCGGGCGGCCGCACCTGGGTGGCGGCGGCCGGTCTGGGGACCCTCTTCTTCGTGCTGGGCAACGGGTTGGTGGTCTGGGCGGAGGTCAGGATGCCGTCGGCGCGCACCGCGCTGCTCGCTTCCACCTCGCCGATCTGGACCGCGCTGCTCGAGGGCGGTCTGGCGGGCGGGCGGCTGCCGCGGCCGCGAGTCGCGGTCGGGATCGCGCTCGGATTCGCGGGTCTGATGATCCTGGCCTCGCCGACGCACGAGGTGGCCGACACGGTGCCGCTCTCCGGTCTGCTTGCGCTGCTCGGCGCCTCGGCGGCCTGGGCGCTCGGGTCGGTGATCTCCCATCGGCGGCACCTCGACGCGTCGCCGGCCATGGCCACCAGCATGAAGATGCTCGGGGGTGGTGCGCAGCTGGCCCTGGTGAGCCTGGTGGCGGGCGAGTGGGGCACGGTCGGCGCCGCCGAGGTGAGCGGCTTGGCGTGGGCGGCGCTCGCCTATCTGGTGATCTTCGGGAGCGTGATCGGGTTCACGGCCTTCACCTATCTGCTCCGTACCACGTCGCCACAGGCGGTCGCCACCTCGGCCTACGTCAATCCGGTCGTCGCCCTCGCGCTCGGCTGGGGTCTCGGCGGAGAGCAGGTGACGGGACGGATGCTGCTCGGCGCGACGGTCGTGCTCTCCAGCGTCCTGCTGGTCCGTTGGGTGGAGCGTCCGGCGCAGGTCGAGGCGGGCGACGTCGCGGTGGTGGAGACGGGAGAGTGGGAGGCGATCGGCGGCCACTCGCCCGAGCGCGCCCCGCGCGACGACGCGCCGACCGGCTAGATTGCCCTCGCCCTTCTCGCTTCAGCACCGGGAGACTCGACGATGACGGATACCGCCCGCAACGAGCTTCGGATCCTCCGGATCTACGCGCTCGTGGCCACCGTGCTGCTCACGCTCTTCAGCCTGAGCGCGTTCACCCAGGCCAACCAGCGTCCCAGCTTCGACGAGATCGACGTCCAGCGGATCAACGTCGTCGAGCCGGACGGCAGCTATCGGATGGTGATCTCCAACAGAGCCAAGTCGATCGGCCCGATCGCCTACGGCAAGCCGTTCGGGTATCCCGGCGGAACCCGGCCGGGGATCATCTTCTTCAACGACGAGGGCACCGAGAACGGCGGGCTGACCTTCGGGGGCAAGACCGAGGACGGGAAGTTCCAGGCCGGCGCGCATCTCTCGTTCGACCAGTACAATCAGGACCAGGTGCTCTATCTCACCTACAACGACGACAACGGCCGGCGCCGCATGGGGATGACGGTGGCCGACCGGGCGGACATTCCGATCCTGGACGTGGTGGCCAGGATGGACGCCGCGCGGGCGCTGCCGGCGGGCCCCGCGCGCGACTCGGCGATGCTGGCGATCCGGAATCTCCGCGCCGACGGGGTGCCGTTGATGGCCGAGCGGGTCTACGTCGGACGGAACCTGGAGAAGACCGCGCTCCTGCGGCTCTCGGATCGGGAAGGCCGGCCGCGACTCCTGTTGCAGGTGGATTCGCTCGGCATGCCCTCGCTCGAGTTCCTCGACGAGCGTGGCGAGGTGGTGAGCCGCCTGCCCGCGGCCCGCTGACGGCGGACTGGCCTTCGACCGACCGTGACCTTTAGCTTGGGATCCGATGGCTGACGAGTATCATCTTGCCGGCGACCGCGTCCGCGGCGACCAGCTCAGTCTCGGGCTGGTGGTCAAGCTCGATCCGCCCAGCGCGGTGAGCGAGCTGACCCCGGGCGACCGCTTCCTGCTCGAAGACTCGAGCCTCGAAGGCCGCCTCGAGGCGTGCGGCTCCGGATCGGCCACCGTGCTGCTCTGGCGCGAGGGCGCCAGCCGACCGGAGCGCACCACCTGGGCGCTCTCCACCTCCGTCCGGCGGCTCCGGGGTTGACCGGCGGTCGCGTCGGGCTGGTCGCCGCCAGCGCGCTCCTGCTCGCAACGCCGGCGGCTGCGCAGCAGGTCCACCCCACCATCCCGGCGCGGATCGATCCCGCGAAGAGCTACCTGATCTACTCGCACGGACGGATCGTGGAGGGCACCAACCCGCGACCCGTGCGGGAGGGCTGGGGCGTCTACGACTTTCCCGCGATTCAACAGGCGCTGGTGTCGGGCACCGACTGGGAGCTGATCTCGAAGCAGCGGCCGCTCGAGGCCGACGTCGACCTCTCGGCCGACGAGATCGTGGGTTGGGTGCGGGGTCTGATCACGGCCGGCGTGCCGAGCCACCGGATCACGCTGATCGGCTTTTCGAAGGGCGGCGGGATCACGGCCCTGGCGTCGAGCCGGCTCAGGGACCTCCACCTCAACACCGTCCTGCTCGCCACCTGCTGGGAGACCATGGTCGCCGACACGGCGCTCCAGTTCGGTGGCCAGCTGCTCTCGATCTACGAGACCTCCGACGTCGGGGTCGGCTCCTGCAGGGCGCTCGCATCGCAGAGCCCCGAGCTCGCCGGCTTCGAAGAGCTGGCGATCTCCACCGGCAAGGAGCACGGGGCGTTCTTCCGGCCGCTTCCGGAGTGGGTCGATCCCCTCAAGGCCTGGGTCAAGAAGCGCGTCTCCGCGCCCTGATCGAGCCGGGCCGGGATGACGGTCCGGCCCTCCCGACTTCGCAAGGCGGGGTGGAGGCATCTGGCGGAGAGCTCGCGGATGCCGGACATTTCTCGACTCTCGCGCCCGGAGCGCTCGATGGCTGGCTGGAGACCTGGATCGATCCTTACGCCGGTTGCCCTGTTGGCCCTTCTGTTGAGTGGCGGCGCGGCCGAGACGGCTTCCGCACAGGGCGCCGGCGAGCCGATCAAGCTGAGCGCGGTGCTCACCGCCTTCCTGGTGGACTCCGGGGTTCGGACCCGCGGGCTGCCGTGGACGACGGGGTCCGAGCTCCCGGTCGAGTGGGAGTCGCCCGGGCCGGTCCAGAATCCGGACCAGTGGGCGGTGAAGCAGGGACGAGTCGTCGCCCGGAACGGGGAGTCGGTACCGGCACGATCGGTGACAGCGTCGCCCTGGCCATGACGATCAACGTCAGCGGATCCCCGCCGGTCTGGCGCAGGTGGCGATCACGATTCCTCGATGGAGTCACCAATCCCGACGGAGCAGCTTCTTCGCGACCAGGAGATGCAGTGGAGACCGCGTTGAAGAACGAGGGCTTGTAGCTCCAGCCACTGAAGCGCAAGCGGGAGACCGAGGGGCGCGTACGGCAACCTGGTCGACGCCGTGAAGGCGCTGCAGGGCAAGACCGCCTCGGGCTTTCGGCCTGGCACCGGGAGGCTCCGCAGCAGCAGCTCTACGTGTCGCTCACCATCCTCTATCGCCGCGCCGACATGGCTCAGATCGAGTGCGCCGGGTAGCTGAGCGCACCCGGCCGGCGAGATCCGTCGGGCCGGAGGTGATCGGGAAACCTCGCCCGACGGGCAGGCGTAGGTCCAGGATCCTCTTCGCTCGAGCCTCCCAATGACGCCCGCTCACCGCCATGCTCGCGGTCTTGGCAGCGCCTGTGCTGCTCACCTCGGTCGGCACCGTTACTCCTTGCTCGTCGCCCAGAACCTGCTCGATCAGGGGCTCGTCAACCGAGCTCCGGAAAGCAGTTCCTCGCCGACATCGACACGGTCCAATGCCAAGGTGATGGCGCTCGCCGAGCTGATTCCCGCGGAGAAGTGCACACCTGGAGCCCGACGCCAGAGACCTGAACGAGATCGCGAACGCGCTGATGCACGCCGCCAGCGAGTGGTACATCTACGTCCCCGTGGTGATCGGCGGCTCGCGTCCAGCTGACATGGCCCGCCGCGGGAATCGATTCCGGCGCTGGAGAAGCTGACCGACAAGACCGTGGTGCTCGATCACCTCCGGAAGGCGTGGGAGCACGCCCGGCAACAGGTCGAGGGCGCCGATCTGACGCCGCTTCTCGGGCGCCGCCAGCTGTTCGGGCAGTCGACTACTTTACCCCAGGTTCTGTTCCTGATGTCGGGCGATCTCCACGAGCACCTGGGCCAGCTGGTGACCTACACGAGGTCGATCGGCCTGGTGCCACCCTGGAGCAAGTAGCCGGTCGACTTTCGCGGGAGGCGTCCTTGGACCTCGGAATGCTCGTAGCTCGGGTGCTGCACGTCGGAGGCAAGCTCGCGGTCGGGGCGGTGGTCTTCACTCCGTCTTTCAAGTGGCTGTCGATCCGCGACGCCGGGGCCGACGGCGCTGCTGTCGCGGCCGGGCTGCAGCGCCGGCGATACATGGACTGGGCTGCCCGCGATCGCCCTGATCACGGTGCTGTCCGGGTTCTACCTCTACTGAAGGTCTCGGCTGGGTTCGCGCCCGCCTTCAGGGCTCGGTTCCGGGCATGATGTACGGCACCGGCTCGGTGACCGCCCTGATCGCGCTGCTGCTCGGCCCGGCATCGCAAGGACCCCGATGCCGAGTCGCCGCGTTGAGCCGAGGCCCCGGCCGAGGTCCCGGCCGGGCGGAAGCCCTGGCCCGGGCACAGGCCCTGCGCGCTCGCGCCGGTGGCGTCGGGTGCGATCTCGCTGGCGCTGGTGATCACCGCGATCACGATGGCGGTGGCCCGCTACCTCTAGCCGCTCCCGCATCCCTCCGAGGAGAACGTCGCGACCGCGGTCCCGAACGCGGTCAGCGGCGGTGACGTCTGCCACCGAGCGAAGGTGCACGCCTGGGCACCCTGCTCCAGCTGGAGGTATGCCCGCGCGATTTAGGCGAAGGCGTCCGCGGAGCGGTCGGCCGCGGTCCGGAGCCGCGGCCCGAGGCGTTGGTGGAGCTCGATGGCCTGGCGGGCGCTGGCGGCGCTCATGGTCGCCGGATCGGTCAGGGCCTCGAGCCGGCGGAGCGAGTCGGCGACGACGAAGGCCGGTCTGGGATCGGGAGGCGTGGTGTCGCGAGCGGGCGTCGAGTCTTCCGGCCGGCGGGTCTCGCCGGAGTCCGCTTCGATCGGCGGAGCGGGGGTCGGCGAGACCGCGGCGGGCGCCGGCTCGACCGGCCCGGCGCTCTCGGTGGGGCTCGACCGAAGGAGCAGCCAGCCGACCGCGGCGACCACGGCGATCCCGCCTCCGATCGCGAGCGTCCGCCAGCGTGGCGGATCCACCGGGCTTGGCAGCGTGGGCAGGAGGGGCTCGGTGGCCGCCGGCGCGGCGACGGGCGCCGGTCCCGTCTCGCGGCGATCGGAGTGGTCGAGGCGGGCCTCCCAGGGCTCGCGGGCATCGCCGGTGGCGGGCTCCCAGTCGGTGGCCGCCCGGGCGAAGTCGGCGGCGAACGCCTCGACGCTCGGGTAGCGGTCGGCCGGCTTCCAGGCCAGGGCCCGCCGGATGCATGCGAGCATCGGTGCCGGCCAGCTCCCGACGGCCGCCAGCTCCATCAGCCCCGCGGGGTTGTCCGGGTCGTCGTTGGGGACCAGCACCGCGAGCCCCACCGTGGGCGGCAAGGATCCCGTCAGGCAGTGCACCGCCGTGAGCGCGAGGGAGTAGACGTCGCTCCGCGGCTCGGGGTCGCGGGAGAGGAACTGCTCGGGCGCCATGTATTGCGGTGTTCCCACCACCACGCTCGCCGAGGTGACCGCCTCGGCCTCCGGCGCGGTGCCGCCCTTGGCGATCCCGAAGTCGACGATCTTGACGAAGTCGCTCCATTGCCGGTAGCTGGTCAACATGATGTTGGCCGGCTTGAGGTCCCGGTGCACCGTGCCGAGCTCGTGCGCGGCGGCGAGACCGTTGGCGCATTGCCAGACGATCCGCGCGGTGCGACGCGGCCCGAGCGTCCGCTCCCGCGCCAGCAGATGGGCCAGCGACTCGCCCTTCACGTACTCCATCGCGATGAACATCACCCCGTCGGCCTCGCCGGAGTCGTAGACGTGGGCGACGTTGGGATGACTCACCCGGCTGGCGTTGGCGGCCTCGCGATGAAAGCGGGCCACCACGCTCGGGTCCCAGTCCTTCGCGGGCTTGAGGATCTTGAGCGCGCAGGGGCGGTTGGTGCCCAGCTGGGTGGCGAGATAGACTTCGCCCATCCCGCCCTCGCCCAGCTTGCCGGTGACCTCGAAACGCTCGGCGACGGTCCGGCCGACCAGGCTCTGGGCGGGATCGGTGAGGTCATCGAGCGGGGTTCCGTCGCTTGGACAGAAGCGGGCGTCGGCCCGCACCGTGGCCCCGCAGGTCGGGCAAAGACGTGTCTCGGACGGGGACGCAGGCGTCACCTGATGGCAGTCCTCGTGTGCGCGGGAACCGGAGACCCAATGATGCCGGAGGCGAACTGATGCGGCAATCCCTGAACCTCCTCGCGGGCGGCGCGCTGACGCTGCTCCTGGCCGGGCCGAGCCTCGCGCAAGGTCCCACCCGCCATCCGACCGTGGCGATCCTCGACTTCACCAACAGCGCGCTGGTCGATCACCAGACCTACGAGCCCTTCTCCCGGGGCATCGGCGACATCCTCACCACCGAGCTCTCGGGCAGCTCCGCCATCACCCTGGTGGAGCGGGATCGGCTGGTGGCGCTGCTCGAGGAGCAGGATCTCCTCACCGCGAAGCGGGTCGATCCGGCCACCGCGGCCCGGGTCGGGAAGCTGCTTGGCGCCCAGTACGTGCTGGTCGGCGGATTCGTGATCGACCGGCGGGAGCGGCTCCGGCTCGACGCGAGGGCGGTCAACGTCGAGACCTCCGAAGTGGCCTACGTGGAGACCGCCTCGGGCGCCGCCGAGGATCTCCTCGACGTGGTGGCGAAGCTCGCCGAGCAGATGGTCCGGCGGATGGAGCTCCCTCCGCTCCGCTCCCCGGAGGCGAAAGCGCCGCCCCGCTCCGAGCAGAAGGGCAAGCTGCAGGCGCTGCTCTTCTACTCGACCGCGCTGGTCGAGGAGGAGCGCCAGCGACCGGAGCGCGCCAGAGCGATGTATCAGCGGTTTCTGTCGGAGACCAGCGCGGATTTCGCCGTCGAGCAGCGGCAGCGCGCCGAAGAGCGGCTCCGGGTCTTGAGCGGCACCCTCTGACCGCGGCGCCGGCCGCCCTCAGGGCAGCGTGTAGGAAAGGATGTCGTGGTTCTCGAACGACGCCGAGGTCGTGCCGGTGAAGCCCACCCAGGCGCGTCCGTTGGCGTCCAGCAGGTCGACGCCGCCGAGGTTGGTCAGGTCGATCGCGAGGTTGATGACCGTCTGGCCGTTCAGAAACACCTGCAGCTGACCCGGCGTGTAGACGATGGTCACGTTCTGGATGAACCCGTTGGTCATGTCGCTGGACACGGCCCCTGTCGCGAGCGAGAAGCTCTGGTTGGCGCTGTTGGGCGAGAGGCCGGCGCTCTGCACGCTGACGTGGTTGTTGTCCGGATCGGCGTTCGCCGCGTTTTGCGCCAGGTCGAACTCGATGGCGAGGCTCCGCGTGATCGTGGCGTAGCCCAGGCCGAGCCCGGCGCGCCGAGGGCCACGCTGTCCTCGTTCTGGATGACGAAGGCGTACCCTTCGCCGGTGTGCCCCCCGGGGTCGGCCGGCACCACTGCCCGTGATCTGGAAACCGTAGCTCGCGCTGAATCCCGTCGCCAGCCTGCGCTTGACGTAGGTCCAGGCGCCGCCCGTGCGGTTGGCGCCACCCGGGGTCAGGTTGAATCCGTTGGCCACCGCCTGGGCCGATCCGACCAGGCGGAGCGGCCCGGTCCAATTGGTGATCACGTTGACGATCACGCTGTCGCGCTTGGTGACGTCGGCCGAGGCCTGGGCGTAGATCACGGCCCGGCCGGGGGAGAGCGCGCTGATGGTGCCGTTCGCCGCCACCGACGCCACCGAGAGATTGCCGCTCGACCATATCACGCTGGTCGAGGTCGCGACCGCGGTGACGGTGGCCGTCGGCAGGAGCGACTGGGTCGGGTCGAGCCAGGTCGAATCCGGCGAGACCACGATCGAGACCACTCCCCGCACCTGGACCACGACCGAGTCCGCCTTGGTCGGATCCGCGACCGAGCGCGCGGTGACGACCGTGACGCCCGTCGCCACCGCCGAGACGAGGCCGGTGGTCGGATTGACGGTGGCGACGGCCGGTGCGCCGGTCGACCAGGTGAGCGCGGTGCTGGTTCCCGGCCCGGCGCTCACGGTGAACGGCGGGATCAGGGTCTGCCCTGCATTCAAGGTGACGGTGTCGGGCGTGATGCTCACCGAGATCACGCCCTGCACGGTGACCGAGACGCTGTCCCGCTTGCTCGGATCGGCGACGGACGTCGCCACCACCCAGGTCGCGCCCGAGGCTACGGCGGTGATCAGCCCCGAGGCGCCGACCGTGGCGACCGCCGTGGCGCGAGAGGTCCAGGTCACCGCCGTCGAGCTCCCGCCCGACACCGTGACGGTGGCCGTGGCCTGCGCGGTCTGCCCGGGATCGAGCGTGACCGACGGCGGGCTCACCACGAGCGAGGTCACCCCGCGCACCACGACCACGACCGAGTCGGCCTTGCCGGGATCGGCGACCGACACCGCGCGCACCACCGTCGCCCCGGGAGCGACCGCGGAGATCTCCCCCGCCGCGTCGACGGTGGCGACACCGGGATCGTCGCTCGACCACCGCACGGTGGTGGCCACGCCGACACCGGTCACGGCGACGCCCGGCGTCACGGTCTGGTCGACGTCGAGCGTGACCGAGTCGGGCGCGATCGCGACCCCGAGGATGCCCCGGACGACGATGTCGAGCTCGTCGGAGATGCTCGAGTCCGCGGCGACCAGCACCCGGATCGTGGCCATCCCGGCCGCCACGCCGACCACCAGGCCGCCGGGCGACACGGTGGCGATGCTCGGCTGGTCGCTCCGCCAGAGCACGGCCTTCTCGAGCGTGCCGCCCTGTCGGTCCCGCACGACGGCCTGGGCCGGCGTCGCCTCCCCGGGGCCGATCGTGTCCCGGGAGGCGGCCGCGCTGACCGAGCCGATGGCCCGGAGCGTGATGGCCGGTGTGGAGACCGAGCCACCGGGCCGCAGGTCGAGCGGCCCGGCACCGGCCGAGTCCACCACGTCGCCCTGGGCGCTCCGGAGCAGGAGCGCGAGACGGAGCGGGCAGCCGTCGAAGCCGGACTCCCGGTCCTGGTCGGCGAGGCAGCCGGAGAGGTCGATCTCGAGCGTCACCTGCTGGGTGCCGGTGCCGGCGATGGGGGTGGTGAGACTCTCGAGCAGCGAGAGCGACCGGTCGTCGCGCTGGTAGTAGGGACGGACCTCGAGCTGCTCGCCGGCCGCCGCGCCGGCCACCTGCAGCAGCAGGGTCGCGGCGCGCTCCGGCGCGGGGTCGGGCTCGGTGCAGGCCAGCGCCGCCACCCCGGCGAGCGCGCCTAACGTGAGGCGCCGACCGAGCCGAGTCATCGGACCGTCACGCTCACCCCGGCGCCGAAGCCGAGGGCGGTGGCGGTGGCCGGGCCGGGATCGATCCGGCCTCCGGCCACCTGGACGAAGGGTTGGACCAGGGCGCGTCCGGCCCGCCGCCAGACGCCGAGGGTCAGGGTGCCGATGGTCGCCGCGGCCGTGGTGATCGTGGGATCGACCTCGAGCCCGCCGTCGAGCCGACCGGTCACCCGGCCGTAGAGGCCCCCGCTCGCGCCAGCGCCGCCGGTGAGCGCCTCGGCGGCGAGCTCGAGGCGATTGCCCGCCGAGCCGTCGGCCTTGGCGCCGTCGATTCCGGTGAACTTGGTGCGATAGCGGTCGGACAGCGACAGGGTGACGCGTTGAAAGCCGCGGGGCGCGAGCTCGAGCAGCGCGTCGACGGAGAGTTGCGGGCCGAGCTTGAAGTTGGCCTCGAAGGGCTCGGACCCCGGAGCGGCGGTCAGGATCCGATCCTCGCCGAAGAGATCCGCGGCGACCAGGAACGAGAGCCGGCCGCCGCCCACCAGCCGATCGGCGCCGAGCGACAGGCGGACGGCGTTGCCCGGATCGAGATCGGTGTCGCGGGCCACCCCGGCGATCCGCGACTCGACCGGTGCATAACGACCGCGAGCCTCGATCGAGGCCCCTATCGCGAGCCCCCAGTCGCCCGCCTGGCCCGCGAAGACCAGTCCCGCGGTCCCGCCCAGCCCGAGCCCGAGATAGGGCGTGCGGAGCGCCAGCGCTGGCGAGCCGAGGACCCGGAGCACGTCGAGCTCGGTGCCGGCCAGCCTGGTGGTGCCGATCGGGGCGTTGAGCCCCGCCGTGACCAGCAAGCGGTCGCGAATCAAATGGCCGACGAGCCGGAGCTTGGCGTCGGTGAGCCCCTTCAGATCGAGGGTGCGACCGTCGGCCAGCCGGACGCCGCCCACCGAGGCCGCCGCGCCGACGTCCAGGATCCAGTCTCCCAGCGCGACCGAAGTCGAGACCGGGAACGAGAGCTGCCAGACCCGATCGATCGAGAGCGAGTCCTGCGCGAGCGGCTCCGAGAAGCGCCAGAGCATGCCGACCGGCTCGATCACGGTCCGCCCGCGCTCGATCAGCCGCTCCTGCGCGAGGAGCGGCCCGGCGGCGGCCGCGAGGCCGAGGACGAGGCCGAGGGCGCGCCGGCTCACGGCAGGTTCAGGATGATGATGACCGTGCCGGTGAGCTGTTGCCGGAAGGCCGGGTCGCCGGCCCCGATCACGTTGGGCGGCATTCGCCGGTTGATGCCCTCGACCGCCAGGATGCCCGCGCGCTCCACCGCGAGGCGATCGGCGCCGAGCGTGGCGCCCAGCTGGGCGAGCCGCTCGGCGGGGTTGGCGAAGCCGGGATCGCGATCGAGCGCCGCCCGGTACTGCCGCCGGGCGGAGCGAAAGTCGCCGCGGGCCTCGTCCCGGATCCCGCGACTGTAGGCGAGGAGCGCCGCGAGGTGGCGTGTCGGCCGCTGCTCCACCAGCGCCCGCTCGGCCGGCGAGAGGGTCACCCCCAGGCGCTCGAAGATCGCGAAGGCCAGGTCCTTCTCCGCGTCGAGGATCCGGTCGAGCGATCCGCTCGCGCCGCGAACGGCGCGCACCGAGCCCGAGGCCACGTCGCCGAGCCGTCCGTCGAGCCGCACCTCGGAGGGCGTGGGAGCCAGGACCGCGCCCGAGACGATCTGCCGCGCGCCGATCAAACGGCCCATCCGTGGGGCGGTGGCGGAGTCGACGAAGCCCCGGGCGACCAGGCCCGTCTCCCGGAGGAAGGCGTCCACCCGCAGGCGGTCGACCACCCGGAGCGAGGCGCTCCGGCTGAGATCGGTGATCAGGAGGTCCGCGAGGCCGTAGCCGAGGACCGCGAGAGTGGTGTCGGCGGCCGAGACGCGGAAGGGCGCGACCCCGATGGTCCGGGGCGGGAAAGAGGCCGGGTCGATCGAGCGCTCGGTGGCGATGGCCGCCTGGAGCGCCGAATCGGCCGCCACCACGGCGGCCGGGGTGAGCGACGTCCCACCGCCCACCGCGCACGCCTGTACCGCTACACCCAGGGCGAGCGGGATCGACGATCTCGAGTGGCGGAGGAGCATTGGCGGCTCGTCGGCGCGAGGTTCTCTGACGACCGGTTCTCGGTCAGCGCGGGCGATCGATCCTGAAGTCGGAAGATGATAACCCGATTCCAGGCCTGGAAGGGGTCATCCCTCGGCGGCCGCCGGGTCGAGCGGCTTGCCGCCGAGCTCGCGCCGGAGGCTCAGATGGGTCCAGAGCGCGCCGAGCACGTCGATGGCGGCGAAGAGCAGCAGCACCGGTGGCGCCAGGCCCAGCGCGACGAACGCCCCGAAGAAGAGCAGCACCGAGCCCCGAAGCCGGACCGACGCCTCCATGAAGGGCAGCGAGTTGATCCGCGCGGCCACCACGTAGTAGACGCCGAGGAACACGACCAGCATTCCCACGATCCGGATCCACACCTCGGTCGTCGCGGGCATCCCGACGAGCCCGAGCAGCGCGTTGGGGACCACCAGCAGCGCGGCCCCGAGGAGGATCAGGTAGATCGCGAAGACGAAGAGCGTCGTTGCCGGCTTGGTCATCATCGGGAGGATCCTCGCTCTCATCGCAGCGGGTGACTGAACGAAGCGGGGGTAACGGGCCTACGTTGCCTGTCGCGGCCCCGCGGGGCAAGGGCGGCCGGCCCGGACCGGTGACGCGGCCGGCCCCGAGCGGGTCAGAGGAACGGACCGCCCGGCCGTCGTCGCCTGGGCTCGATCGGAGGAAGAGCATGCTTCGGATGGCCGGTGTCGCGGCCGTGGCCCTCTCTGCGGCCGCGGCCAATCTCTCCGCTCAAGAGGTGCGGCTTGGTCTCGGACCCGTATGGCGGGGCGCCGCGCCCGGGCTCGGTCTGGCGCATCGGGTCGACCAGGATGCGATGGTGCTCGATCTCGGTGTGGCGAAGGTCCGCGGATCGCTCGGCTGGATGGTGCGCGCCACCGCCGTCATGGGCGAGGAGACCGAGGCGATTCCGAACTGTCTCCCGTCGCCGGACCCCTGCACGGCCAGCACCCTCGTCGCAGGAAGCCTCCTCGACGCGCGCGCCGGCCTCGTCTACGCCCCCGGCCGCTTCAGCCGTCGCCTCGAGCTGGTGGTCGGGCCCGCGCTCGCGCACGCGCCCGACCTGGCCGATCCGGCCCAGACCCGCACCACCGCCGCTCTCCACGCGGGCGTCATGGTCCGGCCGCTGGGGCGGCACTTTGCCGTCGGGGTCGACGCCATCCACTACGCCTCGCGACTGAGCGCGATCCGCTGGTGGATCGCGCCCAGGGTGGAGCTCAGACTGTGAGGTGACGGAGGCCGAAGCGAATCAGTCGGGGAGGGCGGCGAAGTAGCGGTAGACCGATCGCGGCCTGTTCGCCAGATAATGGGTCAACAGGAGCTCGTCCCGATCGGCCGGTCCCACGAGGACGGTCGGTACCAGACAGAGCGCGAGGGGCGGGCAGAGGTCGATGGTCAGCTCGCCGTCGGTCACCTGGTAGTCGAGGTCGATCCGCACCTCCTGCTCGGTCTGGTCGGCGAGCCGGATCCGGCGGATGTAGCCCACCAGCGCGGCTTCGCCCTCGCGGGCGCGACCGGCCCGTGGGAACGACAGCGTCGCCGCCACCACGACCGCTCCCTCGGGCACCTCGGAATCGGGCGCGGGGAGCAGCTGGCCGTCGATGGTCGAGAGGAAGTAGCTCGAGTAGAGCGACGAGCCCGGTCCGAGCCCGTCGTCGCAGCCGAGGACCGCCAGCGACCCGAGCAGCAACACGGCGGGGAAGCGCATCGTGGTCTCGTCCCTACTCGGGTAGAGCGGCCTCGTACCGGTAGACGGCTTGCGCCTGGCCGGCGAGGAAGTGAGTGAGCAGGAGCTCGCGGGCGTCGACCTGGCCGATCAGCTCCGTGGTCAGGATGCAGAGCGCGAGCGGCGGGCAGAGATTGACCCTGAGCTCGCCGTCCGCCACCGTGTAATCGAGCTGGAGCGTCAATCGCTCGACCGTCTGGTCGGCCATTCGTATCCAGCGAGTATACGAGACCAGCTGGCTCTGGTCGCCTCGCGAGCGGTCCGGCCGGGGAAAGGCGAGGCTCGCCGAGATGATCTCCGCGCCGTCGGGGATGTCGCCGTCGGGCGCGGGAATGACCTGACCGTTGATGGTGAGGAGCGAGTAGCCCGGATAGAGACCGTCGGGGCCGATCGGATCGCTGGTACAGGAGACCAGCAGCAGCGCGAGCAACAATGCCGTCTTCTTCATGATGTCTTCCGTCGCAACCCTCGGGCCGTTCGATCGGTTTCGCGAAGCTCGTGTGACTACACGATCTCCGGTGCTTCTTGCGAGACACGCCGTGCCGGAGCGACACGGTCCGTGTGTGAGGAAGACACGCTCGCGATGTCCTGCCCCTACGGCGATGGCGCGGTAGATTCCACCGTCCGATTCCGGGACGCAGCCTTCGAAGGTGGCCGCTCCGGGCGCCGCCGATCACCGCCACAGGGGACCAGCCGATGTTCGGACCGCTCAGCGCCGCGTTGCTCGCGGTGACCGCCTTCCAGCAACCCCTCGCGATCACCGAGGTGCGCCTGATCGACGGCAACGGGGGGACGCCCATCGAGCGTGCCACCGTGATCGTCCGCGATGGCCGGATCGCGTCCGTGGGACGGGCGGGGCAGGTCGCGATACCCGCCGGCGCGAGGGTGATCGAGGGGCGCGGCAGGTCGCTCTTGCCCGGGCTCGCCGATCTCCATTCCCACCTGGTCGGGGGCTGGGACGGCGAGTCCGCCGACTATCTCGGCTATCGGGTGACCCTGAGGGCGTTCCTCTACAACGGCGTCACGACGGTGCTCGATCCGGGCAACGTGACCAGCTTCGTCAAGCAGCTGCGCGACGAGATCGAGGCCGGCCGCCTCGCCGGGCCGAGGCTCTACTACGCGGGTCCGGTCTTGGACGGCGGCAAGCCGGTTTGGCCCGACATCTCGGCCGCGGTGACGACTCCGGAGCAGGCCGAGCATTTCGTCCACTCGCTCTCCCGGGTCGGGGTGAGCGTGATCAAGGCGTACGGGGGCCTGTCCACCGACCTGGTCCGGGCGGTGGTGGCCGCGGCAGCCAAGGACTCGCTCCGGGTGATCGCCGACCTCTGGCAGCGGAACGGAACCCTGCCCGACGCGGCCACGGGGATCGCGGCCTTCGCGCACGCGGGCGGCGTGCCGATGACCGAAGAGGCGATCAAGTACATGGCGGAGCACGGAGTCGCCAACATCACCACGCTCGCGGTGTACGAGAGCTTCTCTCGCCGCCGATTCGCCGACCTCGGCTTCCTCGACCACCCCTTGCTCAGGGACGTGCTGCCGCCGACCTATCGGGCCCAGCTCCTCGAGCACGGGCGCGCCCGCCTCGACGGCAGCGACTCCAGCATCGCGGCCCGGAGCGCCGCCCGGCTCGAGATCGCCAAGGCCAACGTCCGGAAGATGCAGGCGGCCGGCGTGTTGTTGGCGGCGGGCACGGACGCCCCCTATCCGGGCGATTTCTACGGCGAGGGCCTCCAGCGTGAGCTGGAGCTGCTGGTGGAGGCGGGGCTCACGCCGCTCGAGGCGATCAGCGCCGCGACCAGGAACGCCGCCAGGCTGATGCGGGCCGACGCCGAATGGGGCACGATCGAGCCCGGGAAGGCGGCGGATCTGCTGCTGGTTCGCGGCGACCCGTCGACCCGGATCGGCGACACCCGCAACGTCGAGATGGTGGTGCAGGGCGGCCGGATCGTGGATCGGGCCGCGCTTCGTTATGATCCGGCGCGCGACCCCGACCATCCTCCGGTGGTCCTCCGCCCCCACTGATTTCCCTCGGAGCGCTACTGTGCGAGCCGTTCAAACCGTGGCTCACGGCGACCGGAGCCAGCTGGTCTACCGGTCCGATCTGCCCGAGCCCGTGGCCGGGCCCGGCGAGGTCGTCATCGCCGTCGCCGCCACGGCGGTCAACTTCCACGACATCTTCACCCGGCGCGGGATGCCGGGGATCACGATCCCGCTGCCGGTGATCGTCGGCTCCGACATCGCGGGCACGATCGTGGAAGTCGGTGAGGGCGTGATCGGTTGGAGCGAGGGCGACCGGGTCCTGGTCGACCCGGTGAGCCGCGACGGCAAGCGCTTCGGGATGCTGGGCGAAGTGGCCGACGGCGGCCGGGCGGAGCGCTGCCTGGTGCCGGCGCTCCAGCTCCTCAGGGTGCCGGACGGCGTCTCGTTGGAGCACGCGGCGTCGCTGCCCCTCGCCTACGGCACCGCGCATCGGATGCTCACCACGCGGGGGCGGGTCGCCGCGGGGGAGCGGGTCCTGGTGCTCGGCGCGAGCGGCGGGGTGGGGGTGGCCTGCGTGCAGCTGGCCAAGATGCTGGGCGCCGAGGTGGTCGCCTGCGCGAGCACCGCGCCCAAGCTGGAGCGCCTGCGTGCCCTGGGCGCGGACCACGTCGTCAACTATAGCGAGACCCGCTTTCTCGACGCGGTCAGGGAGCTCTATGGCAAGCCGCGGATCGTGGGCGGGGGCGGGGTCGACGTCGCCGTCAACTTCACCGGCGGAGACACCTGGCTGGACACCCAGAAGTGCGTCGGCCTCGGCGGCCGGATCCTCACCTGCGGCGCGACGGCCGGCTACGAGCTCGCCACCGACGCCCGCTATCTCTGGACCTTCGAGCACGAGATCATCGGCTCGAACGGGTGGACCCCGGAGGGCCTCTCCGAGCTGATGGATCAGATCGCCCTGGGGAAGCTGGTGCCGGAGATCGATTCCATCCTCCCGCTCGAGGAGACGGCGGAGGCCGAGCGGCTGCTCGAGGACCGGGAGGTGGTCGGCAAGGTCCTGATCAAGCCCTGACCGATGCTCGACCGAACCAACCTGGGCGACATCGCCCCGCGCGACGCGCCCGATCATCCGCTGCTCGTCGATCTCCGCGAGCCGGACCGCCCCCGGCGGTGGAGCGCCGCCGAGCTGGAGCAGGCGGCGAACGCGGTGGCCCGCGGTCTCCTGGGGCGCGGCTTTCGTCGCGGCGACCGGGTCGCGATCGTCTCCGCCAACCGGGCCGAGTTCCTGGCGGCGTACTTCGGGACGATGCGCGCGGGCCTCACCGCGGTGCCGCTCAACTACAAGCTGCCGAAGGAGACGGTCGAGTACGTCCTCGATGACGCGGAGATCGGCGCCGCGTTCGTCGACCGTGAGCGGCGGGCGCTCCTTCCCGAGGGGATCGCGACCTTCGACTTCGACGATGGCTCGTACGACGCGCTCCTCGACCCCGGGCCGTTCGAGGCCGTCGACCCCGCGCCGGAGGACATCGCGAAGATCCTCTACACCTCGGGGTCGACCGGTCGTCCGAAAGGCGTCCCGCTCCCCCACGCGGGGCAGCTCTGGGCGCTCGGCAAGTACTTCGTCGGGGCGGACCAGGGGCGGCGCGACCGGACCCTGGTGGTGGCTCCGACCTATCACAAGAACGGCCTCTTCTTCTCGATGATGGCGATCTCGAACCAGATGACCATCGTCTCGATGCCGCGGTTCGAGACCCGGGCTTATCTACGAGCCGTCGCGGAGCATCGCTGCACCGTGCTCACCGGGATCCCCACGATGTTTGCCCTGATCGCCCGCGAGACGGAGCTGCTCGCCTCGCTCGACCTGGCCGCCGTGCGCCTGGTCACCATCGGCTCGGCGCCGCTCACGGACGCGCTCTACGAGCAGGTCGGGTCGATCTTCCCGAACGCCGTCGTCCAGAACGGGTATGGCACGACCGAGGCCGGGCCCTGCGCGTTCGGTCCGCATCCCGACGGATTCGAGCGCCCGCCTCTCTCGCTCGGCTATCCGCTGGTCGACATCGAGTGGCGTCTGGTGGACGGGCCGTCACCGGAGCACGGGGCCTTCGAGCTGCGGACGCCGGCCCTGATGCCGGGCTATCTCAACCAGCCCGACAAGACGGCGGAGCGGATCCACGACGGCTGGTACGCCACGGGCGACGTGATGCGCCACGACGAGCGGGGCTTCTTCTACTTCGTCGGCCGGGTGGACGACATGTTCGTCTGCGGCGGCGAGAACGTCTATCCGGGCGAGGTCGAGAAGCTCCTGGAGCGCTGTCCGGGAGTGGCCCAGGCGGCGGTCGTGCCGGTGCCGGACGAGATCAAGGGCGAGATTCCGGTGGCGTTCGTGGTGGCGAGCGGTGACCAGGCCATCGATCCCGAGCGGGTCAAGCGCTTCGCGCTCGAGCACGGGCCGGCCTACGCCCATCCGCGCCTGGTGCTCGAAGTCGACGAGGTCCCGGTGGCGACCACCCACAAGGTCGACCGCCGCCTGTTGATCGACCGGGCGACCGAGGCGATTCGCCGAACAGGGCGCCGCTGAGCCGGGGCGTCCGGCCAACCCTCCGGCGAGCCCGAGTGTCTACGGAAGCGACTCCATCGGACCAACGCACGTGACCCGCATCGTCGCCACCGCCTGGCTGTTGACGCTCCTCGCGCCGCTCAGGGCCGCCGCCCAGCCCGGGTCGGGGGCGATCGAGGTGAGCGGCC
This sequence comes from Gemmatimonadales bacterium, assembly GCA_041390205.1. GTDB lineage: Bacteria > Gemmatimonadota > Gemmatimonadetes > Gemmatimonadales > GWC2-71-9 > SHZU01. The sequence continues at coordinate 74,785 of JAWKQJ010000022.1, forward strand.
TCGAACGCTATTGGCGAGTCCAGGCCGCCCTGGCCCGCGGCGTCGAGCCGGGCCCTGCCGCCTGGGATTCGTTGTTCGAGACCCCGGGCTACGCGGCCCTCGAGGCGCGCGAGCGCCGTCGCTCGGTGCTGGAGCAGGCGATTCGGCTGGCCGCCATGCCGGCGCTCCGCGACAGCGCGGCCGCCGTGATGGCGAAGCCCGGCTTCCTGGGAAGCTCGGTAGCGCACCTGCTGGCGGCCAACCAAGATCGCGAGCGGTTGATCGACGGCACGCCCGACTTCGTCTCCGCCCTGCAAGCCGAGTATCGGGCCGGGGCCGGCCGAGCGGCGGCGCTGCTGGGCGACTCACTGGTCCGGAGCGTGCCGCCCCCGCCGATCGCGCTGATCCTCTTCGCGCCCGACGGGCGGGGCTACCCTCAGCTGATCATCGGCGATCTCAGGAACCTGCTGGGTCGGGAGGGACGCGAGGGGTTTCTCGCGCACGAGCTCTTCCACTTCTATCGCCGCCGGATCGGGAGGCCGCGGGTGGGTGAGGCTGGCGCCGACGGGCCCTGGCTCGACGCGATCGGCAACGTCGAGGAGGAGGGCATCGCCGACCAGCTGGACAAGGCGGAGATCCCCGGGCTCGGCGTCGAGGCGCTCCGGGCCAGGTTCCCCGACTCGCTCAACTTCGACTTCTACCGCCGGTATCGGGAGCTGGTGCTGGACGGGGCGAGCTGGGTCCGGTTCGCCGACAGCGCGCTGGCCGCGATGCCCGCCGGCGACTCCGCGAGGCGCGCGGCCGGCCGCCGATTCGCCTCGGCGCTCCCGATCTCGGGTCGGCCTCTCGGCGCCTACATGGCGAGCGTGATCCGCGGCCGGTCCGGCGGCTGGGCGCCGCTCCGCGCCGTCGCCGGAGACCCGATCGCCTTCTGGCTGGCCTACGACCGCGCGGCCACCGGGGAGCCGGAGGCGCCGCGACTGAGCGAGCCGGCGAGGATGGCCCTCGAGCGGCTGCTGCGCCACTACGGGTCGGCCGGCGACTCACCCGCCGGTGACTGACCGGGCGGGTACCCGCCCGTGACTGACCGGGCGGGGCGGCCGGCGACGCCCGACGGGCGCCGCCGGCTCCACCGGCACCCCCGATTGCCTACCGCTTGAGCGGGATCGCCACCCCCGCCAGCACCGGGATGAAGTTGGTGCCCGAGCGGGTCAGGAACCTGGCCTCGACGAAGACGCTGACCGAGCCCGCGGGGATGTCGACTCCGGCGCCGCCACCCACCGCGAGCTTCCAGTCGCTGCCGCCCTCGTAGCTCATGCCGGCCGGCTTGTACTTGTGGTTCATCACACCCGCCTCGCCCAACAGGTACACGCCCGGCTTCGAGTCGTCGCCGATCCGGTACTCGAGGTAGCCCATGAACGCGGTGAGCCCGGTCTTGTCACCGTCGATGTCGGAGTGGCTGTTCTGCCCGTAGAGCACCTCGCCGCCGACCGAGAGCCCCTTGTCTCCCACCGGGACGCCGATCCCGGCGGCGCCCATCCATCCGGTCTTGGCGTAGTCCCCGTACTCCCCGACCGGGACCGTGAGTCCGCCACCGACGAAGACGTACTGAGCCTGTGCCGTGGATGCGAAGAGCGAACCGGCGAGCACGATTCCGACGCCTGCTTGCACGATGCCGCGCATGAGCCGACTCCTGGGTATGGGGGTGGGAGGCGTCGCCTCCCTGACCTCTAAGCTTCGGTGTGGCCGATTTTCCGTCAAGCGGTGGCGTGCCGCCGACCCGAGCCGATCGGTCGGGGTCCGGCTTGTCGTGGGCTTCCGGTCAGCGGGGCGGGGTGACGGGGTGTGTGGCGACGGCCGTGAGGGCTTCCGGCGCTCGCCACCCGCCGCGCAGGCGGGCCTGGAGCAGCGCGCTGAAGAATTCCCAGCAGGTCGAGGCCCGAACGTGGGACAACCCGGCGCCGCGCATCCGGGCAAAGACGTTGAGCTCGAGCACCCGCAAGCCGGCGTAATGCGCCTTGACCAGCAGCTCGGGGTCGAGCAGCCACCCCTTCGACTCGAGTCGCATGGCCCGCAGGATGTCGCGACGGAGCAGCTTGGGCGTGCCGTTCACGTCGAGGGTGCCGAGACCGGGCCAGAGCATCCGGACGAAGAGCTGATACGCGGTGGATACGACCTTCCGGTAGAACCCATCCATCCGGAACCGGCGCCGCACCTTGGCGACCACGCGCCCGTTGCTCGCCTGGGCGGCCTCGAAGAGACGGACCACGTCCTCCGCGTCGACCTGGCCGTCGCAGGGGATGTAGCCGACCCAGGGGCCGGTCGCTCGGGCGATGCCCTGGAGGACACCGTTGCCGTAGCCCTCGTTCACCTCGACCCGGACCGGGACGATCTCGGGATAGCGCCTCGCGAGGTCGGCGATCAGCTCGCCGGTCCGATCCGTGGAGCCGTTGTCGACCGTCACCAGCTCCAGCCGATAGCCGGCCGTCCGGAAGGCGGCGACGAACTTCGGCACCGTGTACTCGAGGACTTCCTCCTCGTTGTAGCACGGCATCACGAAGGTGAGATCGGGCGTCGAGGTCTCAGGCTGATTCACGCGACTCGTCCCGCTCGGGTAAGGGGGCCACGGCCATTCGCCTCGAGAGCGTGGTGGGGTGGCTCGTTCCGAAGATAACCCGGCGTCGGACCGGGCTCGGACGCCGGATGCGCAGGCTGGCGCGCTGCGACCTTCGTGCCGCCCCTGGCCGCTGGCCGGGCCCTTTCGGGTTTCCTGTGGCCTCGTGGCCGCGGGACCGGGATGATCGCGGGCGCGGCGACGGTTCCGAGCCTGACGTGACTTTGTAAGTCATTGTTAGGCAATGCTTTCAGGTAGTTCGCTTCGGGGCGTGCCGCTCCGGCGCCGTCGGCGAGCCCCCGCCCAGCCGACCAGCAGACCGACCGTGCCGACCGGGCGGGAGTTGCGCCGGCGCCATAGGAAGCTGCCCGTTGTCGTGTCCTCGAGGCCTCTGACGCAGTCGTATCTGCAAAGCAACCCGAGATCGCCGACGATGAGAGCCATGAGACCCTTGATCGCCACCTTTGCCGCCGCCCTGTTCCTGGCCTGCTCCGATCAGGGGCCCGAGGCCGGAGCGGTGGTCACCTTTGGATTCGACGGCCGGACCGAGACCCTGCGGGTCCTGATCACCGACCCCGCCACGATCGCCGAGGCGGAGGAGTGGATCGCGACCGGCACCGGCCCCAGCTTTCCGATCGGGCCGATCGTCCGAGGGGCGGGTGTCGACGCCCGCTATCCGTTCCATTTCGTGCCCAACCAGGTCCGTCTGGCCGAGCTGGCGGTGGAGGTCTGCGACGGCGCGCCGATGAAGACGCCCGAGCAGGTCGACGACTTCTTCGAGGGCTCCACCGGCAACCGCTTTGCCGATTCGGCCACCTGGTGCCCGTGGGGCGCCTACCCGATCTCGATCGTGCGATAGCCGGTCGCGCTAGCGCGCACCCGCCGCCGCTTGAGCACGCGCGTTACCCGACGCGCGTTGCCGATGGTGGTCGAGGGTCGGCGTCGAGGACCACCAGTCGGCCAGCTTGCCCACCTCGACGGATCCGAGGCGGTCCCCGGCTCGACGGCGCGCGCGGCGTTCGCGGTCGCCGCGGTGATCGCCTCGAGCGGGAGAGCCCCGCGTCCTCGACCAGCGCGGCCAGCTCCGCGTGGACGGCCGATGTCGTCCACGAAATGCTCCCTGTCGTTCCGCCACGATCGCGACGCCCGTCGGTGAGGCCTCCGCGGTGCCGCGACCATGGCGTACCTCCTCGGGAGACGGCGCATGGTCGAGATCGTGGCGTCGAGGATCGTCCCGCGATCGCGCATGGCCTCGAGCACCCGGAGCACCGCAGGGGGAGTCGAGGGCGGCACGGAGCATAGGGCGCCGGCGGACCGAACGCGTTGAAGGGGTGACCCTCGTTGTAGCGTCGCGGCACCGAGTCGGCGCCTTCCCCAGGCCAGGAGCGCCGCGTGGGAGACGACGTCCACGCCGGCGCCGATCGCCTCCGACGGTCGGGTCAGGAAGATCACGGGGTGGCTCCAGACCCGGAGCGGCACGGCGATGCGCCTCGCCAGGCGATCGCGGTCACCGTCGCCGGCGCCAGATTCCGAGTAGATCTTGATCCCGGTCGCGCCCGCGGTCTTGGCCGCTCGGATCGCGGCCGGAAGGTCCGTGGTATCGGTGACGCCGAGCAGCCAGGGCGCGGTCCGGCGCCAGGGGGTGCTCGAGACTCTGGTCCACCCGGAAGAACACCGGATCCGCCCAGAACGCCGAGTAGAAGATCCGCGGCATCGCCGTCGAGTCCGCCTCCGACCCGAGCGGCCGATGAGGTCGGCGCAGCAGGCCATCTCCCGCACGGAGGTGACCCCGCTTCGGAGGAGCGAGTCGAGGATCTGGGACAGGGTCGCCGCGTCCTGGCCGAGATGCACGTGGGTATCGAAAATCCCCGGGATCACGAAGCCCCCGGCCACCCCGAGCGAGTCCCGGTCGTCGGGCCGGGCCGGGCGGATCGCGACGATCGCTCCGTTCCGGATCTCGATGGTTCGGGCCGCGAGCGGTTGCCCGCCGAGCCCGTCGATCACGGTGACGTTGGGAAGGACCAGGTCGGCGGGGTCGCCGGCCGGGGTCGCCGGGCGACAGGCGAGCAGCGCGATCGCCAGGACCGCGAAGGGTGTTCGTCTCAGCATTGGGCCGGGAGCTCCTGGTGACTTGGTGCCGCGTCGGCGCTCGGGACTCGGCCTCAAGGTAAGCCCGAATCGGCTGGCCGCTACGTGCGCGGCTCTCTTGCGGAGCGCCGGACTCGACGATAGCCTCGCGCGGTCGGTCAGAGTCGCGCCGCCAAGACGCACCCGAACGAGAGGAAGGCCTCGTGCCGCTCGAGCTCCGCCCCAAGTCGACCGTCCGTCAGGACCACCATCGGTTCGAGGTGGTGGCCGAGGGCCTCGGTCGTTACGTCGTCGACCTGTCGCTTCCGCCGGGACACGGCGGACGCGACGCGAAGTATCCCGTGATCCTGGTGGTCGACGGCAATCTCCTGTTCGACACGGTCGCCTCGCAGGTGCATGGCGGGATGGCGCAGGCCGCGACGACGCTCCCGCCCTCGATCGTGGTCGGAGTCGGCTACCCGGCCGACGAAGGCATGGCCGGCTTCTACCGCCGGCGCAACTTCGACTTCCACGGTCCCTGGGCGATGACCGATCCGCTGGGCGAGACGCTCAAGCGCATCTTCACCGCGCTCAAGACGGCGGAAGGGAAGCCGGATCTCGAGATCCATGCCGGCGGGTACGATCGCTTCCTGGGCTTCCTCCGCGACGAGCTGCTCCCGGCGCTCGCCGACCGTTTCCCGATCGACCAGAGCGCGCGGCACACCCTGATCGGCGACTCCTCGAGCGGCCGCTTCGTGCTCCGCGCTCTACGATTCACCGAAAGCCCGTTCCGCCGCTACGTCGCCATCAGCCCGGGGTTCGGGAGCGCCGAGCTCGCGATCCAGCGAGCCGAGGCCGAGTATGCGGCGAGCCACTCGGATCTGGACGTGGATCTCTTCATTTGCTGCGGCTCGGTCGAGGTGGACCCAGGGCAGTCTCGGCGCTCTGTCCTTCGGGAGCGGGGTGACCTGGGTCGCGACAGTTCGCGATTCGCCAGTGGCCGAGTGCGCGGGTGCAGTGGGAGGTGATGAACAACGAGGACCACACCTCGATCGCCCCACAGGCCATCGCCGCGGGGCTGCGGTCGGTGCATCGGGTGAGACCCGGGTGCGCACGGCGGAGCTCGAGCGCCGCGACTTTGCATGCGCGAAGCGCTCGGCATTGGCGGCGGATGATCGGACGGCGCGCGGGCGCTACCCCGGCGGCAGCCCCGCCGCGGCCGCCTGCGAGCTCGCCGACGCCCACGGGTCAGCCCGGGTGTACTCGGGGAGGAGGATGCTTCCGCGCACCTGTCGGGTCGACCAGGCGCGGCTTGCCCGGTCCAGGCTCGGTGGTGGCCTCCTGGGCGCTGCAGCGAGGGCCTTCGCCTGGGCCTCCAGCTGACGGGCATCGCATGGAGGCCAGTCTTGGCCATCGCGGCGGGCAGGTCCTGCCGCAGCAGCGCCTCCGGCTTCCGCTCCGCCTCGAGCAGCTTCGCCTGCCCGTCGCTGATCTTCCCGGCCAGCTTGGCGACCTCGTTCTTCCAGGCATCATGGCTCCGCTGCCAGGCAGCCTGCGCGTCGGGGTCCGCGTCCTGCGGCGCCACCGGCTCCTCGGCGAGCACCGACTTCATCTGGTTGGTCAGGGCCTCGAGCTCCTCCGCCAAGGCCAGGATCTCCGCCTCGATCGCGGACAGCTTCACGAGCATCGCATCGGTCGTGGCGCTCTCCGGAGTCCCGGGGGTGCGAGGGGTCTGGGCGACGGCGGTCGGGCCGCCGACCGTGATCGCGGCCAGAAGAGCCGACGCGAGGCTGAACGAGCGTGCGCGATTGGGGTTCGGCATGGTGCCTCCGGAGCCTGGATGAATGGGGCCTACCAGGAGGCACGCGAAACGGTCCGGTCGCCGATCACGGCGGGGTCGGCTGGCGGCCGGCCGTAGGGGGCGGGCATCTTTCGCCTCGGACTTCCGAGAGGAGAGGTATGCGGTTCGCTCTAGTCGTCGGCTTGCTGTCGTCCTGCGTCGTCTCCCTTGGCGCTGGCCAGACGAATCCGCCTCTGGCGCCGGGCGATCCGGTGCGAGTCACCCGAATCGGCCCGGTTTCCGACCGGGCGATCGAGGTCTTTCGCGGTCTGACCGATTCGACGCTCCTGGTCGGCGCTGTCTCCGCGCCCCGGTCGATTCCGCTCGCGGCGATCGGCCGGCTGGAGTGGCAGGACGGCCGCAAGCCGAACCTCGTCGGCGGCGTCGTGGGCTTGGTGCTCGGCGTCGGTGTCGGGGGCGCGCTCGGTTGCGCGGCGAACCGTGATTCCTACGGCGTGTACTGCGCCGGACAGAGCGATACCAAGGTCGTGCTCGGCGCCGCCCTGGGCGGAGCGGCGGGAGCGGCGGTCGGTGCGCTGGTCTTCAAGCGGCGGCGCTGGCGCCCGGTCGACGGGCTCTGACGGTCGGGCGCGCTGCCGGCGCCCAACCTCGGGCCGTTCAGCGGGGCTCGCCCCGCCGCGTGGGTCTCGACGTCGACCCCGCGAGCCTTCGGTGAGCGCTCAGCGGCAGATCGCCCGGTCGCGATCGGCCAGGTCGCGGATCACCCGCTCGGCCACTTCCGTCACCTGCGCGAGACGCGCGAAGTCGATCCGCTCGACGTCGTCGGTCGGACGATGGTAGTCCTCGCTTCCCAGGTCGGTCAGAAAGAGTGACGGAATGCCCGCGGTGAAGAAGCTGTAGTGGTCGCTGGCCCGGAACCAGTTGTTGGGGTCGTCGGTCCGCACTCCGAACCGCGGCGACCGCGCCACCGCGCCGCGCAACACGCCCACGAAATCGGGACAGGCCTTCTCGGCCCCGATCGCGTAGATCACCGTCGAGTCCGCCGGCGAGCGATCGAAGCGGCCGACGCCGTCGAGGTTGACGTGGGCCACGATTCGCTCGACGGCCACCGTGGGATGGGTGATGAAGTGCCGGGAGCCGTGGAGCCCGCCTTCCTCGGCGCCCCAGAGCGCCACCAGCACCGACCGCCGGGGCGGTGTCGAGCCGAGCACCCGCGCCAGCTCCAGCACGGCGACGCTACCGGTGCCGTTGTCGTTGGCGCCGTTGTGCACCTGACCCAGACGGAGCCCCAGCCCGTCGAGGTGGGCGCCGACCGAAACCACCTCGGTCCGAGCGCCGATCCGATCCATCGATCAAGGCGAGCACGTTGTACGAAACTGTCGGCGGATTGCTCGGCCCTGGCGGAACGGTGCGTGAAGGTCTGGATGAAACTCCGGGGTGGCGCCGGACCGGTTGCCGGCGGGGTCGATATCGCTGCCCGCCGGCGCGAGGCCGGCCTTCGGGCAAGGGCGTTGGCGGCGAATCGGGTCGCCCGCTCGAGGTAGCCGTCCGAGCCCTGACCGCGTCCGGCCGAGCAAGTCGGAGGCGAGCACCGTCAGGTCGCGCCGAGGGTGTCGGGGTCGATCCTCTGTTCGCGGCGTCTGGGCCGGGATCGCCAGGCTCGAGAGCGAGACCGCCACCGCGGCCGCTCCGAGTCGCCAGATTGTGGGTTGCATGCGTAGTCCACCGAGATCGAGCGGGCGCGGGATTCAGCCGCGCCGCGCTCCGGAGCCACGTCCCATGCGCTTGCCCGTCGCGTTCGTTCTCTCGTCGGTCGTCGCCGCCACGCCGCTCGTCGGCCAGGTCGGCGCCCACGCCCCGCTCGACCACGAGGCCATCGCCAGGCAGGTGATCGCCGCGCTCGCGCTCCAGCCGGGCGAGCGGGTGCTGCTCGTGGGCCACCCCCAGTTCGCCCGGGAGCTGATTCGGCCGATGCGCCTCGAGATCGTCCGACAGGGTGGCGTCGATCTCGGCTTCATGGAAGTGCTCTCCGATCCGCGCTCCGGCGACGACGCCTCCCGCCGCGCAGCCCGGGCGGCGCTCCGGGTCCTGATGAACGACGTCGACGCCGCGGTGATGATGCCCGGCTCGAGCTCGGACCACCCCGAGTATCAGGCCATGCAGGACGTGCTGCAGAGCGGCCGGGGGCGGACCATCCATCTCCACTGGGACGCGAACGGCAGCATCGGTCTCCTGCCGGGGCATCCGGCACCGCCGCTCTACCAGGTGGACCTCGCCTATCAGCGAGCTCTGCTCGAGACCGATCTCGCCGCGCTCCGGCGGAGCCAGGACCGCTTCATCGCGGCGATGCGCGGCGGCCTGGTCCGAGTCACCTCGCCCGCGGGGACCGACGTCCGATTCCGAATCGGCGATCGGCCGGTGAACCGCCAGGACGGCGACGCCTCCGCCGCCCGCGCCGCGCGGGGGCGAATCCTGATCGACCGGGAGATCGAGCTTCCCGCCGGCGCCATCAGGGTGGCGCCGCTCGAGGAGAGCGTGAGCGGCACGGTGGTCTTTCCGATCTCGTCCTGGTCCAATCGGGACGTGCGCGATCTCCGGCTGGTGTTCCGCGAGGGGCGGGTAGTCGAGCTCACGGCCGCCTCCGGAGCGGACGCCGTACGGGCGGAGCTGGCCGCCGGTGGCGACGGCGCCAGCCGCTTCCGCGAGTTCGCGCTCGGGATGAACCCGCTCCTCGCGGTGCCGGATCGCCAACCCTGGATTCCCTACTACGGCTACGGCGCCGGGGTGGTGCGCCTCTCGCTCGGCGACAACAGCGAGCTTGGCGGCAGGGTCGGCGGCGGATACGTGCGCTGGAACTTCTTCGTCGACACCTCGGTCTGGATCGACGGTGAGCAGTGGGTCAGGGATGGTCGGCTGATTCGCTGACGCGGCATCGGCTCCACGCCCACCGGCGGGCGTCCGGGAAAGAGCAGAGCGCCAGCGGGTCTGGTGGTCCCGTGGCGCTCGCGTCGGAAGGGGCCGGGCGCGGGAGCGCCCGACCAGGGGGATGGGGTCTTACGGGGTGGACCAGACGATGGCGTATTCGAGCTCGACCTTGCAGCTGCCGGAGCCCAGGTTGAGCTCGTAGTACTTGGTGCCGTCGGAGGAGTAGCTGCGCTTCTGCGAGGCGCTCCCGCCGTTCATGTCGGAGTCCTTGGTGAACAGGTCCCACTCGATCGCGGCCAGCGTCACCGTCACCGACTCGCCCGAGGAGAGCGCGGTGATGTCGTAGGTGGTGTCGTCGAGGTCGATACTCTCGCCGGGCCCGCGCAGATAGATCTGGCCAAGGGCGTCTCCGTAGTCCTTCGACTGCTTGGTGTACCGGTCGCCGGTGCCGGAGACCGAGTTCTCACGCACCGTCACCCGATAGGCGAAGTTGCCCTTTCTGGGATCGCCGAAGAGATCCTTCCCGTCGCAGGCGCCTTCGACGTCGATCCGGCGAAGCACGACTGAGGCGTTGCGACGCAGCTCGGGCTCGGGCCGCGGACTCGGATCGGGGTCGCTCGGGCCCGTCGGGGCCTGGCAGGCGGTGGCTGCGACGACCAGGAGAGCGGTGGTCAGCTGGGTGGCGAGGTCGGTGCG
>JAWKQJ010000023.1:0-84339 GCA_041390205.1 Gemmatimonadales bacterium
GAGACGGGGACCAGAGGAAGCGCCGAGCTGAGGGCCAAGGAGGCGGAGCGGGCCGCTGAGGTGATGGGAGTCCGGGAACGGCGGAACGCCGGCCTTCGGGACGCCCATCTCCAGAACGACGAGGCCTCCCGCAAGATCGTGGTCGAGGCGATCCGCCACTTCGCGCCGAGAGTGGTGATCCTCCCGTTTCCCGTCGGGCGGCATCCGGACCACCGGATCGCCTCGGAGCTGGCGCGCGACGCCTGCTTCCTGGCCGGGCTCGCGAAGTACCCGGCGGGGGGCGCGCCGCACCGGCCCTTCAAGCTGATCTACGCGCTGGCCTATCGGGAGGACCCGCTCAAGCCCTCCTTCGTGGTGGACGTCAGCGACACGTTCGAGCGGAAGCTGGCCGCGATCCGCTGCTACGCGAGTCAATTCGACGACGCGGTGAGCGCCGGCGAGATCTTTCCGACCGGTCAGGACCTCTACAGCTTGATCGAGACCCAGAACGCCCACTACGGCTCGCTGATCCGCACCCGCTATGGCGAGCCGTTCCACACTCCGGAAACCGTGCTGATCGAGGACGTCCTCACGCTCGGCGTCCAGAGCATGTAGCCGACCGCCCCCGGAGGGGGCGAGTTTCCGTTCTCCCTATCCTGTTGTATAATCAGAGGTTATGAGCGACCTGGCCTATCTCGACCACGCCGCGACCTCGCCGATCCGGCCCGAGGTCGTCGATGCGATGATGCCCTACTTCGGCGAGCGCTTCGGCAATCCATCGAGCAGCCATCGGTTCGGCCGCGCCGCCAAGGCGGGGCTCGAGGGCGCCCGCCGACAAGTCGCCGACGCCCTCGGCGTGGAACCGGGCCAGGTGATCTTCACCTCCGGCGGCACCGAAGCCGACAATCTCGCCCTGATCGGGGGCGCCCTGGCCGCGAAGGCCGCCGGGCGGCCGATGACGGTCGTCACCACCACCACCGAGCACAAGGCGGTGCTGGCCGCCGCCTCGGCCGTGGCCAGGATGGGCGGCGAGTCGGTCCTGCTGCCGGTCGACGGGGTCGGTCAGCTGCATCGCGCGGCGTTCGAGGAGGCGCTCGGTCGGAGCCCCGCGGTGGTCTCGGTGATGTGGGTGAACAACGAGACCGGCGCGCTGCAGCCGATCGCCGAGCTCGCGGCGGCCTGCCGTGACGCCGGGGTCCGCTTCCACACCGACGCGGTCCAGGCCCTGGGCAAGGTGCCGGTGTCGGCGGCCGCGATCCCGGGCGCGCTGATCTCGATCTCCGGCCACAAGGTCGGGGCGCCCAAGGGCATCGGCGCGTTGATCGTGCCGGATCGTGGCGCCGTGGCCGCGCTGGTGCACGGCGGCGGCCAGCAGTTCGGCGTGCGTCCCGGCACCGAGCACGTCGCGGGCGCGGTGGCGCTCGGCGAGGCGACCCGGCTCGCGGTCGCCGAGCAGGAGAGCCACGCGGCCAAGCTCGAGGCGCTCCGGCAGAGACTGCTCGACGGTCTCCGACGCGCCCTGCCGGATCTGGTCGTACACGCCGACGCCGGGCCGCGGGCGCCCCACATCGCCAACCTGTCGGCCCCGGGCGCGGAGTCCGAGGCGCTGCTGATGCACCTCGATCTCGCCGGCGTGGCGGCCTCGGGCGGATCCGCCTGCTCGACCGGCGCCGTGGAGCCGAGTCACGTGCTCACCGCGATGGGCGTGCCCGACGCGCTCGGGCGCGCGGCCGTTCGCTTCAGCCTCGGACCGACCTCGACCGACGCCGAGGTGGACCGGGCGGTCGCGGCGTATCCGACGGCGGTGGCGCGGGTGCGGGAGCTGGGAATGGCGCTGGGCCGTGTCTGAGCGCATCCTGGCCGCGATGTCGGGCGGCGTGGACAGCTCGGTGGCCGCGGCGCTCCTGGTCGACCAGGGGCACGAGGTGATCGGCGCCACGATGAAGCTCTTCTGTCACGGCGACGAGGTGCCCGATCGCCCCTGCTGCTCGCTCGACTCGATCCAGGACGCCCGGGACGTGGCGGTGGCGTTAGGCATCCCGCACTACGTCCTCAACCTCGAAGACCGCTTCGGCCGACAGGTCGTCCAGGACTTCGTCGACGAGTACAGCCGCGGGCGCACGCCGATTCCCTGCGTCCGCTGCAACTCCTTCACCAAGTTCCGCGACCTCGTCGCCCACGCCGACTCGCTCGACTGCGACGCGGTCGCCACCGGCCACTACGCCATCGTGTCCGACGGCGCCCTCTTCCGCGGCGCCGATCCGGGCAAGGACCAGAGCTATTTCCTCTGGGGCATTCCCCGCTCGGTGCTCGGCCGGCTGCGCACCCCGGTCGGCGGTCTCACCAAGCAGGAGACCCGCGCCCGCGCCCGGGCCCTCGGGCTCGGCACCGCCGACAAGCCCGAGTCGGTCGAGATCTGCTTCGTGCCGAACGACGACTACGTCTCGGTCCTCGAGCAGCATCTCCCGGCCGACGCGCCGGCGCTCTCGCCGGGCCCGATCCGCACCACGGCGGGCGAGCTGATCGGCGAGCACCGGGGCTTCGCCCGCTACACGATCGGGCAGCGGCGGGGGCTGCCCGGCGGGTCTCGCGAGCCGCTATTCGTCGTGGCGATTCACCCCGACGATCGGACCGTGGTCGTGGGCGCCCGGGAGGAGCTCGACGGGTACGAGGCTTGCCTCGCCGAAGTGAATTGGCTCGCCGAGCCGCTCGCCGAAGGCGCCACCTGCTCGATCCAGATCCGCTATCGGAGCGCCGCGGTCCCGGCGATCGTGACCGATTCTCGACCCGGCCGGCTCGCGCTCACGCTCGAGCGCCCCGCCCGGGCGATCACCCCTGGACAGTCCGGGGTGCTCTATTCGGACTCGGGACAGGTTCTCGGCGGGGGGGTGATCCAATGAGCGCCGCTGTCATCGGACGTTGGGGCCGGGCGTTGGCCATCGGCCTGACACTGCTCGCAACCACCGCCAACGCGCAGACCAAACGGGCGCTCGGCGTCGACGACTTCCTCGGGCTCAAGGTCGCCTCGGACATCCAGCTCTCGCCGAGCGGGCAGCAGGTGGCCTTCACCGTGTCGGTGGCCTCGCTCGCCGAGAACCGGACGGTGTCCCGGCTCTGGCTCCACGACCTCACCACCGGCTCCACCCGCGAGCTGACCCGCGGCGAGGGTTCCGACTTCTCGCCGCGCTGGGCCCCGGACGGCCGCACCCTGGGCTTCATCTCGACCCGCAACGGCTCGCCAGAGGTCTGGCGGATCCGCACCGACGGCGGTGAGCCGATCCGGATGACCCGGGTCGCGAGCGGTGTCTCCCAGTTCTTCTGGTCCCCCGACACCACCGCGGTCTACGTGGTGACCGACGTGAAGTGGCCGCCCGAGCAGGAGATCGACCGGCGCGAGGGCTCCCACGAGACCAACGCGAAGATCTGGACGGAGCTCTTCTACCGGCACTGGAACGAATGGCGGGTCGGCCTCAGACAGCATCTCTTCCGGGTTTCGCTCGCCGACGGCAGCGCCCAGGATCTCCTCCCGCTCGATCGCGACATCCCGACCCTCGCGCTCGGTGGGACGGACGTCGCCGTCTCGCCGCTCGGCACCGAGCTGGCCGTGGCCTTCAACGACGACTCGACGGTCGCGACCAGCACCAACAACGACGTCTTCCTGGTCGGACCGGACGGCGCGGGCCTGGTTCGGATGACCGAGAACCGGGGCAACGACCACAGCCCCGCCTACTCGCCGAACGCCAGGTGGATCGCCTATCTCTCGATGGCGACGCCCGGGTTCGAGGCCGACCGGCAGGCGGTGGTCGTCTACGACCGGGCCACCGGCGAGCGCCAGGAGCTCACCGCCGGGTGGGACGTGAGCGTCTCGGGCTTCATCTGGGCCCGCGACTCGCGCGCGATCGTGGCCGAGGTCGAGGAGCGCGGCGCCCACAACCTCTATCGGATCACGGTGCCGGAGGGCCAGCGGACGCCGCTGGTCCGGGGCGGGTACAACACCGCGCCCCAGCTCTCCCGCTCCGGCGACACCCTGCTCTTCCTGCGCCAGACCGCCGTCGCGCCGCCCGAGCTCTACCTGACCCGGCTCGACGAGACCAACCGGCCGCCGACCAAGCTCACCTCGCTCAACGACGCGACCCTGGCCGAGATCGACCTCCGGCCGCTGGAGCCGTTCGGCTTCGTGGGCGCGGCCGGCGACAGCGTGCACGGCTGGCTGATGAAGCCGCCCGGATTCGACCAGAGCCAGAAGTACCCGGTCGCCTACCTGATCCACGGCGGCCCTCAGGGCGCCTGGACCGACAACTGGCACCAGCGCTGGAACTACGCGCTCTTCGCCTCCCGGGGCTACGTGGTGGCCGCGGTCAACTTCCACGGCTCGACCGGCTACGGACAGGCCTTCACCAACAGCATCTCGGGCCACTGGGGCGACCTCCCGGTCGAGGACCTGATGAAGGGGCTCGACGTGGTCGCCGCGCTGCCCTACGTCGACCCCGCCCGGGTGGGCGCGGCCGGCGCGTCGTACGGCGGCTACATGATCTACTGGCTCGCGGGCCAGACCGATCGCTTGAAGGCGCTGGTCGCGCACGACGGGATCTTCAACACCGCGAGCATGGCTGGCACCACCGAGGAGCTCTGGTTCACCCGCCACGAGTTCGGCGGCGCGCTCGCGAGCGAAGCCGGCCGGAAGCTGCTCGACACCTGGTCGCCGGCGAACCACGTCGACCGGTGGCGGGCCCCGATCCTGATCGTCCACGGGCAACAGGACTTCCGGGTGGACGTCTCGGAAGGTCTCCAGGCGTTCACCGCCGCGAAGGAGCGCGGGGTCGAGGCCAAGTTCCTCTACTTCCCCGACGAAGGCCACTTCGTGCTGAAGCCCCGGAACCGCCGGCTCTGGTGGGGCGTGGTGCTCGACTGGCTCGACGAGCACCTCAAGCCCGCCGCGCCGTGACCCAGGCCTTCGACCCGGCCACCGCGACGCGCGAGCCCGCGCCGACGCCGGCGGCGGACCTCGATCTCCGGCGGCCGGGCCTCTACACCAATCGCGAGCTCTCCTGGCTCGAGTTCAACCGGCGGGTGCTCCACGAGGCCCAGGACGCCCGGACGCCGCTGCTCGAGCGGCTCAAGTTCCTCGGGATCTTCGCCTCGAATCTCGACGAGTTCTTCCAGGTCCGCGTGGCCGGTCTCCGGAAACAGGTGGAATCCCGCGTCCAGGAGCCGGCGCCCGACGGTCTCACGCCCGAGGAGCAGCTGGCCGCGATCGCCGCGATCGTGCGCGATCTGCACCTCCAGTTCGACCGCTGCCTGTCGGCCGACGTGCTGCCCGCGTTGGCCGAGGCCGGCGTCGAGCTGGTGACCTCGACGGAGCGGCTCACCGAGAGCGACCGGGCCTTCGTCGAGCGCTACTATGGCGACCACGTCTTTCCGGTCCTCACGCCGCTCGCGGTCGACCCCGCGCATCCCTTCCCCTACATCTCCAACCTGAGCATCTCGCTCGCGGTGGTGCTCCGGGGCTGGGACGGCGACGAGCGCTTCGCCCGGGTCAAGGTGCCCAAGATCCTGCCCCGATGGGTGGGATTGCCCGGCGGGGTGCGCTTCGTCCCGCTCGAGCTGGTGATCGCGACCCATCTCGAGACGCTCTTTCCCGGGGTCGAGATCCTCGGCGCCTATCCGTTTCGGATCACCCGCAACACCGACCTCGAGATCGATCCGGAAGAGGCGGAGGACCTCCTGGCGGTGGTCCAGGAAGAGGTGCGGAACCGGCGCTTCGCCGAGGTGGTCCGGCTCGAGGTGAGCCCCAACATGCCGGAGACCCTCCGGGAGCTGATCCTGGCGGAGCTCAACGCCGACCAGGACGCCACCGGGCTCGCGCTCGGCCCCGAGGACGTCTACGACGTCGCCGGGCTGTTCGACGCCGGCGACCTGATGAGCCTCGCCGGGCTCGACCTCCCCGAGCTCCACGACCAGCCGTTCACCCCGGCCACGCCGGCCCGGCTGGCGTCAGGACGGAACATCTTCGAGGTGATCAAGGAGGGGGACATCCTCCTCCATCATCCGTACGACAGCTTCGGGTCGACCGTCGAGCGGCTGATCCAGGTCGCCACGGACGATCCCGACGTCCTGGCGATCAAGATGACGCTCTACCGCACCGGCGGCGACTCCCACATCGCCCGGCTGCTCACCGCCGCCGCCGAGCGGGGCAAGCAGGTCGCGGTGCTGATCGAGCTGCAGGCGCGCTTCGACGAGGAGAACAACATCCGCTGGGCCCAGCGGTTCGAGGACGTGGGCGTGCACGTGAGCTACGGGGTGAGCGGGCTCAAGACCCACGCCAAGATCGTCCTGGTGGTCCGCCGCGAGGGCGACACGATCCGCCGCTACGTCCACGTCGGCACCGGCAACTACCAGCCGAAGACGGCGCGGCTCTACACCGACTTCGGGCTGCTCACCTCGGATCCGGCCCTCGGCGCCGATCTCACCGACCTGTTCAACGTCCTCACCGGCTTCGCGGCGCCGGGCGGCTATCGGAAGCTCGTGGTGGCGCCGGGTCGGCTGCGCGACGCGCTGATCGGCTGGATCGAGCGCGAAGCCGACCACGCGCCCGGAGCCGGACGCCCCGCGCGGATCATGGCCAAGATGAACGCGCTGTGGGCCGGTCGACGTGATGGCGGCCCTCTACCGCCTCGGCCGCGGGGTGCCGGATCGACCTGATCGATGCGCGGCATCTGCCTGCGCCCGGGCCTTCGGGGTGAGCGAAGAACATCCGGGTGATCAGCATCATCGGCCGATTCCTGGAGCACTCACGGGCCTGGTATCTCGCCGCCAACGGCGGCGAGCCCGAGGTCTACATCAGCTCGGCCGACTGGATGCCACGCAATCTCGACCGCCGGATCCGAGGCGGTCGCGCCGATCAGTCCGACCCATCGCGACACGGTGCGCGATCTGCTCGGCAGATGTTGGCGGGACAATCGGCAAGCGTGGGAGCTCGCCGCCCGGACGGCACCCTGGACCCAGCGGCAGCCGAGGCGCCGGGCCAGGTGGCCACCCACCGGCTGTATCGCCCGCTACCGCGGGCGGCCGGCCTAGCTCGCGAGGCCCGACGCCGAAGCGAACTGCGGAAGAGCTCTTCCTGATCCGGCGTGCTGGTCCGGCATCGAGACCCGAATCTCCACCAGCTGGTCGCCCCGGTTCTCCCCTTGGCGACACCCACATCCCACGAATCCGGAACCGCTTCCCCGGCTGGGTGCCGGCCGGGATCTTGAGCACCACCTTCTTGCCGTCGACGGTGCGGACCCGGACCTTGGTGCCGAGCACCGCCTGGGCCAGGTTGATCGGCACCTCGCAGATCGAATCGAGCCCGTCCGCCGGAAGAACCGATCCTCCTCGACTTCGAAGGTGACCAGCAGGTCTCCCCGGCTTGCCGCTCCCTTCCGCCGCCTCGCCCTGTCCTTTGAGCCGGACCCTGGTGCCGGTGTCGGTGCCGGCCGGCACGGTGATCATCAGGTCCGCTCGGTGCGAACCGCGCCGCCGCCACAGGTGGCGCACTTCTCCGGGCGACCTTGCCCGCCCTCGACAGGCCGAACACGGCCGGTTGACCGCGAAGCCGCCCCTGTCGAACGAGATCGTGCCCCGTCCCTTACCTCGTCGCAGGTGCTGACGGACGCCCCGCGGGCCGCGCCACTGCCACCGCAGGTCAGGCGACCGACGTCACCGGCACGGAAGCCGGGATCTTCCCGCCCATCGCGGCGGTCGCGAAGGGCACCCGGATCGTGGTCTCCACGGAGCGCCCGCGCGACGATGCCTCGCGCTTGCCCTTCCCGAAGATCGACGAGAAGATGTCGCCGAGCCCCATCAGGCAAGTCGCCGAAGTCGAAGACACCCGGAAAAGCCCTGGCCCGGCTCCGGGTCGTGCTCCGCCGGGGCGCGCCCCACGCCGCTGAAGTCGAAGCCAGCTTTCCGCATGGTGTCATGCTTCTTGCGCTGCTCGGCGTCGGAGAGGACGCTGTGCGCCTCGGATACCTCTTTGAAGGTCTCCGCCGCCGCCTTGGGGTCGTTGGGATTGGCGTCCGGATGGTACTTCTTCGCGAGCCGGCGGTACGCCTTCTTGATGTCCGCGGCGCTGGCCGACTCCGGCACCCCCAGGACCTGGTAGAAGTCCTTCGAGGCCATGGTCAGACTTGCCCGTCCGTCGAGTAGACCTGGACCCGGGCCGGGCGGACCAGCGCGCCCTTGAACCGGTAGCCTACCTGGAAGGTCATCGCGACCTGGTCGTCGAGCTCGGGCTCGGGCGCCTCGACCACCGACACCGCCTCCGACTCGGCAGGATCGAACCGCGCGCCCACCGGGTCCACCCGCTCCAGACCGGCGGCCTCGAGCTCCTTGCGGAGCTTCTTGTCGACCAGCTCGACCGCCTGGCGCACCGTCTCGCCCGGCGTGGCGGCGTCGGCCGCGGCCATCCGATCGAGGTCGTCGAGCACCTCGAGCAGCCGGATCACCAACCCCGCCTGAGCCCGGTCCGAAAGCTCCAGACGCTCCCGGGCGACCCGCTTGCGGAAGTTGTCGAAGTCGGCGGCCAGCCTGAGATGCTGGTCGCGGGCGGCGTCCAGCTGCTCCCTCAGTCGGTGGACGGCGCTCACGCTCGGCTCGGAGGGTACCCCGGACGCCCCCGAGGCACCTGCCCCCCCGTCAGCCTCGCTGGCCGATTCGACCCCGGCCTCGGAAGCGACCTCGGGCTGCTCCAGCGGCGAATCCTCTTCGAACGGGCGTTCTTCCCAGTCGCACTGACACGCTCCAATTGAGTCATTCTGGCAGCAAAGCATCCCACTGCCTCCAGGCGGCCGGCGCAGTCCCGGAGCAAATCAAATCCAGATCACCAGGCTCACCAACCGCTGTACCGGGGATCGCTGTCAATCTGGCGGCTGGGACGAACGGAGCCGCCGCTGGGTGGCGCCTTCCGCGCTGGCACAATTGGCCCCGTCGCCCTTGGCAGCCACTCGTTACCAGGGCCGGGTCCCGAGACGCGGCCCGGCCCCAGCCGCCGCCAGACACCGTGCAGGCGAGCCCCAGGCCGCCCGAGCTGGACCGCCTCCTCGGCGCGAGCCCGGAAACACGACCCGCTGAGCGTCCACCGCCCCGCTACGTGAAAGCCGAAGACCAGACCGTCCCGACGGGCTTCGCTCGAGCCGCCGCTCGGACCCGCGATCCCGGTGATCGAGACGGCGGCGCCGGCGCCGATTTCGCGACCAGACCGGTCACCATCATAACGAGACGGCTTCGCTGACCGCGCCGTGCTCCGCGATGGTGGCCTCGAACACGGCCAGCTCGGCCTGCTTGATCGCGTTCGCGTAGGCGATCACGCCGCCCGAACGTCGAGCTGCCCGGCACCGCCGTCCTCTCCCCGACCGCGCGCCGCCGGCGCAGGACTCCGCCACGACGACATCAGGCCCCGCTGGCGCGGCTGATCGACCCAGCACCCGCGCCAGGTCGACATCGTCAGTGCCGTAGCCGTGATCGGCCACCTCCGCCCGAATCAGCCCGATCGCGCCCTCGAGCCGGTGGCCGCCTCGGCCTCAGCGGGCAGGTCCCAGGCGGTGATCACGAGGTCGACGCCCTCGAGCCAGGAAGGTAGGCGACCGTGAGCAGATCTCGAACTCGAGCGGCCCGATCCGCTCGCCGAGCGACGACTCCGATATGCCGGTCGTGCGGACCGTCCGCCGAGACGGTCACCCCAGCCGCCAGGCCACCGGCGCGACGCTCGCAACCGGGGCACCACTTCCTCGACCATCAGCCCCGCATCTCCTTCGGCACGCCCGGAGCATCACCACCTCGCCCGGGCGCCCGAAACCAGATCCCCGGCGCGGTCCCCGTCGATTCGGCAGGACGGTCGCCCTCACCCGGCACTTCCGCCTGACGGCGATTCGATTCCGCCGGGACCCGACCGAAGCTGGCGAAGCGCGCCAGCAGCTGGTCCCAGAGCGGCTGCTGGAACTCGAGCGGCGCCTCGAAGAGATCGGCGACCGTCCGCTTGGTGATGTCGTCCTGGTTGGGCCGAGGCCGCCGGTCACGATCACCAGACCGGCGCGCTCGAGCGCCCGGAGACGGCGTCGCGAATCGCCTCCGCCTGATCGCCGACAGCGGTGCGCCGGGTCACCCGCACCCCGATCTCGGCCAGGCGCTGGCCGGCGAAAGCGCCGTTGGTGTCGGTCGTGAAGCCGAGCAGGAGCTCGGTGCCGATCGTGACCAGCTCGACGTCCATGCAGGCGGAGGGATCGCGGGCTACGGCGCTCGGAAGAGCGACCGGTAGCGGTAGAGGTAGACCGGGAAGGAATAGACCGTGAGCACGGTCGCGATGCCCAGCGTGACCGAGACGAACGACCCGTGGAGCTCGCGCCAGAAGACCCAGAATCCGTTCTCGTGGAGCTTCAGCGGCGCCCACGCGTCCCGGAAGGCGAACCAGAGGATGGTCCCGCCGACGAAGATGTTCTGCATCACGGTCTTGAGCTTCCCGGGGCCCTGCGCGGCGATCACCACGCCCCGTCGCTTGGCCCACCAGCGGAACACCGTCATCGCGAGCTCGCGGCCGATCAGCACCACGCAGACCCAGAGCGGCACGCTCCGCCAGACCGGGATGTCGTAGAGGTCGGCCCGGGCCTGGGAGACGTAGTAGATCGGCACCACGGTGGCCAGCAGCAGGAGCTTGTCGGCGATCGGGTCGAGCACTTTGCCGACGTCGGTCACCAGGTTGTTGCGGCGGGCGAGCCGGCCGTCGATCACGTCGGACACGGCCGCCATGATGAAGATCACGAACGCCAGCAGCTTCGGACCGTACCCTTCGATGAAGGGCAGGAACGCGATCACCGGGGTGAGCGCGATCCGTCCGATGGTGAGGATGTTGGGAAGGGTCCAGAGCGCCGACCGCGCGCTCCGCACAGGCGCCCGCGGCGCATCGCCCTCTGGAGGGGCTCCGGTGCTCACCCCAACGTCTTCAGCACGAGCTTGCTGATCGCGCGGAGGGTGTCGAACACGCCGTCACCGGTGGTCGCGACGGCCTCGAAGTAGGGCGCCCGCTCGATCCAGGTGCCGTCGACCTCCTCGACCAGGTACTGGCCGGGGCGATCCGGGTCGGCCACCGCCTTCTGCCGCGCGGAGTCCTCGACCGGCCAGCCCGGATTGAGGTTCTCCTGCAGCTCGTCGATCGGGGCGGCGTTCGGCAGGTCGCGCTTGTTGTACTGGACCGCGAACGGGATCCGGGTGAGGTCGTAGCCGTGCTGGAGCAGGTTGTCGTAGAGGTTCTGCATCGACTCGACGTTGGCTTCAAATCCGCTCGATCTGGCTGTCGGCCACGAACACCACGCCGTCGACCCCCTTCAGGATCAGCTTGCGCGAGGCGTTGTAGTAGACCTGGCCCGGCACGGTGTAGAGATGGAACCGGGTCTTGAAGCCGCGGATCGTCCCCAGGTCGACCGGCAGGAAATCGAAGAAGAGGGTCCGCTCCGTCTCGGTCGCGAGCGAGATCATCTTGCCCTTGGCCGCCGGCGCCACCTTCTCGTAGATGTACTCGAGATTGGTGGTCTTCCCGCCCAGCCCGGGGCCGTAGTAGACCAGCTTGCAGTTGATCTCGCGCGAGGCGTAGTTGATGAGCGACATCCGCCCCTGTCCTCACCCGAAGAGTTTGTCGATCTCGTCTTCCGCGTCGCCGACGAAGCCGGCCTCGACGCGGGGCGCGGGACGATCCCGCCGTTCGAACATCTCGGTGAACAGCTCGCTCAACGACTCGACCACTCCGCGCACCCGCAGCTTCACCAGACCGAGCGTGGTGCGATTGTCGAACAGTACCACGAGAATCACCCGGCGGGCCACGTCGGCCAGATAGAGCGACTCTCGATCGCCCTGATGGAACAGCGCCCCGAACTCCGTCTCGCCGAGCATCCGCGCCAGCTGATCGTTGGCGCTGAAGTCAGCCGCCGTGAGCGAGGCGAACGCCACCGGGTCGAAGGTCGGCTCTTCGCCGCGGGTGGCCAGCATCTGCCCGGTGCGGTCGACGATCAGCGCCGTCCGGGCGTCGGCCTCCCGGAGCAGCTGATCGAGCACGAGCTGGATTCGGGAGGCGTCATCCTCGCCGAACGACCAGCTGGCCGCGCCGCTCACCAGGTGCTTTCCCCGCTCGCCATGGTCCGCTCCATCCGCTTCAGAAGCCGCGTCGCCCGATTCCGGGCGTGGACGACATCCCCACGACGTAGTCCGAGCGCCTGAAACACACTCCAGGCCCGTCCTGGCCCGCCAGGTAGCTCAGCGCCGCCATCCGGCCGCAGGCGATTCGGGCTGAACAGGTCGGCCTTGTGCCGCTCCAGATGCCGCCCCGCCAGCGTCCATCCGGCCGCAGGCCGCGAGCGCTGCCAGGGAGAAGATCAGCGCTTTGCCGGGCCTCACGAGACCTCCTGCCGAGCCTCCAGCGCGTGACTCAACGTGACGCTGTCGATGTACTCGAGGTCGCCTCCGACCGGCAAACCACGAGCCAGTCGGCTGACCCGCACCCCGCGCCGGTGAGCTGTTGGATCAATGTAGCGGGTGGCCTCCCCTTCGAGCGAAGGGTTCGTGGCCAGGATCACCTCGCGCACTTCACCCCCGGCGAGGCGCTTGCGAAGGAGCTCCAGACGAAGCCGCTCCGGACCGACCCCCTCGATCGGCGAGCCGCCCGCCCAGCACCAGATACCGGCCTCGGAAGCCGTCGCCCGCTCGGCCACGAGCACCGCCGCCGGCGCTCCTCCACTACGCGGTCCGCGTCCCGCCGGGGATCGCGCAGATTTCGCAGCGCTCGCCCTCGCAGAAATTCCCGCAGTCGGGACACTCCCGAATCCGGTCGGCCACCGTGCTGAGCGCGGACGCGAGCTGAGCGATCCGATCTCTGGGCTGTTGGAGAAGATGAAAGGCGAGTCGTTGCGCGGTCTTTCGTCCGATTCCGGGAAGCCTGGCCAGCTCGCCGATCAGCGCTTCGATGGCGCCGAGCGGCTTCATAGACCGAGCGGAAACGGCATGCCCGGGACCTTCCTGGCCTCGGCCTGGGCGGCCTCGCCGGCCCGGCGTTGCGCCTCGGCTATGGCGGAAAGAATCAGGTCGGCAAGCAGCTCCGGGTCCCGGCCTTCCGAAGGCCTCCGGATCGATCACCAGCTCGCGCACCAGGCCGCGACCGTCGGTCTTGACCCGAACCAGCCCGCCACCGGCGGCCGCCTCGACCGATCGCCCGGCAAGATCTGCCTGCAATTGCTGCAGGCGACCCTGCATCTGCTGGCCCAACTGTAGAAACTGACTCAGGTCCGCCATTCTGTCCCGTCCCGGGCTACTCCGCGATTTCCAAATCTAACGCGTCCGCTGCGGCGTCGAGGGCCGGGTCCAGCCCTCGGAGCTCCCGCAGGCGCTCGCTCTTCAAATCCTTGTCAGACAACCTCTTAGGACGTTGTACCGGGGCGCTGGCCGCCCCGGCCTCCCTGAGGTCTACCGCAACCGCCTTGCCGACCGCTCCGGAGAGCAGCGCCTCGATGGCCTTGAGCTGCCTGCTGGCGCCCTCGGCCAGGTGGGCCTGGCCGTCGGCCACCGTCAGCCCGACCGTGCCGCCCTCCACCGAGCTAGGAGTGAGCGCCTCCAGCACGGCGCCCAGCAAGGGGCTCTGCTGCCGCCCCCGGGCGACGACGTCCGGCCAGGCGTCGAGCAATCCCTGGGTGCTGAGCGCGTCGACGATCGGAGCCGTCTCGGCCGGGCGCTCGGGGGCGGCCGACTGCTCTCCGGCCGCGCTCCGAGACGGCTCCCCTCTCGCCCGGCCGCCCGAGGGACGCGAGCCCGACCCACCACCGCCCGCCATGCCGCCCGAGCGAAGCACCGACTCCAGGTCGACCGCCCGATCCATCAGAGCCCACCGGAGCAGCAGCGTCTCCACCACCAGCCGGCCGTTGGCGCTCCTACGGATCGCGGTCTCGGCCTCCGCCAGCAGCACCAGCATCCGCGAGCGTCTTCCGGAGGCAGCAGCGAGACTGGCGACCGCCTCCTTCCGCGCCCGAAGTGAGCCCTCGACTTCGACCCCGGTGCCGCCATCAGCACGGCTCCGGAGCAGCTCGCCAAGCCCGTTCATGTACTCGACCAGATCCACGGCACCGGAGCCGACGACGGCGTCCACGACCAGCGGGAAGATCCGCTCGGGGGCGCGATCGGCCACGGCGCCGAGCGCCTCGACGTAGCTCTCGTCCTCGAGCAGGCCGAGGGCCTGGCCGCCGCTCGCTCGGCGGAGACCTCGCCGTCGCCCAGGCTCAGCACCTGGTCGAGCACCGAGAGCGCGTCGCGCCTCCGCCATCGGCGTAGCGGGCGATCAGCGCGAGGGCGTCCTCGGCGCTCAGCTCCTCGGCGGCGAGCACCTCGGCCAGCCGGCCCCGAATGGCCGGCGCGCCGATCCGCTTGAAGTCGAAAGCGCGCTGCGGCCAGGAGAGCACCCGGGCGGCGGTGTTGGCGATCTTCTGCGGCTCGGTGGTGGCGAACACGAAGACCACCAGGGCGGCGGCTCCTCCAGGATCTTGAGCAGCGCGTTCCAGGCCTCACGGGTCAGCATGCGCTTCGTCGACGACCAGACCTTGTGGCGCTGCTCGTCGGACGCGGCGTACATCGCGCTCGCCAGGCGCTCGCGGGCGTCGTCGACCGCTCCGATTGCTCGCCGCGTCGATCTCCACCACGTCGAGCCCGGCCAGGCCGCCCCAGGTCCGCTCGCAGGTCCGGGCACTCGCCACAGGGCTCGCCGCCGCGCAGGCGGCATCGCCCCGCTCGCAGTTGAGCGCCATGGCGAGGATCCGGGCCGCGGTGGTCTTCCCCACACCCCACGCGGGCCGGTGAGCAGGTAGCCGTGCCCAGCCCGTCCCTTGGCACCGCGCCGCGGGGCGCATGCGACGTGGTCCTGCGCGACCAGGTCGGAGAAGCGCTTGGGACGGTACTTCCGAGCAGGGCGATCATCAGGATGGGGAATCTAGCACCGAAGGAGGGCCACCAAAGAAAAGTGCCCCAGGCTCCCCGAAGCGACACCGGACATCGCTTAGCGCTGCTACCGGCGAGGTCCTGACGCGGTTCGCGCGCCGGAGCCCTTCGGACCTGGGGCACCCGCAAAGTAGCAGGCCCGCCCCCGGGCGGCTAGCGGGGCCGCGGCCCGAAGAGCAGCGCGTTGTCCAGCATCGGGGCCGTTCCCCGCCAGAAGGCACGGAAGAGCGGATCCTCCGCGAAGAGCACTACCCGGCCCGCGCCGACGTTCTCGACCACGGCCCAGGCGGCTCCCTTGAGGGAGCGGTCGGTGTTGCCCGGCCAGGCGAAGCCGGAGAGGATCGGCGCATCGCTCGAGAGACCACCCGGATTGTCGCCGGCCTTCGAGGGCTGGAAGATGAAGTCGCCGGAGACCGGCACCGGCAGAGTCCGCCTCATAGCCGAACCCGAGCCAGTGCGAGCGGTCCGAGCAGCGCCCGCGCGCAGTAGCCCCGGCACCGACTCGACCACCGTGTGCTGTCCGGGGCCGTGGCCAGCGGACCAGGGGACTCGCCGGGCGCCGCCGTGGTGTCCGGCCACGGGCTTGGCAGCGAGGCTTGGCGCCGCCCCCGCGGCCCCGCCGACCGCCGCGACCGTGGTGAGGCCGACCTCCTTCCGGGCCAGCAGCTCGGCCGCGGCGATCCCGATCACGGCGCCGCCGCCCACTGCACCAGGCGGCGACCGCTACCCGCGCGCCCAGCGACGCCGCCATCCCTCCCGCGAAGCCGTCAGCGTCAGGACGCTGGCGGGAGAGGTCGACCCTGCCTAACGACCGAGCCCGATCGGCGTGACCGGAATCCCGGAGCTCCCGCTCGAGGTAGAACCAGAGGCTGCCGAAGGTGGTCTGCGCCACGCCGTCGCCCCGGCCAGGAAGCACCCGCAGCGCGTGAGCGGCCGGACGGCCTCGCTGCCCACGCCGACCTGCCCGCGATCGGGAAAGGCCGACTGCACGGGCACCACCTGGGCGCCCACCTCGAGGCCAGCGCGGCGATCCGCTCGTGGAGCTCCGGGCCGTTCCGCTGCACCCGTGCGACGAAGGTGCCCGGCGGATAGCTCGAGCCGTCGGCCCGGAGCGAGTCGAGGCTCCCGACCGCGAACCCCTCGAGCAGGAGCCGCATCGATCGAGTCGGGACGACTCCATGCTGCCCGGCCGCCAGAGGTACGCCGAGCGCGCCCGTCCGCTCGCCCCGCCGCGCGGCGCGACGACCTCCGCCCCGACGAGCGAGCCGGCCACGGCGGGCGCGTCCTCGGTCCAGTACGCCTCGACTCCATAGGCCAGCGGCAGCGACCAGGCGGTCACGTCGTAGAACTCGTAGCCCTCGCGACTGGCGCGCTCGCCCCGCCGCCGGTTCCGCTCGAAGCGCTCGATCTGCTTCCGCGCGAAGCTCGAGTCGAGCGTGCTCCGCGGCTCAAGAATCGCGCGGGCCAGGCGAGCCTGTGGCTGGGCCAGGTCGACGAGGTAGCTGCCCGCGGGGAAGGTCCGCCTCGCCGATTGGTCGGCCACCGCCAGGTAGTGGTGCGCCGCGGCGCTCGCGAACGGCGCACCCGCCCGCCGAACCTCGATGCCCTGGCGAGCCAGCAACGAGACCAGCCGGCCGGTCCGAGCCGAATCGCTTCCCGGCAGCAGCACGACCCGTCTGAAGCGACTGGCGGCGGCCTCGGTCATCGCCCCGGCCCGGAAGCGGTAGTAGTCGAGCAGCCGCGTCTCGCGGTTGGCCGCCAGGGTCTCCAGCGTCGCAAGCGACGCCACGAAATGGTGCGCGATCCCGTCCGCGAAGCTGGTGACCGTGCCGTCGCGCTTGCGGAGCCGGAGCTCCGGACCGCCGTCGGTCTCGTAGGTCATCCCGGTCGCGCCGTTCAGCGACGGCCAGCTGTCCCAGTAGCCCGGATAGTAGAGATCGAACACGTCGCGCACGAAGTACTGCCAGCCGAAGCGGTCGAACGCCGCCGCGTTGCCCTCGCCGAAGCGCTCCAGCCAGGCGATCGAGGCGGGCGGGAGGTTGGCGTTCACCGGCAGCGCGGGCGGCGCGAAGAAATACTGCGCGGTGGTGCTGTGGAGGTCGACGAACACCTGCGGATGCCAGCGCAGCACCGCGGCCGCGACCGCGCGGGTCTCCAGCTGCGACTGCGCCAGCACGTCGCGGTTCATGTCGAAGCGGTAGTGGTTGCCCCGCCCCATGATGCTCCAGGGCTCGCTCTGCTCGAGCGCGGCCGGCTCGTCGCTCGCGACGGCCACGGAATTGTTCCAGGCCGCGAAGCGCTCGTGCCCGTCCGGATTCATCGACGGGTTGAGGATGGTGACCACGTTGTCGAGGATCGTCCGCGTGGCCGGCTCGTCGCTCGCGAGCAGCTGATAGGCGGTCATCATCGACGACTCGAAGCCGGCGGGCTCGTTGCCGTGGATCGAGTGCGAGAGGATCGCGACGGCGGGCATCTCCCGGGCGATCGCGGCCGCGGCCGCGGCGTCGGTGGTCCGCGGATCCGCGAGACGGTCGAGCGCCGTCCGGATCGCGTCGAGCCGCGCGAGGTTCGCGGGCGACGAGATGATCAGCAAGCGGATCTCGCGGCCCTCGGCGGTGGCGCCGATCACCTCGGTGCGAACCCGCTCGGGCGCGGCCGCGATCAGCCGATCGAGGACCCGCTGCTGCTGATGGAAGAGGGTGTGCCGGCTGCCGATGCCGTGGCCGAGCAGGCTGTCCGGTCGCGGCACGCCCGGGCGATAGGGGCCCCGGCCGTACCAATCGAAAGGCTGCTGGGCGGCGGCCGCGGGCACCCACGCGGCCGCGAGGAGCCCCAAGAGGATGGCGCGCATGAGAGCGGAAGATGCGCCGTCCGACGAACCGGCGGAAGGGACCGCCGGCGGCCGTCAGCCGCGCTGCGCCCGCTGGAGCTCCCGGAGCTCCCAGGTCTCCGCGATCACCGCGCCCAGGAGGAACACCACCGCCGTGTAGTACATCCAGATCACGAACAGGATCAGCGCGCCCGCGTTCGCGTCGAAGCTCATCTGCAGCGTCACCACGTTCCGGAGATAGAGCCCGAAGAGCCGCTTGGCGATCTCGAAGAGCACCGCCGCGACCACCGTGCCGACCAGGGTGGCCCGCCAGGGCGGGCGCCGGACGGAAGCGAAGTGGTAGATCGTGAAGAAGAGCGCGAGCAGAAAGCCGAAGGCCACCACCTCGCCCGCGAACCGCCCGACCCGGTGCACCAGGAAATCGAAGCCGGGTACCGACTGCCCCCGGGCGGCCAACAGGGCGAGCCCGGTCGAGAGACCGGCGTTCACCAGCACCAGCACCAGCGTGATGCCCACCATCCCGAGGTCGCGGAGCTTGGCCAACAGGTAGGTGACGGCGAAGTGCCGCCGAACCGGACGGAGCTGCACGTCGTAGATCTCGCCCAGCGCGGTCCGGATCCCGGCGAAGAGACGGGTGCTGAACCAGAGGAACGCTGGGATCGCCACCAGCGAGAGGCTCCGCCCCACCTGCGTCAGCCGGCGGAGCAGCTCCTCGACCGTGCGGAACGGATCGACGCCCGCCACCGCCTCGTGCGGGGGCAGGAACCGCTCCAACAGATCGGTGGGGTCGATCTCGCCGCCGGTGCCGTTCAGCAGCGTCGAGAGTCCGGCGAGGATCAGGAGGAACAGAGGCAAAGCGGCGAGCAGCGCATCGAAGGTGAGCGCGCTCGCCAGGAAAGGAATCTTGTTTTCGTCAGCCGCCTGGATGGTGCGCCAGACGAACCCGCGGAGCGACCGGTGCCAGCCCTTGGGCCGTTCCTCCGTCAGGCGACCGGTTCCTCGTCGTCGTCGTCGTCATCCGAGGGAACCGGACGCCGGCGTCGAGCCCGCGCGGCCGCGAGACGGCGCTCGAGCTCGTCGCGGGCGGCCCGGAGGCTGGGGCGCTCCTGACGCGGCGCCGGCGCCTCCTCCTCTGCCAGCTCGTCTTCCTCGCTGCCCTCGTAGACGTCCCCGGAGCCGCGGAGCGACGCGTCGTCCTCCTCGCCCGCGCCGAAGCTGCCCTTCAGGTCGTCGACCGCGTCCTCCGCGAGGCGGCGGGCCCGGCGGAAGCCCCGGCGCAGGTCCTTCCGGAGCGAGCTGCCGCTGCTCGGCGCGAAGAGCAGCGCCAGGCCGGCGCCGACGACGGCGCCGACGAAGAGCCACTTGAGCGCCCCGCCACCGTCGTCACGCTCCACCACCAGCAGCTCGCGATCGTCGTCCCGGCCCATGATGCCCCCAGAGTGCTATTCGCCCGCGTCGGCGTCGTCCACCGCCCGGACCGTCGGCCGCGCGAGGTCGTCGTGGCGGAGCGGCGTCGCCTTCACGAAACGCCGTACCAGATCCGCCGTCCCCTTGACGTTAAGCTGCTCGAAGAGGAAAGCGAAGTTCTTCTCGAGGTCGGCCGCGATCGCGCTCCGGACTTCGCCGGAGAGGTCCCAGAACTCGCGCTTGAACGGGCCGATCGCCCGCTTCCTCGCCTTGTAGTAGAACTGGTCCGGCGTGTCGCTCGGCTTCCGGTCCGCCTGGGCGTTCTCGTCGAGCCAGGCGTACACCCGGCTCCGAAGCTCGGCCGGGAGCCGCGGATGGTCCATCACGATGTTCTGGAAGTTGGTGGCGAGATGGATCTCCACCGTCTCCACCCTGGGGAAGTTGCCGAAGGCGTTGGGCGGAAGGGTGCTGGCGCCGTGCTGCACCGCGCCGCCCAGACCCCAGCGCTCCCGCGCCACCTTGGAGAGCGCCTCGAGCGCCACCAGGTCGAGCTTGACGTCCGCGA
This sequence comes from Gemmatimonadales bacterium, assembly GCA_041390205.1. Classification (GTDB taxonomy): domain Bacteria; phylum Gemmatimonadota; class Gemmatimonadetes; order Gemmatimonadales; family GWC2-71-9; genus SHZU01. Next base: position 19,782 of record JAWKQJ010000023.1, read on the forward strand.
TCGACCCGTCGGGCAGCACCACGCCGCCGTGCGAGGTCCCGGTCTGAACCGAGATCTTGCTGATCCCCGCGAGCGAGGCCCCCCGCGCGGCGAGACTCCTGGTGTAGCCCTCCATGAAGGCGTCGAGCTCTTCGACCGTGCTGTTCTTGGCGCCCACCTCGCCGATCTCGGCGCCCACCGAGACCGTCACGCCGGCGGGCTCGGTCTTCCGGATCATCTCGGTGATCTCGGCGGCGTGCTCGTAGTTCAGCCGCTGCTGGCTGTCGAGGTTCGGCTGATCGAGATCCACCAGCGTGGAGGTGTCGACGTCGATGTTGAAGAAGCCCGCGCCGATCTCCTCGGCGATCAGCTTCTTCACCTCGCCGACTTCGCCCTCGGGGTTCGACTGGTACTTCTTGAGATTGACCTGGCAGTGGTCGCCCTGCACGAAGATCGGGAGGGCGTAGCCTTCCCGGAGCGCGGCCCCGATCATCACCGACACGTACTCGGCCGGCCGCTGATCGGTGTAGGCGATCTCCGAGCGGGCGATCTCCAGCAGGATCGCGCCGGCGTCACCAGGCCTTCGCCGCGCGGAACACCGCGGGCGGTGTCGTAGGCGATCATCCGGACATTGATCGCCGGGACCGTGAACCCACCGCCTCCCTTCCGACCCGCGCCAGATAGAGATCATGGATCGGGAATGACCGGACCCCGGTCGCCCTGGCCGGGAATCCCAGAGCAGCCTCCGGGCGGCGTCAGGCTCGCCCCCTGCCCGAACACCGCCGCCCGCACCAGGCGGTCCATCGCCTCGCTCTGCAGGGCCGCCTTGGTGGTGACCTTGACCCCGTCGACACCGACCTCGACCGCGCCGCCGAATTCGGCGGCCAGCCCTCCTCTCGCGGACCACCCGTCATCCGCAGAAATTCCTTGTCTCAACAGTGGTTACGTCGTTTGGCGGCCAATCTACGGACCGCGCGAAGATCCGTCAAGGTCGTGCAAAGATCGTGAAGCATTTCCCCGCCGCGCCAGGTTGAGATCATCCATTTCCACATAACGTCGTTATGTGCAGCCACTGTGGACGTCGGATGAGAATCTGAGCCGTACTTGTTGAAAGCGTTTCATCACTCTAATTCGTTGTGACATAGCGACTTACACTCCAACAACCCGACAGGAACCGGGAGCTGCATGTGGAGAAATCAGCGTATCCACATAACTGGAAACCCGGTTAGGCACGGGAACGCGTCACTCCCGGGCAGCCACCGTCGATGTAGACGACCTGGCAAAATCCACCCTATCTCGATAACCCGCAATGGGTTCGCGCATGTCGAATCAGGCTGTCCCACCGCCAACACACAGATGCACACCCAGACCCAGCAGACCCGGGCCCGAGAGGAACGTTGAGCAGGCAGGCTCGGCCAGTTCGGGACCGCCTGACCAGGATCGAAACCGCCGAGGGGGACGACGCCAAACGCAAATCTCAACGTGTAGCCACCGGCGGGAGTCAGGGGGCCGCCAGTCGCGATCGGCGCTCCACCGGCGGACACCGCCACCGAGGTTCCGAATGCCGTCTGACCCCTCGACCCGGATACCTGCTCACATCGTCACCTCGCCGCCGACGCTCGAAGGCAAGGCGGCGCCGCAGCACCCTGGCGCCAAGCGCGACAGGGGCAGAGCCGTCGGCCCGTGTCGCCTCCCGATAACCCGCCGACGGTCACGGGCGAAACCGCGCCGACTTCATTAGCATTGTTGCTCGCCTGGAAAGCCCGAAACAGCGAACGGTTCAACGTGCCGCGGGACATTCGTCGAACCAAGATCGTCGCCGCACTCGGACCATCGTGGGAGCAGACGGATCAGATGCAGGCGATGCTCGACGCCGGCGTCGACATCGATGCGGATCAACGCGTCGCGGCACGCCCGAAGGACGGGCGGATGGATCACCCGGCTCCGGCAGGTGCAGGCCGATCGTGACGGCGTCGGGCATCATGGTCGATCTCCACGGCCCGCGGATCCGGGTCAGCAGCCTCCCCGGCCCGATCAGCTCGAGTTCGGGCAGAAGGTGGTATTCGCGCCAGAGGACAAGGCGGGCCCCGGCGAGATCCCGACCACCTACCGCGAGCTCGCGCGCGACGTGCGACCCGGGAGCCGAATCCTCCTCAACGACGGTCTGCTCGCGGTCGACGTCACCGGTGTCGTCGGCGACCACGTGAACGGCGTCGTCCGCTACAGCGGCCGAGCTCAAGGCCCACAAAGGCATGAATCTGCCCGGCATCGAGGTGAGCGCCCCCGCGATCACCGAGAAGGACCGGGAGGAGGCCCTCCGCGCGGTCGACCTTGGCGCCGACTACATCGGGGTGAGCTTCGTGCGCCGCCCGCAGGACATCGAGGGCCTGCGCCGCCTGATCCCCAACCGCGTCCGGCCAGATGCCAAGATCGAAGGACACCGCCCTGGAGCAGCTCGACAGGATCCTCGAAGCCGCCGACGCCATCATGGTGGCCCGCGGCGATCTCCGGAGGTGGAGCTGCCCTTCGACGAGCCGCTGGTGCAGAAGCGGATCATCGGCTTTCGCCCAACCGCCCTGGGCAAGCCGGTGATCACCGCCACCAGATCGTCAAAGGTCGATGACCCGCGCGCCCCGCCCCACCCGGGCCGAGGCCTCCGACGTGGCCAACGCGATCCTCGACGGCACCGACGCGGTGATGCTCTCGGGCGAGACGGCCGTGGGCGAATACCCGCTCAAGGCGGTGATGGCGATGGACCAGATCGCGCGAGGTGGAGAGTCATCGGGACGAGGAGCCGATCGACGTCTGGCAGCTCTCCGCCGAGCGAGTGGACAGAGCGACGAGCCGACCCGCACCGAAGTGGCGATCGCGGTCGCGGTGCGCGCGCGGCGGCCGACCTGCTCCGTTGATCGTCTGCCTCACCTCGAGCGGCTTCACCGCGCGGATGGTGGCCTCTATCGGCCCACGGTGCGATTCTCGGCGTGACCCCGGAGGCGGAGACCTACCGGCGCCTGGCGCTGGTCTGGGGCGTGATTCCCGCGATGGTGGACCGACGGCCCGACTACTCCTCCATGCTGGAGCTCACCAAGCAGGTGATCGTCCAGAAGGGCCTGGCCTGGCCCGGCGACCGCTTCGTGGTCACGGCCGGGGTGCCGTTCGACGTGGCCGGCACCACCAACCTGCTCAAGATCGAAGAGGTCTGAGCCGGCCGTGCGCCTCACCGTGCTCGGCACCGGCACCTCGTTCGGCGTCCCGCAGATCGGCTGCGACTGCGAGGTCTGCCGCTCGACCGATCCCCGCGACCGGCGCACCCGCACGGCGGCGCTGGTCGAGACGGCCGGCCAGCGAATCCTGATCGACACCCGCCCGAGAAGCCAGGCTGCGGCTCCTCGCGGCCGGCGTCGTCGGCTGGACGCCGGCCCGCTCTACACCCACGAGCACGCCGACCACGTCGCCGGAATCGACGACCTCCGGATCTTCTCCTTGAAGCAGCGTCGCGCCGTTCCGGTCTACGGACTCGAGGCCACGCTCGACTTCCTCCGCGCCTCCTACCGATACATCTTCGATCCGGCGATGGTGCCAGTGCGGAACCTCGAAGCCCGACAGGCTCATCCGATAGAGCCTGGCGTTTCCCTTCCGGGCGGCGGGCGTCCGAGATCCTTCGCTCGGTTCGAGCACGGGCACGCCGACGTCGTCGGCTTTCGGATCAGGCCGCTGGCCTACCTGACCAGACGTGAAGGCGGTGCCGGAAGAGGCGCGGCGAGCGCTTCGCGGCGTCAGCGTCCTGGTGCTCAACGCGCTCTGGTGGCGGAGCCACCGACCCACCTGAGCATCGGCGAGGCGATCGAGACCGCCACGAGCATCGGGAGCGGACCCTATGCGGCCATTTGACCCACGAGACCGGCGAGCCTGCGCGCCGCGCTGCCGAGGGCATCGAGCCGGCCCACGACGGCCTGGTGGTGGAGATCCCGAATGAAGCTGCACTACGGTCGGCTCCTCGCCGACAAGCTCGACGGCCAGCACGGTCTTCCCCGCCCAGCTCGACGAGCTGGTCCAGCGCTTCCCCGGCGTGCTCGCGGAGGTGGCCGCCCGGCGCCGCGACGGCGAGTACGGCTTCTACCGGCTCGGCGAGCAACCGGAGACCGTCAAGGCGATCCGCCGCTTCGCCGAGGGCGTCGGGCAGGCCTACGACCACGTCCTGGTCCTCGGCATCGGCGGCTCGGCCCTCGGCACCAAGGCTCTGGTCAACGCGCTCCGGCCGCCCGCCTGGAACGAGCTCGACGACGACGGCCGCGAGTTCACACCCCGGATCCACCTGCTGGAGAACGTCGACCCGACCACCATGGCGGGGGCGCTCCGACGGATCGACCCCAGGCAGGTGTTCGTCAACGTGATCAGCAAGTCGGGCGGGACGGCGGAGACCCTGGCGCAGTACCTGAAAAGTCGCCAGGCCTGGCTCGACCAGGCCTTGGGCCCCGACGCGGCGACCCGCCACCTGGCGCTTCACGACCGACCCCGACAAGGGTCCGCTCAGGGCCCTCGCCGAGCGGGAAGGCATCGCCACCCTGGAAGTGCCGCCCGGCGTCGAGGGCCGCTGGCGTGCTCACCGGTCCGGGCTCCTGCCACCGCGCTTCGATCGGGATCGACATCGAGGCGCTGCTGGCCAGGGCCCGGAAGGCGCTGGCGGGCGCGGAGCAGGCCGATCTCGGAAGGAAGAACCTCCTGCCCTCTACTCCGGTCTCCTCTGGGCCTGCCAGGGCCTGCCTCCAGGGCGAAGATCCACGTGCTGATGCCCCACAGCGACCGGCTCCGGGAACTCTCCGCCTGGATTCTGGAAATCCAGCTCTGGGCCGAGAGTCTCGGCAAGAAGGTCGACCGGCGAAATTTTGCCACCATCGTTTGCTCGGCCCGACCCCGCTCGCCGCGGTCGGCGCTCACCGACCAGCGCAGCCAGGTGCAGCTCTTCATGGAGGGGCCGTTCGACAAGGTGGTCAGCTTCCGTGAGGGTCGAGCAGCGCGCCCAGGGACGTCCGGATCCCCTTGCCCGTGGCCTGCCCGAGGAACTCTCTGCACTGCCCGGTCATTCCTGGCGAACTGCTCAACGCCGAGCAGGCGGCCCGCCTCCCGCGCCTCGCCCGAATGGGACGGATGAACGCGACGATCGATAGGCCTCGACGCCGAGGTGATGGGCGAGCTCGTGATGACTCTCCAGCTCGCGACCGGGTTCGCCGGCGTCTGGTATGGCGTCGATCCCTTCGACCAGCCGGGCGTCGAGCTCGGCAAGCGGCTCACCTTCGCCGCGATGGGCCGGCCTGGCTACTCGCGAAGGCCCCGGTCTCCGTCTCCGCTTCGGTCAAGCCCGACGTCTGCAAGAGCTGATCGCCGACGCAGGTCGAGTGAGCGAATCGGCCCTCGAGTTGCACCCTCGGTCCGGGTCGAGCCGCAACGCCGGCGCGACCGCGGACAACCTCACGTAACCCGTTGGGAGGGAAAATGTTGGACGTCCAGCGCCTGCTGGAGCAGGATCCTCTCGCCCGGAGCGACCCCGGCAAACGGTTCCCGGGAGCGGCCAGCTCGGCCGGTAACCGATACCGTCTTCCCAGAACGAGCTGGTCAGGGCCGCTCCGGAGGACGGCTCCCGGCCCGAGCCGGCCCCGATCGAGGGCGGCTCGACCGAAGCCGGAGCCGCCGCCGCCAGAGCCTCGAGGAGGCCCTCCTGGCCCGCGAGGCGGCCCGCCGGCTCCACAGCGGCGAGCAGCCCATCGAAGCCCGGCCGATCGCGGTCGAGCCGCTGGTGCTGATCGACGGCGACGACGAGGTCCCGGACATCGCCGTGCCCGAGAAGCGGAACGAGACCCTGGGCATCGACCCCGTTCGGGACGAGCGCCCCCCGGTGGTGATCGGCGATCCGGAGGTCGAGGATCCCTGGATCGTCCCCGACGTCCCCGAGGAGCCGCCGATCGAGGTGGTGCCCGAGCCGCCGGTCACGCCGGCGCCGGGGTCGAAGCTCCTCGGCACGCGAGCCGAGTACCTGCTCGACGGCGCGAGCGGGAAGGACTCGTCCTATCGGGCGAGCGCGGTGCGCTACTGGGACGTCTACAGCGACGGGACCAAGATCCTGCGCGAGGGCTGGTCGCCGTGGACCGGCACGGTCGACGTCTCGCTCGCCAACATGGAGCTCAAGGGCGGCAACGTGGTGGGCCTGCAGTTCGGCTGAGCCGGCTCGAGTCGGGTGGTCGCAAAGGAGAAGGGCCTCGGTCTGACCGAGGCCCTTCTTCGTTTGCCCTTGGGCCCGTCCTCCGCCATCGCGAAGGACGAGAGTCCCCAACGAAAAAGGGCCCCGTCTCTCGACGGGACCCTTTCTCGTTGCAGCTTACGATCGGTTAGAAGTCAGGCGTGAACAGACCAGCGCCCGCCTTCACACCCATCGCGCGGTAGTTGCCAACCGGCGCGCCGCCCACGAACGAACCGCCAGCGGTGTCGACGCACGGATGAGTCGCCGCGGTCGGAATCACCAGCGTGTAGGTCCAGAAGCGGTGGTTGCCGTTGTCGGTGAGCGTCGGAGCCGGGAAGGCACCGCAGCGCACCCACTCGTTGACGTTGTTCAGGCGCCACAGCACGACGTTGTCGAAGAACGGCACGACGATCGAGGTGCTGGCCACGTGGGTGGCGATGGCGGTGCCCGGGCCGCTGTTGACGCCGCTCCAGGCGATCAGGTCCGCGGCGTTCCAGATGCCACGGCCCAGACCGGTGCTCGGATTGAACTGCGTCGCGAGCATCGGAGCGCTGATCGGCGCGCCGGACAGCTGGCTCGCCACGTCAGCGACGTCCGCCGAGACGGACTGCGGCAGGGCCGCGGCGCCGGCGGTGTAGTCGGCCGTGTCAGCACCCGCGGCCAGCTTCAGCTGCGAGGTGGTGATGTACGGCGCGGCCAACGGGTTGTACCCAGCGCCGGTCGGATCCGGGCAGCTGGCGTAAGGCGTCGCCGCCGCGGAGCACATCTCGTCGACCCGGAACAGGAAGTAGGGGATCGACGCGTTGGCGCCGTTGACGACGTTGGTGATCACGTTGTCCCAACGGGTGCCCAGCGCCGTGAGCGAGCCGAGCCCGTACCGGAGCGCGGTGCCGCCGCTGGACTGGTCGACGACCTGGGTGACCGCCGCGGTGGCGTCGATCACTTCGAGATCGTCGTTCGCCGAGAAGCCGAAGGCAGCCGGGGCGCCAGGCGTGTAGAAGCCAGGAGTGAAGCCCAGACCGGTGATGTTCGGCGCGGCGAGGTGATCGGCCGCGAAGTTACGCGTGAAGGAGGCGCTGGTGTTGCCCGCGCGATCCGTCACGTTGGCGCTGAAGTCCACGTAGGCCGGCATGGTCATGCCGCCGCCGGCGCAGAGGATCGGCACCTCGACCGAGCGGACGTAGGTGTCCGACAGGATCGTGAGCAGCGCCGCCGGATCGGCGAAGGCATAGCCCGTCGTCGGTCCGAGATCGCAGGTCACCGTGCCCAGCGCGTTGAAGCCCGTGAGGGTCATCGCGGCCGGGAAGCCGGCCAGGAAGGTCGCGCCCTGGTCGAAGCCAGCGCGGGTATCCAGGCCCTCGACACCGAAGACGTCGGTGGCGACCGGCGGAGCAGCGATCGAGTAGATCTGGGTGTTGGCGGTAGCCGAACCCGCGTACGGCGTGCCGACCGGAGCCGGAGTCGCCGCGGTGGAGCCGAGCAGCCGCGCGAGCGGCACGCCCTTGTCGACGCCGAAGTAGTTCGACGGACCGGAGGTGCCGACGTTGCCCAGCAGGTCTTCGGAGTAGGCGCAGATCTGCTCGCCGTCCGTCGAGACGCTGGTCACGGTCTCGTTGTAGTCGTTACCGGTGGTCACGATCGTGCCGGTGCAGAGCAGACCGGCCGAGTCGTAGTCATGCGCCTCGAGAAGCGCGACGCCGACGCCCGCGTCGGACGAGCTGATGTCCTGCGCGAACGCGTACGAGGCGTTGACCCACTGCTGGTCGGCCAGGTCGTTGAAGGCCACGGCCGGACCAACCGAGACGGCGCCGTTGTCGACCAGGGTGACCGGGCCGACGTTGTCGACGTTGTACGCGGCCAGCGCGGTGAGCGACGGGGTGATCAGATTCCAGCGCTGATCGCCGTTCACCGTGAACGCCGAGCCGACCGTCGACCAGGCCGCCGGGGCCACCAGACCGGTCCCGTCGGGGCCGGAGGTCGCCGGAGCGTACGAGGTCGCGCCCGGAGCCGCGGACGGAGTGACCACACCCTGAGCCGCAGCGCAAGGCAGGACACCAGTGATCACGATACCGGTCGTCGGGGTGCCGACGATGGTCGGAATCGCGTCGGTGCCGCAGCCAACCGAGTTGAAGGTGTGCGCGCTCGGCAGGGTCTTCTGGAACGCGATGAAGTGGGTCGAGACGTCGACGGTCGCCACGTTGCCGTACCAGGTGCTGCCGGCGGCGGTGGTCGGACCGGTGACGCTGTTGCCGACGCCTGGAGTGGGCTGGAACGTGGTCACCGCGTTGGTGCCGGGCTGAATCTCGGCGTCGGGGTTGTTCATCACGACCGGGATCGCGTTCGACGCGAGCGGGGTCGGATTGCCGACGACGTACAGGTTCGCGGTGATCTGGTTGTTGCCGTTGAAGATGACCGGGACGAAGACGTTCCCGTTCTTCCGGACCTGACGGGTGTTGGTGCTGAGGCTGACCACCCGCGGCGCGAGGCTCGGGGCGGCGGCCTGCGGCGCGGCCTGCGCGAAGCTCTGGCTGGCCACCACCACGCCACCGATCAAGGCGTCGATGCGATCGAGCTGCCGGTCGCCGTTGTCGACGTTGATCTGGATCTGGATCTGACCGAAGACGTTGGTCAGCACCACCGGAACCTCGTTACCGGCGCCGTTGGTGAAGGTGACGCTCTGGATCTCGACCGTGGCCGGCGTCGGAGCGACGACGACGATGGACGAGAGGCCGCACTTGGTCGCGTCGGCCTGCGAGCAGGCCTTCACGTTGGCGGTGCCGGCGGCGATGCCGGTCACGACGCCGTTCTGATCGACGGTCACGATGGTGCCGTCGAGGGTCGACCAGGTCACCGCCTGCGACGGATTGCCGGTGCCCTGGACCGCCGACTCGAGGTCGACGCTCTGGCCGACGTTGATCGTGGCGGCGGCCGGCGTCACCTGCACACCGGTGACCGTGGTGCCGACCACGTTCAGGGTCGCGGCGTCCGACGCGGTGCTGCCGTTGGCCGTCGCGGTGGCGCGGATGGCGACCGGACCAGACGGCGCGGCGGCCGGAATGGTCACGAGACCGCTGTTGTCAACGGTCGCGCGGGTCGCGTCGCTGGAGCTCCAGGTGACCGTCGGGCTGGCGCCGGGATCGGCGGTGACCGAGGCGGTCATCTGAATGGTCTGGCCGGGGCTCACCGTGACGTTGTCAGGTGTAACCTCGACCGCCCGGACGATCGGGTCCGGCGGCGGTGGCGGCGCAGGCGGATCGACCACCGTGACGTCGTCACCGCAGCCGGCGAGGCCAACAGCCACGATGCCGGTCAGCAGTAAGGATCGATACAGCTTGTTCATTCACTCCCCCTATGAACGTGAGACTGCGTGTTAGCCACCACAACCGAAACGGACTACCGAACAATCGACTTCAGTTTTTGGGGCTGGTCCTGCGCGTACGATTGGATCATCATAGCGACCGGACCCACCCGCGCGCTGTGAGCCAGAGCACAATTGCCCGGGCCAGTCGCCACGCGAGTCAAATCGGTCTTCCTGATGGTCCTTGCCCCCGGTTCCACCGGCGCCGCTTCTGGCGAACCTCGTGCCGCCAGCCAGAATCGGCCCCTGAGCTCCCCCAAATGGAGCCCGGGGTAAATGAACAGCGCTCCAACCTACCGACTCAGCCCACCGCGGTCAAGGTACGCAAATCACCGCCTGGCATGGGGTTGCCCGCATTTCGCAGGATCCCTTCCCCCCCAGCCGCACCACCCGAGACCAATCCCTGCCACTTCGGATAGACCGTCGTCGCCGAAACGTACGACGTGATCTACGTCACAGGACCTAAGGCGTTGTGATTGAATTGACTACGGCAAAGTGCGTCGACGCAAAACCGTCCAAAACCACGACATGGTGCCGATCCGGGCAGCTTGACGCAAGGGCTTGCAGATTCCGCGATCAAAATCCGGCACCCCCGAACACGAGCCGTAACCGAAATCAGCCCCCGCCAAGCGCGTCCCGAAGCCCCTTCGAATCGCTCGCCGAGTCGAACCGGAAGCCCCGCGCCCGGTAGAGCACCCGACCGAGGTCCGAGACCAGAAAGAGCCGCACCCCTTCGACCTTCCCCGAAGCACCGTACTGCCGCTGGACCCGGCCCGCGCTGTCCGGGAGGAACTTGACCCCCTCCCCCACCCGCCCCGCGAGCTCCTGGGTCCGCCGGACGTCGGCCTTGACCAGTCCGATCACCACCAGGTCGTCCGGCAGCACGGTGCCGCCCATCGTCCGAAGCCCTTCCCAGAAGCTGGCCGCGTCCTCGCGCTCCGGATCGCCGGTCACCACCAGCAGCACCCGACGCCCGAGCTCGGCCCTGAGCCGGAACGGCTGATCCGCCGGCCCCGGACCCAGCGCCGTCAGGTACGGCATGCTGAAGTCGGGCGCGTCCTGCCCCACTCTGGGCTCGTCCACCAGCGCCACCTTGAGTCGCTCCTGGGCCTGGCTCGCCGACGCCAGACCGAGCAGCGCGGCGAGCAGCACCGGGACGCTCCTGCTTCCGATCACTTGCCAAGCCCCTTTCCGGCAGCGGCCACCAGATCCTGGTCGCCTCCGGTGCCGGTGTAGACCACGGTGCCCGAGGCGTCGATCACCACGATGTAGGAGGTGGTGGGCACGTCGTACGCGCGACTCCCGACCCCCTGCTCGTCGTAGAGCGCGAGAAACGGCGGCTGGTGCCGCGCGAGATAACGCCGGACCCGCTCGCGGGAGTCGTTCACGGTGATATTGATGCCGATCCGCACCACTTGGTCGCCGTAGGTGCGCTCGACCGCCTTGAGCGAGGGGAGGAGCTCCTTGCAGAGGTCGCACCACGACGCCCAGAACTCGAGCAGCACCGGACGCTTGCCGATGTACTGGCCGAGATCGACCGGCTTGCCGTCGAGATCGTTGACCGTGATCGGCGGGGCCTTGGCCCCGACCGCGATCCCGGTGTCGAACTGCGCCGCGACGGGCCACGCCATGAGGCCCGCGAACAGAGCGATCAAAATCGCCGTCCGTCCCCACCAGCTCCGCGCCCCGCCCCGCCCGGTCCGACTCACAACCATGCCTGTCCCGCCTTGATGAGGTAGTACTCCGCCATCGCCACCATGAGGACGCCCGCCAGCCGCTTCGCCCACACCGTGAAGCGTCCGGCCTTGGGCAACGCGGCGAGGATCCCGGACGAGATCCCGATCGCCACCAGCAGCGCCGTCATCCCCACGCTGAAGACGAAAAGATAGACGAAGCCGAGCACCGCGCTCTGGGTGGCGCTCACGAAGGTGAGCACCGCGGCGAAGGCCGGCGCGCCGCAGGGCGCCGCGACCAGCCCCGAGGTGGCCCCCATCAGGAAGACCGAGCCGACCCCCACGCCCTCGCCCGATCCGCCCTGGCGCGAGGCCCAGGCGAGCAGCCGGCGCGGCACGGTCACCGGAATCACGTCGAGCATCGCGAGGGCGGCCACCAGGAGCAGGTTGCCCATCGCGAAGTAGGCCCACGGATTGGAGCTGATGGTGCCGAAGATCGAGCCGGTGAGACCAGCCACCAGGCCGAGCGCCGCGTAAACCAGCGCAAGCCCCACGGCGTAAGTGAGCGAGAGCAGGATGGTCCGCCCGCGCGAGCGACCGATCGCTCCGGCCCCGCCGAGGATCCCGGCGGTGATCGGGATCATCGGGTAGATGCAGGGCGTCAGGCTGGTGAGGACCCCGGCACCGAAGAGCAGCGGGATCGCCGCGAGCGGCCGCTCCAGGATCGAGGTGTCGATCGGCTCAGCCCTCGGGCAGGGCCAGCGCGGGCTGGTCGGACTCCGGGTACTTCGCCGCCACGTACTCCTCGATGATCTCCAGGAACTCGCCCACCAGCCCGTCGCCCTTCAGGGTCTTGAGCAGACGCCCGTCGACGTAGACCGGGGCCTTCGGCTCCTCGAAGGTGCCCGGCAGGGAGATCCCCAGGTGAGCGTGCTTCGACTCGCCCGGGCCGTTCACCACGCACCCCATCACCGCGACCTTGAGCTCGGCCACGCCCGGGCGGGTGATCCTCCAGACCTCCATCCGCTCCCGGAGATGGCCCTGGATGGTCTCGGCCATCTCCTGGAAGAAGGTGCTGGTGGTGCGGCCGCAGCCCGGGCACGCCGTCACCTGGGGCACGAACCGCCGGAGCCCGAGCGACTGGAGCACCTGCTGGGCGACCCGCACCTCCTCGGTGCGATCGCCGCCCGGCGAGGGCGTGAGCGAGACCCGGATGGTGTCGCCGATGCCCTCGGCAAGGAGGACGGCGAGCCCAGCCGTGCTGGCCACGATGCCCTTCATCCCGAGCCCGGCCTCGGTCAGTCCGAGATGGAGCGGATGATCGGACCGGGGCGCGAGCATCCGGTAGACCGCGACCAGGTCGTCGACCTCCGACACCTTGGCCGAGAGCACGATCCGGTCGTGCGCCAGCCCGATCTCCTCGGCGAGCGCGGCGGAGCGGATGGCGCTCTCGACCATCGCGGCGAGGGTCACCTCGCGCGCGTCCGCGGGGCGCGGGCGGGCGGCGTTCGCGTCCATCAGCTCGGTCAGCACCTGCTGGTCGAGCGAGCCCCAGTTGACCCCGATCCGGACCGGCTTGTCGTGGCGGAGCGCGATCTCGACGATCGCGGCGAAGTTCTCGTCGCGGCGCTTGCCGCCGACGTTGCCGGGGTTGATCCGGTACTTCGCCAGCGCGGCGGCGCACTCCGGCACCCGGGCGAGGAGCTGGTGCCCGTTGTAGTGGAAGTCGCCCACGATCGGCACGGGCTGGCCGATCCGCTCCAGGCCCTCGACGATCGCGGGGACCGCCCGGGCCGCGTCTTCGGTGTTGACCGTCACCCGCACCAGCTCGCTGCCGGCCCGAGCCAGCGCGGCCGACTGGCGCACCGTGGCGGCCACGTCGGCAGTGTCGGTGTTGGTCATCGACTGGACCACGACGGGGTGGCAGCTCCCGATCGGGACGCCGCCGACGAAAACCGTCGGGGTGGCGCGGCGGGGACGGAACGCGGTCATCGTGGAAAGGAAGTGGGAAAGCCGAGGGGAGAGCAAGGCGTTGCCCGGCTCTCCCCGTGACGCGGGCTCGGACGAGCCCGGAAGCCGCTCAGGCCAGGCCGAGCTGCGTGACCAGCCGCTTCCAATCGTCGTCGGAGACCGTCCCGTCCATCTTGAGCGGGCTCAGGGCGGCCATGATCTCGGCCCGGGTGCCGTTGATCCGGCGATCGCGGAGCTCGGAGATCATCCGCGAGAAGCGGTGCTCGTATTCGTCCTTGTCGAACTTCCCCGACTGGCGACCGTCGCTCAACGCCTTGAGCTCCTGGGCCACACGGGTGGGGGCGATAGGGGCCAGCTTTTCGTCGGCCATGAAGAGACCTCGGGTTTCGATGGTGGTCGCGAGCGCAAGCGTACTAGGGTCGCTCCATCGGCCCGGATTCTCAAGAGGGCGTCGTGGACGAGCCCTCCGGCGCCGGCTTGGCCGAGGGAAGCTCCGCCGGTCCTGGTCTCGCTCCCGCCTCCTCCGCCGGGCCCTTGGCCAGCTCGAACCGCTCCAGCTGCGCCTCGGCCACCATGCCGGAGAAGGCCCGGACCACGTCCGGGTCGAGCTCGCGTCCGGCCTGCTCCTCGAGGTAGGCGAGCGCCTGCTCCGGCTCCCAGGCCGCGCGGTAGGGCCGGTCGGTGCAGAGGGCGTCGTAGATGTCGCAGACGTGGACGATCCGGCTCGCGTAGTGGCAGGCACGCGGGTAGCTGAGCGAGGGATAGCCTTCCCCGTTCAGGAAGATGTGGTGCTCGTAGGCCACCACCGCCGCGAGCCCGAGACCCCGCTCCCGCTCCAGAATGATCCGGGCCCCATCCACCGGATGGCGCTGGACCACCTTGCGCTCGTCGTCCGTATAGCGCCCGGGCTTGACCAGCAGCTCGTGTGGAATTTTGACCTTGCCGATGTCGTGGAGGAGCCCGGCCACACCGAAGCTCCGCACCTCGTCGGGACCGAGACCGAGCCGCTCGGCCAGCCCCATCGCCAGCACGGCGACGTTGCAGGCGTGGGTGGTGGTGTACTGGTCGTACTCCTTGAGCATCAGGAGCGGGATGAACATCCGCTCGCCCATCCACATCGCGCCGGCGAGCGACCGGACCACGGTCTCGACCTCCAGCATCGGGATCTGGACCCCATGCTGGATCTCTCGATGGATCCACTCGACGGCGGCGACCTCCTCGGCCATCGAGTAGCCGCGGAGCCCGCCGCCCCGGCGACCCTTGCGTGCGCCGCGGCCGGCCGCGTCGCCACCGCCGCCCTCGACCTTCACGAGCCCGAAGCGAATCGGGGCTCGCACCAGCTGGCGAACTTCGGAGGTGTCCTGGCCGCGCCCTGCCAAGCGACGGTACATGTCGTCGACGAAACGGACGAACGCTTCCCGGCTCACGTCGGCGTCGACTTCGATCCGCTGGATGCCTGCCGTCGGTCAGCTTGGTGGCCCAGTCCCAGGAGCCCAGCTCGGTGAGGGTGCGGTTCCCGAGAATGGTCTCGCCGCCGAGAAAGGAGTACTGCACGCAGGGCTGATCGGCGGTGAGCGCGAGCAGCTGCTCGAAGCTCGCGTCGAACGCGCGCTCCCGCGCCGGGTGCCCCTCGTCGTAGAGGGACATCGTCGCGAGCGCCTGCCCGAGCGCCACCAGGAAGTTGCCCTCGCTGCTCACGCGGCTTCCCGACCGCCGGCGGCGGCTCGCAGGTCTTCGTCACCCGAGGCCAGGGCGCGCTTCAGGATCCGCTGGGCGTCGGGGTGCTCGCCCCAGCGACCCGCCAGGACCCGGAGCTTCTCCAGGACGATCGGCGACTTGGGCGCGAGACGGAGCCGCCGGAACCAGCCCCGGCGCACCAGCATCCGGTCGGTGAGCCACTGCCGCACGCTGGGCGTGTCCAGCTGGCTCAGGATCGGCACCGCCCTCGCCTTGAGCTCCGGCGAGCGGGTGGGCGAGTTGAGCAGGAGCATCAGGCGCGGGAGACAGGTGCGCGGAAAGCCCCGCAGGCCCGCGTCCACCGCCAGCCTGACGACCCGCTCGTCGGCGTCGGTGAGACCCGATTGGATCGCCTCCTCCACCCACTCCGGCTCACGCAGCACCAGTTTGTAGACCGCGATCCGGATCAGCGGGTCGGTCGAGCCCAGGTGGCACCTGACGTCCACGCCCTGGGGAAGGTTGGGGAGCTCGGCCAGGTGGCCGAGCACCCGCCGGAGCAGCTGGTCGGAGAGTCCGCCGAGCGCCTCGGTCAAGAGCGCCGCGCCCGACGCGCCCATCCGCGCGATCCGCTCCAGCAGCAGACGCCGGATGTCCCGGTTGTCGACGATCAGCACCAGGTCGAACAGCATCTGGAACCCCTCGTCGGGGACCCGCGCCAGAATCGACGCGACCACCGACGCCTCCAGCCGGCACTCGACCAGGACACGGCGAAGCACGCCCGAGCTGGCGAGAACGGCCCAGATCCGCGGCGCGACCGCGTGGTCGGGCGGCGTCGCTTCGAGGGCTCGGACCAGCGGCGCGACGTCGTCCGCGTCGACGGCGAGCTCGACCGCCTCGACCACCTGGTCGCCGAAGGTCTCGGTCTCGATCGCCATCTGGACCAGCCGGAGGCCCTCGCTCGCGCTGGCCTCGGCCCGCGAGTTCGACACGTCGCGGGCGGACAGGAAGTCGAGCACTCGGGTGTGATGCCAGGGATTGGGCGAGCTCAGCGTCCACGACTCGAGCAGCCCCTTGAGCACCGCTCGGAGATCGTGCTCGCCAGTCGGCTCGTCCGGCGTCGCGGTGACGTTGCCCGCGAGCTTCTTGATCATCCTGAGCAGCGAGGTGGAGATGTCCTCCTTCTGCGCCTTGCTGGCCGCCTCCACCAGGTCGAGTGCCGCCGACACCGGCAGCCAGTCCATCGCGGGAACCAGACGGTCGAGCTGACCGGGGTCCGCGAGATCGAGCTCCAGGAGCGCGCTCAACGACTCGGGCGGAAGCGCGGCCAGCAGGTGCCGGAGACGAACCTCGAGCTGGGCACGTTCCCGCCCGGCGAGCTGCGACGTGTTCCGGGCGATCGACTCCAGCGTGCCCGCGACCGCCGAGCGGGTCTCGGGCTGGCCCAACCGCTCGATCAGCGCCCGGGCCAGCTCGTCCGGGCCGCGCAGCAGCGTCGACTCCGCCCCCTGCGACTGGGTCCGCCCCTCGGCGGTCCCGTTGGGGATGCCCGGACCGGTGAGCGCCCTCGATGCCAGCTCGCGCCAGAGGCCGTCTACGGCGTCGGCCAGCCCGGCCCGGCCGCGGGTGTCGAGGGAGAGCGCGTTGAAGGAGACGGGAATCAACTCGATCGCGCCGCCTTCGTCGGCCGGCGGCGCCTCGGACTCGTCGCGGGTCAGCTCCGCGATCACCCGGACGAAGTCGGACTCGACCGCGTTGGCGTGGAAGACCATGGCGCCGAGGTGCCGGCGATTGAGCCGGGAGGCGAAGTCGCGGAGAACGTAGTGGTCGGTCGGGGTCGACGCGCCGTCCACCATCAACTGCTTGCGACCGACTCCGACGCGGAGACTGCTCGCTCCCTGCAAGGCATCGGAGAGCGCCGCCGCTACCCGCCTGACGGAGTCGTCGCGCATCGGATGGCCGGGCGGATAGGCCCGGCTCTTGTGCAAGGCGATGCCCAGCTGCGTGAGGAACGCGGCCACGACCTCGGGGACCTCCGAGGCGGTCTCGGTCTTGGTCAGGGCGCCAGACACGGAGGGCTCCGCACTGGCGCTCGGTCGACGCCGGCGATACGCATGGTGCCTACCGGGTTTGCACGAACCGAGCCAGCGGCAACAACTTGCACTCCGACGAGCGCAAGTCGTTGTCATTCCAGGCGATAGACGACCGAAAAGCAATCAAACCCGGTCTGAACGGACCGAGCGGATTCGGGCCGGAAGCCAGACCAAGCCTGCCTCGATGGGGCGTCCGAGGGCCCCGGACGCAATGACGCCCGCGGATGTCGAGTCCGCGGGCGTCGCTCGGCCAGCCGGAGAGGGGCGATCAGACGATCAGCCACACTCCGAGTAGCCGCAGACGTGGCACCTGACGCACCCCTCCGCGAACTCGAGCTGCGAGCCGCAGTCAGGGCAGGAGCCGGCGAGCGTCTCGGGCATCCCACCCAGCATCATCTGCTGCTCGTTGCCGGAGGTGACGATCTGGGTGACCGGCTCCATGGCCGAGCCGCTCTTCTCCGAGCCGGGCAGGAGCTCCTGCTGGACACCCTGCTTCTCGAGCATCCAGCGCTCGAGCGCGATGCCGACCGCGTCCGGAACCGAGAGCACCTTGGAGGGCCCGAGGCCGATGGCCCGATCGGAGCTGATGCCGCGGAGCTGGCGATGGATCTCCTTTATCGGGATCCCGGACCGGAGGCCGAGCGAGATCAGGCGACCGAGGGCCTCGACGTCGGCCATCAGCGCGCCGCCCGCCTTGCCGAGGCTCATGAAGACCTCGAACGGCTGGGCCCGGTCGTCTTCGGTGATGGTGACGTAGAGAGTGCCGAGCGGCGTGTCGATCCGGCGCACCGAGCCCTTGAGCAATTCGGGCCGGGAGCGCTTCTGGCGTCGCTGCAGGGTCTCGGCCTCGAGATCGTGGACCATCCGCCGGAGCCGCTCGTTGTCGGCCCGGAGCTCGGCGAGCTCGCCCTGCAGGTCGGCGCTCTCGGCCCGGGCGGCCTCGACCTTGGCACCCAGACTCTCGACCGCGGTGGCCGCCGGCTGCTCGGCGGTGACGATCACCGAGAGATCCTCGCGGATCTGGGCCCGGCCACTCTTGGAGGCGTCTTCCTTGACCTTCTTGGCCGTCGAGTCGGCCGAGAGCACCTGGAGGTCACGGCTGCCGTCACGGTAGACGGTGACGCCCTTGCACCCGAGCTCGAACGCGAGCCGGTAGATCTCCTCGACGTTCGCCTCGGTGGCCGTGTTGGCGAAGTTCACGGTCTTGGAGATGGCGCTGTCGTTGTACTCCTGGAAGGAGGCCTGCATCCGGACGTGCCACTCCGGGGCGATCTCGTTGGCCGTGATGAAGACCTTCTGCCACTTCTCCGGGACCTCGGAGTGCTTGGCGTGGCCGGTCTCGGCGACCTTCCGCATCAGCTCCTCGGAGTGCCAGCCTTCGCGCTTCGCGATCGCCACGAAGTCTTCGTTGACGTCGGGCATCAGCACGCCGGCCTGGTTCCGCATGAAGGCGACGGCGAAGAGCGGCTCGATCCCCGAGCTGCAGCCGGCGATGATCGAGATGGTGCCGGTCGGCGCCACGGTGGTGACGTTGCAGTTGCGGAGCCGGCGCGAGGGCCGGACCCGCTTGCCTTCGGGGTCGCGGGCGCAGACCGAGTCCGGCCCCCAGATGCTCCGTTCCCACTCGGGAAACGCCCCGCGAATCCCGGCCAGCCGCTCCGACTCGACCTTGGCCTCGTGATCGACGAAGCGCTGGATCTTCCGGCCGAGCTCCACGGCCTCGACCGAGTCGTAGGCCAGCCCGAGCCGGACGAAGACGTCGGCCAGTCCCATCACGCCGAGCCCGATCCGGCGGATCTTCTGCGCCAGCGCATTGATCTCCGGGAGCGGGTAGTGGTTGGCGTCGATCACGTTCTCGAGGAAATGGGTCGAGAGGTGGACCACCCGACGCAGCTGGGCCCAGTCGAGATCGCCGTCCTTGACGAAGGCGCCGAGATTGATCGAGCCGAGGTTGCAGACGTCGTACGGCAGCAGGGGCTGCTCGCCGCACGGGTTGGTGGCCTCGTACTCGCCGAGGTGGGGCACCGGATTGAAATAGTTGGCCCGGTCGATGAAGAAGATCCCCGGCTCGCCGGTCTTCCAGGCGCCGTGCACGATCCGCTGCCAGACCTCGCGCGCCCGGGCCTTGCCGACCACCGCCCGGGTGTTGGGATGGAGGAGGTCGTACTCCTCGTCCCGCTCGACGGCCTTCATGAAGGTGTCGGTGACCGCGACCGAGATGTTGAAGTTGGTGACCTTGGTCGTGTCGTCCTTGCAGGTCACGAACTCCATCACGTCGGGGTGGTCGACCCGGAGGATGCCCATGTTGGCGCCTCGCCGGGTGCCACCCTGCTTGACCACGTCGGTGGACGCGTCGAACAGGGTCATGAAGCTGACCGGTCCCGACGCGACGCCCATGGTCGACCGGACGATGTCGTTCTTCGGGCGGAGCTTCGAGAAGCTGAACCCGGTCCCGCCGCCCGACTGGTGGACGAGGGCCATCGCCGTCAGCGTGTCGTAGATGCCGCTCCGGCCGTTCGACAGCGCGTCGTCGACGGGCAGGACGAAGCAGGCCGAGAGCTGCCCGAGCGGGCGACCCGCGTTCATCAAGGTCGGCGAGTTCGGCATGAAGTGCCGCCGCGCCATCAGCTCGAAGAAGGCCTCGGCCAGCGCTTCGACCGCGCCGTCCGACGCCCCGTACCCACGATCTGCGTCCGCCACCGTCCGCGCGACCCGCCAGAACAGCTCGCCCGGCTGCTCGGTCGGTTCTCCGGCGTCGTCGCGAATCAGATAGCGCTTCTCGAGCACCGTGATCGCGTTCGACGACAGTTCCAGCGGAACCCGTGGCAAGGCAGAATCCATGGGTGAGCCCTCGTGACCTCTTGATCAGTTTTGAAAGGAGAACGACTGAACCGACGCCGCCGCGAATGCTCCGTCTTTCGGAGCTCCGCGCCCGACTCCGATCAGGGGATCGACGACGGGAGGCGCAAAGTAGAGGGTTCGGTTGGGCGAATCAATACGGCCGAAACTCAAGCAGCAGCGCGACGAAGCGGTTTGCACATCACAAATCTGTCACGGTTACAGCGAAACCGCATCACGACCCGTCATCGACCTCGAAACGCGCGTACTGCCAAGCCGTCGCGCCGACCGCGTCGACGATCACGACCTGAAGCTCGTAGCCGCCGCGGGAGAGCCGCCGCATCGGGAGCAGGAGACGAACCGGCGTCGCGCCGTTCGCCACCACGTCGGTGGGAATCCAGTCCGAGGCGCCCGGCAGCGGCCGCCAGCGCTCGTCCGAGCCCTCCGCCGGGGCGGTGCGGACCAGGACCCGGAGCCGAGCGCGCCCCGGTGTCCCGCCGACCACCATCGCCGAGAGCGTGAGAGTGTCCGTTCGCTCGAGAACCGGCGCCGGGTCGATCGCCCAGGCCCCCTCCGACCCCGACCGGTCGACCACCGCCAGCAGATCGGTCAGCACCAGCGGCGAGCCTCCACCGCTCGGCACCAGGACGGAGTCCCGACCCGCGACCATGCCCGCCGAGTCGTATTCGACCGCCGAGCTGACCGCGTAGCGACCAGACTCCACCGGCATCTCGACCCGGCCGAGCAACCGCTCTTCGGCGGAAATCGGAATGTCACGTTCCAACACGACCACCGTATCCACCGCTCGGACGACCGCCAGCGCCGAATCGCGAATGACCGCTCTCACTCTGACCGGATAGAGGGCCAGGCCGGCCCCTCCGCGCGGACTCGCCGCGAACCCGGGGACCGCGAAGGCGAGAGTGATCGCTCGCGCGCCCCCGTCGGAGACCGACGCCGCGATCTGGACCCGTCCGGCCAGCTCGCGGGCGAACCGGAGGGGAAAGCGGTCGGTCGAGAGTGCCCGCTCCATCGCCCGGCGGCCGAAGGCTCGCTCGCGCTCTCGAATCGCGCGGAGCTGGCCCGGGTCGGCGTCGGCGGCCGCCTGATAGAATGGAGAGAGGCGGGCCCGCGAGCGGAGCACCGCGACCGGCGAGACCGACCCGGACGGGTCCGGCTCGT
The DNA here is from genome assembly GCA_041390205.1 of Gemmatimonadales bacterium. Taxonomy (GTDB): domain Bacteria; phylum Gemmatimonadota; class Gemmatimonadetes; order Gemmatimonadales; family GWC2-71-9; genus SHZU01. The sequence continues at coordinate 40,782 of JAWKQJ010000023.1, forward strand.
CGGCGGCGGGGCCTCTGGCCTCGGGGTCGCCGGCGCCGAGCTCGAAGACGCTCTCCACCAGCTTGGCCGGGCCGCCCGCCGCCGGACCGACGAAGTGGACGGCCAGGTCGCCGTCGCTCCGTCGATACCACCAGGACTCGTTGAAGGGGAGGCCCGGCTCGGCGAGCGTGGCGCGCCCATCGGGGTCGCCCTGGCGGATCAGCACCTTGGCGCGGAGGTCGTCGAGGTTGCCGTAGAGCCCGCGCGCCGCCGCGATCCGGCGGTAGTGCTCCTTGAGTCGCTCGCCGAGCTGGCGGAGCTCGGTCCGGTCGCGATCGGTCCAGACCTCCCAGAGCGTCCGGGCGCGGTCGACGCCCGAGGAGGCGTCGAAGCGGCGGAGCTCTTCGGGCGCGGCGATCAGCGCGAGATCGAGCCGGTACTGGGCGACGGCTTCCGGATCGGAGGTGGTGCTGCCGTCGAAGTAGGCTTCGATGCCGCGGTCGTCGCCGGCGGTGAGGAGAGTCCGGGCCCGCTCCAGCCGCGCGATGCCCCTCGTGGTCGGGAAGCGACTGGCCTGCTCGAACGCCTCGGCCGCCGCCGCCGAATCGCCAAGGGTACGCTCGGCCCGACCCAGGCTGAGCCAGACGCCCGGCTGGGCCGCGGCCCGCACGGCGCCCTGCCGCAGTCCGTCGCGAATCACCCGGGCCCAGTCGGCCCGCCCGCGCTCGATCGCCAGGGTCACCTGCTCCGCGGCGATCGGCGCGTAGCTCGAGTCGATCTCCACCGCCCGGGCCACGGCGCGGGTCGCGCGAGCCCACGCGCCTCGGGCCGAGACCAGTCGGCGGTTGCTCTCGGCAGTCTCGACCTCGTCGCCGAGTCGGAGCTCGGCCATCGCCCAGCGGAACCAGGGCACCGGCCAGGAGGGCTCGAGCTCGGTGGCCCACTTGTACTCGGCGGCCGCGTCGCGGCTCGCGCCGAGACGATCGGCCACGACGCCGAGCCGGACGTGGAGCATCGCGTTGCTGCGGTCGCGACGCGCGGCGGCCATCAGCCGCGACTCCAGGCTGCGCAGCTCGACCGTGTCGCCGATCGCGGCGACGGAGTCACGGAACGCGGTGACCGGATCGCGGACCGGGTCCGTCCCCTGGCCCACCGCTTCGCGGCCGGCGGACACGACGGCCAGGGCCACGGCCAGCGCCGCCGCCCGCATCGCGATCAGGTACCCACGCGTGTTGATCATCTCTCGCTCAAGGGGACGTCGGAGGGCGGGGCCGACGCACATCGAAACGACCGGATCTCGGTCTCCCACCACACGATACGCTCGCCGACGGCGCGGGTGGGGCCGGTTTCCGGCCGGAGCCGGCCCCGCCCGGGCTCCATCGCGCCAAGGTACGGACTCGCCGAGACTTAGACCGGATCGTCGTGGTTGACGCTCCACCGAGCCAGTCTCTAGATTCCGCCGACTTGTGCCGTCTCCGACTGAAACACCTGCCCTCTCTGGAAGGACGGACGTGATCTTTCAGACCGCCACTGGTCGTCTCCGCCAGCCTGGCGGTCTTCCCGCTCGCCCGGCGGGGGCCCGATGACCGGCGATCCGTTCATCCAAGTCACCGCCTGCGCCAAGTCGGACCTCGGTCGCACGCGGGATCACAATGAAGACACCTTCCTGGTCGCCGACCTGAGCGCCGGCACCACGGACTTCCTGCGCGGCGGGACCGCCCACATCGGCCCGCGCGGGACCCTGTTCATGGTGGCGGACGGCATGGGGGGCGCGGCGGCCGGCGAGCTCGCGAGCGCGATGGCCGCCCAGACCGTCTTCGAGCACCTCAGCACCGAGTGGCGCAACACCGACGACCGCTCGGGCGACGAGTTCATCCGCCAGATGAAGCACGCGGTGGAGCTCGCCAACGCCAAGATCTACGACTACGCCCGGGAGCACCCCGAATCCCGCGGCATGGGCACCACGGCCACGGTGGTCGGGGTGCTCGGCACCCGGCTCTATCTCCTCCAGGTGGGAGACAGCCGGGCCTATCTCACCCGGGGCCAGGAGGCCGTCCAGCTCACCAAGGACCAATCGCTCATGCAGCGGCTCATCGACGCGGGTGAGCTGACCGAAGAACAGGCCGCCCAGAGCGAGCGGCGCAACATCATCCTCCAGGCGTTAGGGCCGGACCCCAAGATCCGGGCCGACGTGACCTATCAGGACCTTGCGCGGGGTGATACACTCTTGCTCTGCTCCGACGGCCTAACGGGGCAGGTGAAGCGGGAGGAGATCGGGAATCTGGTGGCGACGGAGTCGGATCTGGACCGGCTCTGCGACCGCCTGATCGACCTGGCCAACAGCCGGGGCGGCCCCGACAACATCACCGTGGTGGCGGCCCGATTCGAGGGGCCCGGGCTCCCCGAGCCCGTCGGGCTCTCGGACCTCGGATACCACGCCTACCCGGTGGACCCCACCTCCGAGGAGGTGGCGGTGCCCCCGCCTCCCGAGCCTCCGCCGGCTCCGGCGCCTCGCAGCGGGCGTCCGGCGACCATCGCCGTGATCGGCGTCGGCGCGCTGCTCGGATTGCTGGTCCTGTATTTGCTTCTGACGAGGATGCTGCCAACACGTTAGGGTCGTTCGCGCGATGTTCGCTCAGTTTCGCTATCTCGAAGGGCAGAATGCCGGGTCGGTCCGGGTTCCCGCGGCCGACTTCGCCACGATTGGGCGCCACCCGGCCTCGGACGTGCCCTTCGATCCTGCCGCCGACCTCCGGGTCTCGATCCGCCACGCCGCCGTGTTCAAGCAGGGCGGCGGCTATCTGGTCCGCGACCTCGGCAGCACCAACGGGACCTACCTGAACGGCGAGCGGGTCCGCGGCGACGTGCCGATCGACGTCGGCGACGTGATCCAGCTCGGCCCCGACGGGCCCAGCATCGAGTTCGGGCTCACCGAGGTGATGCCCCGCGACCTCCCGAGCCAGCAGCCGATGCCGCGCACGGTCCCCCAGCCGCGGGTCCGCCCGGTCCGGCCCACTCAGGAGTACCTCGCCCCGCCCCGCCGCCGGTCCTCGGCCGTGAAGTGGGTGGCCGGCGTGGCCGCCGCCCTCGGCATCCTGGTGGCCGCCCAGATCGCGCTCGCGGCCACCCGGGAGCGGGAGCGGCTCGAGAACCAGCGAACCGCCCTGCTCGGACGGGTGGACGACCTCCTGACCCGACTCGAGCAGTCCGAGTCCCGGGTCGGCGGGCTCGAGACGGCCCTCGGCCGGGCCCGCTCCGAAGTGTCCAAGCTGCGCAGCTCGATCACGACGACCGAGTCGCGGGCGGCCACGCTCGACACCCTGACCGACGAGCTGGCCAACCTGAGCGGCCGGCACGACAACGTGCTCCGGGCCGCGGCCCTGGATCCGGATGCCGTGACCGCCGGCAACGACTCGGCGGTGGCGGTGGTGCTGGCGGAGCGACTCGACGGCGACCTCGCGTCCGGGACCGGCTTCGCGCTCCGGGCGAGGGGCGACACGGTCTGGGTGGTGACCGCCCGGGACGTGGTGGTCGACTCCGCGGGCCTGCCGGCCACTCGGGTGGCCTTGATCTTCAACGGCACCAACCACGCCTACCGCGCGACACTGACTCGGGTCCACGACTCGGCGGACATCGTCGTGCTCACGGCGCGGGTTCGGGGCGGGGTGCCCGTGGTGAAGGGGGTGACCGACTCGGTCGTCGCCGGCACCGCGGTGGCGACGCTCGGCTTCCCCGGCGGGCTCGACTCGCTGGGCGACTGGCAGCGGCGCGGCGCCCACGCGACGGCGCTCACCGGCACCGTCGCGGCGGTCACGGGAGACCACCTCTCGATCGACGGCTACGGCCAGCCGGCCGCGCCGGGCGCGCCGATCATCCTGCCGTCCGGCGCGGTGGCGGGCGTGGTGGCCGGCCGACCGGACGCGGACGGCCTGGTCCGCGTCGTCCCGGGCCGCTGGGTCCGGGAGCTCTTCCGCACCGAAGGTCCCGCCGGCCCTTAGCCCAGCAGGATCGCGCCGATCAGGAGCGTGCTGCCGAGAATCGCCACGCTCCAACCCACCCAACGGACCAGATCAGCCGAGAGACTGTCGAGCGGCGTGAGGCCGGTGGCCTGGCGGACCGGGCCCCAGGCGCCTCCCGGCCGGACCCTGCGGTAGAAGGACTCGAGGGTTGCGGCGGGCTCGGGCCGGGTCAGCAGCATCGTCGGCAGCCAGATCGCGAGCGAGCCGAACGCGGTGAGCGCCAACCGCTGGCCGAAGGTGAGCGAGCCGAACGCCGGCAGATAAGAGATCAGCGCCAGAGCGACACCGGCCAGCATCGCCGCGATCTCCGCCCAGGCATTCACCCGCCACCAGAACCACCGGAGCAGCAGCACGAGCCCCGGGCCGTTCCCGATCAGGATCAGGAAGCGGAACACCTGTCCGACGCTCGACATGTAGAACGAGAGCATGGCCGCCACGGCGGTGATCCCGATCGACGCCCAGCGGGCGGCGCGGAGCAGCTTGGCGTCGTCCCGCTCGCCGGTGAAGCGCGCGTAGAGATCGTGCACCAGATAGCTCGCGCCCCAGTTGACCTGGGTGGAGACGGTCGACATGAACGCCGCGAGCAGCGAGGCGAACACCAGGCCGAGCAGCCCCGCCGGGAGGTAGCGCACCATCAGCAGCGGGTAGGCCGTCTCGGGATCCGCGAGGTTCGGGAGCAGCACCATGCCCGCGAGCCCGACCAGGACCCAGGGCCAGGTGCGGATCACGTAGTTGAGCACGTTGAAGAGGTGGGCGGCCTTGGTGGCCTCGCGCTCGGAGCCCGTCGAGGCGAGCCGCTGCACGAAGAGCCCGCCACCGTCGGAGTTCCGGAAGGCCCACCACTGGATGGTCAGGTAGCCCAGGAAGGTCGAGATCGGCATCAGCGGATCGGAGCCGACCGGCACCAGATCGAGGTGGCGCTCTTTGCCGGCCGCGCGCAACGAGCCGACCAGGCCGTCGAGGCCACCGACGTCGCCCAAGGCAAAGCCCATCACCAGGACGGCGCCGACCAGGGCCAGCACATACTGGAGGAAGTCGGTCGCGACCACACCCCAGATTCCGGCGACCGCGGTGTAGACCAGGACGATCAGCACGATGGGCATCAGCGCCCAGAGCTGCGGATCGCCGGGTAGCGCGGGCAGGTTTTCCACCAGGCCGAGGGCGACCACGACCTTGCGCATCGCGAGCATCCCGTAGCCGATCGAGATGCAGTTGAGGGGCACGGCGAAGAGAAAGGCCCGCGAGGCGCGGAGCGCGGCGGCGGGCTTCCCTGCATAGCGGAGCTCGGTGAGCTCCATGTCGGTGAGCACGCCGGCCCGCCGCCAGATCTTGGCCAGCACCACGGCCAGCAGGACGTGCGCCAGCGCGAAACACCACCACTCCCAGTTCCCGGCCACGCCCAGCTCGGCCACCTTGCCGGCGACGTAAAGCGGCGTATCGACGTTGAAGGTGGTGGCGGCCATCGAGGTCGCGGCGAGCCACCAGGGCATCGCGCGGCCGCCGACGAAGAACTCGGTCAGATTCCGCGCGCCCCGCCTCGCCAGCCCGAGCCCGATCAGGAGGGTCAGGCCGAGGTACCCCACCACGACCAGCCAGTCGAGCGAGCTCAAGCGAGCGCGTCCCCGAGCCAGTCGGCGACGGCCTCCTGCATCAGGCGTTGACGATGCCAGGCGACCACCACCGGCGACGCCGGCGGCAGCTGGTCCCTCAGGCGCTCGTGGGCGAAGAGCACGATCAGGTCGGCGTCGCGAGCCTCCCGCTCGAGCCTCTCCCTGGCGGAGGCGCTGAAGCCTGCCCTGCCCTTCGAGGCCCGCGGCTCCGCGAAGGCGAGCAGGATCCGGCTGCCACCGGGACCCAGCGGCACGCCGGCTCGCTCCAGTGCTCGCGCGGTCCAGTCGCTCGGGCCGGGCGGATAGGCGCCGTCGAGATCGTCGTCGACCACGATCAGCTCGAGCGGCGCCCGGAGCGCCGGACGAGCGGATCGATCGAGCAACCGACGGGCGACCGCCGGCGCGTCGAAGGCGCGCTCGCCGGCGGGATCGAGTCGACCGATGGAGGCTCGCATCCGCGCGATCCGCTCGATCGATTGCGCGACCGGTCCGCGACCGCGCGATCGGACCCGGCCGCGCGCTCGATCGCGGTGGCCGCGCCGATCGGGTCGCTCGGATAGAGCATCCCATCGACGCCGGCCCGCAGGGCCTCGGACGGCGGGGTCACCCCGTCGCGGCCGGCGCCGGCCATCATCAGCGCGTCGGTGACCACCACCCCGTCGAACCCGAGCTCGCGGCGGAGCAAGCCGATGATCTCGGGTGAGCGGGTTCCCGGCCGCCCCGAAGGATCGAGCGAGGGAAAGGCGACGTGGGCCGTCATCACCGGCCGACACCGGCCTCGATCGCCGCCCGGAAGGGCACCAGGTCGGTGACCGCGAGCTCGGCCCGGTCCGTCTCGACCAGCGGCGTGTGGTCGTGCGAATCGACGCTGGTCCTGCCGTGACCGGGGAAGTGCTTCGCGCAGGCGATCGCGCCCGTGGCCTGACAGCCCCGAACCCACGCCGCGACGGCGCGCGCCACCCGATCCGGGTCGGCGCCGAACGAGCGGGTCTGGACGATCGGGTTGTCGGCCTCGAGATCGAGATCCGCGTCGGGGGCGTAGACCCAGTCCACACCGAGGGCCTGGGCCTCGCGGCCCGTGACCGCGCCGGCCGCGGCGATCAGGTCGAGATCGTCGAGCGCCGCGAGCGCCCGCGGGGGCGGCACCTCGGTCAGCCCGACAAACTGCCGCCCCGCCCCCGCTCCAGATCCGAGCCGAACACGAGCGGCCGTCGGCCCTCGCGCCGGATCCGCTCGGTGGCCGCGCGACCTCGTCCGGCGGGCCGCCGAAGAGGATGAAGCCGCCCACGCCGATGCCTAACGCCTGCTCGATCGCGGGACGGGAGGACCGAAACCGGCCGCGGCGTCCCAGCGGAATCGCCGGGAAGATCAGCGGACCGGCGATCACGCGGGCGTCACGACGCCGAGCACCCGGCGGCCGCGCGCGCCGGTGGCGCCCCGCAGGTTGCCGGGCTGCCCATGGACGGTCAGGTATTCGATCAGCGAACGCCACGGCCTCCTTGGCGTCGCCGTCGAAGAAGAGCTTGTCGAACGCGAGGACGGGCCGGGGGCGAGCCGCGCCGTGAGCGAGCGCATCAGCCCGGGATGACGCCGCCCGCCACCGGCCACCACCACCTCGGCCTGGTCGGGCGTGAAGCGCTCGATCGCGCTCGCCACGCCCGGGCGGTCAGCTCGACCGCGGTGGCCACGCCATCCGGTCCCGGCAGCGCGCGCGCGATCCGATCCACGATCTCGGCGCCGAAGTGCTCCCGACCGGTGCTCTTCGGCGGGGGACGGTCGAAGTAGGGGTCGGCGAGGAGCTCGGCCAGCAGGGCTTCGTCCACGGTGCCCCGGGCCGCGAGCGCGCCGTCGACGTCGAACGGCGTCGCCGGGTCGACTCGGCGGGCCAGCCCGTCGACCAGCGCCATGCCGGGACCGGTGTCGAACGCGAAGGCCCCCTCTCTTCGGCGCCTCGCCACCCAGGTGAGGTTGGCCATCCCGCCCAGATTGAGGAGGATCCGGGGCCCGTCCCGCCGAAGAGGAGCACGTCCGCGATCGGCACGAGCGGCGCTCCCTGCCCGCCGGCGGCGAGGTCGCGGGCGCGGAAGGAGCTCACCACCCGACAGCCGAAGCTTCGGCCAGCGCCGCCGGCTCGCCCAGCTGCCAGGTCACCGACGGCGGCTCGTGCCAGATGGTCTGGCCGTGAAAGGCGATGAAGTCGAGGTCGGAGGCGCGGGCGTGGCAGGTGTCGAGCAGCCGCTGCACCGCTCTCACCCCCACTCGCCGATGGCGCCGCAGCAGGGCGAGCTCGCGGGTGCCGCCGGTGTGGTGATCGCCCGCTCGAGGCGGGCGCGCTCCTCGGGCGAATAGGCGACGCTCTCGAAGCCGACCAGGTCCGCGGAGGTCGGGCCGTTGAGCCGAACCAGCGCGGCATCCATCCCGTCGAGCGAGGTGCCCGACATCAGCCCTACGGCGAGCGCCGGTCGCTCGGTCACGCGGGATCGACGGGTGGAGGGTCGCCGAGGATCTTCCGGACTCGATGGTCGTGCTCGGCCAGTCGGGCTTCCGCGGCCTCCCGGACGACACCCGTTCGGGCCATCACGATCGCGGTCCGGACACTGCCGCCGGCGGCGTCGATCGCCCGGCGCGCGGCCTCCCGATCGCAGCCGGCCACCTCCATCACGATCCGCTCCCCGCGATCGACCAGCTTGGCGCTCCATGCCTGGAGGTCGACCATCAGGTTCCCATAGGTCTTCCCGATCCGCACCATCGACCCGGTCGTGATCGTGTTGAGCACCAGCTTCGGTGGCCGTGCCCGCCTCATCCGGGTCGAGCCGGTGATCACCCGGACCGGTCAGCACCACGATGCAGACGTCGCAGGTGTCGCGGAGCACGGCGGGCGGCCCGGCGCAGGCGACCAGCGCGGTGCTGGCGCCGAGTGCCTGGGCCCGGCCGAGCGCCGCTCGGACGTACGGCGTGCCGCCGCTCGCGGCGATCCCGATCACCGTGTCGCGGTCGGTGACCCGCTCGTCGTCCATCACCGCGATTCCCGCGTTGACGTCGTCCTCGGCCCCCTCGGCCGAGCGGACCAGCGCCGGCAGGCCGCCCGCGATCCGGCCGATCACCATCGACGGGTCGGTGCCGAAGGTGGGGGACACTCCGCCGCGTCCAGCACGCCGAGACGGCCGCTGGTGCCGGCGCCGACGTAGAGCAAGCGCCCGCCGGCGCGGAAGGAGCGCTCGACCAGGGCGATCGCGGCGGCGATCTCTTCTCTGCCCGCGCCACCGCGGCCGGAACGGAGTCCTCGGCGGCGATCAGGTCGACGATCTCGAGCGGATCGGCGAGATCGATGTCGATGGTTCGGGGATTGCGCCGCTCGGTGAGCCGAAGCATGGACTAAATTACGCCCGGTCGGTGGACCAAGGGTAGGCGGATCTCGATGATTGCGTGGACATTCCGGCTGATCGGGCTGCTGGGCCTGGCGCTCGGCCTGCTCGCGGCGCCCGGCGCGGCGCAGCGAGCGGGCGTCGCGGCCGAGTGGCCCCTCCAGGACAGCGCCCGCGTGGCGCTCGGCCAAGAGGTGATGGTCGTGTCGGGCCACCCGCTCGCCAGCCGGGTGGGCCGGGCGATCCTGCTCGCCGGCGGGAACGCCGTCGACGCCGCCGTGGCCGTCGGGCTCGCCCTCGCGGTGGTGCATCCCGAGGCCGGCAACATCGGCGGTGGCGGCTTCATGATGCTCCGCGCGGCCGACGGCCAGGTCTACGCGCTCGACTACCGCGAGCGCGTGCCCGGCGCCGCCCGGCGCGACATGTTCATCGGCCGGGACGGCAACCCGACGGAGGCCAGCGTCACCGGCCACCTGGCCGCGGGGGTGCCGGGCTCGGTCGCCGGGCTCGCGGAGGCCCATCGTCGCTTCGGCAGCCTGCCCTGGTCGCGCCTGGTCGAGCCGGCCCTCTCCCTGGCGCGTGACGGATTCCCGATCGACCAGTATCGCCACCAGTCGCTTCGAGCCGGGGCCCGGAGGCTCCGCCGGTTCCCGGCCTCGGCCCGCCAGTTTCTCCGCAGCGGAGAGCCGCCCGCCGTGGGCAGCCTCTTCCGCCAGCCCGACCTCGCCCGGACTCTCGCCGCGATCGGCAAGGACGGGGCTGAGGGCTTCTACCGCGGACCGGTCGCCACGCTGATCGTCGAGGAGATGCGACGTGGCGGCGGCCTGATCACGGCCGCCGATCTCGCGGATCATCGCGCCGAATGGCGAGAGCCGATTCGGGTATCCTATCGGGGGCACTCGGTCTACCTCGATGCCGCCGGCTTCCTCGGGTGGAGCGACCCTGGCGCTGATCCTCAACCAGGTCGAGGGCTTCTCCCTCCCGCCGTTCGGCAGCGTGCGGCTGCTCCACCTCGAGGCCGAAGCGATGCGGCGCGCCTTCGAGGAACGGAACGCCTCGCTCGGCGACCCGGCCTTCGTGGACAACCCGCTGGCCCGGATGACCAGCAAGGACCACGCGGCGGTCCGGCGGCTGGAGATCGACCCGGCTCGCGCCACCCCGACGCCGACCGACGTGGTGCCGACCCGGGAAGGGCCCTCGACCACGCACTACTCGATCGTGGACGCCATGGGCAACGCGGTCAGCATCACCACCACGCTCAACTTCAGCTACGGCAGCGCGGTGACGGTGACCGGCGCGGGCTTTCTGCTCAACGACGAGATGGACGACTTCACCACCGCGCCCGGGAAGCCCAACAACTACGGCCTGGTCCAGGGCGAAGCCAACGCGATCGCGCCCGGCAAGCGCATGCTCTCGGCGATGACCCCGACGATCGTGACCGACCCGGCGGGGCGGCTCCTGCTGGTGGTCGGCACGCCGGGCGGTCCGACCATCATCACCCAGGTCTACCACGTGCTCTCCAACGTGATCGACCACGGGATGTCGCTACCCGAGGCGCTGGCGGCGCCGCGGACCCACCATCAGGCCCTGCCGGATCGGATCGTGGTGGAGGAGGGCGGCTTTCCTGACTCGGTCCTGGCCGGGCTCCGCGCCCTGGGCCACGCCGTCGAGACCGGCCGCTACATGGGAGACGTCGAAGGAATCGTCCGCACCGATCGCGGGTGGCTCGGGGCGAGCGACCCGCGCCGGGGCGGCGGCGGCGCCGGGCGTTAGGTGAGCGCCCGGCGCCGACCGGGCCTCACCCGACCAGGAACTCCTCGAGCAGTCGGATGACCACTCGCGCCCCCGGCGCGACCACGATGTCGCGGTCGTAGGAGTTGGCGGCGGCGGCGGCGCCGGCGGCGGCGCCGATCACGCCACCCACCACCGCACCCTTCTTCTTGCCGCTCAGCACCTTGCCGACGACGGCGCCGGCCACGGCGCCCGCGCCGACCTTGGCCGCGTCACCCGCTTTGACGCCGCGGCCTTTCAGGGTGTAGGCCACGCTCGACGAGGTGCCCGACATCGGGTAGTCGTGGCCGCCGAACGCCACCGACGTCGCCTTCAGCACGATCTTGCCCGAATCCGCCTTGTTCTCGCTCACCACGAACTCGGCGATCTGGAGCGTGACGATCGCGCCAGCCGGAATCACGGTCCGGCCCTCACCGTCCTTGAGGTCGTTCGGCACCCGCGCGGTCACGGTCTGGCCGACCTCGTGGGTCTGGGTGGTGAAGCTGTCGACCACGGCCAGCGTCAGCGCGCTGCCCGACGAGAGCGAGCGCGGCGCCGCGGCGGCCGGCGGCGGGCTCGGCGCGGGCGGCGGGTTCGGGGCCGGAGCCGGCGGAGGGGCTGGAGCGGGAGCCGGGGCCGGCTGCGTGGGCCGGCGGCTCGACGTGCTCGCGGGCGGAGGGGGCGGCGTGTCGGGCTCCGCGTTCGGGGTCTCGGCCGGCAGGTCGTTCAGCTCGGCGCTCGAATCCACCGGCGCGAGCGAAAGGTCGCGGCCGAGACTATCCTCCACCTGCGCCTGGGACCCGCCGGACCCGCCACAGGCCGCGAGCGCCAGCGCCATCGTGATTCCCGTCAGACTCGTCCACCTCATGACCTGCCTCCCTTGATTCGCGAGCTCGTCCCGCTACGTCCCTACCTCGAAAGATATACCGGCCGATATCTGGCCGGCTTTCTCGCCGTGGTCGGCTCGAATCTGCTCAACGCGCTCCAGCCGATCTTCCTCCAGCGCGGGATCGACGGACTCTCCGGGGCCGACCCGCGGAGCGCCGTGACGAGAGCCGCCGTCCTGCTGGTGGTCGCCGCAGCCGGCGCCGGAGCGCTGCGTTATGCCATGCGGCGCACCCTCAACGGCGTGAGTCGGGTGGTCGAGCGCGACCTCCGGAACGACCTCTACGCCAAGCTGCTCAGGCTACCGACCGCCTACTTCGACCGCATGCCCATCGGCGACCTGATGGCGCGCGCCACCAACGACCTGCTCTCCGTCCGGATGGTCGCCGGCCCCGCGATCATGTACCTGGGCGACACGCTCACCCGGGCCGTCGTGCTGATCCCCTCGATGTGGATCCTGAGCCCGACGCTCACCCTGCTCGCCCTGGTGCCGCTTCTTGCACTCCCGCTGCTGGAGGCCCGTCTCGGCCGACTGATCCACGAGCGCTCGGCCGCCATCCAGACCCATTTCGGCGCGCTCACCGACTACGTCCATCAGAACGTCTCGGGAGTCCGCATCGTGCGTGCCTACAGCCAGGAGACGCGCGAGATGGAAGGGTTCGCACGGCTCAACCGCGAGTACGTGCGGCTCAACCTGAGCCTCGCCCGGGCGCAGGCGGCCCTGAGCCCCGCGCTCGCGCTGCTCGGCGGTCTTGGCGGCGCGGTCGTGCTCTACGTCGGCGGCCGCCTGGTCCTCTCGGGCGCGATCTCCGCCGGCGCGTTCGTCGCGTTCTTCGTCTATCTCGCCCTTCTGGTCTGGCCGCTGATCTTCCTCGGCTGGGCCCTCAATCTCTCCCTCCGGGCGACCGCCGCGATGGAGCGTCTCAACCGGGTCTTCGCGGAGCCGGAATCGCTCGCGAGCCCCGCGGCGCCGGAGCGGCTTCCCGAGAGCGCCGGCGCGCGATCGATCGACTACGTCGACGTCTGGTTCCGCCATCCGGGCGCGCCGGAGCGCCGACCGGCCGTCGCCGGCGTGTCCTTCTCGGTGCCCGCCGGCAGCACGGTGGCGATCGTGGGCGGCACCGGAGCGGGCAAGACCTCGCTCGTCGAGTTGCTCGCCCGACTCTACGATCCCGATCGAGGCCAGATCCTGATCGACGGCGTGGACGTCCGCCGGCTCTCGCTCCGCGAGCTCCGGAGTGCCATCGGCTTCGTCCCGCAGGAGACCTTTCTCTTCAGCGACACGCTGCGCGGCAACGTGCTGCTCGGCACCGAGGAGTCGGCGCGACTCGACGAGGCCGTGGCGGCGTCCCGCTTGAGCGACGCGCTGCCCGATCTCCCCAAGGGCCTCGACACCATGCTCGGCGAGCGCGGCGTCAACCTCTCCGGCGGACAACGCCAGCGCACGGCGATCGCCCGCGCCCTGGTGCGGGATCCGGCGATCGTCGTGCTCGACGACGCGCTCTCCGCCGTGGACGCCGAGACCGAGGCGCGGATCCTGGAGGAGCTCCGGGACTCGCTCAGCGGCCGGACCGTGCTGGTAGTCTCCCATCGAGCGGCCGCCGTTCGGGACGCCGACCTGATTCTGGTGATGGACCAGGGCGAGGTGGTGGAGCGAGGGAGCTACGAGGAGCTGCTGGCCCGCAACGGTCGCTTCGCCGAGCTGATCCGGCGTCAGCTGATCGAGGAGGAGCTGGAGAGCGCTACAGCCACTGACGCAGGAAGTCCGGAGTCAGAGTCTGGAGCCAGGCGGCCAGACGGGTGAACTGACCGCTCAGGATCAGCAGCCCGACGGCCAGCAGGAGCGCCCCGCTCACTCGCTGGACCAGGTGCAGGTGCCGGCGGAAGCGCTGGAACCAGCCGATGAACCGCTCCACGGCGAGCGCGGCCACCAGAAACGGCACCGCGAGCCCCGCGGAGTACGCCACCAGGAGCCAGAGCCCCCTGCTCAGGTCGGCCTGGGTGGCCGCGAGGCTCAGGATGCCGCCGAGGATCGGGCCAATGCAGGGACTCCAGCCCGCGCCGAACGCCATCCCGACCAGGACCGAGCCCAGGAAGCCCACGGGCTTCTGCTCCAGATGGAGGCGGCGCTCCTGACCGAGGAAGTCGAGCCGGAGCACGCCGAGGCAATAGAGGCCGAACAGCACGATCAGCACGCCACCGGCGCGCATGATCCAGACCTTGTAGACCTTGAGCGCCGTGCCCAGGGCGGTGGCACCGGCGCCGAGGGCCACGAAGACCAGCGAGAAGCCCAGCACGAAGAGCACGGCGTGAACGATGGCGAGATGCTTGCGCCCGGTCATCTCGTCGAGCGTGAAGCCGGTCAAAAAGCCCAGGTACGACGGAACCAGTGGCAGCACGCAGGGCGAGAGGAAGCTCAGGAGCCCCCCGACGAACGCGACGACCGGGCCGAGCGCGACGCCGTCGTTCATTGGCGTCTGGGCGGAACGGCCAGCGCGCCGAGCTCGCGGGTGCGGCAGGAGGCGCACACCCCGTGGACCTCCACCCGATGGCGCTCGTAGTGGAAGCGATGCTCGTCGGCGGTCATCCGGAGCATCCGCTCGAGCCGCTCGTTGGTGAACTCGAAGACCCCGCCGCAGCTCCGGCACACCAGGTGAGCGTGCTCGGCGCGCTGCACGACCGCTTCGTAGCGCTTGAAGCCCTCCCCGAAGTCGTGCTCGCGGGCGAGACCGCTCTGGACCAGGGCGTCGACCGTACGATAGAGAGTCGCGAGGCCGATCTGCTGCCCCCGCTCCGCGAGACGGCGGCGGAGCTGCTCCACCGAGGGATGGTCGTCGCTCGCCACCAGCACCTCGGCCACCGCCATGCGCTGCCGGGTGACCGGCTGCCGGCGGTCTCGCAGATACCGGCGGAACTTCTCGACGACCTCGGGCCCTTCCTCAGTCACCTTCGGTGACCTCCTCCTCCGGCGGGAACCAGGCATCGACCGGGAGCGGCGTGGGCGGCTCCTCGTCGTCGGACCGCTTGGGCACCAGCGCGAGCAGCTCGTCGAGGGCTTCGATCGGGCCGCTCCCCACCAGCGCGATCTCGGACTCGAAGTGCCCCCGCGCCTTGCCCTTCACGGTGTGGGCGAAGCGGGCGGTGTAGATCCGGCGCCGTTCGCCGTCGACCCGCGAGACGATCGCGGTGCCCCAATCGCGCTTCTCGTGGTGCAGCACCCGGAACACCCAGATCCCGTCGATCTCGGCCACCGGCAGCTCGGCTCGAATCGCCTCGGCCAACCGGGTCCAGCCTCCGCCCATGCCGGGCCCCGCGGGGGTCATGACTGACGACATTTTTCGATGTAATGGCGGAAGACGTGCATGAAGTCCTGGGCGTTGGTGACCACGCCGTAGGCCTGGTGGGTGCCCCGGTCACGGAGCTTGTTGACCACGAACTCGGTCTGGTCGACGCAGATGGTCATCAGCGGCTCGGGCGCCCCGCGCTCGGTGTGGAAAGCCGGCAGCATGTTGCCCACCGCGATCGCGTGGAGCGCCGTCGCGACGAAGATGGCGCCGGTGGCCCGGCAGGTGTACTCGCGCATCGCGTCCTGCGCGGCGCTGGTGTCGGTGATCACGCCCGGCAGGGGACCGTCGTCGCGGATCGAGCCGGCGAGCACGTAGGGCACCTGATGCCGCACCAGCGCGTGCATGATCCCGTCGCCGACGATCCCCTCCTCGACGGCTCGATCGATCGATCCGGCGGCCGCCACCCGGTTGATGGCCCGCATGTGGAGACTGTGGCCGCGCTCGACCGCCTTGCCGCCCTGCCCCATGCCGAGGGTGGTGCCGTAGATGGCGGCTTCGATGTCGTGCACCGCGACCGCGTTGCCGATCAACATCGCCTGGACGTAGCCGTTGGCGATGAACCAGGCGAGATCGATCCGCGCCCGGGCGTGCACCAGCGCCGGCCCGACCACCCAGACGAGGAACCCGCCGTTCCGCCGCTCGGTCTCGACCCGCTTGGCCAGCTCCTCGTAGTCGACCGGCCGCTCCCGACTCACCTCGGTGCTCATGAAGCGGAACTCGTTGCCGCTGGTCGCGCCGCCCAGGAAGCCCCGGGTGTGGACCACGATTCCCTCCGAGCCGTCCTCGGCGAGCCCCATGGCCACCTGCTCGCCCCGGCGGACCGAGCGGGGCTCCACGGTGACCAGCTCGCCCTCCCGCCGGATCACGGCGCCGTCCATCCGCGGTCTCGCCGGCATCGACCAGCCGCTCCCCGTCTTCACGTAGGTGGGCAGGTTCGAGGTGGCGAAGAAGCCCTCGGGCAGCACGCCGTCGGCCGGCGCCGGCTCGAAGCGGGCTTCTGGCGCGCCCGCGAAGGGCGGCTCTCGGAAGTCGGGGACGGGGTTGGCCATGGGAAGCGGGAATATTAGGCCCGTCCCCGGAGCGCTTTCAAGCACGCTATCCTTCCCGGCGATGCTCGTCCTCCTCCTTGGCGGCCTGGCCCTGCTCCAGGAACCCGCCCGCCCCGCGCCCGCGACCCGGGACACGGTCCGGCTCGAGACGATCGAAGTGTCGGTGACCCGGTCCGAGCAACCGGTCCGGCGAGTGCCCGCGACGGTCCAGGTGCTCGATTCGAGCGACCTCCGCCGCGCGCGCCTCCTGGTGGGCATCGACGAGGCGTTGGGGCAGCTGCCGGGCATCGTGGTCGCCAATCGGTTCAACCCCTCGCTCGACCAGCGACTGGTGATCCGCGGCGCCGGCAGCCGGGCGAGCTTCGGGGTGCGGGGCATCAAGCTGCTGATCGACGGCCTGCCGCAGACCCTCCCCGACGGCCAGAGTCAGCTCTCCAATCTCGACCTGGGCCTGGTCTCCCGGGTCGAGACCCTGAGCGGATCGGCGAGCGCGCTCTACGGCAACGCGAGCGGCGGCGTGGTCTCCTTCACGACCGAGATTCCCCGGGGCACCATCGCGCGCGCCAGACTGGCGGGGGGCAGCTTCGGGACCAGTCGGGCCAGCGTGGTCCTGGGCGCGAGCCACGGCCGCCTGAGCGGATTGGTCGCGGCGAACCGCTACCGCTCCGACGGCTTCCGCGATCACAGCCGCACCGAGTCGCGGCAGCTGACCCTCTCGGGCAACGCGGTGCTCGGCTCGAGCTGGCTGCTTCGAACCCGCTACTTCCTGAATTCGAGCCCGCGGGCCGAGAACCCGGGAGCCCTCACCGCCGCCGAGCTCGCGGTGCGGCCCGACACGGCGTCGCGCAACAACATCCTCCGCGGCGCCGACAAAGCGGTCACCCAGCATCAGCTGGGTCTGACGCTCTCGCACGCGTCGACCGGGGGCGGGCGGGTCGAGCTGGCGCTCTTCGGGCTCTCCCGCGATCTCACCAACCCACTCGGCACCTCGCCCCCGGGGCCACCGAGCCCGACGGCGGGCACCTACAACGCGATCGACCGCCTGGCCGGCGGCGGCCGGCTGCTGCTCGAGACGCCGCTCGGAGGCCGGGGCCGGATCGGCGGCGGGCTCGAGCTCCAGACCATGCGGGACGTTCGCGTCAACCGCCGCTCCGACGCCGGCCTGCCGACCGACACGATCCTGGTCGACCAGCGGGAGACCGCCACCGAGATCGGCCCGTTCCTGAACCTCCGACTCGAGCCCTCCGACCGGGTCGAGCTCACCGGCGCGATCCGGGTCGACCGTCTGCGCTTCGCCACGAGCGATCGTCTCCTGAGCGACGGGTCCGACGACAGCGGCGAGCGCTCGATGGCCGCGCTGAGCGGCTCCCTCGGCGCGAGCCTGACTCTGCCGATCGGGGTGGCCTGGGCGGCCGTGTCGTCGGCCTTCGAGACGCCGACCACCACGGAGCTGGCCAATCGTCCGGACGGCGGGGCGGGCTTCAATCAGGGCCTCGACCCGCAGCGGGCCACCAGTCTCGAGACCGGGCTCCGCGGCGGCGGCTCAGTGCATTGGAGCGTGGTGGCGTATCGCACGGTGGTCCGGCGGGCGATCGTCCAGGCACGGGAGACCGACGGCCGGGCCTACTTCGAGAACGCGGGCCGGCTCCGCCACGAGGGCCTCGAAGCCGCCGTCGCCGGTCCGCTGGCCGGCTGGCTCCGCGGCCACGCGAGCTACGGCCTCACGGCGAGCCGGTTCCTCGACTATCGGCTGCGCGACGGCACGGCGGTGGACACGCTCGACGGCAACCGGGTCCCGGGCATTCCCCGCCACACCGCCCGCCTCGCGCTGATCGCCAGCTTCGGCCGAACCCAGCTGGAGCTGGAGCAACAGCTCTCCTCGAGCCAGGCCGCCGACGACGACAACGCGATCGTCGTGGACGGCTGGGGTGCCGGCGTCACCAACCTGCGGGCCGCGACCCGCCTGGTCACTCGCGCGGGGCTCTCGCTCGCCCCTTTCCTCTCGATCCAGAATCTGTTCGACCGGCGCTACGTCGGGTCGGTCACCGTCAATGGGTTCGGCGGCCGGGTGTTCGAGCCGGCGGCAGGGCGTTGGCTGGTGGTCGGGATGGAGGTCGCGGCGGCGGGGCGCTGACCCGAGCCCGATCAGAGCAGGGAGACAGGGTCGCGGTCGATCGCCACCCGGAGCTCGGCGCCCCGACCCAACCGCGGCGCGGCATACCGGGTGATCCGCCCGAGCGCCTCGCTCGGCCCCTTGAGCAGCACGTGCCAGCGGTAGCGGTCCTTGAGCCGAGAGACCGGACAGGGCGCCGGCCCGATCACCCGGACGTCGAGGTCGCGCGCCGCGACCGCTCGCCGAGCCAGTCGGCGACTCGCGCGCTCTCCCGGCTCACCGCGGGCTCCCGGGTCCCCGAGATCACCAGGTTCACCAGCGAGGTCCAGGGGGGATACGCGGGCTCCTGTCTGAGCGCGAGCTCCGCGTCCCAGAACGCCTCCGTGTCGTGCCGGCGGGCCAGCTCGAGAGCGTGGTGCTCGGGGCTCCTGGTCTGCACCAGCACCCGCCCGCCCTTCGGCCCGCGCCCCGCCCGCCCCGCCACCTGGGTGATCAGCTGAAAGGTCCGCTCGGCGGCGCGGAAGTCCGGCAGGTGGAGCGCGGTGTCGGCGTCGACCACGCCGACCAGGGTCACGTTGGGGAAGTCGATCCCCTTGGCGACCATCTGGGTGCCGACGAGCACGTCGATCTCGCCCTTGGCGACCCGATCGAGGATCCGGTGGTGCGACCACTTGGTCCCGGTCGTGTCGAGATCCATGCGAGCGATTCGCGCTTCGGGAAAGCGCTCCGCGACCACCTGCTCGACCTGTTGAGTGCCCACCCCGCGGGCCCGGAGCAGCTCGTGCCCGCAGGCCGCGCAGGCCTCGGCGAGCGCATCGGTGTGCCCGCAGTAGTGGCACTTCAGGGCCGCAGGGCTGCGATGCACGGTCAGCGAGATGCTGCACCGGGGACAGGTGGCCACGTGTCCGCAGGCCGGGCAGAACTGATGGGCCGAGTAGCCGCGCCGGTTGAGCAGGAGGAGGATCTGCTCCCGGCGTCCGAGCGTCGCGCCGATCCCCTGGTCGAGGGCCTCGCTCCAAGGCACGCTCCCGATCCCGCGGACCCGAGGGGCGGTCCGCAGGTCCACCAGCTCGACCGGCGGCAAGGGACGCGAACCGACTCGGCTCGGCAGTCTGACCAGCGAGAGGCGCTCGCCGACGCTCGCGGCGGTCTCGAGCGCCGGCGTGGCGCTCCCCAGCACCAGCCGCGCACCGTCGAGTCGGCAACGAACCCGCGCTACGTCGCGCGCGTGGTAGCGCGGGCTCTCGCCGTTCTTGTAGGTGGACTCGTGCTCCTCGTCGACCACCAGGAAGCCGAGTGACTCGACCGGCGCGAAGACCGCCGAACGCGGCCCCACCGCGACCCGGCGGCGCCCGCTCCGGAGCATCCACCAGGCGTCAGCGCGCTCGCCGTCGCTCAAGCCGGAGTGGAGCACGGCGACGTCGTCTCCGAAATGACCGCGGACCCGCGCGACGGTCTGCGGCGTGAGTCCGATCTCCGGCACCAGCACGATCGCCCCGCGACCGAACTCGAGACCCCGGCGGATCGCCTCGAGGTAGACGAGAGTCTTCCCGCTCCCGGTCACCCCGAAGACGAGCGCGCCGCTGCCGGGCTCGAGGGTCGAGATCGCTTCGACCGCGCGCCGCTGGTCGTCCGACAACGATGGGGGTGGGGCCGAGACGTCCAGCTCGCCGAAGGGATCCCGGAGCCGCTCGACCTCGACCAGCTCGGCGAGACCCGCGCTCACCAGGGCGGTGACGGCGCCGCGCCCGGCGCCGGCGCGCTCCGCGAGCGACTTGAGCGGAATCGGACCGGTGGTCTGCTCCAGCGCCTCGTAGAGTCGCCGCTGGGCCGGCTTCCGGGCGAAGCGCTCCTCCCGCTCGAGCAGGGTCAACCGCTCTCCCGCCAGGGCCACGCCCCGGTCACTGGCGCGCCCGCCCTTGGTCGGCGCGGGACGGGTCTCGAGTCGGAGCGCGCCGACCCGGATCAGCCGATCGGCGACCGCCCAGAGCGAGCGTCCGCCGAGCGCCCGACTGGCGGTCCGGATGGTGGCGCGGCCGCCCCGCCGATCGAGCCAGTGCAACAGGTCGCCGGCCGTGCCCCCGAGCGAGGCGCCGCTCCCGGTCGACTCGAGGATGACCTCCGACTCGCCCCACAGCGGGGCGGGAAGCATCGCCTTGATGGAGAGCCCGATCGGCGCGCCGTAGTAGCCCGCGACCCAGGCGGCCGTCTGGAGCAGCGTGCTGGAGAGCGCCGGGTCCGGGTCGGGCGCGGCCAGGATGGGCTTGGCTTCGACTTCGGGCGGCTCGACCCCGGGCTCGACCACGATCCCGACCATCTCGCGCCGGCGGACCGGCACCACCACCCGGGCGCCGGCGACCACCCGATCCGCCAGCGTCTCGGGAACCGCGTAGGTGTAGTGACCGTCGATTGGGAGGGGCAGCGCGACGCCGGCGAAGGTGCTCACGCCGGGAATCTTACCCCGAGCGCGGCCTCACCCCGAGCCCGGGACCGTCGGGCAGCCGGATCTGGCCGTTGGCGATCGTCGCGCCGACGTAGGGATCCTCGGCGAGGAGCGCGGCGCCGTCGAGGTCCGCGATGTCGACGAGCGGCGTGAGGTGCGCCATCGCGGTGATCCCGATCGAGCTCTCGATCATGCAGCCGACCATCACCATCATGTGGTTGGCCCGGGCGATGGCGACCATCTTGATCGCCTCGCGGAGGCTGCCGGTCTTGGCCAGCTTGATGTTGATCCCGTCGACCAGCCCGACCAGCCCCGGGATGTCCGCCGCGACCAGACAGCTCTCGTCGACCACCACCGGGATCCGCGAAGCGCGCGACACGGCGGCCAGACCGTCGAGATCGCGCGGGTCGAGCGGCTGCTCCAGGACGGTGACTCCGAACTCCTCCAGCACCGGGAGCATCCGAATCGCCTGCTTGGCTGTCCAGCCGCAGTTGGCGTCGACCCGCAGCTCGCGGTCGGTCACGTCCCGAATCGCGGACAGGATCTCGCGGTCGTTGTCGAGCCCGAGCTTCACCTTGAGCACCGGATACTGCTCGGCCTCCTTGACCTTCTTCCGGATCATGTCCGGCGTGTCGATCCCGATGGTGAAGGTCGAGAGCGGCGCCTTGGCCGCGTCGAGCCCCCAGAGTTTCCAGAGCGGCACGCCGAGCCGCTTCCCGACCAGATCGTGGAGCGCGGTGGAGAGGGCCGCCCGGGCGGCGTTGTTGCCCACCATCGCGGTCCGCATCGCGGCCTCGGCGTCCTCGAGGTGGAAGGGCGTCTCCGGCATCACCGTGGCGTAGACGTCGAGTGCCGCGAGGGCCGACTCGGGGGTCTCGCCGTAGAACCGCTGCGGCGCGGCCTCGCCCCAGCCCTCCACCCCGTCGGAGTCGGTCACCCGCACCATCACCGTGCGATAGCTGTCCTGGTGCCCCCGCGCGATCTTGAACGGGTGCTTGGTGCGCAGGGTGAGGATTTCGGCCTGGATCCGGAGTCGATTGGACACTGAGAACGCCTCGAGGTCGGGTCGGAGATTTGTATACAAAATTTCGAGGCGGAAGCTAGCAGCCGCGCAACTCTCGGTCAAACGGCGGCGTGCCCGGTCTCGGCGGGGGCGCCTGCGAGCGCCACCCGGAAGCCGGCTCCGGCGGGCCTGGTGGCCGCGACGATGCTCAGCCGGTGGTCACATCCGCCGCGAGCCAGCCTCAGCCAAGGGCGCTCGCGACAGCGACCACGCCCGCCGCGACCCGCCGCGGCACGTAGCCCCCTTCGAGGACCGCCGCGAGGGGCGTGGCCGGGAAGCGCTCGCGCAACCGGTCGACCCACTCGACGTAATGCTCCGGCTCCAGCGTGAAGCCGCCGAGCAGGTCGCCCTGCATCGAGTCGAAGCCGGAGGAGACGAGAATCAGGTCGGGGGCCCCATCCCGCGTGGCCGTCTCGACCCCGCCCCAGAAGGCCTCGAGATACCGCTCCGGCGGGAGACCGGCCCGCATCGGCAGATTCCAGACGTTCCCCACCCCCCGCTCGTCGGCGGAGCCGCTGAAGGGCCAGTGGGGCCACTGGTGCATCGAGAGGAAGCGGATCGCCGGCTCGCGCTCGACCAGGGCCTGGGTGCCGTTGCCGTGGTGTACGTCCCAGTCGAGGATCAGCACCCGCTGGTTGCCACGGGCCAGCGCCTCGCGCGCCGCGACCACCACGTTCGAGATCAGGCAGAAGCCCATCGCGCGATCGGCCAGCGCGTGGTGACCGGGCGGACGCACCGCGGCGAAGGCCGGCGTGCCGGCCAAAGCGGAGTCCATCGCGGCCAGCGCCGCGCCGGCCGCGCCGAGCGCCGCCTCCCAGCTGGCCGCGCTCATCACGGTGTCGGGGTCCAGCCGGCCGCCGCCCTCGACGGCCACCGCCTGGAGCCGCTCCAGGTAGTCCCTCGGATGCACCCGCTCGATCGAGTCGAGATTGGCGGGTCCGACGTCACGGAGGGCCGCCGGGTCGGCCGCGGCGACCGCCTCCCGCACGGCTCGGAGGCGCGCCGCGGACTCGGGATGGCGGGGACCGGTATCGTGCTCGAGGCAGCTCGGCTGGGAGAAGACCGGGGCGAGCGCGCCCGAGATCCTACCGGTCAACGTACCGGCCGGCGCCGACTCGGAAGGACGATGACCTGACTGTTGGGAACCAAGCCGACCCCGGCCACCGTGGCGTCGCCCTCGGGAACGACCGCGCCGCGGAACTTGACCTCGTAGCGCTCGGCCGGGCGGCGCACCTTGGCGGCCGCGAGGGCCTGCCGCTTGAGCTCGACGATGGGGAGCTCGGGACTCACCGCGAACGGGATCTCGTCCCAGGTGTCGAGCACCATCACCCGCACGGGAAGCTCGCTCATACGGCCGCCGGCTGGGGAAGGGTGGAAAGGAACCGCTCGACCGACTGATCGAAGAGCAGCGTCGAGGCGCGGATCCGGTGGCCGGTGTCGGCCGGGAGGATCGCCAGCGCGATCTCCTCCCCGCCCTGCCCCCGGAGCATCAGGAAGGCGGGGCCCTCTCGCTCCGGGTAGGCCGCCTGGTGCGGCACCCGGTTCGCGAAGAACGCCTTGGCCCGGGCGATCACCTCGTCGGGCGCCAGGGTGGTGACGGTCTCGTGAGTCATCTCGATGGCTCTCTCTGTTTCGTTCGGGCTCAGGGCCGATTGGTGGCGGTGGTCCGCATGACGGTGATCCCGGTCGGCTGGGCCGGGATCGCGACGGAGCTCGCGGTCTTGCGGGTGGCCAGGTCGATCACGTCGATCGCGCCCGGATCGGCGCCGATCGACTCCTGGGAGACGTAAGCGTATCGCCCGTCGGGCGAGTAGGCGACGCCATGGACGATCTTCTTCGTGGTCTTGACCCGGGCGACCTCCGCGAGCGCCTTCGCGTCGATCAGGCTCACGCTCTGGTCCTTCTTGTTGGTGACGATCACCAGCGCGCCGTCCGGCGACGGCTCGACGTTGTAGGCGCCCGTCCCGACGGGAATCGTCTTCCGCAGGGTGAGCGACTCGGCGTCCCAGACCTGGAGCGAGTTGCCGTAGTTGCAGGCCACGTAGAGGGTCCGGTCGTCCGGGGAGACGGAGACGTAGGTGCCCTGGCACTCCTCTGCGGGCGCCCCGCCGTCGCTGGCGTGGCCCCCATGGCTTTCCGCCCCGGCGTGCCCCGACCCGATCCGAACCCGCCGGGTGATTCCCAGGGTGCCGAGATCGATCTCGAGCAGCTCGTCGGAGTGCATGCAGGAGACGTAGGCGTGGGTCCCGGCGTGATTGACCTTCACTCCGTGCGGCATGTCGCACGCGGGCAGGTCCGTGACCTTGGCCATCGCGGGCAGATAGACGACGGAGACCACGTTGATGCGGGGGCGCTCGCCGTGGAAGTCGGAGTTGGCCACCAGGGCGAACTCGCCGTTCGGCGACACCGCGATGGTGGTGGGAAAGAGCTCGACCGTGGCGCGGCCGAGCACCGAGTCGGTGGCCGCGTCGAAGCGCCAGAGCGAGCCGAACGGTACGCCGTGCGCGATGGTGACGAGGTAGGAGCCCTGGTCGGGCATCACGGCGATGTTGTGGGGCCCGTCGACGTCGGCCGGCATCACGCCGACCGGCACGACCCGGTCGACCACCAGGGTGGCCCCCTCGGGCCGGAGCCAGGTGACCACGTCGCCCGACTCGCTCACCACGCCCACCAGATACTCGGCGGGGCGCGGCGGAGCCGCCGGCGTCCAGCCGGAGAGCGCCCATCCGATCGTCAACAGCTCGAGCACCATCCTCACCTCGCTACTCCGGCCATCGCTCGGCCACCAGATCCAGCGTCATCGCCGCACGGCGGTCCAGGAGCGCCCGCCAGCCGCCCCGGACCGGGAGGACCGCCACCAGCTCGCCCGCCGGCGGCTCGGCCACCCCCGTGACCGTGATGAACGCCGGCCCCCGGACCTCTTCCGGCAGCAGGAGCCGGTACCGGTCGCCGGCCCAGCGGAAGGCGACGCTCCCGGTCCCGCGGACCCGCGGCAACTCGACAAAGTAATCGTCCTCGACCCGAAACAGCCCGTCCGCCAGGCGCTCCCCGGCACGGTAGAACTCGGGGTCGAACGCGTCGCCGTCGTGCCGGGCGTAATTCTGCTCGACCGCCTCGTCGAGGGCCTCGAGATCCGGCGCCCGGGCCCGCCACTCGACATGGTGCCGGATCTCGTGGGTCAGGGTCTCCCACGCCTCCTCCCGCCAATCGAACTCGGGATGGTCACGGGCGACCGCCTTGAACGACCCGTAGTAGAGGACGACCCGGCTCTGCACGCTGCCGGGCGCGTCGTCGGTGGCCGGGAGCGGGATGCACTCACCGAGGGTGTAGATGTCCGGGCGGTCGGGATGGGCGGAAGCCTTGGGGGACACCGAGATCTCCGCGACCCCGTCGAGGAACTCCTCCGGGACTTCCGCGGCCATCCTCCGCACCATCGCCTCGAAGTCGGCCTGGCGCATCGGACGGGCCGCCCCTCAGGTGAGCCGCTCGGTCAGGTAGGCGCGCACCAGGTCGAGCCCCACCCGCTCCTGCTGCATGGTGTCGCGATTGCGGATGGTGACCTGACGGTCTTCGGCGGTCTGGCCGTCGACCGTGATGCAGAACGGCGTGCCCACCTCGTCCATCCGGCGATAGCGGCGACCGATCGCTCCGCTGTCGTCGAAGAAACAGGGGAGGTGGCGGCGCAGGTCGTTGAAGAGCTCGGTGGCGAGCTCGGGCATCCCGTCCTTGTTGACCAGCGGGAACACGGCGGCCTTGATCGGCGCGATCGTCGGGTGGAAACGCATCACGACGCGGGTCTCGCCCTCGACGGTCTCCTCGTGGTAGGCATCCGCGAGCAGAGTGAGGGTGACCCGGTCCGCGCCGGCCGAGGTCTCGATGATGTACGGCAGGTACCGCTGACCGGAGGCCTGCTCGAAGTACTCGAGCTTCTTGCCCGAGGTCGCCTGATGCCGGCTCAGGTCGAAGTCGGTCCGGTTGTGGACGCCCTCGATCTCCTGCCAGCCGAAGGGGAACTCGTACTCGATGTCGTAGGCGGCCCGGGCGTAGTGCGCCAGCTCGTCCGGCCCGTGCTGGTGCCAGCGGAGCTTGGCCGGGTCGAGCCCGATCTCGTGGTGCCACGCCATCCGGAGGCCGCGCCAGCGCTCGAACCACTCTTCGTCGGTCCCGGGCTTCACGAAGAACTGCATCTCCATCTGCTCGAACTCGCGGGTCCGGAAGATGAAGTTGCCGGGGGTGATCTCGTTCCGGAACGCCTTCCCGATCTGGGCGATCCCGAACGGGATCTTCTGGCGTGAGCTGTTGAGGACGTTGAGATAGTTGACGTAGATGCCCTGCGCCGTCTCCGGGCGGAGGTAGACCACCGCGGCCGCGTCCTCGACCGGTCCCATGAAGGTCTTGAACATCAGGTTGAACTGGCGCGGCTCGGTGAGGTCGCAGGTGCCGTGCTCGCCGGGGTGCTTCGACGGCTTCTGCGGGCAGGCGGTGCTCGCGAGCTGATCGGCCCGGAAGCGAGCCTTGCAGGTCCGGCAATCCACCAGCGGATCGGTGAAGCCCGAGACGTGGCCGGACGCCTCCCACACCTTGGGATGCATCAGGATCGCGGCGTCGAGGCCCTCGATGTCGGTGCGGGCCCGCACCATCGCGTGCCACCAGCGCTCCTTGACGTTGCGCTTGAGCTCCACGCCGAGCGGCCCGTAGTCCCACACCGAGCCGACGCCGCCGTAGATCTCCGACGACTGGAACACGAAGCCGCGGCGCTTGGCGAGGGAAACCAGCTTGTCCATCAAGGTCTGGGTGGCCATGAGGTCGTTCGGGGGTAGCGGGCTCGGCACCCGGCGGGGGTCGGCGGGTGAGGGGCGGAATCTGACCACCCGCTCTGCCGCTGGCAAGAAATCAGTAGATCTGGAACCAGCTGCGCTGGCCGAGCGGGCGGACCTGGGTGGCGCCGCCGAGCGCCCGCTCGACGGCGCAGGCGGAATAGCGGAGGTCGACGTCGGCGCCCGCGGCCGCGGTGGTGAGGTTGCCGCCGCCCGCCAGGACCGCGCCGTAGATGCTGTTCCCGGTGCCGGAGACCCGAATCCGCCCGCGGACGATCACCAGGCCCACCCACTCGAAGCCGCCGGTGAGGTCGAGGTTGCCGTCGACCAGCAGGATGCCCTGCCCCCGCGTGCCCGGCGCGAACTGGGTGGTGAGCCCGATCCCGTGAACCACCGGGCGGTAGTCCACGCAGGCGAGCACCGTGGCGCCGGCCGGCGGATTGCGCCACGGCTCGCCGAAGTTGAGCGCGGCCGTCTGGTCGCAATGGCCCAGCGCGTCGACGACGGGACCGACCCCGGCGATCGGGGCTCCGCCCGCCAGGGCCTTCACCCCCGGCTGCGCGGCCAGCGACAGATAGGTGAAATCGAGGAAGTTGGTGAAGGTGGCCGAGGTGATCGACGGGTCGAAGGCGGCGTCGCGGCTCGGGAAACCGAACACGTTGTCGACGTCGCCGGGCTGCACGCCGGTGGCGTTGGCGCTCCTGATGCCGACCAGGTCGTCGACTCCGCCCGGGTCGATCGGGTCGCACTCCGCCGGCGACCAGAACGGCGGAAGGCTGTTGATCCCCGAGACCAGGAACGCGTCGCCGCTCAGGCTGAGCGGATCGATCACCGTCAGCGCGGCATTCACTCCCACCGTGGGCTGAACCGTCCGCACCAGCTGCCCCACCTCGAGCTCGGCCAGCACCCCGCCGCCCGCGTCCAGCCGCCGGCCGATCGAGCGGATCAGGAAGAGCTGACGGTTCAGCCGGCGGACGCTGTCCACGTGGACGATCAGCGGGTTGCCGCCGAGCGCCTGGGTCCCGCCGCCCCACTCGGTGTACGGGGTGCCGTCCCAGATCGGAATCGTCATCGCCAGGGAGGGCGTCCAGGCCGCGGCCAGGGAGGTGAGCCCCGCCTCCGCCGCGCTCTGCGCCTCGGCGGCATAGACCGTGTTGTGCGCCGTGGTCCGATCGAGCCGGGTCACCAGCACCGCGGCCGAGACCAGGGCGCCCAGCGTGATCAGCGCGAAGAGCGCGAGCACCATGGCCACCCCGCGCTCGCTGGACAGGACGGAACGCCCGGCGCTCATGGTCGGAGCGCGTTCCGGAGAGCGACCCGCGCCACCACGACGCTCGGGACCGGGTTCCGATCCGTGCCGCCCGCGAGCGAGACCGGCTCGGTCTGCCCGTTCAGGACCAGCACCACCGTGCGGACCGCGCTGGGCGGTCCGGGCGGGCTGATCGGTCCGCCGGTCCCGATGTACTCGAAGAGGAAGGAGGTCGTGTCGGGAAAGGGGCCGATCAGGGGCGAGAGCTCCGTCTGGCCGAGACTCACCGAGCGGACGCCGAGGAAGGCCTGCCCGGTCGAGGGGTCGCGGTGGGGCCCGTACTCGATCCGCTCGAACCAGCGCACCGGGCCGCCGACGAAGTGCTGGCTCAGCGCCATCGGCTGCGACGCCGCCGGATTCACGATCGGCGGCGCGGCCAGGTGGAGCGCGATCGCCGGCTCGCCGCCGCAGCTGCTGGCGTAGTCGATCGAGGCCACGCTCAGCGACACCCACTGATCGTCCGCCGCGAGGTTGGGGTCGCTCTCGAGGAAGAGCAGGAAGCCGTCGGTCGGCTGCGGATCGCGGAGCCCGATGGCCGGGGCCCGGATCCGGAACTCGGTGAGCGTCGGGGTTCCGCAGGTGACCCCGAGACCCCGCATGGCCCGGAAGGTGAGCCGCCGGTAGCCGATCGCGAGCAGGTCGGAGTCGACGGCGCCGGTGGCCGGAATCGTGTCGTAGCCGATCTCCCGGAGGTCCTGGGGCAGCGCCAGAGCCGCCGTCCGCATCACGCCCTGGGTGTTGGCGATGGCGATCTGGGCGCCGGAGGCGTTGAAGAGCGAGCGGAGCACCCGGGTCGTCGCGATCCCGACCAGACCCAGCACGAACAGGCTCACCACCAGCTCGATCAGCGTGAAGCCCCGGCGGCTCAGCACTGGATCACCCCGACCAGGGTGTCGACCGTGGTCCGGCCACCCGGCTCGCGGTAGCGGGCCATGACCCGGATGGTCCGAATCGAGCCCGCGGTCGGCACTTCCCAGGTGATCGCGATCCCCTGCTGCACCAGCGGACCGGGCGAGCTGCTGAACTGGGTGGCGCTGCAGGCCGGGTTGCGGGCCGCGGCCCACATCCGGAGATCGTCGAGGCGCGACTGGGCCAGACCCATCGCGACCGTGGTGAGCCGGCTGCCGACCAGATCGCGGGTGACGTAGACCGACCCGCCGGCGAGGAGCAGGATCCCGACCGCCAGCACCGTGACCGCGACCATCACTTCGATCAGCGAGAACCCGCTCCGGCTCACTGGATCCTCCCGTAGCCGGTGATCAGGACGCTGTCGGCCTGGCCCGCTTTGCGGAGCCAGACGGTGAAGGGCGTTCCGCTCGCGATCAATCCGGTGGGTTGGATGGTGAGGGAGTCGGCCGAGCTCGAGGCCGCCACTCCGAAGCTGGCCGCGACGGGAACGGTCGCCACGACGTCGAGGGTGCCGTCCCGCCGAACGATCGTCGCCGCAACGATGGTCGAGTCGACCGACAGGGTGACCGGACGACGGGCCTGAATCGCGGCGGCCCTGGCCCGGTGGTAGAGCGCGTGCATCCCGTCCCGCGCGCCGGCCAGGTCGCGCCTGGTCAGCACGCGCTCGACCCGGGGGAAGGCCATCAACGCGAGCACGCCGATCAGGGCCGTGACCAGCACGACCTCGATCAAGGTGAACCCGGCATCGCGTTTCGGAGGAGCCAACGATCGTCCCATCGTCTTCGGTGAGAGCCCAGCGGACCGTCCCGCGCGCCGCCCGCTCACGGCGTGGACCGCCCCTTGCAAACATCGCCCTCCAGAACCGGTTCGCCAGGGGGATCCGGGTTTCGGTCCCGTCCCAAGCAGAGCGGCGGCAACGCCAATCGGGCCAACTGTCGTCCGCCTGGACGGGGCACGCAAGACATTGCGTTGTCGCACTTTGCGAGTCCAGAACCCGCCGACGACCGAAAACGCGCCTCCGCGCCAGCGGCAATTGTCCACTCCAACAACCAGTTACGTAAACGGCCCCGGCTGGCTTGGAGCTTGCCCCTTTCCGGGGGTCGCACAGAAGTCATCCCGTCGAGGTGAGCGCCGACGCACGACTCTTGAGCCAGGGGACGGAAAGATGCAGTGGGTTGCACCAATTAGAAACCGGCGAGGTTATACGCTTGGCGAGCTGCTCTGGGTGATCGTGATCCTGAGCGTGATCGCCGGCCTCGCGCTGCCCCGGCTCGACTGGATGCGGTACCGGCTCAACGCGGAGGTCCGGAACGTGAGCCTTCAGCTGGGCTACGCCCAGCGGCTCGCCGTCAGCCTCCAGCACAACGTCCAGGTCACGATCGACCACGGCAACCGCCGGCTGATCGTCGACGAGGACGCCAACAACGACGGGGTCTTCGGCGCCGGCGAGCGGCGGCGGGTCGTGCAGCTCGACGACGGCATCAACTTCGAGCAGGTGACGGCGCCCAACCTGCCGGCGCCGGCGCCGGCGACCGAGCTCACCCAGATCATCTACCGCCGGGACGGGAGCGCCGACCAGTCGGGCGTGGTGTTCCTCAACACCGAGCGGGCGCAGAACCTGAGCAGCCCGGCGGACGCGCGGGCGCTCGAGATCATCCGCGCCACCGGCCGCGCGGTGGCCTACAAGTACACCTCCGCCGGCTGGATTCGAGGCAACTGACGATGAACCGCAAGGGCTTCACCCTGATCGAGGTGCTGATCGCGGTCGTGCTGCTCAGCATCACGGTGCTGAGCCTGGGTCAGTTCATGGGCAACTACCAGAAGGCCACCAACAAGGCCACGCTGCTCTCGACCATGACCACGATCGCCAAGGAGCGCCTGGAGCTGGTGCGGGGCGACCCCCGCTACACCTCCCTGACCGGGCTCTACGGCGGCTCGACCGCCGGCGCCGACACCACCGGGTTCCCGGGCTATCCCTACATCCGGCGACGCACCTTCGTCTCGCGCGATCAGACCGGCGCGCCGGCCCGCGACCGCACCACCGTGACGGTCCGGGTCTTCGCCACCAACGCGATCCTCAGAGACACGGTATCGCTCACCGCCGTGATTGCGAGGCCATGATGCGCTCCACCCTTGCCCTTCGTCGCTCCCCGGCCACGCTGAGTGCGCGGGCGGGCTTTTCGCTGGTCGAGCTGCTCGTCACCCTGGTCGTGCTCAGCATGATCATGGGCACGACGGTGGTCTTCTTCCAGAGCCAGAACAAGAGCTTCCGCAACTCGAGCGAGCGGATGGACCTGCTCACCAACGCCCGCTACAGCGTGAGCCAGGTCGAGCGGGTGCTCCGGACCCTCGGGGCCGGCGTCACGGGGCAGCAGCCGATGCTGGTGTACGGCGCCAACGACGTGGTCGCCTTCAACACCGACTTCATCGAGAACGACACCACCGACTATCGCTGGGCGGTGAACTTCAACCCCAGCGTCTCGGCGCGCGACGCCGAGGTCTGGGACGCGGCCAACGCCCAGCTGATCCCCAACTCCTCCTACACCTACCCTGCGGTGACCTACACCCAGGGGAACGGCGCCCGGAGCCTGGCCGAGACCAAAATCTTCTGGTTCGCGGCCGACACCGGTACCGCCCGGACCGACGACTACATCCTCTACGAGCGCACCAACGAGAGCGCCGGCGAGATCGTCGCGCGGAACATCCTGGCCTATCCCGGCCGGCCGTTCTTCGAGTTCTTCCTGGCGCGGCGGCTCAACACGGGCCAGGACACCCTGGTGATCGCGTCCGGCGGCCTGCTCCCGCTCAAGCGGCAGTGGCCGCAGGTGGGCGACACCCCGACCGACACCGCCAACAAGGTGCGGCCCGACAGCGTGCGGGCGATCCGGATCAACCTCCGGGTCACCAATGGCTGGACCGGCAGCGACCAGCGGACCCGAGACTTCAGCCAGCTGATCCAGGTGCCGAACAACGGCTTGCCGTCGCCAAACGTCTGCGGTCGCTCGCCGTTCCCGGCCACAAATTTCCTCGCCACGCCCGACAGCGTCGTGGGCAGCGGGATCATCAACCTGACATGGACTCGCTCGGCGGATCACGGCAACGGCGAGTACGACGTTCGCCAGTACATCCTCTGGCAGCGCGACGACACGGCCACGGTGTGGCGCGACCCGCTGATGCTGGTCAAGGCCGACACCACCACGCTGTACAACATCCCCATCGGGGGCAACGCCTCCGGCGCTTCGTACGACTTCGCGATCGCCGCCCAGGATTGCACCCCGTCGACCTCAACCCAATCCGTGGTGAACTCGGTGGTGGCCCCGTAGGGTGACGCCTCGCCTCGACGGAGAGAGACGATGACGATTCGCAACGAACGCGGAGTCGCGCTGATCCTGGCGCTGTTGATCACCCTGGCCGTGGCGGCGATGGCGATGGGCGGTGTGATGATCGCGAGTAGCGGCACTCTGACGGCGCGGTTCACCGCGAAGGAAGCGGCCCTCCATTCGCTCGCCGACGGCGGACTCGAAGTGGCGCGCGACTCGATCAACCGGGTCTTCACCCTGCTGCCGGACACGGGCTACATCACGCTCGCCCCAGCGGCGGCGATGCAGGACGCCCTCGGCTCGACGATCAGTGGCTATACCCGCTCGGTCTACGCCGGCAAGACTGGGGGCCGTACCGGCGGGCCGGCCACGGCCGGTCAATACGGCAGCAACTTCATGAGCATCGTCTCGGTGATCAACGACACGCGGGGTGCGGTCGCCGCCCGACGCGGCCTCTTCACCCAGGAGTCCTGGTCGCGTTTCGCGGTGGCGATCAACCGGTGGAGCAACTCGGGCGTAGTCTACGGCTGCGGCGAGTCGATCAGCGGCCCATTCCACTCGAACCACAATCTCCAGCTGCAGAACGGCTGCTCGAGCCCGAAGGTCGACTTCGCGGGCGCGGTGTCTGTGGTCGGCTCGATCAGCCGGGTGGCGTCCGGGAATTTCATGCAGGGTTACCAGACCGGCGTGGCCCCGCTCGCCTGGCCGACGCCGGCGCAGCTCGGATTGATGCAACAGTACGCTCAGGACGCCGATATCGCCGGCGGGGACTATGATCTGACGGGTGGGACCAACGGGCTCAATCGCCCCTGCACGCGCCTGGACTTCGCCGTGCTCGACGTCGACGGCAACGGCACGATCGAGTGGGACGAGGGCTACGTCCGGATGTTCCGGTGCCTCACGACGAACGACAGCTCGCTCGCCTACGTGAACGGTCGTCGCTGGAGCAACGTCCCGGGCGGGATTTCGGGCGTGAGCATCACCAGCGACCCCAACCTGGTCAGCCCGAACTGTGGACAGTTCGCCGCCGGCGTGTTCCAGTCCGCTCGTCAGCAGTACACCACCGCGGGAGGCGGAACCACAGGGCGCGACGCGGCGCGCACCGCGCTCCTTAGCGCAAGTCGTCGCTGCTTCCTGGGCGGCGACCCGAGGCTGTTCACCGCGGTCACGGGAGATACACTGCTCGCCGACTCGACGACGGTCAACTTCGGGCTCCCGGCGAATACCGGGGGCCAGTGGGTGCCGCGACGCCTCGGCGCCCACGCGTCGGTGGCGGCCGTCCGCAACACCATCGCGGCCGGCGGCGACGCGGAGTACTGGATCCCGCTCGGCAAGAACCCCAACTTCAAGGGCGTCATCTACGTCACCGGCGATGTGGCCGTCAGCGGGCGACTCCGCGGCCGGGTCTCCGTGGTGGCGACCGGCAACCTGGTCCTCCAGGACGACTTCCTGTACTGGACCACCCCCGGCACGGACTGCTCGGAGACAGGCGACATCTTCGGCGCAATGGCCTTCGGGAATGTCGTGATCCAGGACAACAACCTGCAGACCCCGTTCAAGGTAGCCAACACCTACCGCGGGCTGTACGACGACACCCCGGCCGACGAGAGCTACCACATGTTCCTGCTCGCGCTCGGCAATTACGGGGGCGACATCCCGGGCATCCCGGTCTACTCCGGGCCACCGAGTCCCTCGATCCCGACGATCACCGGCGAGCGTTGTGCGGGCGGTCCCTCGGGTTGCATTCGCATCAGTGGCGGCATGGCCCTGGGTAACCTCGACTGGTGGACCTACTGGCCGATCGGGTACTCCAATGCCTCGGGGTGGGCCGAAGCCCACGCCTACGACCCCTGTGGCGCCAGCAATCCGCCGCCCTACTTCCCGACCACGGGCCGCTATGTGAAGAGCCGCTACTACGAGCTCGATCCCGTGTGGCTCAACCAGATCGGAGTCGGCAGCTACTTCGCCGAGCTCCAGTCACGCTAGGACGCCATACGACGCCGAACGCCGACGATCCGACCGAGTCTCGCTGGCCCGTCCGATTTGCTTCACGAGGTCGGGCGGGCCTTGCCAAATCGACTCGACCGCCCCGGCCGCCAGCCGGGGAGGGACGTCGATTGTCGGCCCCGAGTCGCCACGATCGACCTCGGAGCTTCGGGTCCCCCTCGTCTCCCCCCCGGCCCCGCGGCCGAGTGATCGCAGTTCGACCCCACGCGCGGCCCGTCTGGCCGTGGCCCAAGCAGCACCACACCGGAGCAGCTCCCATGCAGTCGGTCACCAAGAACGAGCGCGGCATCGCGCTCATCCTCGCGTTGCTCATCACCTTGGCCGTCGCCGCGATGGCCATGGGTGGCGTGATGATCGCGAGCAGCGGCAACCTCACGGCCCGCTTTGCCGCGAAAGAGGCGGCCCTCCACTCGTTGGCCGACGGCGGGATCGAAATCGCACGCGACTCGATCAACCGGGTCTACACGATCCTGCCCGATACCGGTTACATCAGCATGGCGCCGGTCAGCACAATCCTGGACGCGCAGGGCGGGGCCATCCCCGGCTACACCCGCACCGTGTACGCCGGCCGCACCGGCGGCCGCACCGGCGGCCCGGCGACCTCGGGACAGTACGGCAGCAACTTCATGAGCGTCGTCTCGGTGATCCACGACGTCCGCGGCGCGGTAGCGGCCCGACGGGGACTCTTCTCCCAGGAGTCGTGGTCGCGCTTCGCGGTGGCGATCGACAACTGGAGCGGCGGCGCCGTCTACGGTTGCGCCGAGTCGATCAGCGGGCCGTTCCACTCGAACAGCGGGCTCAAGCTGCAGAGCGGGTGCAGCAACCCGAAGGTGGGCTTCGCCGGCGCCGTGACCGTCGTGGGCTCGATCACCAACCCGGGCTCGGGCAACTTTTCGAAGGGCTATACAACCGGGGCCTCCGCCCTGGCCTGGCCGACCCCGGCGCAGCTCGGGCTGATGCAGCAGTACGCCCGCGACGCCGACGTCCCCGGCGGCGACTACGACATCGCCGGCGGCAACACCGGCACCAACCGGCCCTGCACCCGGCTCGACTTCGCCGTGCTCGACTCGAACAACGACGGCGTGATCCAGTGGGACGAGGGCTACGTCCGGGTCTTCAGGTGCATCGCGGTCAACGAGCGGTCGCTCGCCTTCGTGAACGGCCGGCGGTTCGACAGCATGCCGGCCGGCGTGGGCACCACCGCCACGATCACGGACGACCCCAACCTCATTTCACCAAACTGCGGCAACTACCTCGGCGGCACGTTCACGACAGCAATGGCGAGGTACGACGGGTGGGTCGGCACCGTCGCTGCCAAGCGGGACTCCTCACGCAGCATGCTGATTGCAGCCGGGCACCGCTGCTTCCTCGGCGGCGACCCGCGGCTCAATCGCGCGCTGAGCGGCGACTCGTTGCTGCTCGACTCGCTCGCCGTGAACGCCGGCTTCCCGACGGTCAACCAGCTCGGCGGCAAGTGGATTCGCCGGCGCCTCGGGGCCCACAGCTCGGTCACCACGGTGCGCAACACCATCGCGGCCGGCGGGGACGCCGAGTTCTGGATCCCGCTCGGCAAGAACCCGAACTTCAAGGGCGTCATCTACGTGACCGGCGACGTCGCGCTGAGCGGCCGGCTCCGCGGCCGGGTGTCGGTCGTCGCGACGGGCAACATTCTGCTTCAGGACGACTTCCGCTACTGGACCACGCCGGGCACCGACTGCAGCGAGACTGGCGACATCTTCGGCGCCCTGGCGGTCGGCAACGTGATCATCCAGGACAACAACCTGCAGACTCCGTTCCGCTCACGGAACGTAGGCGCGACCACCGGAACCGGGACCTATCGCGGCCTCTGGGACGACACCCCGGCGGACGAGAACTACGACATGTTCCTGCTCACCCTCAATAACTGGGCGGGCGACATCACCGGAATGCCCTGGTACAACCTGGGCCCCTCGAGCCCCGGCATTCCGAACATCGCCGGCGAGCAGTGCGGCGGCGCGGCCTCGGGTTGCATCCGGATCACAGGCGGGATGTCGATGGGGCGGGTGGATTACTGGACCTACTACGGGCTCTCGAGCGGTAACTCGTCGGGCTGGGCGGAAGCGCACTCCTACGATGTCTGCGGCGCCAGCAACCCGCCGCCCTATTTCCCGACGACGGGCCGCTACATCAAGAGCCGCTACTACGAGCTCGATCCGGTCTGGCTCAATCAGACCGGGATCGACAACTACTTCAGGGAACTGCAGTCGCGCTGGAGTCGTCAACCGACGTCGATGATTTGATCCCGCCGGGTCCCGACGCTCACGTAGCGGATCGGGACTTGGGCGAGCTCCTGGAGGCGGTCGAGGTAGGCCCGTGCCGCCTTCGGGAGCTCCGCCAGCGAGCGGGCCTTCGCCGTGCTGGCCTGCCAGCCCGGCGCGGACTCGTACACCGGCGTGAGCCGCTCGAGCCCCGACACCTCGGAGGGAAGCTGGTTGGTGCGCTCGCCGTCGACTTCGTATCCCACCCCGACCGGGATCTCCGCGAATCCGTCCAGCACGTCGAGCTTGGTCACGGCGAGCGCCGTGAGGCCGTTCACCCGGGCGGCGTAGCGGACCACCGCCGCGTCGAACCAGCCGCAACGACGCGGCCGGCCGGTTACCGCGCCGAACTCGTGGCCCACCTTGCGGAGCTCCTCCTCGAGGGCCGGCTCCGCGAGGGTCGGCAGCGGGCCGTTCCCGACCCGGGTGGTGTACGCCTTCACCACGCCGAGCACCCCGTCGATCGAGGTCGGCCCGATCCCCGCGCCGACGGCCGCGCCGCCGGCGGTCGTATTGGAGGAGGTGACGAACGGGTAGGTCCCATGGTCGACGTCGAGCAGCGCGCCCTGCGCGCCTTCCAGCAGCACCTGGCGGCCCTGCTTGAGCTCCGCCGCGAGGTGCTGGCCGGTGTCCGTGACCATCGGCAGCAGGCGGGGCGCGATCCGTCGCACCAGCTCGAGGTGCTCGTCGAGCGAAGCCCGCTCGCTCATCCCGGCCGCCGCCAGCTGCTCGTTGGCCCGCTCGATCCGGGTGGTGAGCGCCGCCTCGAACCCGTCGAGATCGCGGAGGAAGCCCGTCCGGAGGCCGCGGCGGCCGTACTTGTCCTCATAGGCGGGGCCGATCCCCCGGCGGGTGGTCCCGATGTTCTGACGCAGCTCCGACGCTGCGTCGAGCAGCTTGTGATAGGGCAGCACCAGGTGAGCCCGATCCGAGACCAGCACCCTGCCCTCGTGCGCGATGCCCCGCTCCGCCAGGCCGTCCAGCTCCCCGAAGAAGCCCTCGAGATCGAGCACCACGCCGTTACCGAGGAGACAGGTCACCTTCGGGTGGAGGATGCCGCTCGGGATCTGCCGGACGATGAACTGCGAGTCGCCGATCACCACCGTGTGGCCCGCGTTGGCGCCGCCCTGATAGCGGACCACCAGATCGGCGCGCTCGGAGAGCACGTCGACCAGCTTGCCCTTGCCCTCGTCGCCCCACTGGGAGCCGACCACCACCAGACAGCGGATCTCGCTGCTGAACATCAACGCCTCCCTCGGCGGCCGCGTCGTGGCGCAGGCGCCGGCGGCGTGATCTCGTCGATGACGCCTTCGCGCGCCAGGCGCTCCGCCTCGGCGGCGAAGGTCTGCATCGGGCTCCCGGCCGCGGCCATCAGCTTCGGCAGCTCGGCCACGCCGTCGGCCCGCTTGATCGCGGCCCGGATCTCCGGGGTGGCGAGCAGAAGCTCGACCAGGGGCACCCGCCCTTCCCCGTCCGCGCGCGGCGCCAGCCGGAGGGCGACCACGCCCTGCAGCGCCTCCGCCACGCGCTCCCGGCCGTTGTCGCGGCCCGAGCCTAGGTAGCCGATCACCTGAGTGAGCGCGGCCACCGTGTCCGAGGCGTGGATCGCGCCGATCACCAGCACCCCCCGCTCGGCCGCCTGCATCGCGGTCTCCATCGCGACGGCGTCGGCGATCTCGCCGATCACGATCACGTCGGGGTCGTGCCGCATCGCCGCCCGCACCCCGGCCACGACCGAGCCGGTGTCGATCCCCACCTCACGCTGGGTCACCGAGCTCTTCAGGTCGCGGTGCAGGAACTCGATCGGGTCCTCGACCGTGACCACGTGCCGCTCGACCGACTGGTTGAGGTGGGCGAGCAGGGCGGCGATGGCCGAGCTCTTGCCGCTCCCCGCCGGGCCGGTCACCAGCAGCAGCCCCGCCGACGACTCCGCCAGACCGGCCACCGCCTCGGGCAACCCCAGCTCCTCGATGGTGGGGATCGCGAAGGGGATCACCCGCATCACGATCATCACCGAGCTCCGCTGCCGGAGCAGACTCACCCGGAAGCGGCCGGAGCCGGGGAGCCCCCACGAGCAGTC
This sequence comes from Gemmatimonadales bacterium, assembly GCA_041390205.1. Lineage (GTDB taxonomy): Bacteria > Gemmatimonadota > Gemmatimonadetes > Gemmatimonadales > GWC2-71-9 > SHZU01. The sequence continues at coordinate 79,164 of JAWKQJ010000023.1, forward strand.
GTAGTCGGTCAGCTCGTCGAGCCGCTTCCGGTCCTCTTCGCTCGGGATCAGCTTGAGGGCGATGGCCCGGGTCTGCGCGGGGGTGAGCCGCTGCTTGGTGAGCGGCACCAGGCGGCCGTCGATCCGGGCCCGGAACAGGTCGCCCGCCTTGATGTGGATGTCCGAGGCGCCGCGCTCGACGGCCGCCTTGATGATCCGCTCGATGGGAGCGGTCGACACCTAACGTCCGGCCCGTGGCAGGAACCCCATCCGATCCTCCACCTCGCGCATCGTCTCCCCCGCCAGCTTGCCCGCGCGCTCGGCGCCCTCGGCGATCACCCGATCCACCCGCGCCGGGTCGGCGTGGAGCTCCGCGCCGCGCGCGCGCATCGGCGCCAGCGTCGCGGTCATGTTGTCCGCCAGGACCCGCTTGCAGTCGAGACAGCCCCACCCGGCGGTCCGGCACTTGGCAGCCACCTCGGCCACCGTCTCCGGCGGGGAAAAGTACTTGTGGTAGTCGTAGAGGTTGCAGACCTCCGGCGTGCCGGGGTCCTTCTTGGTCTTTCTCGCGGGGTCGGTCTTGGCCGGTCTGAGCTTCTCCCAGATCCGCTCCGGCGAATCGAAGATCCCGATCGTGTTGTCGAGGCTCTTCGACATCTTGGCCGAGCCGTCGAGGCCGAGGATCCGCTTGGCCGGCGTGAGCAGCGCCTGCGGCAAGGGCCGGCGCGTCGGGCAGGTAGGCCGCGTTCCAGCTCCGGGCGATCTCCCGCGAGAGCTCCAGATGCTGGACCTGGTCCTCCCCCACCGGCACCTTCTGGGCCCGATAGAGCAGGATGTCGGCCGCCTGGAGCACCGGGTACATCAACAGGCCCGCCGGCACGCTCTCCATCCGCTGCGACTTGTCCTTGAACTGGGTCATCCGCTCCAGCGCGCCGATCCCCACCACGTTGGTGAAGAACCACTGCAGCCGGGCATGCTCCGGAACGTGCGATTGCACGAACACGATCGACTTCTCCGGGTCGATCCCCGCCGCCAGCAGCCCGACGATCATCTCCCGCGTGCGCTCGGCCAGCACGGACGGATCGTACCGCACGGTGAGGACGTGGAGGTCCACCGCGCAGTAGAGACACTCGTAGCTGTCCTGCAGCTCGGCCCAGTTCTTTACCGCACCGAGCCAATTGCCGATGTGGAGCTCGCCAGTCGGCTGAATCCCCGAGAATACCCGATCCATGTTCGAAGCGGTTGAGACAGGGGGCAAGGTAGCCGCCTCGGCCCAAACCGGCAAGCTCAAGCCACTCTTGGACTTAAGGCGTCAGCTCCGAGTATGATTCCGGCCATGAGCGACGCGATCCGACTGGCCGACCTGGCCCGCAAGGCGGCTCTGGAGGCGGCCCGATACCTGGCCCGGGCGGCCCCACCCGCCGATCCGGCCGACTGGGCGCCCAAGGGCCGCAACGACTTCGTGACCGACTGCGACCGGCGGGCCGAGTCGCTGGTGGCGGAGGTGCTGTTGGGCGGCGAGCCCGGCTCGACCATCGTCGGCGAGGAGCTCTCCCCCGAGCTCGCCAGCAACGGTCTGGTCTGGATCGTCGACCCGATCGACGGCACCACCAACTTTCTCCATCGCTTTCCGTTCTACGCGGTCTCGATCGCGGCGGCCGTTGACGGCGAGCTCCAGGCCGGCGTGGTCCACCACGTCGATCGCGGGCAGGCGTATTGGGCCGCGAGACAAGGCGGCGCCTGGCTCGATGCGGAGCGGCTCAGGGTGTCCACGATCGCCGACCCCGCGCACGCGCTGATCGGCACCGGCTTTCCCTTCAAGCGGCTCGAGCTGCTGGAGCGGTATCAGCGGCAGTTCGCCGCGATCACCCGGGCGACGGCGGGGATCCGACGAGCGGGCTCCGCGGCCCTCGACCTGGCGTGGGTGGCGAGCGGTCGCTTCGACGGCTTCTGGGAGCTGGTGCTGGCGCCCTGGGACATGGCCGCCGGGATCCTGCTGGTGCGGGAGGCCGGCGGCGTGGTGACCGACCTGGCCGGCGCGCCGATCGGCCCGGCCCACACGCCGGTGGTGGCCGGGAACCCACGAATCCACGAATGGCTGCTGCGGACGATCGAGGAGACCGGCTGAGGCCGGCGCTCAGGCGGCCAGGGTCAGGATCCTGGGCCCGTTCTTGGTGACCGCGATGGTGTGCTCGAAGTGAGCCGCCATCGAGCCGTCGGCGGTCACGACGGTCCACTTGTCGGGCAGCACCTTCGTCTTCGCGGCCCCCATCGTGATCATCGGCTCGATCGCGATGGTCATCCCCTCGAGCAGCCGCTCGCCCCGCTTGGGCTTGCCGTGGTTGGGGACCTGGGGGTCCTCGTGCATCCGGGTCCCGACGCCGTGCCCCACCAGCTCCCGGATCACGCCGTAGCCCTCCCGCTCGACCACGGCCTGGATGGCGTGCCCGATGTCACCGACGTGGTTGCCGAGCCGGGCCTGCTCGATCCCGGCCGCCAGGGCCCGCTGGGTGGTCTCCAGGAAGCGCTCGCTCTCGGCGTCCGTCGCGCCCACCGGCACGGTGATCGCCGAGTCGGCGTGGAAGCCCTCGATGCAGACCCCGCAGTCGATGCTGACCAGGTTGCCCTCGCGGAGCACCCGCTTCGGCGAGGGGATCCCGTGCACCACCTCGTCGTTGACCGAGATGCAGAGGCTCTTGGGGAAGCCGTAGAGGCCCTTGAAGGAGGGCGTCGCGCCCGGATGGGAGCGGATGAACGCTTCCGCCTCGCGATCGAGGTCCTCGGTGGTGACGCCCGGCCGGACCATGTCCCGACAGAGCCCGAGCGTGCGATTCACGATCGCGCCCGCCCGGGCCATGATGTCGATCTCGCGAGGAGATTTCAGGGTGACCATGGTCGAAATCTACACGCGCGGCTCGGGCCGCGTCGACCTGGGCGAGCGTCTCGCCCGCGCCCTGCGGCCCATCAGGGGGTGCCGACCTTCGCGGCGATCGCGTCGAGGCGCTGCTGGATCTCCTGCTTGGGCAGCCACCGCCCGCGCACCATCACGCCCGCCTGCCGGTGCAGATTGGCGATGTCCTCGAGCGGATTTCCCTCGGCCAGGATCAGGTCGGCGCGCTTGCCCGTCTCCACGGTGCCGTACTCCGCCTCGTGGCCGAAGTACGCGGCCGAATTCCGGGTCGCCGCCTCGAGCACGGCGTAGGGCGAGAGCCCGGCGCTCACCATCGCCTTGACCTCGCGCACCAGCGAGAAGCCCGGCACGCTGAAGATCTGGGGCGAGTCGGAGCCAAGCATCAGCTTGGCCCCGGCGGCGTGGAGGGCCACCAGCATCCGGTCCCGCGCGGCGATCTCCGCCTGGGCGGCCGCGGGATCCTGGTTGGCGGCGGCGACCATCTGCGTGGTCTGCTGGGCCCACTGCTCCACCAGCGCCGGCAGCATGTAGCGGAGCTCGGGCCGAGTCCGGAGCTGCTCGACGGTGTAGCCGCCCAGCAGCGTCTTCCAGAGATCCATCGTCGGCGCGTTGTAGACGCCCTGGGCCGCCGTGAATCGGGCCAGCTCGGCCATTTTGGCGTCGTCGCTCCCGGTGCCGATGTAGTAGCCGTCGAGGTGGTCGACGCCTTGCTTGGCCTCGAGCGCCCGCTGGATGCCGACGTCGGCCGGCACGTGGCCCGCCACCCGGATCCCGAGCTCGGCCGCCGCGGCGACGATCGCGTCGTAGGAGGCACGGGTCAGGCCCGGGTGCACCTTGAGCAGGTCGTAGCCGGCCGCGTGATGGGCCCGCACCAGGGAGTCGCCGTGCGCGGCGTTGCGGACGCTCTGGCCGTTGAGCGACGGGCTCGCCGTGTAGAGCGTGGGGCCCAGGATCCGGCCCGAATCGATCGCGGCCTTGAGCTCGAACTGCCAGGGCGTGCCGGCCATGGTCCGAACGGTGGTGACCCCCGTCAGCACGTAGAGCTCGGGGAAGGTCTCGGCGATCTCGACGGTGATCGTCGGCGTGGTGAAGACGTGCCCGTGCATCTCGGCGATGCCCGGGAGGAGGTACTTCCCGGCCCCGTCGACGCGGGTGGCCCCCTCGGGCACCGCCACGTCGGCCGACGGGGCCACGGCCACGATCCGGTCGCCTTTGACGAGCACGGTCTGGTCGGCGAGAACCCGCTCGGAGTCCATCGGGATCACACTCACACCGACGAAGGCGACGTCGGCGTCGGCGGTGATGGAGGGGCCGCCGCCACACCCGGCGAGGGCGGCGGCGGCAAGGGCGGAAAGAGCGCGGTTCGCGCGGAGCGACGGATTGGCCATCGGAGGTGACCTCTCTCGGGTGCCGATTCGGGTCGAAGCTGGAGGACTGGCAAGTGTAACGCCGTCGGCCGCGGGCCGCGACGTCCGCTAAGCACGACGGACCGAATCCCTCGTGCGTTTCGCCAGCCGGCGCGGCTTGCTAGCTTGGTTGCGGCCCCGCCAACCACGGAGCGCACCGTGACGGTCACATCGCCCCCCCGCCCTCTGCTCCGGCTGGATGGGATCACCAAGAGCTTCGGCGAGCGGCCGGTCGTCGACCGGCTGTCGTTCGACGTTCGCCCCGGAGAGATCTTCGCCCTGCTGGGCCCGAACGGCGCTGGCAAGACGACGGTGGTGCGGATGCTGCTCGGGATCATCGCGCCGGACGAGGGCCGGATCGAAAGCTCGCTCGACGGCGCGACCTCCGGCAGACTCCCACCCGCCCGCACCGGCTACCTGCCGGAGGACCGGGGCCTCTACCGCGAGATCCCCGTCCTGCGGACGCTGGTCTACTTCGGCCAGTTGCGCGGCCTCGGGCACGACGAGGCCCGGCGCCGGGCGCTGGAGTGGCTGGAGCGGATGGGGCTGCTAGACCGCGTCGATGAGCGGCTCGACGCGCTGTCCAAAGGCAACCAACAGCGGGTCCAGCTGATCGCGGCGCTGCTCCATCGGCCCACCCTCGCGGTGCTCGACGAGCCCTTCTCCGGGCTCGACCCGCTGAGCCAGGAGTTCTTCCTGGACCTGGTTCGCGAGATCCGCGACGCCGGCACTACGATTCTCCTCTCCGCGCACCAGATGGACCTGGTGGAGCGGGTGGCCGACCGGGTGCTGCTCATCAACCGCGGGCGCGAGATCCTGAACGGGTCGATCGGCGAGCTGCACGCGCGGATCGATCCGCGCCCGCGGCTCGCGATCACGT